>CAZSTW010000279.1:0-1617 GCA_964609845.1 uncultured Planctomycetaceae bacterium | reverse complement strand
GTAGACGGCAGCCTGCGCCTCACCTTCAGTGTCATCTTTCCAATTCCGCCGTCCAGGCCAGTCATTTTCTGAAACTTCGGGAGGCTGAATCCAAATCGATCTTCCCCACCAATGCTGTTCAGGCGATCTGGTAGCTCGTGTTCGTGGAAAGGTTCGCCACGGTACGTTGTAATGATGCCCGCTCGCAGTTCCAGCCATCGGCGAACGACCACAGCCCGCAGAGCACGAGAGCACCATTGATTGCCAACTGACGTTGCAGCGGTCCACCACGGTAGCGGGCAATAGTTCTTGACAACTTCCAGTGTTCTGCCCGTCGGCCGAATTGTGCAGGTTCTTCGTGCTCGCCCGGATTGCGTTGGCTCTCGGCCATTATTGTGAATAAAGGAATGTTCCTGCAACGTCAATAAATGCTTCCGCACGGTCTTCAACGGCAGTCCACTTGCAATCGAGATTTTGCTCTGAGACGCAAAAGTGCATCGTAGTGTCAGCCTCAGGATACCGCCCAATGTCTGTGCAGCAGGCCCAACTTCGTGCATTGCTTCGACTAAGAGTTTGATGGAATTCCCTTGCATCGCGATCACCAGTGGCATCGTGCGAAACTTGGACGGGTCCAATTCCGTTACGGGACTACGGACTTCTTTCGTCATTTCGTCCTACCTTTTGCACCGGCTTGGCCAGCCGGAATCGAATACTCGATGTGCTATCTTGGCGATGAAGGAACGCTGCTCGATGACTGGCGGAGTTTTTCCCATTCCTCGCGAGAGGGAGCTCCGGCTTCAAGCCACGCTTCCAGTTCGGTAACGAGCCATCGCACTGACCGCACTAGGCGAATCGGTCTCGGAAGTCGTCCTGATGCGTTGAGTGCGTTGACGTGCCGCTGGGAGACCGCAAGTAGCTTGGCCAATCCCGCAGCACTGATAGCCATGCCAGCCACTTCGTGGTCATTGGCCTGCAACGAGGCCGGCGCGATGATCGGGCGAGAAGTATCAGCCATCGGCCCCCCTTTCTTCCGAGGGCTCTGAAGCGACGGACAACCGGTCATAGTCACGGCGTCGCTCAGCGAGCCGCAGCAGTCCCCGCAGAATGCGAGCCATGCGGTATGTTTCACCGAGTCGGCGACGGACTTCGATCGGATCGGGAATGATGTCGAGAGGATCAGGTGGGACAGTCGGGACGGTCATGCTATGGTCTCCAGAGTACGAGGGTCAGTCGGACACAGGAGAGAATCGCAGATGATGCCGCCAAAACGGGTGACAGCCGGTCGCGTCAGTTGTCGCCTTTTTTGTCGCCCGTTTTGGGAAGCGGCTTCACGAGCTTGACCGATGTTGTAGCGGGTGAGATTTCGAGGTCGATGTCATGCAACTCCGCTTCGGCCCACCGTTTGTCGATGTCTTGCAGTCGGCGTTCGATTGCGCTTTCGGATACGTCGTTGCCTTCCCATGCTTGTTCCCGCAGAGTCTGAAACGGAACCGCATACTGGTGATTCCAAAGCACCTTCAGTATCCGTTTTCCAAGCGGAGTCAACGGGTCTTGATACTTGGCGAGTCCACCATCAACGACCGGCTTCGTACTATGCGGGGGCGTGACGGGAGTTGTCGCCGGCGCGGATAGGTCATC
>CAZSTW010000278.1:0-2142 GCA_964609845.1 uncultured Planctomycetaceae bacterium | reverse complement strand
AACCGACGACCGAAGGTCTCCTCTTATTATCCTGTAGGGTGGGACCAGCTCGCTTCGAGCGCCGGCCCGCCATCAATTCTCAACGTTTCCCGATGGTGGGCCGGCGCGGCGAAGCGCCGCTGGTCCCACCCTACTTTGAAAAACCGATTTGCCTGACGCCAGCATACCATTCCCTGCCAGTTATGCGAGAGTTCGGCTATCATCGCATCACTGAAAGAGTCCGGCAGAATGAGTGACCCATCCGCGAATGACGTCGACCCCGAACTTCTCGATGAATTGCTGCTCGCAATTCAAAGTGATGATGCTGCGCGACGCGACCGCCTGCTTCAGGACCATCCAGAACTCAATCACTGGATCGGATGTCTGCATTCGCTGAACATGTTTGCTCCGTTAAATGTTGCGATTGGACCGAGACCGGTCGAACCCGAGTTAGCGCCCACGCTCCTGCACGGACTTTCATCGACGTCTCGACCTGCACCGACAGGCGTTGGCGAATTCGGCAAGTACGACCTGCTCGGAGAAATCGGTCGCGGCGGAATGGGGGTCGTCTATAAGGCTCGCCAGCGCGATCTGAATCGAGTCGTTGCCCTGAAAATGATCCTGGCAAGTGACTGGGCTTCGTCCGATGAGATTGCCCGTTTTCAAGCCGAAGCACGCGCCGCAGCAAGATTGCGACACCGCAATATCGTTGGGATCTTCGATGTCGGGCAGGAACAGGGACGACACTTTTTTGCCATGGACTTCGTCGAAGGTCAGAACCTGGCAGAAATCATCGCGCATCGCCCGCTGCCCCCCGAACGTGCTGCCCGCTGGATGATTTCCATCGCAAAAGCGGTCGATCACCTGCATTCTCAAGGACTGATCCACCGCGATCTAAAGCCGTCGAACATTCTGATTGATACGGAAGGCGAACCAATGGTGACTGACTTTGGCCTGGCCAAGGTCTTTGATACCGATGGGGGAGGAACTCGCACAGGCGCCATCCTGGGGACACCCAGCTACATGTCACCCGAACAGGCCTCAGGCCGTAATTCACTGGTGACAGCTCGCAGCGACATCTACAGCCTGGGGGCCATGCTGTATGAAATGCTTTCCGGTCGCCCTCCGTTTCGTGAAGAGAATCCGCTCGACACGCTCGTGCAGGTTCTGGAAGGGGAACCGACTCTCCTGCGAAACCTCGTTGCCACGATTCCTCGCGAACTGGAGCTGATCTGTTTCAAATGTCTGGAGAAGGACCCGAAACGGAGATACGCCACCGCAGCGGAACTGGCTGACGATCTCGCGCGATTCCTCAGACAGGAACCCGTGGAAGCTCAGGCCGGAGGATTGTTACAGGCGACTCAGCGCTGGGTACGTCGACAGCCGGGCCTGGCCTGCCGTGTCGCTGTGCTGGCCGCCTGTTTTCTGATCATCAACTTGTACTATCTGACCAACGGGACCGACCTTGCATATCATCTGCGAGTGATCTCGTTGCTGGGGCTCTGGACGGTTCTGTCGGTTGTCTGGCAGCAGCTATTGAATCGGGACAACCTGGCAACGATTTCACGTGTGGGATCAATGCTGACGGACGCCTCGATCCTGACGGCGTTATTTCTGCACGCCGATAGCACCAATGGAACTCTGGTGATTGTCTATGCCTTGCTGATCGTAGCGTCAGGGCTGTGGTTTCAGGAACAACTCGTCTGGTGGTCAACGGGGATCTCAGAAGTGGCCTTTTTCTTACTGCTCACCTATACCCCGAGTTTGCGTGAACCCTGGCATTACCCGATCCTGGCGTCAATCACATTACTGACGATCGGTGCCGCCACCAGCTTCCAGGTCCACCGCGTCCGAGCCCTCAGCCGGTTCTATGAGCAGCGACGGCTGTAGAAGGTGTTGGCAGGGTACTCATGAACGGTCGTGAGTGCTTCGCCATCCGCCTCTGGCAAGACCCGAAAGTTCACGGCGAGTTCCGTCGGGTTCGGTGCTCACCAATGGCTTGGCGCAGATGTTCCAGCGATTTATCGAAATCAACCGCTTTTGATTCACCGCGATCATAGGCAGCCAGACGACGATCAATTTCCACCGCCCCCTAGTGCGTGTCGCATTTCCGTGTCGCGTCGAAACATGGGTTAGACGCTGTCGTTTGATGCCCGTGGGACG
>CAZSTW010000277.1:0-2616 GCA_964609845.1 uncultured Planctomycetaceae bacterium | reverse complement strand
GCGAGCTTTGCTCGCAACCCTGGGCTATAAGACATAACTCCGTTGGAGTAGAAGTCGGCTCGAATGAGACGGCCGAGTTTGTTGGAGCGGATAAGCTGGACATGAGAAAAGCGATTCAAAACGTGTGACCTGCGAATAGTCACGATCGCTTCACTCCGAGGTCGTCTGCCCCGCGTACGGTTCTGCCTACCGTGATGAGTCGGCGCCCGGAAAGGACCCAACAGCCGCCTACCGCACCCGCACGCGAGTTCGCTGATTGAGGTAATCGACGAGGTCATCACCCAGGTTATGACTGGTGTCGATCACAATGCGTTCGATTGCATTGCGACGGCACATGTCATCAAACGCGGTTTCGTATCGCTTCACGCATTCGAGGTAGCCCTGGCGGATGTCCTCGGTCTGTGTCAGGTATTCGCTGACTTCTTCAAGTCCCAGGAACTTGACCATTCCTTCGAATTCAAAGGTGCGCTCGTGATGGTGCAGCACATGGAACAGCACGACTTCGTGCCTGTTGTACTTCATCCGCTGTAGTGCAGCTTCCAATGCATCCAGGTCCGTGAAGAAATCGCTGAAAATCATGACGATTTCACGGCGGCCCATGCGCCCCGTCAGCTCTGTCAGGCAGTCAGCCATCTTCGTCTTTTCAACTGGCTCAATCTCATCCAGATGGTGAGTCATCCGGTGAATCTGAGCGAGTGAATTTCCCGCAGGAACGTAGCCTCGCACTTTATCGTCGAACGTCGCCAGTGAAACTTTGTCGTTCTGACGGACGATGGAGTAACCCAATGTCGTCGCGGCTTGAGCGGCATACAGCATCTTCTGCTGCAGGTTGTCTCCATAGCGCATGGAGGCACTGACATCGATCAGCAGATGGCAGACGAAGTTTGTCTCCATCTCGTACTGCTTGATCGACAGTCGGTCGCGTTTGTAGTACAGACGCCAGTCAATATGCCGCGGGTCATCGCCGACGATGTAGTCGCGATGCCCTGCAAATTCCACGGCGAAACCCGACAAGGGAGACTTGTGAGCCCCTGCCAGGTTCCCCACGACCAGTCCGCGCGGTTCCACAGGTCGATCAGCGACACGGCTGAGGACTTCGGGATTCAAATATCGTGACAATACGGACGTGGTCATGTTGCTGATTTTCTTTGAGTGGGCCTGGGACTGATTCGAGACAACCGCTACTCAGCAATTCCTGAACTGTCGTTCTGCCCACCGTCGATCTGCCAGATCTCCGATTGCAATCGTTGTCACACGCATCAGGCAGGCTGGACGTACTTTTTGTCTGCAGGGAGCTTGTCCATCAGCATGCCGATGAGTTTCTCGCTGTTGACGTCGGCAGCCTGAGCCGCATAGTTCGGGGCAATACGATGGCGAAGAGCCCCCTTAGCGACGGCTTGAACGTCACCCACGGTGGCGTGGTAGCGACCGTACAGGATGGCTCGGGCTTTCGCACAGGTCACCAGTGTCAGCACGCCGCGGGGACCAGCTCCCCAGTTGACCCACTTATTCACGAAATCAGGAGCTTCTGCAGCACCCGGGCGTGAAGCTCGTACCAGGGCATGGGCGTATCCAAGTACCTGATCGCTGACTGGAACTTTGTGCACCAGTTTCTGATAGGTGGTGATGTCATCGCCATGCATCGTGGTCGAGATATTTCCCATCTGACCGCTGGTGACTCGACGTGCGATTTCCCATTCGTCGGCAGCGGTCGGATAATCGACGCGAATGTGCAGCAAGAATCGGTCGAGCTGGGCTTCGGGAAGCGGATAGGTTCCTTCCTGCTCGAGCGGGTTCTGGGTCGCAAGGACGAAGAACGGGTCGGGAAGCTTATGGATTTTGCCACCTGCCGAAACCTGACGCTCCTGCATGGCTTCCAGCATGGCAGCCTGGGTCTTGGGTGGGGTTCGGTTGATTTCGTCCGCCAGGATCATGTTGGCGAACAATGGACCAGGCAGAAACTTGTATTCACGATTGTGAGTTTCGACGTTTTCCTGGATCACGTCTGTACCGGTGACGTCGCTGGGCATCAAGTCGGGGGTAAACTGGATTCGCTTGAAACTGAGGTGCAGTGCCTGAGCAAGCGAACTGACCAGCAATGTCTTTGCGAGGCCGGGAACCCCTTCCAGCAGGGCGTGACCACGGGCGAAAATGGCGATCAGGACCTGTTCGATCACTTCATTCTGACCGACGATGACCTTGGCCAGTTCATCACGCAGCTTGTTGTAGGCCTGTTCGCACTTCTGTACGGCGGCGACTTCGTCGGGAGAAAGATTTTCGGTCGTCATGGTCGGGTGTCTCGAAATAGTCTGGAGTGTTGAAGGTCAGCCAATCGGCTGAAAGGTGTCAGGTCATCGCAGAATCAACCGCCATCCGAAATCCCCTGTGATCTCGGATGGCATTTCAAATCAAATCTCACACGAGCATCAGTCGACGCTCTCAAAGTACTTTTTCAAACGATCTTCATAGGCGCGAGGCGGTTTCTGTCCGGCACCTGCCCGAATGGACTTGCGGAGCTCTGGAGGAAGCTTGGCAAACCAGGCTTCGTCCTTCAGCTGGCGGGCAAGTACGCTTTCTTCCTTTTCACGCCCCTTGTTGGATTTGCTGTCTCCCGCA
>CAZSTW010000276.1:0-2642 GCA_964609845.1 uncultured Planctomycetaceae bacterium | reverse complement strand
CTCGCTTCGAGCGCCGGCCCACTAGCGGGGAATGTCAAGATTTGATGGCAAGCCGACGGGGACGCCCCGTTTGTCATGCGCAATGCCGGTTTTCAATTTTCAATCCGGAACGTGAAGCAGTCGCGGGGTGCCACGATCTTGGGGTCTTCGACAAGGTCGTGCGAAATCAGGTTTCCAGCCCCTTTCACAACCAACCTGCTCGCAGTCTCCATGAGAGACACGCGTTTCTAAGATTGATTCAAGACACGGCCTTGTCGAAGACCCCAAGACCGTGGCAACCATTTCAGGAGCTGGGAATCTCAGTTTCGCTACCTGCTCTCGCCAGCTTAAACATCCATCGATCGCGGATTCACGAGAACCTCATACAGTGATTCCACCACAGTTCGACAGAGGTTCCGCACCAGCGATTCAGGCATGGCCGGGGCAGGCATCAGGACAATTGTATCCCCGATGTTTCGCAAGACCACTCCGCGCCTCCGGCAGGCCAGCGTCACCTGATGGCCGATCCGCATCGAACCGGGAAACGATTCCATCGTCTGGTGATCGCGAACCAGTTCAATGCCGACCATTATACCTCGTTGACGAACCTGCGCGATCGACTTCTGTATCGGGTTGACGGCATTCAAGGGGGCTAATTCCTCTCGTATCACCGCTTCAAGTCGCTGGGCGTTCTCCAGAACCTTGTGCTCATCAAGCAGTCTCATCGAGGCGAGCGCTGCGGCACAGGCGAGTGGGTTTCCGGTGTATGTGTGACCGTGCTGGAACGAGCGGCCTGCCCACGGTTCACCCAGAAATGCATCGTAGATTTCATCTGTGACCAGCGTCGCTGCAAGCGGCAGGTATCCCCCTGTCAGTCCTTTCGAAAGAATGAGCATGTCCGGGGTGACGGATTCATGTTCACACGCGAACAACTTCCCCGTGCGACCAAAGCCAACGGCAATTTCGTCGGCAATCAGCAGAATGCCGTACTTCTGTGTCAACTCCCGAACGAGTTTCAGATAGCCAACCGGGTGGACTCGAATCCCCGCTGCAGCTTGAACAAGTGGTTCGATGACGAACCCCGCGAGCTGCCCAGCATGCTCCGACAGCAAACGATCCAGAGTGTCAATTGTGGTCTGATCCAGTTCCGTTGGACTCGGGACCCGCAGGGCGGGAAACATGAGCGAGCCGAACAGGCTGTGAAAGCGATCGATTCCGCCCAGGCTGATGGTCCCGACCGTGTCGCCATGATAGGCCTGGCTCAGGCAGGCAAACAAATTTCGTTCTTCGCGTCCACCTGATTTCTGGCGGTGGTACTGAAAGGCGATTTTCAGGGCCACTTCAACGCCCGCTGCTCCGCAATCGGCGAAAAAAACCTTGTTCAGACCGGCGGGGGCGCGACGAACGAGTTCTGCAGCGAGTTCAATTGACGGCTGATTTGACAGTCCGAGCAGTGTCGAATGAGCGACGCGATCCAACTGGGCTCGAATCGCATCATCGATTCCAGGGACTCGATGGCCATGGATGTTGCACCAGAGCGACGAATGACCGTCGAGATAGCGCCGGCCCTGATCGTCCATCAGAAAGAAGCCTTCTGCATCAACGATGATCGGAGCTTCTTCCTTCGCGTAGGCTGACATTGCCGTGAAAGGATGCCAGACGTAAGCCTGATCCAGTTGCCGTAAATGCGCGGTCAACTCGGGGTCCTTATCTCAGGAAGGCCTGGGCGACTTTCATTACGGAATGCTTCCGGTGATCTACCCGACAATTGGGAGTGAAGGGAGGTTTGATTCCCCTCGCTTCTTTTTCGGTTGAGGTCTCGGAGGAAGTATGGCTTCGGCATACTCCCAGACCTGATCCGGGGACTCGAAGTACTTGTCGTAGCAGCCTTCGTTGTCGTATTCACAGTTGTCGGTCGAATAGTCGCGACAGATCTGCGGCCGCGTGTGGTAGATCCCGCACATGTTGTCAGCCTGCAGATGCTGACAATCGCCGTAGACCAGCAGATACCAGACGTTGTCATCAACAAACACGGCCGTCTTGCCGTGCATGATGTACCAACGCATGTGGTCAAAGTCTCCCCATGTCTTGGGGGTATCAATCGGCAAGGCAAAATATCGGCAACAGCGAGCAGTGCAATACTGACAAAGCACCTCGCCCGGTTTCAAATCAGCTCGACGAACTTTCGGCCTGCGCATCCGTAACCGCCTCAAAAATAGAATTCCCCGATCCAACGTTCAGTGAACGATCCGCCAGAGGACTGAGAACCAGGCTGCGATACACTTCACTGAACGCGGCTGGCAGTCTACCGTTTCAAGACGGAAAACGGTATTTCGGCCATAAAAAACCAATTCAGAGTATTTTTCGTGAACCTCCTGGTCTCCAAACCCGTCTGCCTGAGGGCCATTTCCAAAACTTGAATCTGAACTTTTTCAAAAACCCGATCCAATTGCTTGACGAGAAAACCGGAGGCTGATATGGTCCCGCCATGATTCGCTGACGCCGACAGAATTGTTACAGTCCCGCCAGCAATCATGCCGAGAATAACAGCATCACTCGACACAACCACTCCTCAACAAGAGACAGTGGCCGAGCGATGTGCCTCACTGGGGGATTAGCTCAGCTGGGAGAGCGCTTGCATGGCATGCAAGAGGTCAGCGGTT
>CAZSTW010000275.1:0-2696 GCA_964609845.1 uncultured Planctomycetaceae bacterium | reverse complement strand
CCTGCGCGGAGTCGAGTCCGAGGGAATTGCGATGTGGGTAACATTGACTCCACCCTGCTAAAATCGTTACCCGTGTTTTGTCGCGGATCGCCAGATTTCTATGACGTCCCGCCAGTGTTCTGAAAGCTGCCTGGCGGCGCGATCGACGGTGAATTCCGTCAGCGCACGTTGACGGGCCGCAAGACTCATGGTTTTTCGTCGGTCGGCGTCTTGCAGGAGTTCAATTACGGCTTGAGCCAGCTGTTCTGGATCACGCGGGGGAACCAGGCGACCGGTGGACTGGTCGACGACGATTTCAGATGTTCCGCCGACTTTGGTCGCCACAACCGGGACCCCACACGCGGTCGCCTCCAGCAGGACGCGGCCAAACGGTTCCTGGTTTGCCGGATGAACGACGAGTTGGACTTCGTTAAGTAGCGTCGCAATGTCCGCTCGGTATCCCAGTCGATGCAGGTGGGCCGCGAGTCCCTGTTCTGTGAACTGATCTGTAATGGACTGTTCGAACGCGATGCTTTCTGCCTTGGTCGATGAGCGTTCGCCGATCAGCAGAAAGTGAACATCCGGAATGGCGCGAACAATGTCAGGTGCGGCAGTTGCCAGAGTGTCCTGTCCCTTGCGCAGTCCAATCTGCCCGATCGTGGCGATCAGAAGTGAACGGGCAGGCAATTGTAATTCACGATGTAACCAGCCTTCAGGAGATCGGGGCCGAAACTGTTCCAGGTCGAGTCCGTTTCGTACGACGGCAATCCGATCGGGATCAAGCCCCCGGCCGGCATGGTGATCACGCGTCGCCTGTGAGACGGCGATCAGCCGTTGATTGCGATTGAGATCCGCCATGGCGGCGTTGCTGAGGTGCAGGATATCGCGCAGATGAGCCGTTGTGGGGATGGCCAATCGATCGGCCAGTCGCCCCGTCAGGCGCCCCATGGCCAGGCTGTTGGCATGCAGCAGCGCGGGGTCCGCGAGACCGATCGCCTCGATCAAGCTCGTTTCACCATTGGCGGGCGTCCACGGGATGACGCGGATGTTACGCGACGCGAGGGCTTCGGCCAGTCGGCCTTCGCCGGGGGCGATGGCAACAAATTCGAAGTCTGCTGAATTCGTCTGCAGCCAGTCGAGGCAGGCCAGCATCGAACGCTCGCCGCCATTGAGCGTGGCGTATTCGAAGAGGAGAGCGATTCGGACAGGCTTCGTTTTCGGTTTCATGTTGCTTATAGTACCGATCCGGATCGGAAGTTTCCGGTTCGAAAAGCGATGGTGGCCGTCGATCTGTGGCGGTCCGCAATCGCGAACCTTTGGCCCAAGGGATATGGGTTTGAGTAGCAGGAATCAGGAGACTGGGACATGATGAATTCGCGAACCGCGATCGCTGCCGGCCTGTTGCTGTCAGCAGTTTTGGGACTAACGATCAATCTTACGCAGGGAACTACTTCGATGGGCGATGAAGCCAAGGGACCAATGCTGGTCCACAATGTCTACTTCACGTTGAAAGATGGAACTCCAGAGAATACTCAAAAGCTGACCGACGCCTGCTTCAAGTATCTGAAGAATCACCCTGGTGTCGTCTTCTTCGCGGCCGGGCCGCTGGTTTCGGAACTGGATCGACCGGTCAATGTCCGCGATTTCCATGTTGGTCTGCATGTGATCTTCAAGTCCAAGAAGGATCATGACACATACCAGACGGCTCCTGACCACCTGAAGTTTATCGAAGAAAACAAGCCAACCTGGGACAAGGTTCGAGTTTTCGACACGTATTCGAAGAGCTGAAAATCAGCCGTAGTGTTCAGCTGCGGGTCAAGTTCGGCGCGGGTCTTCTGACCCCGCCGAAACGACCGACCGAAGGTTTTCAATTCAATCCACGAGTTTGCTTTTCCCGTGGTGCTTTTGCCGTGAGCCCGTGTAGCCAAGGCAACCTCTGCACCCTCCGCGTTTCTGCCGTTTTCGTTTGACACGCCAGTGCTGGTGCTGAAACACGGCAGCCCTGAAAAGGCCGTCAATTGCGCCTTTGCCGCTCGTTTGAAATGATCTCAAGCATCCGTGTGCTGCCTGTCGACTTGTGGGGACGTCGCTTCGACCAACCGGGCAACATCAACCGTAAACACAACTTCTGACAGAATCACTGTTTCGAAACAGGTATTTCTCACGATGGGCGATCCGAAACCGACTGCACCTCCAAAGCAGGGCTGGGTCGCGATATTTGTAGTACGTTTGTGCATCATTGCCTGGTGCTGCGCTGTGCTGACTGAAATCCTTCCGCGCAGTATGGTCGAATCCCTGGTAATCGTCGTTGGAACTCAGGCCTGCATTCTCGGCCTGCTGGCCTGCTTGATCGTTGGCCTGCGGTTTCGACAAGGGATCTTCATTCTCCTTTTCGTGACAACGTCCGTCCCCGCAGCATACTTTGCTGTCGTGCTGCGCGAGATCGCCCGCCTGAAAGGTTGGCTGACCTGAAGTCCCCGGATGTGTCCCCGCCCCGGGGCGAATGCCTTTTCTAAGCTGGGCAGAAAGTAGGGTGGGGCAAGTGGCGCTTCGCCGCGCGGGCCCACCAGCAAATGTCGGAATTTTCTGATGGTGGGCCGGCGCTCGAAGCGAGCTGGTCCCATCCTGCGTCTGCACAGACGTGACTGTGGATGTCTTCCGTTTTTCCGAACCCGTTGAGATTCCAGCAGTAATCAACTGAGTGAAACCGTCGAACA
>CAZSTW010000274.1:0-2726 GCA_964609845.1 uncultured Planctomycetaceae bacterium | reverse complement strand
TTTGCATCAGAAGTACGTGCCGGGAATGAAATTCAGTTGGTCATTGGATGCGTTCACCATACATTCGCCTTAAGGCAAGTTGGCAGATACAAAGAAAGTTTCAGCATGAAATTCCTCAGTGCAGCAATTATTGTCACGTCAGGTGTGGCTCTTGTAAGTTCCTCGCAGTGGTGTGCAGCGTCGATCATGGAACTGAAACCGGTTCACACCATAGACATTGCTCATCGCGGTGTGACCATCGGAATTTGTATCATCATCTGCGGACTGCTGGGATGGGGATATGCCATTCTGTCACGGACGGATTCCTGAAGTGGTCGAGGCAACGAAGGGGGGGGAGATCAGTTTCACCGTGAAGTCAGTAGACGACTCTCGTTCACCAGGAGGAGCGATATTGTGACAAACCTTCGATGTATGTTGATTGCGATTGTTCTGTTGCTCGTATTCCATTGCGAACATTCGGCACGTGGTCAAAACGGCCTGACCGAGGAAGAGATCGAGAGACTCTTCGGAGACCTCAGTCGCCCGGCGGACATATTGCTTGCCGAAGCGGAGGCGAACGTTGCAAAGGCCGCGCTGGCCCGGCGGCTTCAAAACTATTTAGAGTATCGAGCCAATTTGAATGAGCTTCACTCAAGTAAATTCGACATATCTCAGGGGGAATCGGCCGTTGCGGCCGACAGGGCTGACATCGCGTCGAGAGTCAAGCGTTTCGAGTCAGACTTGAAACAGACCGAATCCGAGATTCGTGACCTTAGCAGGAAGTTGAACACAAGCGGGTTGCTCCCCGTCCATACGGGAATCGATGACCAGCAGGCAGTGACAATACTTCGAAGCGCCCAGGTGCTCGTGACAATTACTTCGAAATCCGGAGAAGTTCTTTCTCCGTCGAAGCTCACTCTGAATTCGCCAGCTGAATTGGCAGTCGGGTTCGCGGAAATCCGTCCCGGTGTCTATCTTGCCGGTGGCCTTGCCGCAGGAGATTACCAACTTGCGTGGCAATTGACCCCCAAAAGCACTGTGCAACGGATTCCAAAGGTCACTGTTGTCGGGCATGGCTGCGTCGTCTGTGAGGTGGTGCTGGGAATACCTGAACCGAAATGCACAACCAAGGTGGTCGAATCGATAGTCCTGCCCCATCGATCACCAGCACGGCAACAGTTCAACATTTCCGGACATAAACCAGTTTTGGGTAACGGTTCATCCGCGGAACTTCAACCTCCCAACGACATGCCACTCCAACCCGTGGCAAGTCATAACGTTGCGAAATCGAAATCTGATTCGACAACTCCTGCGTTTACGACCGACGAAGTGAAAAGCCCAAAAGTGGTTGCGAGGGAAGCCTTGCTGGAACTTTCAATCCTCTGGGATGAAGAGTGCCTCTTCAATGACGACTTGTTTGGCTTGAGATTCCAAACACTAACCGGTGACCGCGTTATGTTCTTCGTAAGGCGCGAGAACGCAGAAACAGATTCGAAACGTCCAGTTCTCTCCGCAGTTGTGGAACTTCACTATCAAAACGGAAAGTTACATGGCAAGGTTCGTCGCTGGGCTGAGGATGGAACGTTGCTGGTGGAAGTCCCCTATCGAAACGGCCTCATCGATGGCGAGAGCCGTTTTTTTTAACCGCAAAGGTCAATTGCTCGGTACTTCAGTTCTGGTGCGAGGGACCGGCATCTATCGGATCTGGGACCGCAGCAAAGACGAGCAAGTATTGATTAAGGAAATCGAGTACGTTGATGGACAGGAGCGGCCAAAACAATGAGACACGAAGCCTGGAGCGATGGCAGTTTTTTCCCAGCAATCAATCGGTCCGCAGCCGCCCAGGTGGAAGCAGGAGCGACGCTGGTTTGGACTATCGAAGCTGCAAGTTGGCATGACGCTATGACGCTGTACCACGAGTGGAAAGGCTGGCGACCGTATCTGCCAATGGATGACGATTCTGTGGTTTATACGCCCGAGCAGGAATTCGAAGCGGCAGGAGCATTGGAGTCACCCCACCCAACAAACCAGGTTGAGACAGATGGCGACAGATGATGTTGACCTGGACAATCAGAGTCTCCAGACCAAAAAAACTTTTGGGCGTTGCGTCCATGACTCACTACTTGCCCGGTATGGTCAGCCCGTTTTGCCGAACTATCAGGACATTCAAAAACTGAAATCCTCTGACAGACAGACGACGATCACACTTTTGTACGGAGCGGAGGCGGCGGCATCAGACCGGTACCGGCACATCCTTCCCGATGAACTGGTGGAAGAAATTGCGGAACACGTTGAGAATTCGCAACGGATCATGCACATCCAAGGTAAGACTGAGGGGAAGTTGAGCGTCTTGAGCGGACTGCTGGAAATTCTGGTGAACACGTTAATCGGCATGGGTTAAACCCACTGTTCGGAAGAACACATGCTCAAACTTGCTCGATTTCGTCCAATTGTCATCTCGCTCGCGTCGTACATAGCGATGGCTTGTCTGGGCTGGCATGGAAGTCCGATTTCAGGGGGCCTCAAATCGCTCGTCAGTTCGAACTCGAACACGGTCTTGCCAACTCACGAACCTGTCCACAAACAGAAAGCAACTGGCCGGGATTGCGAACATATCAAGCTCAGAGGATCAGAATGAGCACCGATAGCGACACGCCGCAGAAGGCCCTAAAACGTTGTGCCAAGTGCGACAGCGACGACATGCTGTTTGTCGAGGCGATTCGTGGCAATTTCGGGTCTGGAAATGT
>CAZSTW010000273.1:0-2868 GCA_964609845.1 uncultured Planctomycetaceae bacterium | reverse complement strand
GTTCGGAAAAACGGAATACATCCATCGTCACGTCTGTGCTGATGTAGGGTGGGACAAGTGGCGATTCGCCGCGCGGGCCCACCAGCGATTCTCGGCACCTGGTTTTGGTGGGCCTGCGCTCGAAGCGAGCTGGTCCCAACCTACAATGAAGAAGGCGATTGCCTTGAATCCTGTCAGCCGCTCCCGGAAAGGTGATTTTGACTGGCCTTTACCTCAGCGTCCTCGGCGCTCTCTGCGTTTCTAAACGGAACTACCAGAACGCAGACATGCACCTGGTCTGACGTACCGCGGCTTTAAAAATGCAATTGCTGTGGTGAAACACCTTGCGTCGGCTGGAATTCTGCGTGTGCGATTGGTATTACTTCTCACCATCGGCCCGTCGTGGTTGCCGGTCGCGCGACCGGAGTCGCCTCCACCCGAGGCAAAGGGCAGTCAGTTCAGGATTCATGAGAAGGATTACACCATGTCGTTTTATGTCGGGGAAGCCCTCGCCGGTGATGGCAACGAAATTGCACACATCGACCTGCTGATCGGGGACAAGTCCGGTCCTGTCGGCGCCGCATTCGCCAATGCCCTGGCTGACCAGAAGCAAGGTCACAGCAACCTGTTGGCCGTGTTGACCCCGAATCTGGCGGTTAAGCCAGCTACGGTCATGATCACCAAAGTCACCATCAAGGGTGCCAAGCAGGCCGTTCAGATGTTTGGCCCTGCACAGTACGCTGTTGCCAAGGCTGTGGCCGACTCGGTCGAAGCCGGAGTGATCCCCAAGGATCAGTGCGAAAACCTGGTCATCGTCTGCGGCGTCTTCATTCACTGGGAAGCAGCCGACGACAAGAAGATTTTCCAGTACAACTACGACGCAACCAAGATGGCGATTGCAAACGCCATGAAGAGTGCCCCCAGCGTCGACGAAATGCTGGCGAAGAAAGACACCGCCAAGCATCCATTCTCGGGACTCAACTGAGACCCGTGTTGCGAAACTCCAACAGACCTGGTCAACATCTGCTTCATGCGTGTTGAACCAGAAATGGACCGAGTTTTCCGCGTGAAAACTACCGACCCACGGGAAGCTGCTTCCCGTGGGTTCGTTCTTAATCCCTGTCCAGACTTGTCGGTTGCATCATGAAGAATATCCTGATTCAGTTGGATACAGACCTGTTGCCCAGTACGTTCGACCGCGTTGTAGCGGTGGATGCAGGTGCCGACGAAATCTTCAGCTATGGTGGGATCACACCGGAAAACGTCGAAGGGCTGGTTCACGGCGCGATGTTTACGCGTGGTCCTGCAGACTTGATGCACACCGCGATTTTCATCGGCGGAAGTAATGTTCCTGCGGGTGAAGCGGTTTTCGACCGCGTAAAAAAAACATTGTTTCCTCCATTTTCCGTCTCGGTCCTGATGGATTCGAACGGTTCCAACACAACCGCAGCCGCCACAGTCCTGTGTGCCATGAAGCACTTGAATCTTGCGGAAACATCGGCACTGGTGCTCGCGGGAACAGGCCCCGTCGGCTTTCGAGTTGCTCAATTGCTGCTGGGACAGGGGGCTCGAGTTTCACTGGCGTCGCGATCATTACAGCGTTCGCAAGAGGCCTGTCAGCGGCTTTCGGAATCATTCCCCGGTGCAAAGTTGACTCCCTGCGAAACCGCCTCGGCCGCTGGAATGCAAGCGGCGACGACGGGCGTGCAACTGGTTGTCGCCGCTGGTGCGGCGGGCGTTGCACTGATCACTGCAGAACAGCTCAAGGCGATTCCGACTCTACAAGTCGCCATCGACTTGAATGCTGTCAATCCCGCTGGGATCGAAGGGGTTACAGTGATGGACAAAGCCAGGGACCGCAACGGAATCATTACCTACGGTGCGATCGGAGTTGGTGGAACCAAAATGAAAATCCATCACGCAGCCGTGCGCGGTTTGTTCGAATCGAATGACCGCCGCTACGACACCAAGGCCATCTTTGAACTCGGACAGCAGTTACCTGGACGTGCGCCGGCCAATTGATGGTTCACACAGCCAGGGCAGTCGGCCTTTTTAATGTAGGATTGAGTCCAAGTTACCCACATCTTAGAGCGCGTTGCATTTAGGTGTGGCGTCCCGCGGGCATCAAACGACAGCGTCTAACCCATGTTTCGACGCGACGCGGAAGTGCGACACGCACTAGTCTCTTGGCGTCGGTTGGGTTGCGGGGCGCGATGGCTTTGCTGAAGCCCCGAATGGGTTACGCACCACAGGGGTGCCACGATCTCGGAGTCTGCGACAAGGCCGTGGCTTCGATCGGTATTGAGTATGACTGCAATTTCAGGGAGACGGCGAAGAGATCGGTTGTGAAATCGGCTGGAAACAAAATTCAGCACGACCTTGTCGCAGACGCCAAGATCGTGGCACCCAATCCATAAGTTGGAAACCTCAGTTTCCAGGCAGATCCTTCCGCGCAGCCCCTGGATAACCCTTGTGAATTTTACGCCCGAATTCACGGATTACGTCGTTCGAGTCACGGTCGCTCCTCGATTGAGGGCTTCCGTCAACTGGAAAGAACACGTGTCCCAGCGTGAGTCACGTGCGAGGTCAGAAATCAGCTCCGTGGCGGACGTATCTCCAGCACATAAGATACAAATTGTCGGCCCCCAGGATGTCTGGGCCACTCCAGCGAACCCGCGGCGGCGAACTTCTTCGGCCAGTTCACGCATTAGTGGATGGGCAAACACGCCTCCTTGTGTCGGTTCAAAAAACTGACCAACTCCCAGACCGAACTCATACATCGCGATTGAGGTTCGCTGGAAATCGGCTTCAATCAAACCCGGCAACCATTCCATTAGTGCGATCCGGCAAAGCTCGGCGGTCAACGCCTGCGGCATCGGAGGTTGCGCG
>CAZSTW010000272.1:0-2969 GCA_964609845.1 uncultured Planctomycetaceae bacterium | reverse complement strand
AGCTCGAAACGAAATTCAGCACGACCTTGTCGCAGACTCCAAGATCGTGGCACCCAACTTATTGGCTTCCACCCTACTTCAGCACAGACGTGACTGTGGATGTATTCCGTTTTTCCGAACCCGTTGAGATTTGAGCAGTGATCAACTGAGTGAAACCGTCGAACAACCTGCGACCATCAGCCGGAACGCGCTAGCGTCCGGTTTCTGGAGATGCGTGTCTCCAGTCCTCCATCGGAACCTAACGCGTTCCCTGACCGATGTCGCTAAACTCACACCTGGTTGGCGACGGCCTCTGGCAAGCAGAGAGACAAAGATGTGGGCAACAATGACTCCACCTTGCATCTAAAAGGCCTTGGCCCTGCAGTTCCGGCCGCATTAGCATCACCGCCATCAACCCAGCTTGCGACCATTGAGATCAGGCGGCTCTGGTTGGTCACCGGATCTCAATTGCTTTAATCGACGGTTCAGCGAAATCAGACAAAAAAGACCCAGGGCTGGGGTGGCGCAGACGGCTGGCCAGTACCCAAGGGCACCATAAAGCAGAGCGATCGGAGCCCACAACATGGCTGATTCCACTTGACCATTTTCCAACCGGGTTAATTCGAACGTGAAGTAGAGCGCCAAGCCGGGAAAGACGAACTGCGACATGGTGAAAATCCGCTGCAGGTATTCAATCTGCTGGTCCACCGGCAGCAGATGAACTTCTTCCGGCAGCGAAATCGGACCGGTCGCACAGTCTCCTCGCCACCACTTCCACAAATTCCAGCCACCTGTCACAACGCAGATCCCGCCGATTCCCCACAAAACCCACAGGCCCGGATCATCGGAGGGAAACAGAACTGATAGCCCGATCACCAGGACACCGCCTAACGTTAACCCCCCGCCATAGCTGAGCCCACGGAGCGAAATCGGTGATTTTGGAGACTTCATGGCAGTTTTTCTTACGAAGTTTACGGGAGGATGGAGAGAAAACAGAACTGAAGTTCCCTCAAAAGAGGATCTCATTTTTTCTGGATTCTGGGCCTTGCCGTCCAATTTATCAATTGCTACGATCCGCCATATTGGACAAGTAGATCTACTAGTCGCGTTTCGGCCTGCCGAAATGTCTGATCGACCTGGGCCGATGGATGGTGTCGAGTCACTTTATTTTTCAGGGAGTTGCAAGATGTTCTGTAACCAGTGTGAACAAACTCAGAATGGAACCGGCTGCACCGAAATCGGAGTCTGCGGAAAAGACCCTGATATCCAGTCCTTGCAGGAAATTCTGCTCTATGGAGTGAAGGGGATGGCGGCGTACGCCCACCACGCTCGACGACTCGGCAAGACGGACGAAGCGGTCAACGCGTTCATTGAAGAGGCACTGTTCGCGACGGTCACAAACGTCAATTTCGATATGGGAAGCCTGTTCGAAATGGTCCTGGAATGTGGCAAGCAAAATGTCCGAGTCATGCAGATGCTTGACGAAGGGCACACCGAGCGATTCGGGGCTCCGACCCCGACGACGGTCTACGAAGGGACCAAGGCCGGACCCGGAATTCTCGTCACCGGGCACGATATGGCAGACCTGTCAGATCTGCTGGAACAGGCTGCGGGGCAGGGGGTCAATGTCTACACGCATGGCGAAATGCTTCCCGCTCACAGTTACCCGAAATTGAGGGCACATACCCACCTCGCAGGACATTACGGCGGGCCGTGGCAGAATCAGCAGTGGGAATTCCCCGCATTCACCGGCCCGATTCTGGCCACGACAAACTGCATCCTGATTCCACCGGACTCGTACAAAGATCGCCTCTTCACGACCCGGGTCACCGCAGTCCCCGGCGGCAAGCGGATCATGACAAATGACTTTTCAGAATTGATCGCGATGGCAAAGGCTTCCCCTGCACTCCCTGAACGCAAGGTGAAGGAATCGACCATCGGTTTCCATCACAGCGTCATTCTCAGCCTGGCTGACAAGATTGTCGACGCGGTGAAATCGGGCGAGATCAAGCGATTCTATCTGATTGGCGGTTGTGACGGTGCCGAACTGGGGCGTAACTACTACACCAAGCTGGCTCAAGCCGCTCCGCACGAGTCTGTCATCCTGACACTGGGCTGCGGCAAATATCGCATCCGCAATCATGACTATGGAACAGTCGCCGGACTGCCACGGTTCCTGGACATGGGTCAGTGCAACGACGCCTACGGAGCCGTCAAAGTCGCTCTCGGCCTGGCGGGAGCATTCAACTGCAGTGTCAATGACCTGCCGCTGTCGATTGTCCTGTCATGGTTCGAACAGAAAGCCGTTGCCGTGCTGCTCAGCCTGTTCGCTCTAGGGGTCAAGGGAATCCGCCTGGGACCCGTCCCACCAGCGTTCGTTTCTCCCAACGTCTTCAAGATCCTGCAGGAAAAGTTCGACCTGAAACTGATCGAAGCCGAACCACCACAGGAACTCGTACAACTGGCCATCTGACGCGTTCTCCCACGCACGACTTGAGTTTGCGAGAACGTGGGCGGTCCAACCGATCCCACACGTTCTCGCGAATGTGACTCCCGTTTTTAGCCCAGTCCCACCGAGTTCATCTCGGTGGACGCAGGCTTTTGCACGACGCGTGCATTTGGGCCGAAGACGTCGTGGAAAGCGAATCTCCTCGCGAACCCGCGAAAAAACGCAGCTGAATTTGCCCAACGTTAAAGAAAGAAATCGAGGGTTATGCAAAGTATCGACGAAACACGGCTGGAAACCGATACTCAATACCGTTACGAGTATCTCGCTGGATTCATGGGATTCGGCCCTGACGATGCCGCATTGATTCAGGCCAGTGCGCCGATGCTGGGCCCGCTGATTCCGCTGTTGGTCGAAAAGACCTACGAGAAGCTGCTGAGCTACGACGCAACGGCTCGACATTTTGTTCCTCGGCAGGCTGGTTATGAAGGTCCGCTGCCGACGGGTGTTGCGCAGTTGACTCAGACAGATCCCCAGATCCGCT
>CAZSTW010000271.1:0-2989 GCA_964609845.1 uncultured Planctomycetaceae bacterium | reverse complement strand
TTCACGAGCCTGCTGGTCGGACAAAATTCCGGATTCGGCCAGTCGCCTGGTAAACTGTTCAAAAGTCGATGGCATGCAACATTCCAGCTATCAATTGCTCATTTGCAGCGCTACTTCAACGAATCCAGTGACTGATATTCAACCTTCTGAATCAATACACCCTTGAGGGCCACGAGCGCAAAGTTTCCGACAGGTATTGTGGAATCTTTGACTTTGACGACCATCGATCCATTCAGCGTAACTGTCAGCGTATCACCAATAACTCGAAATTCGAGCGTCCGTGGCAAATCTTTCGGAATATCCGCCCCGATCGCTTGCGTCGCGAGCGATCTGTCCTGTTGCCCAGCACGAGCATAGGCAAGTCGCAGACTATCTCGCAGATCTTCAACAACATACAACTCACGGAAGTCGCTGTCGTTGGCCATCAGGTGGTCGCGTGCATTGATCGCGATCCCTTTTGCGTCGCGCAAGAGATATGTCACTCGAATTGCACCGTCGCGCGTCGTGGGGGGCAGAACTTCGATGCCACTGATGACATGTTCCGTTGTGACGGCCTCACCTTCGCGAACCCAGCCGTTCGGATTGCCATCGAAGTCGCCTCGCTGAACTTTCGGTCCCAGCCAGTCGATCCACGGTTTCGCGTTTGCTGCCACCGCAGGACGAAGTGACTTGGCCGAACCTCCGTTGAGCATTCGCATTCGGATCGCGCGGAAGGAGTAGTTCGTCGGGCCGTGAGCGAACAAGCTGAAGTGTTCGGAGGGGTTACGAGAGTCGGTTCGAGGCGGCTCGATCCTATGCTTGGCCAATGTCCCCTTCCAATCTACGAGCGGCTGGTCGTTGACGAACACTTCCAACCGGTCGTCAGCCCCGACTTGAGTGACTCGAAGTCGCAGTTTCGCACGCTGGCCGTTGACGATCTGGAACTTTTCCGTGAGAGACTCGTTTACGAAGCCAATCTTGTCATTCCCGATTGTCAGCGGCACGAATCCATCTGGGACCGGGATATCCACATTGAAGCTGATATTCCCTGCTGTGCGAGTGAATTCAAATTCACAATCCTGCGACCGGCCCAGGCAGCGAACAGGGAAATACAACTTGCCCGACTTGTCATCGCCATAGTACCGCAATTCACCATCCTCAATCCGCCAATCGTTCTTACCAACAAGCGCCCGTCCGATATCCACCTTGTCAAGATTTGGGTTAAGCATCGGCATGACATCAATCCATTCATCGCTGGCGAATTGCCGCTGTGAATCTGGACCTGGCATTGCATTCTTCAGAGCGGCAACTTTGATCCACTTCGCCCCAATGATTTTGCCGTGATGGTTATTGCCAGAGGAGTCTTTCAACTCGGGGCCGCTTCCTTCGTCGAAGTTGTAGAGCGCGAGCGTCTCGTTGTCGGCAGTGAGTCGTTCCGACGGTACATACTCGCCTCGATGCCGGATTACACGAGAAACACGCAACTGATCGATGTCACCGTGGAAGGGATAGATGATGGCTCGCACGTCCCACGCCTGACCAGCTCCGATCAGGAAACGGTCTCGCGGCACGGCAACAGCATCAGGGACAATTCCGTAGGGTGGTGTTTCGACCGGTTGGGGTTTTCCATCAATAAAAAGTTCGATTTTCGATCCATTGACTGTGGCCGCGATGTCGTGCCAAGAGCCATCGACAAAGGTTGGTGAAAACGCTCCGTCAGGCTGACGCGCTCGCATCAAATAACCAGACAGTCGTCCCTCTTCGTTCACGTCCAATGCGAAAAGTGGATCACTGAGGCCTGCAAGGATACTTCCCTTCGTTCCCGGGCGCACGGCAGGACGAACGCGAGCTTCGATCGTAAACTCTTTCAGTCCATTGAGCCGCAATGTCGGAACATCCACATGACTCCCGGTACCATCAAAATGCAACGCAAACCTGCCGGCGTTTTCGGTTGACAGGTCAAGTTCTGCCACACAGCGAAATCCGTAATCTTTAAACCGTCCAGAAGGTGAGTTTGAGTAACGTGACGCTGAGCGACACTGTGAAGGGCCGTTGTGAATGCTTCCGCCGCGCAGGACTCGATTGCCCCCGGATACCGGCCCGATGGGATCACTGACAGGGGATGCCGCGTACCAGTTCGCTTCAAAATAGTCGCTGCACCACTCGTACAAATTGCCATGCATATCGAACAGGCCGAAGCTGTTCGGCAGTTGCGTTCCCACGGGGTGAGATTGGATGACGGCGTTCTCGATCGGCCAGCCGTATTTCGGTAACGCTTTGTAGTCATCTCCGAACGAGTACTGCGTCGTCGTACCCGCGCGGCAGGCGTATTCCCACTCGGCTTCGGTCGGCAGGCGGTAGGTGATCTTCTCCTGATCGCTCAGCCATTTGCAGTAGGCGACGGCGTCGTTCCAGGTAATTTGGGCGACTGGCGAATTGTCATCGACCGTGTAGCCCGGCGAACGCCAGTTCGATTGCCGTTGCGTCTCTGTCACTTCGTCGTTCAGAGCCGTGCCCCCCGAATCACCAAACCCGTATCGTTCGGCCTCGGTGACATACTTCGACGCCGCGACGAATCGTTTGAACTGGCCAACCGTGACTTCCGTGGCACTCATTCGCAGTGGCTGCGACATCACGACCCGATGCTGGGGGCGTTCCGAAGATTCAATGCGGCCGATGACTCCTCGATCAGCCTTCATGTCAGCCGCTGCTTTCAGTGCAGTGGCCACCTGCTCATCACTGCTCCCCATCAGGAACTCGCCCGGAGGAATCAGCACCATCTTCTGACCGACAGAGTTGGTCGATTCAACCTCTGTGCCCAGATGTTTCGCCCATGCTAATTGATGTTCACGAGCCACGTGGGCATTGAATGGTGCTCTGGCACGGCGCGGAACATCTGGCGTATCGACTACGGTCTTGGCAGCGGGGCGGATCAATTCGCCGTTCCAATAAACGGTGACGTCTGGGCGTGCATCAGCAAACGCTCGAGTCGCGTCAAGAGGCATGTTTT
>CAZSTW010000270.1:0-3024 GCA_964609845.1 uncultured Planctomycetaceae bacterium | reverse complement strand
GCGACGCAACCCCATTCGGGGTAGGAGGTGGTCGTAGTCAGCAGACCCAGGGTAGCGAGCCCTGCTCGCAACCCTGGGCTATAAGACTCAACTCCGTTGGAGTAGCTGAAAAACGGATTTGGGTCACAGTACATCCGCAGTTCATTTGTTTCGAATCGCCTTTCTCATGTCGAGTTCATCCGCTCCAACAAACCGGCCGTCTCGGAGGAGCAGTCTTCTACTCCAACGGAGTTACTTCTTATAGCCCAGGTTGCGAGCAACGCTCGCTACCCAGGGGGGCATGACATACGACGGATTTCTACCCCAAACGGGGTTGCGTCACCTCCATCAGTCGTTGGACGACGACCGATGGATAATCAGTTCCACCAGCGTGAAACCGGCCCACCGTTTCACGGTGGGTTGCGGGTGAAGTCACCATTGGCGGTTTCGTAACGCTATCCAGCACTACGAATTCAGTCTGAAATCCGGTAGACTTCGTGTTGGAGATTTTTGTACCAGTGACTCGGAATACGAGGCATGCCCAACGTCAACGTTGTTTGTTTTCTCGCCAGCTATTGCGTCGCCTTCGGGTTTGATGCGTGGCGGCTGCGTGCACGCGCGGAATGGAGCCGGTTAGTCTCATTGGGGTTCGGAGCGGCTGGCCTGCTGGCTCAGACACTTTATCTGATGCTGCGATCCAGTCAGACCCAGCAGCCACCGCTGCTCAGTTCTGCACACGACTGGTTGCTCGTGCTGGCCTGGCTGGCAGTGCTGACTCATCTGTTTGTTTCGATTCTCGATTCTTCGATCGCCAGCGGAATCGTCGTCTGGCCCATCGTATTGACTCTGGTGGTGGGGTCACTTTTTGTCGTCGCCGCTCCCAATCACGTTCTGGATTATCATCGAGGATGGAAAATGCTCCACGCTTCGATGCTGGTTCTTGGAACTGCTGCGATACTTAGCGGATTTGTGCTCAGTCTTCTTTATCTCTGGCAACATCGTCGGCTCAAGCATCGGCAGATGCTTCAAGGGGGACTGACGCTTCCCAGCCTGGAAAAGCTGGAGCGATACAATCGGTGGGCAGTGCTCGTATCGGTCCCGCTACTGACGTTCGGCGTTGCCAGTGGCATCGGATTGTCGGCGTTTGGAAACCATCAGTCGGTTCCGACCTGGACAGACCCTGTCGTTCTGGGGGGGGCAGTGACGTGGGTACTGATGTGTGGAATGTTCGGCTGGTTGCTGATTGGAAAACGACCGCCAGGACGCCAGGTTGCCTGGTTGACGGCTTGGGCCTGTGGCTTTCTTTTGTTCATGATTGTGGGACTGCAGATGTTAACAGCCGCGATTCGAGTCCCCTCGTTGCACGGCTCAGAACGTCCTCGAGTCCCTGAACAGACGGCGGAGTCGCCGTAAATCAGCAGTTGATGAGCGCGTCGGTCAACTTTGCCTCGCCCGGTCGCTACGAGAATTTCCCTTGAATCTGCTTGTTACATACTGCACTCACCAAACAACCCCGCTGGCGATCCGCGAGCGACTGGCGTTCTCGTCGCGCGATCGGATCGAAAAAGCCTATGCCGATTTGCGAGCCCGGATGCCTGACTGCGAAGCGGTCATCCTGTCGACGTGCAATCGAGTCGAAGTCTATCTGGCGAGTTTTGAAGACGATCCTGAACAGGCCCAGCAACGACTGGCTCAGTTCTTGTCCGATTTTCACGGTGTACCACTCGACGAGTTTGTCGGGGAATTGCGATTTGCCGCAGGATCAGAAGCGGTCTGGCATCTGTACGAGGTCATTTCTTCGCTGGACAGCATGGTGCTTGGCGAGCCACAGATCGTAAATCAGGTTCGACAGGCCTACCGTGAGGCCGAAGAATGTGGCGCATGTGGTCCGCTGATTCACTCGCTGTTTCAAAGTGCCATCCGTGTTTCAGGACGGGTCCGATCAGAAACGCGGCTGGCGGAAGGGCGGGTTTCGATTGCCAGCGTCGCCGTTGGTGATTTTGCCAAGAGCATTTTTGACAGCTTCGGCGACAAACTGGTTTTGATCGTTGGTGCCGGCGAAATGGCCGAAGAGACGTTGCGTTATCTGAAGGATGAAGGGGTCTCGGAAATTGTCGTCGTGAACCGCAGCCCGGAACGAGCAGCGCGTCTGGCGAAAGAATGGGGCGGCCGAGCTGAGCCGTGGGACAGCCTCGATGAATGGCTGGGGAAAGCAGACGTCATCGTCAGTACAACAGGGGCTGATAAGCCGATCGTTGATGTCGCTCGATTTCGAAAAGCCAGAGTCCATGCTGCCGGCCGACCAGCGTTTATTCTCGACCTCGGGGCTCCACGCGACTTCGAACCCGGTGTCGGTGCACTGGATGACGTTTTTCTGTACGACATCGACAGTCTGAGCAGAACGTGCGACGAGAATCGACGCGCTCGCGTGCGTGAGATCGAAAGTGCCCGTCAGATTGTTTCGGATGAACTCGGTCGATTCAAAGCCGAATTCCATCATCGTGCCAGTGGTGACGTCGTTGCCCGGCTGATGCAGGACTGGCATGGAATCAGTACTGATGAGCTGGGGCGATTGTTTAACAAACTGCCGCATCTGACCAGCCGCGATCGCGAGGCAATTGAGCGAACGGTTGGTCGGATCGTCAACAAATTGCTCCATCCTCCGCTGACCGTTCTCAAAGATGAAGCCCGAGATGGAACGCCCCATGGCCTGATCAGTGCTCTCAAGCGTCTGTTCCGCCTGGAAGGCTGAACCTGGTTGCTTAAGCTGGCTGACCGCTGATCACGTGCGGCTGACTGCAGATCGCAAATGAAAACAGGCGTCGAAACCGAAGTCTCGACGCCTGCTGGAAATTACCTGCTTGAATCAATCAAGCCGGAATCAGCCACCTTGGCTGTTGTTTGGAGCACCAACAGCGATCATGTCGCATGATGTGGCGCAATCGCAATCATCGACGCCATCGGTGTTGACCGAACCGAAGGTGTAGGAAATTGCATTTCCACCCTTCTTGCAACCGCTGAAACCGGTGTATCCGAACGACTGGT
>CAZSTW010000269.1:0-3037 GCA_964609845.1 uncultured Planctomycetaceae bacterium | reverse complement strand
TCTTCGAAGACACGGCCTTGTCGCAGACTCCAAGACCGTGGCACCCAATTCTTAAATTGGAAATCTCAGTTTCCGTGCGGATCCATTCGCGTATGCTTCGGAGACGCTGCGCGCCTCCGCGCATCACAAAAGGTAGGGTGGCCCACCATCACTGTTCGTGCGTCTGGGGTCGAGCCTGCGATATCGTCGCGGTCGTATCTTGTCCTTGCGGTCGCGGTTGTCGATCAAACTGATTGGCGAAACGCTCCCCTTGTCCCGCCGTGGTGTTGTCCCGCAATCATCACGGCCATATCTGCTGGAACGATTACGACGTTTCAAAGCCCAGCTTTCGGAGCCGCATCCTTCTCTGCCGGCTTCACAAGGGCCCCCGTTTTGGTGACGTGAGCTTCGATCTTTCGGACCGCACCTTCACTCCGGCCTGAAACCGCATCGATCGCGCGAAATTCCCACTTGCGACCAGTCAGGTGGACAATCCAGTAATAGGCGAGTTCCCGAATCTCGGTATGTTGATTCCTCAAACAATTTACCAGATCCATCGACGTTACGCGGTTGGCGCCCTCGTCTGGCGGGAATCCCCACAACAACGTATACACGATGAGTGCATCATTCGGCGGATAGTGTTGAGCGAGTAATTCTTTCATTGCAGCACCTCGACTGGTATCGCGAGCCAGCCAGGTTCTCAACCCGTCGCGAGCGGCAAAGCGTCCTTCTTCAAAGTTGCACTCTGCCAACGCCTGCACCAGCGCGGCGGTCGAATCCGTCAGTGTCATGCCACGAATGGCGAGTTCCGTGATCTTCGCATTCGGGTCGTGGATCAGTGCGAGCAACGTGTTTTCAACCGGCTGATCAACTTCAAATTGCTTTTCGAAGTTGGTGGCAAATCGGCGCAGCGGCGACTGCTTTCGTTTCTGGGCATCCATCCAGTCGGGTGAATATGCCGCTGAAACAGGGAAGGCCTTGACGGCCGTGTGCGAGATCTCCAGGGCGGAGTCCAGGCCGAGCTTCTGTGTCTCGCCGTCCGCATTGGTCCACTTGATCGATCCCGTCTGGACTCGCAGTACGCCAGAATACCAGTCGGGCTCGAGTGGCTTTTCAAACTTGTTTGGCTCGCGCGGCGTCACTTCGATTGAACAGGTTGTGTCTGGAGTCTGGAATTCCAGCCGCCATAATTCGTTTCCAATTCGTACGGAAATCAATGGCTTCACCGCATCCCGGCGGACGGAGCGGAGTATGATTCGACCGCGACGTATGTCCAGGCCGGTCGACGTCGTTCGATCGGGGGGCATGATTCTCAAGGCAGTGTCCCCCATGACTGTCGCGACAACCGCCCCACGGTCGAAGTCGAGTGACGCTTCGAACGGTTCCAGAATTGCCAGGCGCTCCCCGGGAGGGACGACCGACCGGCGTGGAAGCAGGAACCAGTGATGCTGCGTTTCGTCATGACGGAGAACGACGCCGTCATTCGATGTGTACTGCACCAGGGCGGGATTCAGGACAGGCACGGGGTCGTCTGCAACCGGGACGGCATTTGCGGGGATCGTAGGAGTCGCAGGACGCGTCGCCGCAACGGCGTCCGCCGGTACGTCAGTCACAGGTGGTTTGACAGGGATAGCGGGCCTATCGGGGACATCAGCCGGAGGCTTTGGATCAATGGATGGAATGGAAGGTGGTGTCGTGGGGATCAATGGCTCTACTGGAGTCACTTTCGCAATAGTGGTGTCCCCCTCAGCATGAGGCTCTTTCGGTGCGTCTGCGTTGTCATCAGTGATGGCGGACTTACCCGGCTCCGACTTGCTGAGTTCCCGTTTGGCATCCTTGATTCCATTCAGGAACCCGGAATCGAAAATAAGCAGTCCCAGACAGACCGTCACCAGCAGGGCGATGATCGATGCCGGAAAGATCCGCTGCGACCACGAACTCTGTCGCAAGTATTCCGGGATCTCGTGGGATGAAGCGGGCTTCGCGGCGGCTTTCGAAACTGCAGCAACGACACTGCCATTTCGTTCCGCGACTGCTTCACCAGGTGTCAGGTCGGACTCAACTTTGGCAGCCGACTTTGGCTCGTCGACTTGTAATTGATCTGCGGTCGCGACAGGTCCAAGTGCATAAAGTCGCTCACGGCTGCTGGAGGCAATTTCTGTCGTCTTGCCGTGAGACAGTGCCAGGATCTGGTGGCAGGATGCGACTTCGGCGAGCAGTTCATCCGACGTCAGCAGCACTCGCTCGACCTCGACAACCTCTTCGGGGGGCAGGGTGATATCCAGGTACTGCGCGATCACATTCGGGTCGATCCCGATATTCGGTCCGCTGACACTGGGGGCCTTCAGCCGACGCTGCCTGACCACCAGGCGAATCAGGCTGACCAGTTTTCCCGCCACCGCGCTTTCCTGGATCTTCTGCCCGATGAGCTTGGTCTCGGCGGGTTCCAGCATGTCGTCCAGATACGCCAGCAGTGTTCGCAGTGTGAGTCGCATCGTTCACATCCTTCATTCGTACAGGCACCGTCGTGAAGTGATTGCGGTCTTCGCGGTTACCGATCCCCAGGCGGACGTCACCAAATCTCTCCGGTCGCCGGTTTTCTCAACTTCGGCGTCACCTCATTAGTGGGGCACGGGGATGGATTTCGTACAACTTTTCTGAAAAATTATTCGGCGGGTGGTAACTTTCACGACATCGCCGGGATGGTTACGGGCGTCTGAAGTCTCCACAATTCACCAGAATGAGGGTGTCTCTCCATGCGAATCATTGCGATGCTGTTTGCATTTCTGAGCGTTCCTTCGCTGGTGACGGCCGAAGAGCCAGCCACACCCGCGTCCCGCCAGCGGATCCTACTTCTCGGCCAGAAGCCCGATTCACACCCCGCGGCCACTCATGAGTACATGGCTGGCGTGAACCTGCTGGCTCGCCTTCTGGCGAAGACGCCCGGCTTGCAGACAATCGTCGTTCAGGCAGACTCCCCCTGGAAGGATGGGCCCGAACTGCTGGATGGTGCTGACGGTGCCATCCTTTTCCTGACAGAAGGGGCTCGCTGGGTCAG
>CAZSTW010000268.1:0-3153 GCA_964609845.1 uncultured Planctomycetaceae bacterium | reverse complement strand
ATCCAGAACCTGACCAAGTGTAGTTCTGCCAGCTGAATTGAGTGACTCATCCCTGCAGCAGCATTGCCGTCATCGAAATGCTGTTGTGGACGGTGTCGTCGTCACAGGCTGTCGAACTTCGATTTATGTGGCAGACAACTGACCAGTTGGCGAAAAAGACGCCAGCCAGACCTCGAAATCCTTTGAACGGTGCTGATCGGCCGAAGGTTTTTGGGCGTCTGCAGAATTCCATTCTGCTTGGCACACCTCATGCGTGGCTTCATGCTCGCAGGTACAGCTTCGTACTCCGGCGGTAAGCCGTCGTCGTCGCTACTTCATCGTAGGTCTTCAGGATTACGAAATGAACAACAATTGGATTCGCTGGTTCTCAGAGACGTCTCTTTCCGACATTCCTCTGGTCGGTGGCAAGAACGCGTCACTCGGAGAAATGTACCGTGAACTGGCGGGGCGCGGCGTGCAGGTTCCCAACGGTTTTGCGATCACAGCGGACGCGTATTGGTATTTTCTATCCCAGACAGGCACCGATCAGAAAATCCGCCGGTTTCTGGACCAGCTGAACCCGGACGACATGCAGAGTCTGCGGGAGTGTGGCCAATCCATCCGGCAAGCGATTATTGCTTCGGAACTTCCCACTGATCTGCAAAGCGCCATTACGGCCGCATATGACAAGCTGAGCGGCGGGACGGGGCAGAGTCTGGATGTTGCTGTCCGAAGCAGTGCGACAGCCGAGGATCTTCCTGATGCAAGTTTCGCCGGTCAACAAGAGACGTACTTAAACGTTCAAGGCTGGGCACCACTGCTGGAGACCTGCAAGCGATGTTTCGCGTCGTTGTTCACAGATCGGGCCATCTCATATCGTCGACACAAGGGATTCGATGATTTCCGAATCGGCCTTTCAATCGGCGTCCAGCGGATGGTCCGCTCGGATCTGGCGACGTCGGGCGTCATGTTTTCGATTGATACGGAAACCGGCTTTCGTAATGCCGTGCTGATCAATGCCGCTTATGGGCTGGGTGAGAATGTCGTTCAGGGTGCGGTGAATCCGGATGAATACCTCGTCTTCAAGCCAACACTCGCAGAGGGCTTTCGCCCGATTCTGCAGAAGCGACTCGGCAACAAAGAATTCAAATTGATCTATGATCTCGGTGGGGGGCGGATGACGCGCAACGTTCCGGTACCTGTCGCAGACCGAGCCCGCTTTGCGATCACGGACGATGAAATCCTGACGCTATCCCGCTGGGCCTGTGTGATCGAGGACTATTACTCGCAGAAGCGTGGCATGTTCACCCCGATGGACATGGAATGGGCCAAAGATGGAATTACCGGCGAACTCTGGATCGTTCAAGCCCGACCGGAAACTGTGCAGTCTCAGAAGGAATTGAATGTTCAGGAGAGTTACTCGCTGAAAGAGAAGGGACGCGTCCTCGTCAGTGGACGCAGCGTCGGCGAACGAATCGGCCAGGGGCCGGTTCATGTGATCACGCATGCCAGTGATCTGGCTGAGTTTCGTGCAGGCGAGGTACTTGTCACTGACAAAACTGACCCCGACTGGGAACCGACCATGAAAAAGGCTGCCGCGATCGTAACGAATCGCGGCGGACGGACCTGCCATGCCGCGATCGTCAGTCGCGAACTGGGGCTTCCAGCAGTGGTCGGGACCGAGACAGGGACAGAAAAACTGAAGACCGGTCAGGTCGTCACCGTTTCGTGTGCCGAAGGAGATGAAGGTCACGTCTACGATGGCAGCCTGAAGTTCGAGATCGAACGCCACGACATGCGGTCCATGACGCGACCTTCCACGAAGGTCATGATGAACATCGGTAATCCCGAGGAAGCGTTCCGCCTGTCGTTTCTCCCCAATGATGGTGTTGGCCTGGCGCGCGAAGAATTCATTATTTCGACGTATATCAAAATCCATCCGCAAGCTCTGCTGGATTACGACCGGTTGACAGATCTCGATGTCAAACGAGAGATCGACCGTCTGACCGCGGGATACTCCGACAAACCACAGTTCTTCATTGAGAAACTGGCTCAAGGTGTTGCGACGATTGCTGCGGCGTTCCATCCCCGGGACGTGATTGTCCGAATGAGCGATTTCAAAACGAACGAGTATGCGAACCTGATCGGGGGTAAGCCGTATGAACCCGTTGAAGAGAATCCGATGATCGGGTTCCGGGGAGCCTCGCGTTACTACAATGATCGGTACCGCGATGCCTTCGCGCTGGAGTGCCACGCGATGAAGAAAGTTCGGGACGAAATGGGGCTGCGAAATCTGAAGCTGATGATCCCCTTCTGTCGCACCGTCGAAGAGGGGCGTCGTGTCCTCGCGGAAATGTCGCGTCATGGCTTGAACCGTGGTGAGAATGGCCTGGAAGTCTACGTCATGTGCGAGATTCCCAGTAACGTGATTCTGGCCGAAGAGTTTGCCGAGATCTTTGATGGCTTCTCGATCGGGTCCAATGACCTGACTCAACTGGTACTTGGAGTAGATCGTGACTCGGAAATCGTTGCTCATGTTTTTGATGAACGCAACGCGGCGGTTACTCGCATGATTTCCAGTGTCATTCAAAGGGTGCAGGCAAAAGGTCGCAAAATCGGGATCTGCGGCCAGGCTCCCAGCGACTATCCCGAGTTTGCAAAGTTCCTCGTCGAACAGGGGATCGACAGTATTTCGCTGAACCCTGATTCGCTGCTGAGAACAACAGCGACGATTGTCGAAATGGAGCGACAAATGGGACGCATTCCATCGTCATCGTGAAAACGGCAACGTGGCGTATCGCTTCCAGCTTCAGTACTTCGACTATCGTGAAAAGGTGACTGGTCTCTTTCCAATTGGAAAAAACTCGCCGCACAAAATCTGGTCCAAACAGATTCAGCGTTGTTGAATCGATGTAAATTGGCTTCACAGAAGGCGGTTCGCGATGCCAGAAAAAAACAGTTTCTGGCACATTTTCTGCGGTCAGAAAATCTGAACGATATGATGCCGCCCAGAGGTTGGTCGGCGTTCAAGTTTTCTGAATGTGAGGGAAACTGCTATGTCGAATGCCATCGCTCCCAAGAAGGTCCCGGAACGCCAGTCGAGTGAATTGTCTCGCGGATTGTGGCCCGACTTCGGGCTGCCATCGCTGAACCGCCTGCGGCGTGAGTTCGATG
>CAZSTW010000267.1:0-3160 GCA_964609845.1 uncultured Planctomycetaceae bacterium | reverse complement strand
GCCCCTTGGGCCGTGGTAAAAACAAAAGGGTCGAGGTAAAAACAAAAGGGTCGAGACTCTTTGTTGGATCCTCGAAACCTCATCAATCGCCCGACGGAATCACTCTTCGTTGGCACCGCCGAGAGTCACGCTGATTTTGTACTTCTGCTGCAGGTGGGCGTGAGCGGTGCTAGCGTGTTGGTCTTTGGGGAATTTTTTGCAGACTTGCTGGAAGGCCTGGATGGCGGGTTCTGTTTGTCCTGCTTCCTCGCGCGTGTATGCGACCTGCAGCATCGCCCAGGGGGCTGAGGCTTTATCCGAGGCGACCTGATTGTAGAGGATGATCGCTTCGTTTGGCTGCTTCAGCTGGCGGTGACACCAGGCCATCTGCTTGTAGTTTTCTGGAAAGTTCTCGCACTGGCGGAAGTGACCGATCGCCTCTTTGTACTGGCCGGCATCACGGTGCGTATTGCCGACTTCCCAGCGCCAGCGGCCTGCGTTGGCAACATCTTCACGGACCAGTTCTTCATAGACGGCAATCGCTTCCGGCCATTTGCGAGCTCCGCGGTGAGTCATCGCCAGTTCCGGCTTCCACCGGACTTTGCGTTCGGGGTCCTGGCCCAGAAGTTGTGTATACGTCTGCACTGCCAGGGGCCAATTCTGCTGTTCTCGATAGCTGTAGCCGACCTGACTCAAGCCTTCTCCCTTGTCGGCGTAACGCCGGTATGTTTCGCGAGCCTTTTCATAGTTCATCTTCGATTTGTACCAGGCAGCTAAACGGCCCAGCGCTTCGTCATCTGTTGTGAAGGCCTTGACGATCGCGTCGTATGCGGCGGGGACCTGATCGTCGCGTTGAGCGAGTGCGGTCAAATCGGCGATCCCGAACAGGACTTGTCGGGCGATGGTTTTTGCTTCCGGGGTCGACTGGTCGGCAGGAGACGCCGTCTTCAACCAGGCAATCGCCTGATCCGCCAGCTTCAAGGCTTTGGCTTTGGAGGCTTCCTGAGCGATCAAGTCAGAAAGAGGCGTTCGGACGTAGGCGACGACGTGCGAGGGCATCTGGGCGGCGTTGTATGTCGTAGCCAATGCTTTCACTCCGTCATCGAAGGCTCCTTCGCGGAATGAGTGGGTTGCCAGTTGCTGCGAGGCTTGGACACACGTACCGTTGGAATCTCGCGTCCGCTTGATGTCGAACGTCAGCTTTTTCCACAGATCCACTTTTGTGACAGTGTCGTTTTCGGCGGTTGCCATGTCGATCAGATCGTGAATGGCATAGACCCCGACCAGATGTGCCGGGTGTTTCGCTACGACGTTCTTCAATGCTACCTTCGCTTCGCGCGTACGGCCGATTTCCTTCTGGGTACGGCCGATGTAGTACGCGGCGGCAATGGCCTGTGGGGAGTCGGGCCAGTAGTCGATGACGGTCTGGAACCCTTCCTTGATCGCCGTGTTCTGCTTGCGGAGCTTCACCTGAGCCAACGCCCACTTCAACTGAGCGAAAGGAGCCCCCGTGCTTTTTTCGTAGAGTTCCATGAACTTTTCGTACTCAGCCGCCGCCGTATTCCAGTTCTGTTCGCGCCAGTATTTTTCGGCGATCTGCAACTGATATCGCTCGACTTCCCGCAACTGCTTCCAGCCGTCGAGAGGGAGTTCATCCAGTTCATCTGCAAAAGCTACGGTGGAGGACAGCGACAGGGTCAGGACCAGCAGAGCAGTACCGAGCAGGTGTTTGAGATGGTCGTGCGTCATTTGTTTTTCCCTCGCAATTGCAACCACTTCGAGTATTCGACATGGCCGTAGTTGATGACGTTCGCACCGAGTTGATAGCAGCCATTGTAGATGTCTGAGGAGACGCCGGAATGCCCATCGGCCCAGGCATCGCTGATGTCGCCCGGATGATAGTAGACCAGCCAGCGTCCGTCTGTCGACCATCCGAGCGGCTCTTTACCCCCGTGCGGTACCACATAGGGAATCGACGGAATCGCGAATGGAACTCGATGAATCGAATCGTCCAGCGGAACAGGGACAGGTCGAACTTCTGGAAGAACTCGATTCATCAATGCGATGAATTGATTGTGGAAGTGAGCACTCCCTGCCGAGGCGAACAGCAGGCCATGTTTGTCGATCAGGTATTCTCGCAAGACCTTGATGTCATTGTTCGACACCGAAATACTCCCCTGGCCGGTGAGGAAAACGAGAGGGGGACTCTTGTCTTTGGGGAACGAGGCGAGTTGCGAGATGCGGATCGCTTCGGATTTGTCGGCTACCTTCTGCTGGGTGAGGAGGCCGTATTCCATCAGCATGTTGTTATCGCCACCGATACCGAAATTCAGGTTCCAGTCTCCGCCGTCGTAATCGAGGCGAATCAGTCGGACCTTGCCGCGCTGAGTTCCCCCGGCAAACCCCGCTCCGGTCCCTTCGCCATAGCCGACCACGTATTGATGCGCGGTCACTTCCTGCAGTTGTAACTTGATCTCGTCAATTGGCGGAACAGCGAACTTGATGGAGCTGAATGGATTGACGACGTACTTTTTGCGCACGACCTTCTGGATCTTAACCGTCTGAGCAATCGTTTTCTGCTGACCACCACCGGCGGGCATTTCATAGATCTGGCCGCAGCCACCAATCTGCGAAACCAGTGTGACCGTCAGCCAGAAGCCGAGGGTATAGGTCATCAGCGCCAGCATCGACTGCTTAAGCTTGCGACTGCCGCTGCCATAGTACCAGGCATTGGGATCGAGCGGATTCCAGCCCCGTCGTCGCTTCTTGCGATCGAGTTCACCGGCAGCAGACGACGGTGAAACCAGGAGCGGTCCATGTGACAGCAGTTCATCCAGCCTCGCCTGTTCGATCCGTCGGGAACCTCGTTCGACCCACCAGACAAGCCACCCGAGGCCAATCAGGAACAGACCGAACATCCCGGTCGTGGTAAAGCCCTGACGCAATTCATGCAGCCCGACCAGTTCCGCCAGAAAAACGGACAGTTGCCACCAGAACGGGTAGATCAGCGTTCCCGCGATCGTCCATTCTTTGCCAGTCGTTTCAGGACGCTTGCGCAGCCAGAGCAACCAGGCAACACCGAACCCGGCCGACGGGAGAAACGGGATGGCCAGCAACCAGGCGGGAACCAGATCACCGATGCGCCAAACCACGAGCGCGATCACCCAGACCAGGCAATACC
>CAZSTW010000266.1:0-3179 GCA_964609845.1 uncultured Planctomycetaceae bacterium | reverse complement strand
GAGCTCTCCGCCCGGCTTGTCCGGGTGGTAGCAACGACTTCCAGGCTACCGATTGCGCACCACTCTCCGAATCGCATTCCGGTCATAGTGCCCAAACGTACCAACGTAGTAGCTGAATCGAAACGTGGGTGTCATCTCCTGCACAAAAGCCAGATTGTTCAATAGCGAAATCGCCACGGATTCAGGGGATTCGACTACCGAACATCCCAACAGAATATGAATGTGATTACTCAACAATCCAATACGGGCCAGCCGCCAGCCTTTTGAAGCGGATGCACGCACAATCATGTCTCGTGACCCTTGAAGAACTTCGTCACGAATCTCGTTCCACCCGTGAGCATTCTCAATGACGACCTGCAAGCCATACACGATTTTGCCGTGGCTACCAATCTGCTCTTCGTCGAGCTTCACTGCTGGATCATAAAACTGCAGCAATTCCAGTTTTGCCGTGACGCGATCATCAGCCATCGGATGTCTGGCAGTCTGGCGAGCGACATAGTTGTTCAGTATCTCGGAATTTGCCTCGCCAATACTTCCAATGAAGTAGTTGCGGCGAAACACAGACGGGAATTGACTTCGTAGAATGTACTGCCATCGTCCTTTAATCGACCGCACGATTTCTGAGGGCGAGGCATCAGGCCGGGTGCTGACAAGAAACTGAACCACATTCGACGAGGTCCTTTCCGTTTCAAGGATCCGGACTCCGTCAGACTCCGTTGCTTCTTTGAGTGGATCTATCCAGGCTTCGCTTGGCGGGAAGTCGATTTTCCCGAATACGGCAACTGACCAGTTCAACTGAAACGCGGCACTGCGGTTACTGGAAAGGTAGATGGGCGTCATCGCCAGACTCGCTACAGCTGACAAGTCGTTGCTACCACCCGGACAAGCCGGGCGGAGAGCTCTTTTCACGTCAATAAGAGTATATGATTGTAGCTTGCAGTTGTTGGTCCCGCTGGGGCAAGCCCAGCGGAAACCATTTTCGTAATCACGTTCGGCCGAAGTCATTACTACAACGTGCAAATGCCGTTTCTTACGGTCACCGTAGTTTACCCCATTTGCTTGTCAGTTTTCGTGATGGCCAGATCGACTTCACGGCTCGGTCAGGTTGGGAGCCCAGAGTCCCTGCTTGATCTCAGGGGTCTCGCCAGATGTGGGGAACGTTGATTTCGCTGCAGTGCGAAGTTGCTTTGAAAGCTCTTCCACTGTCCTGGCATGTTCGGGAAGACTGGCCAGATTCGTCTGTTCGCGCGGGTCGGCGTCATGGTCGTAGAGTTCTCGCCCCTTGCGGCCTTCGTCCCATTCCGTATATCGCCAGCGAGGAGTTCGCAGGCTGTAGCCGAAGAAGCGGTTTCCTTCGGACCCGACATTTGTCGTGACCGAGGCTCGCTGCGGACCTCCACCTCGCATGACTTGCGTGATGGCCCATCCGCGTCCGGCGACTGTCGGGTCTTTCAACATCGGCACCAGGCTCTGTCCCTGAATGTTCCCCGGGGCTTTGATGCCGCACAGTTCAGCAAGTGTGGGAAACAGATCGATATGAGAAATCGGTGACTTTGCGACGGAGCCCTTTGGTGTCACACCTGGAGCGACGATGAGCAGCGGAACTCGGGAACTCTCTTCAAACAGACTCATTTTCTGCCAAAGACCGTGCTCGCCCATGTGATAGCCATGATCGCTGGTGAAAACGATGATTGTGTTGTCCGCCAGCCCCAACCGGTCGAGTGCAGCGACGACTCGGCCGACCTGAGCATCCATGAAACTGATACTCGCCAGATAGGCCTGCCGACACTTGCGGCGGAGTTCGTCCGTCAGTTGCTCCTGCTCTTTTTTGTGACTGCCGAGTCCTGCGGGCGGGATATCTGCCTGATCCTCTTTGACGCCCTGAACGACCGGCATCTGACTTTCCTGGTACAGGTCAAAATAACTCTTCGGGGAAACGTACGGGGTATGAGGACGGAAGAAACCGAGCGAAAGGAAGAAGGGGCGATCACGTCGTTTGGCACAGCGTTCCAGGACCCATTCCGCATCCTCGGCCATTAATGCATCGGTGTGATGGGAATCACTTTTGGGTGAGGCATACCAGCTGAGCGTTCCACCAAACTGGCCTGGCAGCAATGAAAAGATTTCAGACTCTTCTTCCAGGCGATCGACCCCAGCGGGGTTTAATTCCAGTTCCCACGATGCGGGATCGTCATGCCCGTTTGTTCCGATCGACTTGGGAACGTTGTAGTGATACAGCTTGCCAATCCGGGCGGCGAAGTAACCTGAATTGCGAAAAGCCTGAGGCATGCTTTGCTGAGTCGGAATGGTTTGCCGAAAGATCTGCGCATTGGCCAGGATGCCGGTACTGTTGGGATAAAGACCTGTCAGAAGGGCGTTTCGACTGGGGCCGCAGAGCGGGAATGAACAATAAGCACGGTCGAATCGCACCCCGCGAGCAGTCAGCCGATCGATGTTTGGCGTTTTTGCCAGCGGGTCCCCGTAACAGCCCAGCATGTTGTTCAGGTCATCGGAAATGATGAACAGAACATTGGGACGCGTCGGTGCATCGGCGGCTGGAACCTCGTTACCTGCCAGTGCCAGTAGAACCAGTGCTGCCAGTAGAAACGAAAGACCCCGGTGCCGGTTTTTCAGGTACGTCATGAGCCGAATTCCTTGTGTAACGATCTTCTGGTGCCGACCTGGTGCGAACGACCTGGTGCGAACGACCTGGTGCGAAGATGTCGCGTCGCGTGTCGGAGTTCCATGATACGTCGGTCGCACCTTCGGTGCGATCCTCATGGGTGAAGACTTTCAGGCTCTCAACGGGTGACTGGATCGGCAGGGATTCTCTGGAAGTCTCAGGTATTGAAAAGGGATTACTGCTGATCAGAACTGACATAGTGCCGGGTGATGAAATCGTTCTGGATCCACAGCAGTTTCTGAAAGGCTCGAATTGTTCGGAGTGACGTCGCGGCGTCGAGTGGTTGCTGAGAGATCACGTCGGTCAGACTGTCGGCGAGCAGTCCCATCAGCGCGTTCATCTGGACGAGTGGGACATCAATCTCTTTGTTGCCTGCTTTCGGCGTATGGATCTTTCCGACCATATCCAGATACTGAACCATCTTGCCATCGTATGACCGTCCCAGCAGTTGCATGCAGTAGCGGCTGAGGAGCTCTTTGCGGAACCGGATCTGGTG
>CAZSTW010000265.1:0-3339 GCA_964609845.1 uncultured Planctomycetaceae bacterium | reverse complement strand
GAAACAACGGAACACATCCACAGTCACGTCTGTGCAGACGTAGGGTGGGACCAGCGGCGCTTCGCCGCGCCGTCCCACCAATTCTTGACGTTTGCTGATGGTGGGCCGGCGCTCGAAGCGAGCTGGTCCTACCCTACATCCGTGCCAACGTCGACTGGAGGCTTGGATTGCCATAGATGTGATTGCACGCATCCATTTTTGTCGATAAGATCACGGTTTGACCGAATGCAGGCCGATTTGTCAACGTGATCAGGAATTATCGAATGCTCACGATCCTCGATTCCAATCGACGTTATCACCGCCGTGAAATGTTGCGCGTGGGGGCTTTCGGTGCTGGTGCACTGGGTGCAGTCAACCCGTTTTCCAGTCATAGCCTGGCGGCGACGCGTGGCCTGCCGATCACCAATAAATCGGTGATCCTCCTGTTTCTGCATGGTGGTCCCAGCCAGATCGAAACATTTGATCCAAAGATGACGGCACCGCTGGGCGTTCACAGTGTTACCGGTGAAATTCAGACGGCCATCCCGGGAATCACTTTTGGAAGTTCGTTTCCATTGCTGGCGCAGCGAGCCGACCGCCTGAGCATCGTCCGTTCCTATATGAGCGGCGATGGGAATCACGATATCAAGCCTGTTGTCTGCAAAGAGACAGCCGGTGCCAACGTCGGGGCTCTGTACGCTCGTGTTGCCGGTGCAAATCGCCCTGATTCCGGAATGCCCACCAATGCGATGCTGTTTCCGCAATCCGTCGATTCGACAACCGGTCCTGCAATCACATCGTTTGGCAAATTTGAATCTGTCGGGTCGATGGGGGCTGGGCTTGCCCCATTCGTCCCTGGAGCAGGCGGCGATCAGCAGAAGAACCTGGAATTGCGGCTCCCCGTTGATCGCCTTGGTGATCGTCGCACGCTGCTTTCAGAACTGGACCGTCAGCGGTTCCGATTGGACGAACAGGGACGCTTTGAAAGCGTCGATCCGCTGCGTGAGCAGGCCTTTAGTACGCTCCTTGGTGGTGTTGCCGGTGCGTTTGATCTCTCGAAAGAAGATCCCGCCACGATTGCCAAGTACGACACTGCTCCACTGGTTCGCCCGGATCAGATCAACAAAAAATGGAACAACTACAACCACTACGTGGATAACGCCAAGGCACTCGGCAAGCTGTTGCTGCTCGCTCGTCGACTGTGTGAAGCGGGTTGCGGGTTTGTGACCGTCACGACAAGTTTCGTCTGGGACATGCATGCTGATGTGAACAACGCCACCGTCGAAGAAGGAATGCGGTACATGGGCCCGCCTCTGGACCATGCCGTTTCCGCATTCCTGGACGACACCGCCGCACGCGGCCTGAGCGACAGGATCATGCTTGTGGCAACGGGAGAAATGGGCCGGACACCTCGCGTCAACAAGAACGGCGGTCGCGATCATTGGGGAAACCTGACTCCGCTACTGCTGTCCGGGGGCGGAGTTCGTCCGGGGCATGTCATCGGCCAGTCGAGTCGCGATGCCGGGGAACCTGCGACCGATCCGATCCGCATCAAGAATCTGGTGGCGAGCATGCTGCAGGCATTGACCGACCCAAGCGAAATCCGCCTGAATCCCAGTCTGCCGCGCGAACTGATCACCGCTGCCAACGCAGACCCGATTCCGGGATTGGTTTGAATGACCGAATGCCGTGAACAGTCGACACCCTTGAGCGTCTCGCGTACAGTACGAATGGAACTGTACATCGCGAAGAGACGTCCGGGAGGAATCGACGGCTGTGCATGGGGCGCGTGAGGCATCAGGAGTTGAGCCTGATAAAGGGCGGATCGACGATACGTTGACCCAGGATGTCGAGTCACTGGAGCTGGCGCGTGAACAGAGTGCGCTTGCCGGGGCTCCTCCCGCAGCTGTACCGGGCTATCGGATTCTCAAGCCGATTGGCGAAGGAAAATACGGATCGGTCTGGCTGGCGCGCGAACAGAACACGGGGAAGCACGTCGCCATCAAGTTTTACACCCATCGGCGTGGCGTTGACTGGTCACTGCTGGGACGCGAAGTCGAAAAGCTGGCGGTTCTCTACACGTCGCGCAGTATCGTGGGACTCCTCGCGGTCGGCTGGGATCATGATCCCCCATATTACGTGATGGAGTATCTGGAAAATGGCTCGCTGGCGTCGCGTCTGGGCAATGGGCCGCTCGCCACCAGCGATGCAATTCGAATCGCGACCCGAATCTGCCAGGCACTGGTTCACGCTCACGGCAGCGGAATTCTGCACTGCGACCTGAAGCCGGCGAATATTCTTCTCGATCAGGATTTCGAACCGAGGTTGTGCGATTTCGGGCAATCGCGGCTGGCGGACGAGCACAGCCATGCACTCGGCACTTTGTACTACATGGCCCCGGAGCAGGCTGACCTGCGCGCCGTTCCTGACGCACGCTGGGACGTCTATGCACTAGGGGCTCTGATCTATCACATGCTGACGGGGGCTCCGCCGTTTCGGACAGAAGAAAATGACCGTCGTCTGAACTCTGCTCGAACGCTGAACGATCGTTTGAATCTGTACCGTCAGATCGTTCGTCAGGGGCCGAAGCCGTCCGAGCACCGCAAAGTTTCTGGTGTCGATCCACAGCTGGCCGAAATTGTGGATCGCTGCCTGACTCCTGATGTATCGCGCCGTCTGACAAATGCTCAGGCGGTTCTGGATCGTCTTGTCGCTCGCGAGCGATTCCGGGCGCGGCGTCCGTTGATCTTGCTCGGTTTGATCCTGCCACTGCTGCTGTTGTGTGGTATCGCACCGCTCGCGTTGGACGCCATGAACGACGCCGTCAAAACAGCGAATCTGAACCTGACGCGCCGGGCAATGGAAAGCGATGTTCTTTCAGCCAGTTTGCTTGCGGAGAGCATCGAACGGGAGCTGAATGATCGACTGACGGAACTGGAAGCGATAGCCGACGAAGAAGACCTGCAGAAGTCTGTTTTGGAATATGCATCCAAGCCTCGCGACCAGCGTCAACCGCTAATCGATTTGCTGGATCGGCTGAAGACCAGGAGTGACCGTCGGCGCCGCGGCCATGGTCGCTCGGATGATGCGAGCTGGTTCTTGCTCGATGCTGCAGGTATCCAGCGCTGGCGCGAGCCAGTTTCCCCGACAATCGACCGAAACTGGTCATTCCGCGATTATTTCCACGGTGGGGGATTTGATTATCGCGAAGACGATGTGCCGATCGACGTCCATCCCATTCGCGAACGCCATGTGTCGATCGCCTATCGAGGGACATCGACTGGGCGATATGTTGTGGCACTTTCAGTCCCGATTGTCGCTTTCGATGATGAGACTCGCGTCATCGGCGTTCTGGCGCGA
>CAZSTW010000264.1:0-3424 GCA_964609845.1 uncultured Planctomycetaceae bacterium | reverse complement strand
AATTATGAAAAGAGCCTGCTCTCCCAGCGATCAGAGGGGGTCGGTCGTAAGTTCGCCATCGTTGACAGTCGCGATCTGGATGGACATCGTCAGTGGAATCTGCTGGCGCATGACTGGATGACGGATGAAAACCTGGTGCAGTTGAGTCCCGACAAATTTGCCAAGCTGCGTCTGTTGGGCGTTGCAGAAGGTGGTGTCATTAAAGATCTGGAAAAGTTTGTCCAGGCCGCTCGATCGAATGAGCCGACCTATGACTTCGACCGAACAGTCCACTACGTCGATCCCGTCGCGCAGATGGACCCGGTGAATTACGGAGGGAACTGGCTGGCCGCGTTCAGTTCGGTTGGTGAAACAGGCTGGGTCGCGGTGGTTCAAGAGCGATCCGATGCTGCTCTCAGAGCAGTGGAAGAACTCAAGGCTCGCATGATCTCCTCTGCCATCGGTGCAGTGCTTGTCGTGCTTGGCCTGGTGGCTGGTTCCTGGTGGTTTATTGTCATCGTATTGAGTGATCGCGGGCCACGCTGGCTCCGATTTGGTCGCCGCAAACATGTTTCGACGACACAGCCCCTCACATCGCTGACAGCGAAGGGAGGCGACAGTGCTTGAACTGGTTGTCCAGGGGACAAAAGCAGCACAGACATTGCGCCAGCCACTGGAAAGCGGGGCGCACTACGTGATTGGCCGCGAAGCTGCCGATGTGATCATTGCGTGGGACCCTTTGATTTCACGCAAACACGTGCAGCTTGATGTTCGACCGGGGCACATTCAATTAAGCCGTCTGTCGGCAGCCCGGAATCCGCTGTTCTTCGGTGGCGAAGCGGTCGATTCCTGTCGTGTTGAAATCGGGCAGCATTTCGTGATTGGATCGACCTCGTTCCATCTGGCCGAGGGAGATATCGATGGTGCTTCTGCGGCTCAACCAGTGGAAGAGGTTTCATTCAAACCGCATGAGTTGCGAAAGATCAGGTATCAGGATCCTGAGAATCGAATTGAGGTTTTGACACATCTTCCTGAGGTCATTTCAGGGGCGCGGAACGACAGCGAGTTGTTCCATCGCCTCGTGAATCTGCTGCTCAAAGGGGTTGTCCACGCAGAAGCCGTCGCGATCGTTTCGGTCGGACCTTCTGAAGAAGTGCAGATGCTTCATTGGGAGCGTCGTCGGGAAACAGCGGGAACGTTTCATCCCAGCAAGCGACTGGTGGAAGAAGCTCTCGACCGCCGTCGTGCCAGCGTGTTGCATATCTGGGAACAGGGGGCACCGCAACGCAATGAACAGACGCTAACCCAGGAATTTGACTGGGCATATTGCACTCCCGTTCCCGGGTTGGCAACGGATCCGACGGGACTTTATATCGCCGGTCGCATGGGAAAGACGTTTGTTCCGGGAACAACACTCTCTGACACATTGCAACTCGAAGCCGACGTCAAGTTCACGGAACTGGTTGCGGAGATCATCAGTTCGGTGGTTCGGGCTCGTCGGCTGGAGCGACAGAAAGCGGGCCTGCGGCAATTCTTTGCTCCCCCTGTTCTGGCAGCACTTGGCGACGAACTCGACACGACACTGCTTGAACCGAGCGAATGTGATATCACAGTCATGTTCTGCGATCTACGAGGCTTCAGTCAGCGTGCTGAAAGTGAGGCGGGGGATCTGATCGGCCTGCTGGAACGGGTCAGTCGGGCACTGGGAGTGATGACGCAGAATATCCTGGAATTCGGCGGTGTCACTGGAGATTTTCAGGGGGACGCGACACTCGGTTTCTGGGGTTGGCCATTTCCTTCGCCTGACGCTGCGGTTCATGCCTGTCGTGCAGCGCTGGGAATACGAGCCGCATTTGCCAAGGCCGCAGCAACGAAGAACCATCCGCTGGCAGACTTTGCCATGGGAATTGGCATTGCACATGGGCGGGCTGTGGCTGGCAAGATTGGTACTGCAGAGCAGGTCAAAGTCACCGTGTTTGGCCCTGTCGTTAATCTGGCCAGTCGTCTGGAAGGTATGACCAAGCAACTGCGAGTCCCCATCGTACTGGATGAAGCGACGGCCAAGATTGTCCGGCCGAGGCTTCCTGTCAGTGAAGGGCGACTGCGAAAACTGGCCAGACTGCTTCCTTACGGAATGGAAACACCCGTTGTCGTGAGTGAACTTCTGCCCTCAGCGGCTGACGATCCTGAACTGACCGATGCGATGGTGGCCGAGTACGAACTGGGGGTTGAACATTTCATTGCGGGACGCTGGGATCAGGCCTATCGTTGCCTGCACGGGATGCCAGCGAGTGACCGTGCCCAGGATTTTCTGATGCAGCAAATCGTTCTGCAAAATCGTACGGCACCGCCCAACTGGGACGGAACGATCCGGCTCCCCAGCAAGTAACTTGTACTCTGGGGCGGTCCTCGCGGCTGAGGCCGAGGCTTCGCATAAGTATCCCCGAGAGGTATTTCGGAAGACGAAAGCAACGTGGTTCACGCAACTTTCGCGAGGGATTCGGTCCCACAAAACTTGAATGAACGGAGAATGGTGCTGGTTCGCAGAGTGAGCCAGCGCTTCAAATGTTTGACTTCATTCTGCTGCGGGATTGCTTAATAGATACGCTACAACGTCGCGCAATTCATCTGTTGTCTTCACGATTCCATGTGGCATCGCCGACACGTCGCCGAGTTTTCTTTCTTCGATTTGTGACTTGAGAATTGTGATCCGCTTCGTATCCGCCTGAAGGACTTCGAGCTTCTCGGCCGTTTCAACAACAACCAGTCCGGTAATGATCTTCCCGTCAACCGTCGCGATGATTGATGATTTGAAGACGGGCGAGATGACTTTGTTGGGAGCAAGGACCGATTCCACCAGATATGGGACGGTGAATCTCTTACCGGCATCTGCCAGGCTTGGTCCTCCACCGCCTGCTTGTGATGCTGTCGCGGCATGACACTTGGCACAGCCGAGTGACTCGGCTGCGAACAATTTCTTTCCGCGTGCTGCGTCTCCCTGTTTGACCGCGTTCACCCAATCGACCTCGAGGAATTTCGGATCAACAGCTTGCGTCCCCGTTCCAGCAGATTTCAACCGGTCGGCCAGAGATAATCCGTCCGGCTTTTCGGGAATCGTCAACCTGACGTCGCCCAGATGTCGGTAGTGGAAGTACTGACCGCCGAGTCCCTTTCGCATCTGCACGCGAACCAGAATGTCATTGCTGCCAGACTGGAGGTTCAGGGATACGACGTCATCCAGCTGGATCAATGGACGTGCCACATCATTTTCGAAAGCCAGCTTGCCGTTCTGCCAGATCTTGACGCCATCTTCACTGCCAACGAGCAATTGCATCCGCTGCGCCGTCGGGGCGTCGAATCGAAAGAATGAATAGACCGACGAATTCGGAGATGGCCCGAACAGCGTGTGGAAGTCGTACAACGGACGATCAGGGCTGGTCGTCTT
>CAZSTW010000263.1:0-3458 GCA_964609845.1 uncultured Planctomycetaceae bacterium | reverse complement strand
AGGACCGAATTCCGAATCGGCGGGGGCTCCCCTGCGTGATTTGAGCCAGTTGCTGGCGGAATTTGGCATCCAGTCGAGCGCAACTGCAAAGATTGAAGCCGATAAGGTGGCTCGTACGTCGCCTCAATCCGCGGAGCGACCATCAGCCGAACCTGCTCCAGCGATCGCCGGGAATATCACGTCGTGGCTTCCCAAGCGGCACGTGCCCGAAGCAGCTCGCGGTGACTCGCAGCTCGTCGCATTGTTCGATCGCGTCGAAGCGCTTCTCGGTGCCCCGGCAGCGACGGCCGAAGAACCGTGGTTCCCAAGAGTCCCCGAGCGACTGGAAGATACGGGCCTCACCGCCAGTGACGTCGAACGCCTGATCCTGAAGTATCTGTTTGCAAAAGGTGCTGCGACCGGCCGAGCAGTCTGCCAACAGATTCGACTGTCGTTCGGGATCGTTGATCCGGTACTGCGTGGCTTGAAGTTCGATCAGTTACTCGCCTATGTCGGCACCGCCGAAATGGGGGATTACGAGTACACCATCACAGAAATGGGACGTGAACGAGCCCGTCGCTATATCGAAGAATGCACTTACTACGGTGCAGCACCTGTCGGTCTGCGCGACTACCTCAAAGCAATGGAAGTGCAGAGTATCGGCCAACAGCAGGTTACTGAACGCGATCTCCAGGAAGCATTTTCGGATCTGCTGATTGGACCCGACCTGCTGGAAAGCCTGGGACCTGCGATCAATTCCGGACGCGGGATGTTTCTGTTTGGGTCGCCGGGAAACGGCAAGACCAGTATCGCGGAACGCATTACCAAATGTTTTGGCAGTACCATCTGGATTCCTCGTGCCCTGGGCATCGATGGCGACCTGATTCGCCTGTACGACCCTGGCATTCATGAAGAAGTCCCCGTTGAATCGAGTGAAGGTCTGTTTGATCTTTCGGGGGTCGATCCTCGGTGGATTCGTATCGTTCGCCCCACGGTCATCGCCGGTGGGGAACTGACGATGGAAGAACTGGAAGTCTGTCAGAATCATCAGACGAAAGTCTGCGAAGCACCACTGCAGTTGAAGAGTAACTGCGGAACGCTGGTCATCGACGACTTCGGACGCCAGCGGATGCCCGTCAGCGAACTCTTGAATCGCTGGATCGTTCCGCTGGAGAAGCGTTACGACTTCCTGAGCCTGCCGAGTGGCAAAAAGATTCAGGTTCCGTTTGATCAGTTGATCATTTTCTCGACGAATCTTGAACCGCGCGACCTGGTCGACGGGGCGTTCCTGCGGAGAATTCCCTACAAGATCCAGGTCCCCGATCCGACGGAAGCCGAGTTCCGCGAAATCATTCGCCGCCTCGCCCCACGAATGGGGTTCCAATACGACGATGCAGCGGTCGATCACCTGATTCAAAAGCATTATCGAAGCGTCGCCAGGCCATTCCGGTCCTGTCAGCCACGTGATTTACTGCAACAGGTTCGCAACTATTGCACGTACAAACAGCTTCCGCGCCGGATGACACCAGAATCATTCGACTTTGCGGTGGCGAACTATTTCTCGGTTCTTTGACCAGTTCAGTTCATGTCCGCGAGCAAGCGTTCTGCAGCCAGCAGATGCCCCTGCAGGATAGGGCGATCCTGTGGCGTACAGGACTTCAGGCAGTTCTCAAGCAAGTCGACCGCCGTTCCCGGATGATTTGATTTTAAGGCGATCAGCGCAAGATCGCGACGTTGTTCGTACGCTCCGGGATGAAGCGCCGCCAGACGGCGTTGAACGTGCCAGGCCTGATCCCACTTTTCCTGCTTGACCTGGAGCGCCTTCAGATTATTCAACATCCGAATCACGATATCACGAGGACGGGCGGGTTCGAGTGAGTTCTCGATTTCATCCGAGGACAATCCACTGAGCGACTGAATCCACGAACAGCATTCGTCGTAATTCAGAACTTCGCCCTGATGAAAAGCATCGACGAAGAGCGGACCTTCGATCGATTCCAATCGGGTCAGAAAATGCATCGGGGCGGCAACCCCTTCCAGTTCAACACCTGCTCGCTGTGCTACGGCCACATACACCAGCGACAGGCTGATCGGAATTCCGACGCCCGTTTCAATCACTCGATTGATGTAACTGCTTTCCGAGCGAAGGAAGGCCTCTCTGTCACCGTGCAGGCCATGCGTTCCTGACAGGCATTTCGAGAGTTCCCGAAGCATCGCACGCTCGTGGCGAATACGAGTCAGGTGGCTGCGTACTTCGTCAGCACGTCGAGAGATCCAATCCAGTGTATGACTGAAATCAAGGCGCGGCTGCCCGTCACGTGCCAGCTCCAAAGCTACCAACGTCAGATCGACATCCGAGCTTCGCGTCAACAATTTGCGAAACTCTGGATCGTTGTGAAATTCTAAATCTATGGTCATTCGTCAACCTGTTTTTCACAGACGAGAGCGCACACGATTGTAGGCGCCGATGACGAATGAGTCGATACCAGCTACGCTGCTTTGAACCACTCCAAAAGACAGACCGGACCATCTTTCGGAAGTCTCAACCTTCAGAAAGAGGTCCGGTCGGATGTCATCACGACTGTCGCAGTCCAGTGATAAAATTTAGTCACCCACTGACTTCGACGATGTCAATTACTTGGAGTCGGCATAAACCTTGGTGGCTTCTTCGCGAACCACAGGTTCCTGGAGTCCGGCACCGGTCATGCGAACTCGCATCCGATGATTCCCTTCCTGAACGCCCTTCACGTGTACGCGGTAGACAACCACTGCACCTGGAGCGACCTGGTCAAGAGTCTTGAAGAGGATTTGACGTCCTTCGACAATCGCGTCGACAGGAGCCTTCACCGTTTTCAATTCCATTTCGGGTGGAAGTTCACAAGCGATCGAGACACCTGTGGCAGCCTTGGAACCTTCGTTCTTGACGCGGATTTCGTAGGCGGTTTCGGCACCAATTTCGACAGGATCGTCGATGTCGACGAGTTCCATCGTCAGCGAGGCAATCCCTTCCACATGTGTCTGGGCCTTCGCTTCGGCGCGAATCCCTGAATCGGACAGAACCGAGACTGTGTGAGCAAAATCACCCAAAGCGATGGCATTCAATTCACAGGTGACTTGAGCAGACTGTCCGGGTTCCAGACGTCCGACAAACCACTGTACCGACTTGGCTGACGCATCGTACTTGCCGTTACGATCCGCTGAAACAAACTTGAATCCATCAGCGACCGACTGCGAAATACGGATGTTGTTGTTGGGGATGCTTCCATCGTTGGAAACGGTCAGAGTGTACTTGGCGTTACGTCCCTTGTACCGCAATGCCGGGCCATCGACAGCAATCTTCAGGCTGGGGGCGATGACATTGAGCTGTGAGGTCGTGGTCGCTCCTGCGTCGGAATTCGATGTCACAGCAACATTGATCGTCTGCTGTCCCCCCTTGATCGCATACAGTGGCAGACGCACGGGCTGGGTTTCCCCGGGAC
>CAZSTW010000262.1:0-3486 GCA_964609845.1 uncultured Planctomycetaceae bacterium | reverse complement strand
TATCCGCATAACGGACGACATCCAGCCAATGCCGCCCCCAACGCTCACCGTACCGCGGAGATTCAAGCAAGCGGTCAACAACCCGTTCGAATGCCTGCGGAGACTTGTCGGCCAGAAAGGAATCCATTTCTGCAGGAGTCGGCGGCAGTCCTGTCAAATCAAACGTGACGCGTCGCAACAACGTTCGTGGATCCGCTGTCGCGACGGGAACCACACCCACCGATTCCATCCGCTGGAGTATGAAATTGTCGACCTCATTTCGTGGCCAGCCTGTTCCCTTCACCTGAGGCACAGCGGGTTCCTGAACGGGTTGATAGGACCAGAACTTACGTCCTTCCTCCAGCGAAATGCCATAGTGCGGTTTTGAAGTCGTGCCGTTTGTTTTTTCGAGAGTCGTGCGCGGGTCCACTGCCCCTGTTTTGACCCAGGTTTCCAGATCAGCGATTTCGGTTTCCGACAGTTTTTGCTTGGGTGGCATTCGCAGGTCTTTGTCAGTCCAGCGAACAGCTCGAATCAGGATGCTTTTTTCAAGATCCCCCGGAATGATCGCGGCACCGGAATCACCACCAGTCATCCAGCCTTCCCGCGAATCGAGCAGCAAACCTCCGTGCTTTTTCTTGCCATGACATTCCGAACAGTGTGCGGCAAATATGGGCCGGATTTTTTTCTCGAAGAACTCCAGTGCCGCAGCATCTGGTTCCGCAGCAAAGACGTGTGAATCAAACGCGGTCACCAGCCCGATCAACAGGAAAGTAACCAGATATTGTTTGTAGCTCGAAAATCCAGACGATGGCATTGGTCAGGAACCTCACGAAGGACATTTCACGTCCGCAATCATAACGAAATTTCGATGCATCGTTCTATCGTCAGCCGACAAGTTGGGAATCGCTTTTTTCAAAGTAGGGTGGGACCAGTTCGCTTCGAGCACAGGCCCACCAAAACCAGGCATTGAGAATCGATGGTGGGCCAGCGCGGCGAAGCGCCGCTGGTCCCACCCTACAATCTGGCCACCAATCGGCCGCTTTTTTCACGCTGTTATCGATGCAGAGACAACAGTCAACAATGTAAAAATCGAGGATTCTTACCGCCGCTGAGGAATCCTGGGGCATTATACTGGTGTCTGTTGCCAGTACGCAGTTGGAGGTCGAATGATGATCAGTGCCACGGCATCGCCGAACGAACTGTCGGAGCCCGCTTTCCCCCTGGAAACGACAACGGATCGAGAGCTTTTGTCTCGTTTTCTGTCCGGGGACGAATGTGCATTTTCAGAAATCGTCCGGCGGCACACCGGGTTGGTGTTTGGTGTCTGTCAGCGAATTCTGCGTCACACCAGCGACGCCGAAGATGCGTTTCAGGCGACGTTTCTTGTTCTGGCACGAAAGGCCAGATCGCTGGAATGGCAGGAATCCATCGCGGGGTGGTTGCACCAGACCGCCCGGCGGACGTCGTTGAAGCTGAAATCGCTGACGGTGCGCCGTCAAGCAGTTGAAGATCAGGCCGCGCGATCACAGTCTTCTGCATCTGAAACACCCGTTACCAGCCCGGAACAGCAGGTGGCAATTCGCGAACTGGGGGAAATCCTCGACACCGAACTGGCGGGATTACCCGCACGATTTCGCGAAGTTATCCTGCTCAGCCAGGTGGAAGGATTGTCTCGGGATGAAGTGGCCGAGCGACTCGGTATTACCGTTGCCGCAGTGAAAGATCGCCTCGAACGTGGACGTGAGCAGCTACGCTCACGTCTGACACGTCGTGGAGTCACACTGACAGCAACGGCGATTGCCGCGTGGCTGGTTCCCGGAATCACTCAAGCCGGGCTGACACCGCTGACCACCATGACTTCTCATGCCGCAAGTTCATTCGCGACAGGCTCAATGGCGGCCGGAATTTCTCCGACTGCCGCGTCACTCGCACAAGGAGTTCTGAACATGATGGGTTTCGAAAAACTGAAGTACGCGACAGCATGGGTCATCACATTCCTGACTGCTGGCGGTATTGCACTCGGAATGCTGAAGGATGAACCGACACGATTTGAACGCGGGCTGAGAGGACAGGTGGTTGCTGTGAATCGCGGCCTGCCGTCGACCGTTACAATCTCGCTGGAAGAGTTTGGAACTCTGTTAAACCTCGACGTGGCAGGCAAGGCAAAGGTCTGGGCCGCGTTTGAAGTGGCAGAATTTTCTGACGTGAAGGAGGGACAGTTTGTCTCATTACGACTCGGCGATGACCATCGAACGGTGACCGAAATTCATGTCCAGGGCCAGATTCGTGAAGCCGCCATCAAATCTGTTGATCAGAACGGCAAGCTGGTCATCGTCGAGGGTGACGATGAAGAGGAGGGTGGCAAACCCATGGAAGTCGAACTGGCTGCTGATGCTATTCTGAGAATCGGTGGACTGCCTGCGACGCGTGGCGATCTCAAGCCAGGAATGCAAGTCCCCCTGGAATTTGGTCGCGATGGCAAACGGATCAACGCCATTGAGGCCGAAGCGACGGAGAATTCTCTGGTCGATGGAGAATTGATCGAGATTGGTGGTGATGGCACATTGACGATCGGACGTGAAGAAAATGAGGAAGGCCACCCGGTCCGCCAGACGTTGAAGACTACGGCGGATACGTTGATCACTCTCGATGGAAAGCCTGCAAAGCTGACTGATCTGAAGCAGGGGGCTTCCATCAAACTGCGGCTTTCGGCAGATGCGATGTCGATCCGCGCGGTCAAAGCGATCAGTCCTGAGCCAGCGTCGAACGATGAATAGTGCGTGTCGCACTTCCGTGTCGCGCCGAAACATGGACTAGACGCTGTCGTTTGATACCCGCGGGACGCCACACCTGAATGCAACGCGTTCTAGTCAATGGCGGTCAGCTTCAAGCGGTCAATTTCGTCCGCCCAGATGGAATGAGGTCTCACGGAGGCGCGTGCTGCCCGTCCAGCGTGTCGTCTCCGTGATTTCTGTGTCTCGGCGCCTCCGTGAGATTTTGATTTTGAGTCTCAAGTGACTGGCGATTGCCCAGTGTTGCTGATCCCACCGTGAGATAAAGGCCGAGCGAGGCCTCTTGGGATGCTGCTGCGATAGGTCGCTACTTTTCGGGGACTGCAGTTCCTGGTGAACTGGCGGGTGAAGAACCGGCTTGGGACGTGGGTATCGCTGCAGATGTCGCGAGTGGCACATCTTTCTGGGGAGTCGTCGGGAAGACACCAGAAAAGCTCTTCGACAGTTGACCGGCTTCGGCATCGGTCAGCGGTTTCAGTTCCAGATCGCGAAACGCAAACGCGGATTCCCAACTGCCCAGAAACAACTGATTTCGTTCGTCGGCCGAGTAATTCGGCGGGATGAGGTCGTTCAGTAACGACAATCGTCGCGGATCACCGTGCCAGCGGATGATTTCCTTGTCATCGCATGTGACGATGATCGTGTCGGGGGTTACGACACAGCGCACAGGAATTCGCCGATTCTGTGGCAACAGCGGAGACCTGTAATTCCG
>CAZSTW010000261.1:0-3570 GCA_964609845.1 uncultured Planctomycetaceae bacterium | reverse complement strand
TGGGTTAGACGCTGTCGTTTGATGCCCGCGGGACGCCACACTTAAATGAAATGCGCACTAATTGAAAATGATTGTATCAGGAACCTGTGATCATTGCGGCGGGAAAGACGAGATGCGGCTGAAGCCTGTCGCGATCCGTGATTCTGGCCACACCAATCAGCCGGACATCCGCATCCACTAATGCTACTTCACTGTTGACGTTGCCTGAAGTTTCGCCCAATACGATTGACCGCCCTTGCCTCAGGTCGTTGATTTCTGCCACCGATACGCTTCGACGTGGCATGGATGCGATGGCCTGCAACGGAGGCTGCAGCGCCTCTTGAAGCGAGACTGCATCAAGGTTGTCGAATGGGATCGCGTTCTCAAGTGAGAATGCCCCGACGCTCGTTCGACGCAGATCGGTCATGATTGCACCGCAACCGAGCAGGTCGCCGAGGTCGCGTCCGATCGAACGCACGTACGTTCCCGATCCGCATTCAATCTGCAATTCGAAATCAGGGAGTTCGAATCGCGAGACCTGAATCGAATGGATTTCGACAGGACGTGCCTGAAGTTCAACCGTTTCACCACGTCGAGCCAGTGTATAGGCACGCTGGCCATCAACATGGATCGCAGAATACTGCGGGGGAACCTGAGAAACGACCCCGATAAATCTGGTCGTGAGTTCCGTCAGAAGTTCCAGAGTGACATGTGTTGCATCACCGCCGGGCGTAATTCGTCCCTCGATGTCGTCGGTATCACTACGTTGTCCCAGCCGAAATTGTCCGACGTATTTCTTACGGCCCTGCTGGACATAGCTGATCAATCGGGTTGCTGATCCCACCGCAATTACCAGCACACCAGTGGCTAGAGGATCCAGAGTCCCTGCGTGTCCAACCTTGGCAGGGCGGACGATTCGCTCAACGTGATCAACGATGCGGCGCGAAGTCATTCCAGCCGGCTTATCGACAGCCAGCAGACCATTCCAGTTGTTTGATCGCATCCTACTTGCCGCTGCTCCCTTGCAGGACCTGTACAATTCGCCGTCCCATCTCGCGCGCAGATGGATCGTCTTCTCCGGTGATGATCTTGCCATCGACAAGGACATCGTCCACCGAAGTCCCCGGTTGACCAATGCTCCCTGCTGGCGAAAGGATCGCACCGTTCGATTCGGGGTGCCAGCGGCATGAGGGCTGAGCCGGTCGGCCATTGTAAATCCCTGCGGGAGCTTCCCGAACTGGAGCGCAGACTCGCTTTCCGGCGAGAAGACTTTTTCCATCGACGCGCGACCATGCCAGCACAGAAACTCCATTGCACAAGGCGCAAACATATTTGTTCTGCTGAACAAACTCGTTGATGATCCGATTCACCTCGGCCTTGATCGCTCGATCACCATTGTATGAAGCCTCGTTGTATCGCCCGTTGAAGGCAAATTGATAGGACGAAGCCCCCCAGCCCCCTGAAAACAGGACTGCGTCAAAGTCTTTCGCCTTGACGTCGCTGAGTGCCAGGTCCGGCTGAACAATGCCACCGTCGTTGCCCTGTCCTGATCCGTCATGGGGACGACACAGCGATTTGCGACCCGCTGCTACTGTGACTCGAATTCCCGCACGTTCCAGTTCCTGTCTGGGATCACCGTACTCGCGATAAAAGAAATGGTGATTCGCGATGACGATCAATACCCGCTTTTCCGCAGCAGTCGGATTGTTCAGTCTAGCGGGTGTTTCGGGCTGCCTCGACGGTACTGCGGGCGTCGGTGAAGGGGGTGACTTACCGGGTTCGCGAGTCACCACCGTATCACCAGTCAGTGATCGCAATTCAATCGCGTGAAACGTCGTATCACTTTCCCAGGTGACGAGTCCCAGTTGGTCGGCTCGAGGAAACTTCCAGACGTCGGGAATCGAAAGGTCGCTTCCGTCAGAGACATGCTTTGCCAGTTCCTTACCGTCCAGCAGGCCTCGTACGTGACCTTTGCGAACCTCCACAGTGATGGTGTACCGCCGGTTGTTTTCGAGAGCCACATCGGGACGACGAGTCGCATTCTCGCGGATGGACTTGCCTCCAATGTCCTGAAACCCGGCTAAGTGGCTCCCCCAGGCATCCACTTCAAACACCACTTGTCGTCCTGCATGAACGACAACCAATCCAACGGAATGCTGGCCCGTCTGCCGCGTAAACGTGGCTCGCAGGTCGTATTCGCCTGCAGGAGCCGATGCTATGGCAATGCGAGCACCTTTAGCGGCCTTTACGCTCAGTTCATTCGCCGTCTTCGTCCACTGGCCGGCAATCTGCTGTTTTGAGGGGTCGATTGCCTCGGTCAGCGAGTTCCATCTGGGCTCTGCGGCAATTGCATTTGCGGTGAGACTGCCCGCCGTTAACAGCACTGATGCAAGAGACGCGTAAAATCCGCTCATTTTCATGACGAATTCCAAAATGCGAGTGAGAGAACTTACGGCTTTGCGAAAAGGGCTTCGTCAACGTTCTCGGATGTTTTGAAATCTTCGACTTCGATTTCGGCGTGCAACTGGCCGTTTCGTTTGACCGTGATCTTGGTGGCACGTGGTACGCCGTCGAATTCCTTGAAGTCACTCATGGTCGACTCTTCCGGAACTTCCTTGAATGTTGTTTCATCGCGTACCGTCACTTCAGATCGCAGCAGTCGATACGTCTCTTTATCGAAAAAGAGATTGATCGGTCGACGCCCTTCATGCGAAACGGTGACTCCGACGACCTTTCGTCCCGCAACTTCACGCTCACCAAACGATGTCAGATCGAACGCCTTGTCACGTAGTGGAATCAGCGTTTGAACGTACACGGAATAGGCGCTGGCTTTAGCTTCGGTCAATTCATCGGCCGTCATTTCGACGGTATTATCGACGATCTTTCGCCAACCCTCACTTTGGTTGACAACACTGACGAATGCAACAGACTGGCTGTCAATGGTCAGCGAGACGCTGATACGCTGCCTGGTTCCCCCGTGCGAGGCAATTTCGCCAGTAAACGGAACCGGGATACCGTTGACGTGCACGGAACCTTTGATTTTCGATGCTGTCCCTTTCACCTTCGCCAATCGCTTCTCGCCACCGTTTCGTTCAATTGCCGATTCAATGATGGCGCGAGCACCCGCGTCTTCGGCCTGTAACGCGAGTGGAGACATTGGAACAAGTGAAAGAATGAAACAGGATAGAACAAGGTTTCGCATACGGTTACCTGAGAGAAATAAGCATCAAATTCGACTGTTTTGACCAGAGCGGAGGCATTATCTCGTTTTTCAGGTCAAAAAACCATGAATGCAACCGACGTCAATGGATGATGCGTCGGCAAATTCCAGTTAAGCCGGTTCATTCCGTGGATTCTTCGTTCTCGATCGCGTCAAACTCGTCGAGGCAGTCCAGATAAAGGGCTTCGACTTTCGCACGTGCCCAGGGGGTCTTGCGGAGGAACGTCAGGCTCGACTTGATACTTGGATCGAAATTGAAACAACGGATCGGAATCGCCCGGCCCAATGCTTCCCAGCCGAAGTTATCGACAAGCTTCTCCAGCATCATTGCGAGCGTGACTCCGTGCAATGGGTCTGGCTTCCGGTTTTCT
>CAZSTW010000260.1:0-3593 GCA_964609845.1 uncultured Planctomycetaceae bacterium | reverse complement strand
TTCGCCTTCATCTTCGTCATCTTCGCCCACGGATTGTGCGTCGCTGAGGTCGACTGGAAATGGAAGTTGCTTCAGTTTCTTCTGGACCGGCTTGCTGATGTAATGATGGTGCAGGTCGAGTCGTTTGAGGTTCGTTTTCGACGCGAGGTTCAGCAGGGCGTTCCCTCCCACATCACTCATGTTTCCCAGCGAAAGATCCAGAATCTCGAGTTGATCCACAATCGGCGATGTCACGATCACGGCAGCAATATCGTCGACAATCTCAGCATTCCGCAATCCCAGGTACTTGAGCTTGGGAAAGAGCGTCCCTTTGAGTATTGGCTGCAGATCGTTGACGCGACAGTCTCCGCTGTAATCAGGCGTGCCAAGCCACAGTTCCAGGTATTCCAGTTCCGGAAATTTGCCGCGGCAGATCTGGGAAATCACGGAAACCGGCAATCCTCCCGATTCGATCGCCAGCGCTCGCAGTTGAGAGTGCTGCGGACTGCTGATCGCCAGGCCGTCGACCCCGCGAATGCGAAGCATTTCCAATTGAGGAAATGCCTGCAGCATGCCCGAGATGTCGGACTGGTAAATCCACGAGATCTCGCATTCTTCCTGCACGATATCGCCGAGGAACAGAGCTTTCAGGTTGGGCAGTCGATCCTTGCACTTCACGATTTCGTCATACGCCCCACCGCCGCTGCTTCCCCCTTCCATGTCGTATGCCCCCAGGATCAATCCCTTGGTGGCGGGCGCAGCGTCACTGGCCAGAAAGGCACTCAGACGTTCGCCAAAGTTCGCGTCATCATCATCATCGTCGTCATACGACACCCGGACTCGCACGACGCTCTTTCCCTTGAGCGACTTGTTCGCGCTGAAGTTGGTCACCCGCTCGCCGATAAACGTTGAGAGGGGTTCGAATTCGCCGCTGCGTGTCGTACTGAAGAACATCGGCGAAAGTTCACCACTGGAACTGGCGGTTGCCGCCCGGGCCGGCGCTGCAGTGCCAGCAGGCCCCGACCCGGATGCTGATTTTTCAACGTAACCCTTACCGAGCTTTTCGGCCACAAGCTTGTCGTATTCCTTCTGAGCTTTCTCAGGCGAGCCGAAATCCTTTTGAGTTTCCTGGCCTGCTGAACCAATCCGACCGTACTGCGTCGCGACAATTGTCCCCTTCAGTTCGACCTTCCAGAATTTGAACGACTTTCCATCCGCGTATTCAAATTCTCGAATCCCTGCGGGAGCGGCAGCAGCAGCACTCTTGGCAGGCGATTTCGCGTCCTTGTCTGTCGACGGCATCGGTGCGGCAGATGGCTTGGGTGCCGCCGCAGTCTTCGACTTCTCGAAATAACCTTTCCCCAGTTTTTCGGCGACGAGTTTGTCGTATTCCTTCTGAGCCTTCTCGGGTGAGGCGAAGTTTTTCCGGGTCTCTTGCCCCGCCGAGCCAATGCGGCCGTACTGCGTTACGACATCGCTGTCCTGCAGTTCGATCTTCCAAAACTTGAACGACTTTCCATCCGCATATTCAAATTCTCGAAAGCTCAAGTGCGGTCTCCTCGGGGCAATTCGTTGGGGGATCAGGTCTCTTTGATTGGCTTATACAGCTTCGGGTCATCGAAGCCTGCGATCCAGGCTGCAGCCTGGTGGCAGGACTTCATCGTCGGTGGAACTCGCAGCAGGTAGTGTCGTCCGGTGGAAGGACAGTTCACAGAAAGACAGACGATGTCTTCGTCTCCCTTCATCGGCACTTGCAGCAGCTCACGCGGCCCGCCCGGGTCGCGATCAGTATCCAGTCGCCTGGCATCAGCCTCGTGCATAAATCGCTCGAACCCCATCCGTTCGATCATCACGCGACGACGCTCGGCGTTGCGTTCTGCGAGGACCTTTTTGGCGTTCAGCTTTTCAGGAGAGAATGCCGTGGTCTGATCGATCAGGACACCGCGCCAGCGAATCCCAACGTTCTGTAGCTGCGCAGGCAACTCGGTCAGGCCGCTCCCGGCGATTTCGATCCATGAGGAAACGTGCAGACGCGGCGGGAGAGCTGTCAGTTGCGGACAGTTCCCCATATCGAGCGTCCCCAGTTCGGTCAGATAATCTGGCAGAGCGACCAGGGACCGGCAGCCGTTCACATTCAGACTGCCACGCGCAATGTTGGCGCGGCGCGGAAATCGAGTCAGCTTCGTGCAGCCCGAGGCATTCAGAAACCAGACGTCGAGCCCTTCGGGTAACTCCGTGATGCTTGTGCAATTGGCGATATTCAGCGTTCCAACCTTCAGGTTGGCGGGGAGTGACTGCAGCTTGCTGCAACCTTCTAACTCCAGCACGCACTCGACCGAAAGATCGGCCGGGAGCGACACCAGGCTCGTTTGCGAAGCATTGAGCTCGTAACAGGTCAGGCCTGCGGGCAACTGCTGCAGCTTTGACTTCCCTGACAGATTGAGTTTGCCATCGACCTGAAGACCAGCCGGGCTTTCCCCGACAAGATTAAATCTGCCGCAGCCAACGATGGATCAGACGTCGCTTTCGCCATGGGGATTCCTGGAACGTCGTAGACAACTTAGAGCGCATTTCATTTAAGTGTGGCGTCCCGCGGGCATCAAACGACAGCGGCTAACCCATGTTTCGACGCGACACGGAAGTGCGGCACGCACTAGTCTCGAACAACCACGATCCGCTCAGGCGTGTATTCGCGTTGTTTCCAAACGCGATAAATGCCAGCAGGAATCTCGATCGGTGCATGTTCCTGATGAACCACCGTTGCATGAGGCGATTCGATCTCCAGGAACAAGTCGCTCAGAGACTCCCACAGGGCAACGCCATGGCTTTCCTGAATCTGGTGACTATGCCCGGTAAGCTCACCATGAGCGAGCGTCCGATGCCGCAGCCGCCGAACATCCGCAGGGAGCTTCGAAACTTTCTGAATGAGTACATCGCCGTGACGAAACAGCATGGCAAGGTCCTTACGTAACTGGCTAGTAAGCCGAGAATTGAAACGTAAGTATACAAAATCGGTAAAGATTTTGAATCTTGGCTCATTTTGGTCGGAAAATAGGAATCGCATTAAACGACCGGGTGGCCGGGACTGGAGCGCCGGAATGCACGATCTACGCGAAAATCGGAGCTTCTCTTCGGTCCGTGGCCGTCATTGATCTTCACCACGAAGCACACGAAGAGCCTAGCGCTGGCTTCGCCCGCAACCCACTCGTGAAACTGCGTCCGGTTTCACGCGGGTTGAACTGAAACTCCATCGGTTGTCATTCAACGAGTTGTCCAGCTGACGCAAACCCATTTGGGGTAGAAGATCGTCGTATGCCACGCACCCAGGGTAGCGAGCTTTGCTCGCAACCCTGGGCTATAAGACGTAACTCCGTTGGAGTAGAAGACGGCTCGCATGAGACGGCCAGTTTGTTGGAGCCGATAAGCTGGACATGAGAAAGGCGATTCAAAACGTGTGAACTGCGGATATGCTGTGAACGAAATCCGTCTGTCAGCTACTCCAACGGAGTTACGTCTTATAGCCCAGGGTTGCCGCATCCTGCGGCTACCCTGGGTCTGTTGAATCGACCACATCCTACCCCGAATGGGGTTGTGTCGCCTTTCTGATCAGGTGA
>CAZSTW010000259.1:0-3609 GCA_964609845.1 uncultured Planctomycetaceae bacterium | reverse complement strand
AGTTCGGTGCTTCCCGAATCGAAGGGACCGAAGTCTTACGACTTCGGCTACGTTATGTCATCCAACAGATTCCGGTGCTCGTTTGTTCGGCATTTTCATGTCTTGACTCGAATAATGCCCCCTCGGTAAAAGGCGCAGTTCAGGGGTCGCACCGAATTCTTAAATGGAGTCTGCAATGAAGAGCGTCACGTTCACCATCGCTGCTACAGCATTCGCGACGCTCATTTACTCGGCCCCCGCCGTCGCTGCGGATGTCGTCATTGTCGAAACACGGGTGCGTCAGGGGGCCAACGCGATCGCTGCTCCGCGGTTGACGGTCGAGTCTGGCAAAACGGCGACCATACGGACCGGTGCGACGGAACTGTCGATCCTGCCAACCTTGAAACAGAACGGGACGGTCGTCATTGCATCAAGTATCACAACCGCTGCTGACACCCCCAACCCTGTGTCTGTCGTCAATCCGAAGGTCGTCGTACCCGCCGGCCGGACCGCCACCGTCAATGTCGGCGATTGGGAAATCTCATTCACCCCATCCGTCGCGAAGTAGCCCTCCGCCGAGCGACCAATGATGGCACTGGTGGCACTCAACGCGGGTAACTATATTTTGTGCGGACGAAGCACTGGTAGCCGAACTCGTGAGAGTTCGGAGATAGTTAAAAACAGCTGAATTCTCACGAATTCACCTGCGACATTTGTTGCTCAAATCGTGAGATTTGAAGTCACCGCCTGAAGGCGACACCAATTGTTGAAAACGACATGTTGCCTTGATCGCGAAGCGATCCCAGATCGTAGCCGGGGGTTGCAGCGAAGCGGAAACCCTGGAACGGCATTGCCTTAGGTAAAAAACGCATCCTGAAGGGATGCCAGAAAAATCGACTTCACGGCTAAAAGGGAATTGGTGCACGTTGAAATGGCCATGCCGTCGCATAGCTGACAATTGACGTCTCGATGTAGACTGTAAGGACATTGCCACAGACGTCTGTTGTGTAAGGCATGCACATTGGCACTGGCGATCCAAGGCGATCGCCAGTGCCACCCGACGCGCTCAAGAAAATTGTAGCCACCAAGCTCAACGGGAGTCTGGATGAGATCACGCATGGTGGCAGCTAATGACTGCGTTAACCCGGTTGCGGGAGTGACGCATTCAGGCTAACACTGGCATCGATCGCAATTCCGGTTGAACACTTTGTTCGTCTTCCTTCCCGTATGATGCGTCCGGACGCCTGCTGTTCCTTTTGCAGACGAGCAACAAGCCCCTCCAATGTCCCGCCAGATTCCGCAAGCAATTGCTCACGGATTTCGTGCAGTTCATCAAGTACCCGTTGGCTTGTTGTCATATTCAATTACCCCCAAGGAATTCCGCTGGCGTACAAACCAGCATTCCACCAAGCCCCTCGCGTTCCAGCAATTCGTAAACTCAAGGAAGTTCATGTGCGTTAGCAATATGCTTACAGTTCAGCGTCAGCAGGTACTTTACACCGCCGATCGCGGCGGTTGGAACATGCAATGCATCGGCGGCAGCCTTTTGTGGCATCATGTGGGAAGCAAGCAATAACTCAGCCAAGTCCTGAACGTCAGAATTGATATCCAGCAGAGGGAGTCCGCTTAAGAATTTGAGCCTTTCGAAAGCCGCAGTGGCATCACCTGCGGCCGCTTCATCAAGAGTCAATTGAGAAGTAACCAGGTCAAATTTCTGCCGTTCAGAATTCCACCAGTCGCGTGCCTGCTGCTGAAGTGCGGTGATCTGAATGTCGCGACTTGGCCATGCCGTCGCATAGCTGACAATTGACGTCTCGATGTAGACTGTGTCCATCGTGAATCTCTATGAAGACGAACGACTAAGTTCATCGGCGCCTGGTTCGGCGTCTCGCCATCCCAATCCATTGCACTCCCAGCATACAAACCAGTCGCCAACCCGCCCATCGTACTGCACCCACCTGTGCCCGCCACACGTCCGGCACCTGACACCGCCAATGGGACATGACGGCAACAGATCGTACAACTCGGGCAGGTCGTAGGTCTTGGCACCGATGACTAGACCACCAGCAATTTCTGCAATGTTCTCCGTAGCGCGGGACGGCTCGTCGTTCATATAGTGCCAGATGATTACTCGGCCATCCAGCCCAAGATAGAGCGCAGGTCCGAAGCCGAGGGTAAGGACAATTACCTCCTGCTCGATCAGTAACTCGTCGCAGTGTGGATGCTGCAACTGCTTTGCTCGTAGTGCGAGCAACTTCGGACGTAGCGTGTCGGAAATGTGTAGCGGCACTCTGCTGCCCCTCGACCATGTTGACCCGCATCCGCAGCGCGGGAAATTTTGTCGACCAGATAAAGCCCGACCGCGGCGGATGTCGGGTTGAATCTCTTGTTTGGCGTTCCTAGTCAAGGAACGTTGGAAGTGGGATCCGCGTCAGTAGCAGTATCAGCGAGTAATTGAGAACAAACCCGACCATTGCGGGTATGAGAACGCCTCTATTCCATCGAGGCGACCGCAACGCGAAGAACACGCAGCCCACTCCAAAAAGGATTAGCAAAACTCCACCGGCCTCGAGAAGAGTCACAAGACGATGGACTTCCATTGGAAGTTGCAAACAAATAGCAAAGCACGATGTCGCGATGACAGCTGCGATCCAAGAGAGATGTGCGGCAATTCTGTGTAGAAGCGAAGTTTGCATTGCTTTCGCCAATTCGGCCGAACGCCCAGGTTAGGCGGCTCTATTGTGATTTGTCATTCTACCGGAGTGCAAAAGTCAGGTGTCGGAATCCGAAGTGCCGCTGTCTAGAAACGATCTTACGGCTTCGGGTTCGCGAAGGTCCACGATGTGAGTAGCATTAACGAACAACAACAAGTCGTATTGCCTACCAAGCTTTACGATGGCGTCAACGAAGGAAGTGCGCTGCAGAGGAGCGACAGAAAACGTCGTGACATGCAACGACTGAACGATGCCCCCTATCTGTTCGCCGTAGAAGCCTTCGCATTGCCAGTAGTTGTGAAGTGACGATGCGAAGGCAAAACAATCCGGGCATGGAAATGGAGTACCCGTGAAATCCACGCATGAATCAACACCCACCGCCTGGGGCATAACGAATTCGAGAATAGAACCAATATCAGCGACGGCGATATTGCGATGCGAGATCGGCACGTTGGGGTCAGGTATTACGAACGGCGGCGTAGACCAACCGTGTGGGGAGAATTCGGTGTCCTTGTGATGTAGGCGGTACGCGGCAACTACTTCGTGAAAGTGGTCAGCATTCTCGGCTGGTAGGACAGAATTCAATCCCCATTCGTCGCCATTCATGAAGAACCGCTTACCGTTCATCTGAATCCGCCTAACGACAAGAATCACTCGCCGCGGCGGGCGTCTACCATTTTGCAAGACCCGATCGCGGTCGGGGGCATCGCATTGTTCAAGTAAGCCGCTATCGCGGCGGTATGTTTCGTGCGTGGATTGTACAAAAGATGCTGGCGTTTGCCATAGGCGTCTGAACAACTGAAAGGGGTCAGGACTCTTTTGTTGTCATTCAGGACTCTTTGTTGTCATTCTTTACGATTACAAGCAATCCATGTCACTTTCAACATCAAAGAGTCCTGACCCCTTTGATTTTGCC
>CAZSTW010000258.1:0-3639 GCA_964609845.1 uncultured Planctomycetaceae bacterium | reverse complement strand
CAGAAACTCCCGCCGCACCTGTCGCTGAACCGGCTCCTGCCCCGGCAGCGCCCGCTGCGAAGGCTCCGCTTCCCACAACTGGCCCCGACGGAAAACCGCTGAGCAAGCTCGATATGATTCGCATGCAAGGCGCGAAAAAATCGTAGACTGCTGGCTCATTCGCCACGACGTCTTGCGGGATAATTTTCAATCGTTCCGCAATAAGGCTTTCGCGTCGTAGATCCATAACAGACAGAATCCGGACAGGCTGCAAGCCTGTTCGACGATGAGTTACCGCATCGAAGGAAGATCACGTGCGTATTGCCTATTTAGACTGCGCCTCTGGAATCAGCGGCGACATGACCGTTGCCGCCTTGATTGACGCAGGTGTTGATTTCGCCGCCATTAAGTCGGGAATCGATTCGCTCGGATTGCCAGGCGTGAAAGTGCATCTCGACGAAGTCATGCGTGGCGGGTTTCGAGCACGCCATTTCCGAGTCGAGCATCCCGAGCAGCACGCCCATCGCCACCTTGCCGATATTCAGCGCATCATCAACAAGTCAGAAGGCCTGACAGATAACCAGCGTGACCTGGCGCTGAGAATCTTCGGTGAAGTCGCTCAGGCCGAGGCAACCGTTCACGGTACAACGATTGAAAAGATTCATTTTCACGAAGTCGGTGCCATTGATTCGATTGTCGACATCACGGCGGCTGCGATCGGTTTCGACCTGCTTGGTGTCGACGAAATCGTGTGCAGCGCAGTGCCGACCGGACGCGGTCAGGTACAGATCGCTCACGGGACGTGTGCCGTTCCGACTCCAGGGACCGCTGAACTTCTCAAGGGGGTTCCCCTTGCGGATGTCCCGATCAATGCTGAACTGACGACCCCCACAGGGGCAGCAATCATCAAGACGGTCGTAGACCGGTTTGTCGACAGCCTGCCGGAGATGACGATCGACAAAATCGGCTATGGTGCCGGAACGAAAGACTTCACGGAACGGGCAAACGTATTGAGAATCGTGATTGGCGAATCACGCTCGGCAGCAGGTGCGACGGACACTGTGATGCTGCTGGAAACCAATCTTGACGACGCCACTGGAGAAATGATCGGCTACACCAAGCGAGCCTTGCTGGCAGCAGGCGCGCTGGATGTCTACACGACAGCGATTCAGATGAAGAAGGATCGCCCTGGTGTGATCCTGAGTGTCATCTGCAATCCAGACGACGCTGCGACGCTGGAGACAATCATCTTCAATGAAACAAGTACGTTCGGAATTCGCCGTCAATTGATCCAGCGGTCCGTACGTCAACGGATGGTCTACACGGTGGAAACCGATTTCGGGCCAATCAAAGGCAAGCTTGGCTGGCGGCCTGATGAACCCGCGATTTTCACGCCAGAATATGATGACTGTGCCGAAGTCGCCCGAGCCCATGATTTGCCACTTCAAGACGTCTATATGGCAGCCAAAGTCGCATTCCTGCTTGAAGATCACGACGAAGACGAGGATTGCGACGACGATTGTGGACATGACCACGATCATGACCACGATCATGACCACGATCATGACCATGACCACGATCATGACCACGATCATGACCATGACCACGACTGCAGGCATGACCATGATCATGGTTGACCTCAGGCCAGCACTTAGGACTGTTCGTCATGCGATTGCATGGTAACACGCGGCGTCAACGGAGAGTTCTGATTAGGTTGTTGGCGACTCAGGTCAAATCAAGAGTGCGGGTTTGCCCATAGTAGCCTTCATCGCTCCGCGAGAAGGGAGCCGTTTCGCACGTCAGCGTGCAGGGCCCAAACGAGCAGACTTTGTGCGGTGTCGTGGGCAATCGCTCCGTTGCAGTATGGATCGAAAGCCCCGAAAATCATCGTCGATGAAGCGAGTCTTATTCCGGGACGCGGCAACCCGATGTGTTGACGTGTGTTGCTGTTTTCACTGCGATTCCAGAATCGCTTTGAAGTCGGCCAGTCCCTTCTCGAAACTGTCGCCGCACATCTTGTCCATGCTCATGAATAGCCCCATGACTTTCGTGAAGAAGTTGAGCTTCCCTGACATGTTCCATGTCACAATCGTCTGATCTCCCTCTGGGACAATTGTGAACATGACTTCATTCACTCCGCAAAACGGACGGAAGAATTCGAGCTTCGTTCGAACGAATTCCGGGGAACGAGATTCAACAATGGTTTGCCGACCAGCGCCGACGTTCTTGTTGCCATCCCAGGAATAGATCGCTCCGACACCCGATGTAGCTCCTTCATAGGTTTGTTTCAGGTTCGGATCGAGTTTGAGCCACGGATTCCAGGCATTCATCAGGTGCAGGTCGTTCAAATGAGCGAAGGCCTGTCCAGGAGTTGCTCGCATCTTTAGTGAGCGGCTGACCTGGAAATCGTTCGATTTCAACTGAATCACGATGACAAACAAAGCAATGGCCGAAACGACAACAACCAGGGTCGGGATGAGCATTTAAAAGACTCCGTCAAAACCGAATATCTGAATGGGAAGATGCGTCGGGGGCGATTCGTTTAGAGAATTGTCGAACGGCGCTGACCGAGTTCGACATGCGCTGCGTTTTTTCACGAAATCGAGGAACTGTCAGCCCGGATACCAGACTTTTCGTGGATCATCGGCCGATCGGACGTAATCCCAACTTTCGTCAATCAATCGCTTCAGGTCATATTTCGGACGCCAGCCCAGCAGGAACCTTACTTTGGCATTGTCGAGCCACGTGCTGTGAAACGGCGTGCGGACATCGACACTGGGCAATCCTCGAGTTCTCTCCAGATAGTCTGCGACAGCCCGGTAGTCGACCGGTTCATCCATACAGATATTCAACGTCTGCTGTCGTACTCTGGGATGGTCAATGGCACTCAGCAGTGCACTGACCAGATCCTCGACATGCACGAAGTTTCTCAATATGGCTTCGCCTTGAGTGTTGCAGAGGACTGGAATGGTTCCCTGACGCCGGTACTCGTCGCTTTTTTCAGGCCCGACAAGATCGCGCCAACGCGGGCCACCGAATACATCCTCGCCGAACGACAGCGTATATTTGAAGTCATCTTTTTCCATGATCCACGGAGCCCGTAAACAGCATCCGTTCAAATCGTACTGAACGTAGTACTGTTCCAGCATGACTTCTTCGAGGACCTTCGACAGTGCATAGCATCCGGGGTACGCCGAGTGTCGCTGGGTCTCGGTCACGGGGATGGGGTGAGGGTAGACAAAGTGGCCCATCCCGGCATCGCCGCCAACGAGGATGAACTGCTGGAAGTCTGGCGATGACCGGCACTCTTCCAGCAGCCAGAACATCCCTTTGACGGTGACGTCCATCACTCGCTCGGGGGTTTCTTTACACGTGGCCAGGTGCAGAACGTGGGTGACTCCCTGCATCAGACCAGCGACGACGTCGTGATCGGCGATGTCTCCATGGACCTGTTCAATTCGAGGATTTTCGGGCAGTCTACGATTATGAATCAGGGCGCGGATCTGGAATCCCTGGAATCGCTCGTCCACCATGAATCGACGCAGAAATGTCTGGCCAACCTTTCCAGTTGCTCCCGTAATCAGAATTCGTGACATTTCCGGAGGATTCCTTTATCAAAGAGTTGCGTCGATGTTCAGATTGCGCAGGTCCTGCCTTGAA
>CAZSTW010000257.1:1535-3710 GCA_964609845.1 uncultured Planctomycetaceae bacterium | reverse complement strand
CCAGATGATTCGCCCGGGCGCACGAATGCGGACGATCTGGCTCACGAACTCGTCCGTCAGAAGAAGCTGACGAAGTTTCAGGCGGAGCAAATCTACGCAGGCAAAGGTTCGACGCTGATTCTTGGCAACTATGTCATCCTCGACAAGCTTGGGCAGGGTGGTATGGGGATGGTGCTCAAGGCCGAGCATAAGCGGATGAAGCGGCGGGTGGCGATCAAGGTCATGTCACCTGCGGCAGTCAAGACGCCGGATGCGCTGAAGCGATTCCATCGCGAAGTTGAAGCGGCTGCAAAGCTGCGCCATCCCAACATTGTCGCCGCCGACGATGCGGATGTGGCGAAGGGAACGCACTTCCTGGTGATGGAGTACGTCGAAGGGAGTGACCTTTCGGTACTCGTCAAAAAGAACGGCCCATTCACCGTCGACAAGGCGGTTGGATACATTATTCAGGCAGCGCGGGGACTGGAGTACGCGCACGAGCAGGGAATTGTTCATCGCGACATCAAGCCCGCCAATCTGCTGCTGGATTCCAAGGGAACCGTGAAGATTCTCGACATGGGCCTGGCGCGGATCGATGACTCGGTGGGAGGCTCTTCTGAGGGAGCGGGTCTGACTTCGACCGGCACGATCATGGGGACGGTCGAGTACATGTCCCCCGAACAGGCGATGGACACGAAGCAGGCAGATGCACGAAGCGACATTTATTCGCTCGGATGTTCGCTGTACTACCTGTTGACGGGTCGGTCGCTGTTTGACGGTGACACGATCATGAAAAAGCTGATCGCGCATCGTGAGGGAGCAATCCCGGATCTGGAAATCCGCCCTGTCGCTCCGCAACAGGAAAGCCGAACGTCGGCGGAGGCTGGATCGTCGCCGGGAGTCGATGTCGCTACTTTGAAAGCAATTAACGCAGTTTTCCACCGCATGGTGGCGAAGAAACCGCAGGACCGCCCGAAGTCGATGGCCGAAGTCATCGCCGACCTCGAACGCTGCCTGTCGGGTGACGTGGCGACGGTGACAATTGAGCGTTCTGCGAAAACATCGGCGAACACGACTGCCAGCAGCAGTTCGGTGAGCACCAACGAACTTCAGAGTTCCTTTCGGCCGATCGGTGATAGTGAATCGCAGACCGATGAACTGGAGCGAGCGTCGGGGACCGCGGTGTCTCCGTCATCGTTCGAAGCCGCGACAATGATCTCGTCGGCAGGCGATGTTCTGACCGATCCGGGCACCGTGAAGGTTCCGTCGTCCGATCGGGCAAGTCAGCCGGTCAACATCAAAGATCGGGCAACTCCAATCCATCCTTCCCGTAGCCGAATGACATTGTTGATCAGCTCAGTCGCAGCAGTCGTCGCTGTGCTTGTGGCAGTCATCTTCGTAATGAAGGGCGAACCAAAGACGGATCGCAAACAGGAAACCGCCTCAACCTCGATCCGGGAAAATGACGCCGCTACCACGTCGACTGATGACGGACTGACGCCGCCAGAGAATCTTCTCCCCAAGCCTGCAGTAGCTCCTTTTGACGCCGCTCAATCGCTCGCGCATCAGGAAGCGTGGGCCAAGCATCTCGGCGTGCCGGTTGAGTACACGAACAGCATCGGCATGAAGTTCCGCCTCATCCCGCCAGGAGAATTCCTGATGGGAAGCATACCCGCAGAGATCGAAGCGGCCCTCAAAGATGTCCCGGATGATTCGAATTCTCAGTGGACCCGAAAAATGATCCAATCGGAATCCCCTCGACATAAAGTGGTTCTATCGCAACCAATCTACCTTGGTGCTTACGAAGTCACGCAGGCCGAGTACGAAAAAGTGATGGGAAAAAATCCCTCGCATTACAATCAGCTGAACGGTAACGAGGCTGTCGCCGGGATGGACACCACTCGATTTCCTGTGGACAACGTCAGCTGGAACGACGCTGCCGAATGCTGCGCGAAGTTGAGCCTTCTGGAAGGACACAAGCCCTTCTACAAGCGCGAGGGAGAGAACGTCGTGCCGCTTGATGGAACCGGTTACCAGCTTCCTACGGAAGCGGAATGGGAGTTCGCCTGCCGCGCGGGAACCATGTCGAAGTTCTGGTCTGGCGACCGGAATGAAGACTTGGCCAAAGCCGGGTGGTTTCGTAACAACGCCAGCGGTCGAACACATCGTGTTGGCGACCTGCAAGCAAATCCGTTC
>CAZSTW010000257.1:0-1435 GCA_964609845.1 uncultured Planctomycetaceae bacterium | reverse complement strand
CGTTCATGGCAATTCCTGGGAGTGGGTGCGAGACGGCTGGCGAGGCGAAGACCCCAGCTACGGTGCCTACGCTGATAAACCAGAGATCGACCCCTACCGGCCGTTCGTCGGAAGCTCTGATCGCATGCTGCGCGGCGGTTTTTGGTTCCACCCTGCGTCTGGTTGCGGATCTTCGAGCCGCCATGCCTTTGTCGCATCAGCACAGTCCCCCAATATTGGTTTCCGAATGTCACTGTCGATTGAGGCCGTGAAAAAGAGGAGCACAATTCCGCAAGCGGCCAATTCGCCCGGTAAGCTCAACGCTCCAAATCCAGCGGTTGCCCCCTTTGATGCAAGGCAAGCCCGCGGGCACCAGGAAGAATGGGCAAGGCATCTTGGAGTGCCTGTTGAGTACACGAATTCGATCGGCATGAAGTTTCGCCTGATCCCTCCGGGTGAGTTTCAGATGGGGAGCGGAAAGGAACACGTCCAGCAGGCGTCGGATTGGATTAATCAGGCCAGACTGTCTGCTGATGCTTTCGAACGCTCGCGAATTCTGGAGGAAGGGCCACAACATCCCGTCTCGATCTCAAAGCCATTCTGCCTCGGTGAAGTCGAAGTTACTGTCGGACAGTTTCGCGCGTTCGTCGACGCGACCAAGTATCTGACTCAAGGAGAACGATTTGGCGGCGGCAATTCAAATACCTGGAGCCCCAACCCGACTGTCAAACCCGACCAAGTCAAGGTGACTTGGCGGACGCCCGGATACGCCACGTCTGATCATCACCCGGTGACACAGGTCACGTGGGCGGATTGCATTGCGTTCTGCGATTGACTGAGCGAACTCGAAGGACTGAAGCCCTGCTACTCTGGCAACGAGAAGGATGGCTGGACCTACGTTCCCGGCTCAAGCGGATATCGCCTGCCGACCGAGGCAGAGTGGGAATACAGTTGCCGAGCCGGCACGACGAGTCAGTTCTCGTTTGGGGATGACCCACTCAAGCTTGCCGAGTACGGTTGGTTCGAGCGTGCGTTGACCGGAGCACCTCAACCCGGCGGCCAGAAGCTGCCAAACCCGTTTGGTTTGTTCGATCTGCACGGCAACGTGCGGGAGTGGTGTTACGACTGGTACTCATCGGAGTATTACGCGAGTTCACCGGCCGTCGATCCCGTTGGGCCAGATGCTGGAAGCGACCGCGTGATGCGCGGAGGCCGTATTGGCAGGAAGGCCATCGAATGTCGTTCGGCATTCCGCTATGACATCGCCCCGTTCTTGCGAAACACCGACGGGGGGTTTCGAGTCGTACGCAGCCTTCCGCCAACCGTCACCGATTTGGTGTTGGCACCCGGTACAGTCTGGAGTGCACCCGAGGTAGCCGGACCGGAATTGAACTCGTCCCGGGAAGATGCGTCTCCGTTTGTGAGTGAAGACGGGTTGTTGTTGCTGTTCGCCTCG
>CAZSTW010000256.1:0-3730 GCA_964609845.1 uncultured Planctomycetaceae bacterium | reverse complement strand
GGAGAGCACAGAGTTTGAGTCCGCCGTTTCCTCTGTGATTCTCTGTGCCTCTGTGAGTGCACCTGTTTCCAATCTGATCTGAAAAGGCGTCGAGCTGAAGGAAATGAGCGACATTTCACCAATCACGTCAGCAACTGGCCGAATTGAATGCACAAGTCAAAGCTCAGGTCTTCACGGATAAATTCGGGGGAACTTCGGCGGAAAAAACAAGACCACCCCGGTTTGTCACCGGGGTGGTCAGTTTGCAGTAGCGATCTGCGGGGCAACATTACCGGTCATACCAGTTGCAGGTGAGCAAGCTCTTCCCGCAACCGGATTCGTGCCGTGTGCAGTCGCCGCTTGATCGTTCCGACGGGGCTGCGGAACCGATCACTCATCTCGATCAACGACTGGCCATCAAAGTAGAAGGCAACCAGAGTCGATCGATCCAATTCTCGAAGCCGCTTCAATCCGCCCCAGACATGTGCCGCCTGTTCTACGGACAGAACGGCGTCCAGTGGCGAACACTTTTCGGCATCGATGGTTCCCAGAACTTCCGGGTCGGTTGCCGAAGCAGGTGGTCGCCGGATCGACCGGTTGATTGCCAGCCGGACCGTGATCCGTCGCAACCAGCCGGGGAACCGTTCAGGTTCACGCAACTGAGGGAGCTTTCGCAGGGCCTGAATCAAGACGTCCTGGGTCAGTTCAGCTGCTTCCGCCTGGTTTCGCAGTCGCCGCAAAGCAATTGCAAAAACCGTCGGCTCGAACAACACGACCAGTTCACCGAACGCATCTCGATCGCCCGACTGAGCTCGTATCACCAAAGGCAAGAATTCTTCCGTGTCCATTTCGATTCGTTTCCTGGAAAAGCCCGCGCCCGTCGTCATGACAGGTGAGGCGATTTAATGTTGGTTCGGTCGAGCGATGGTTGCGTCAGCCCTGAACAGAAATTGCCAAATGGCAACTGATCAGGAATGGCAGAACCGGTCAGCGGCGATACAGGTTGAGACAGCGAGATCACGACGTGACCTGGCAGAGACAACCGCTTGCCACCACACACTTCGACGAGAAAGCAATCCCGAGCGACGGACCTATCCGCAGAGTGAGCGGCTTAGGACCAGCATGGCCCATGCGGCACCAGGTAATTGGCGACTCTCACTTCGCCATGAACTTCCCTGATCGCAACACATGTTTTTGGGGTCAGTTCCACCCGTCTCGTCCGTATTTGGCAAACCCGGTTTCGAGTCGCTTATTTCGGACAAGGGATGAGAACCTGATACCCCAAAATGGGGACGCTTCGAATCCGGGCGAACTCCGCGTTCGAGACGGAGATACGACCGATGTGCATTCGCCGCTGTCGCGACCATACCTGCCTGGGCGGCGGTGGTGGTGTTGATCATTGCGTTTTGAATGGCATTCATTGCTTGCATCGGGGGTACCTCCTGCGGAGACCGCAGTTTCCTGGATAACGACGTTTGACGAATTTCTTTCGGAAAAAGAATCCACAAGTTTGAGACATACGCGGCGTTCGCCCCGCGATTGCGACGGAAACTGTGACAACTTCCGTATTACTACGTATAGACAGCATTCCAGACAGATTGGTTCACGCTTTTTTTGTTGAATTTGAGAAAATTTCTCAGATTCTGCCTTGCCCATCTATCCCGGACTGGTGGTTTTCGGACGGAAAGAAGCAGAATCTACGGTCGCGTCGAACGCGTGACCTCTGATTCTGACGGGGTTTACGGAAATGGTGAACCTGAATTCTTTACAGAATCGGTTCAAAATAAAACGGTGAGAAACTGCTGCGGAACAGGCGAATCACGGAGTTGATTGTTATCATCCTCCTCCTTTGATGCCACTACCGAGAAGCCGGGAACACCGCATGAGCGACGAAGTCATTTCTTACGATCCATACGCACTTCCCCCCGAAGAAATCCAGGAAGCCCCGGCGACAGCATGGGCGGCCCTCCGGAAAATCGGTCCTGGGATCATTCTTGCGGGTACGATTGTCGGATCGGGTGAACTGATTCTGACCACAACTCTGGGTGCTCAGCATGGGTTCGTCTTCCTGTGGCTGATCCTGTTCAGTTGTGTCATCAAGGTCTTCGTTCAGATCGAAATCGGGCGATATGCGATCTCATCAGGACGTCCGACACTGGGGGCCATCAATGAACTTCCCGGACCTCGATTCGGGGCTCACTGGATGGTCTGGTGGTGGTTTTTCATGATGATCTGCACCGTCGTACAGCTTGGTGGCATGGCAGGAACGGTCGGACAGGCATTGAATCTGGCGTTTCCAAGCGTTTCTGCGGGAACCGCGGCTGCAGTCAGCGGACTACCTTCTCTGGCACAAATGGTCAAAGACCGTCCTGAAGTTCCGTGGGCTATCGCAACGTGTCTAATCACGATGGCCCTGATCTATGGCGGGGGATACAAGCGGATTGAATGGCTGACGACGATGATCGTAGTCTCAGTCACAATGATCACCGTTTCGGCTGCAGCGGCACTGGGCTGGACCGATTTTCCGATCCGGGGAAGCGAACTCCTGAAGGGGCTGGAATTCCAGGTCCCTTCACACGGACTCGCAGCAGCCTTCGCGGTATTTGGCGTGACTGGTGTCGGGGCAACGGAGTTGTTTTATTATCCCTACTGGTGTCTGGAAAAGGGGTATGCTCGCTATGTCGGTCGGGCTGATGGCACAGAGGCCTGGGAGCGGCGAGCCAAAGGTTGGATTCGCGTCATGCACCTGGATGCCTGGGTCAGCATGGTCGTCTTCACCGTTTCGACGGTCGCTTTTTACCTGATGGGAGCTGCAGTTCTACATCCTCAGGGATTTGTCCCCAAGGGACAGGTACTGATTGACACGCTTTCTAAAATGTACGTTGGTCCGTTTGGCGAATGGACGCGGATCCTGTTCCTGATTGGGGCCGGGATGGTCCTGTTCAAAACGCTGTATCTCGCCTGTGCTGCCAACAGTCGCCTGACAGCTGACTTTTTGGTCCTTGCGGGAATGGCCCAAGCGAAGTCGGCAGATCACCGGGCTCAACTGATTCGTCGCTTCTGCCTGTTCTTTCCGACGCTGGCACTGGTCTTTTTCCTGATCGGAAAAGACCCCAAGTTGATGGTCACCATCGGGGGTGTGGCTCAGGCCGCGACACTCCCCATGATTGCTGGCGCGACACTGTATTTCCGCTATCGGAAAGTTCACCGCGCGCTCATGCCTTGGCGAATCACTGACGCCATGCTTTGGATTGCCGTCGCTTCGATTTTTGTCGTCGCTGCGTACGCTGTTCCAACCCAGATCCTGAATGCACTTCCCGCACCTGCGGCGGCTAAGCAGTAAGACAACTGAAGCCAAACCAGTACCTCGCGGACCAAGGAACGAATCACGGATCAGTTCGACGACTCCGCGATGGAAGAGTTGCCGAGGTCACAAAGTGAATTGCGAGGCAGGCATACCTGGAGAATGAACTCTACGGTCAATGACCATCCGGCTGGCATCATCCGATCCCGATGGGATCCGGGATGACGGACCAGTTGTGACGGATGTTTCGTTTGTAACGGAATGTTTGGCGTCCGCATCAGCAAGAATCATTTGCTTTCAAAGCCCATCGACGTAGGTTTTCAGTGTGGTGTACTCGGAGAATTTGCGGAAGCAATTCGCATGAGCAACGTCACGCAGTCGTCCCGTTACGACTTGCCATGATTCGCCTACAGGGTTTGTGCTCGACCATGACATCGAAACATCAAG
>CAZSTW010000255.1:0-4152 GCA_964609845.1 uncultured Planctomycetaceae bacterium | reverse complement strand
AGGGTCAGCCGGGACAGGGTCAGCCGGGACAGGGTCAGCCGGGACAGGGTCAGCCGGGACAGGGACGCCGTCCAGGATTACGCGGGCAAGGCCAGCAGGGTGGACAGCCAAGTCCTGGTTCTGCGGAATCGGCGAGTGAGCAAGGTGGAATGGGTGGCGGTCCGGGGGGACAAGGGTCTCCCGGTCCATTGACGGGGGGAGATTTCAGTAACTGGAATGAACGCCTGCGAGACGTCGAATCGATGGTCAGCGATCCCAAGCTGCAAGCCGAAGTTGCCAAGGTCCGCGAACGAGCCCGTAGTTTGAGAGCAGATTTTAAGCGTCATTCCCAGACACCGAACTGGGATCTGGTGCGAACGACTGTGCATGAGCCGATGATTCAATTACAGCGTCAACTTGCGGAAGAGATTTCGCGTCGCGAAAAGCCTGATTCACTGGTTCCCGTTGATCGCGATCCTGTGCCGACCCGCTACCGAGACCTCGTACGGAGCTACTACGAGCGGCTCGGCAGCGGAAAGGAGAAGTAGGACGCATGTTTGCTGTCGTCTTGCTTGGCGGTCGAGACTGGATCGTTCCCGCAGTTACGTTGGGAGTCATCGCGGGAATCATCGTTGTCGTTCGCTACGCGGGCGCAAATCTGGACCGCAGAACGCGATGGCAGGCCGCCACCCTCAAGGGAATTGCCCTCGGGTTACTGATCCTTTGCCTGCTTGAACCATTGTGGAGCGGACAACGGGCTCGACCGGGAGCAAACCTGTTCGCCATTCTTGCGGACAACAGCAAGAGTATGACTGTTCAGGATCCGCAGCTCAAAGATTCCCGCGGGCAGATACTGAAGACTCTGTTGAATCAGGAAGACGCTCCCTGGCAAGTTCGATTGTCACAGGACTTTGATGTTCGTCGCTACGAATTCGATTCGCGACTGCAAGGGGTCCCCGATTTTGCGAAACTCGACTTCGACGGCAGTCGAACCAATCTGCGAAGCGTCCTCAAGAGCCTGAAGGAGCGGTTTCAAAACCGCCCGCTCGCAGGTGTCTTGCTGTTCACCGATGGAAATGCAACTGATTCGGGAGCCACGGAATTAGATGCCACGGGTTTGCCACCGATTTATCCGGTCGTTTCTGGAAATGCCAAGGGCCACCGCGATCTGACGATTTCCCATCTTTCCGTATCAACAACAGCGTTCGAAGACGCCCCGGTCACCGTTCAGGCCGATGTGACTCAACTCGGGCTTCCCGAGGCAAAGGTCATCGCGAAGTTGCTCGATGAAAAAGGTGAAACGGTCAAAGAGGAAACTCTGGTATTCGGTAAAGACGCCGCGCCGCTCGCCTTTCGTTTCCAGTTCCGTCCCAAGTCTCCAGGCCTGTCGTTCTATCGAGTCGTCGTGGAAACGCCGGCCCTGGCCATCGATAAGGAATCAACAGCGGCCAACAATCAGCGATTGGTCTCTGTCGATCGAGGGAGCGGCCCGTATCGCGTTCTGTATCTCACAGGACGTCCGAATTGGGAATTCAAATTCCTGAACCGAGCCATCGATTCCGATGAACAAGTGAAGTTGACGGGGGTGATTCGCGTCGCACGTCGAGAACCCAAGTTTGACTGGCGCAGCCGTGACGGTGAGGCAACGAATCCTCTGTTTCGCGGATTTGATCGGACGGGCGAAGAGACTGAACGCTATGACCAACCCGTTCTGGTCCGATTGAACACGCGTGATCCCAATGAACTGCGAGATGGCTTTCCCAAGAAGGCTGAGGACCTTTATCAGTTTCACGCTGTCGTGATCGACGATCTGGAGGCAGGGTTCTTCACCGCCGATCAGATGACACTGCTGGAACGGTTTGTCTCGGAACGAGGTGGCGGATTGCTGATGCTGGGAGGGGCCGAGTCCTTTCGACACGGAAATTATGATCGCACTCCCGTCGGTCGAATGTTACCCCTGTATTTGAATGCCGTGGAAGGAGTCCCCTCGCCAACGGGCTATCGATTGTCTCTGACACGTGATGGCTGGCTTCAGCCGTGGGCTCGATTACGTCCGACAGAAACAGAAGAGCAGCAGCGCCTGAAGGAGTTGCCGACATTCCAGACAATCAATCGGGCGGGCAATCTGAAGCCGGGGGCCACCGTCATCGCGGAAGTGACAGACGGTGAGCGGCAACGCCACCCTGCCCTGGCAGTCCAGCGATTTGGACGAGGTCGCTGTGCGGCTCTGTTGATTGGCGACCTGTGGCGTTGGCAACTTGATCGCACAGAGTTTCAGCGTGACAAGGATGACCTCGGCAAGGCCTGGCGGCAGACCGTACGCTGGCTGATCGCAGATGTCCCTGATCGCATCGAATTACGAGTTGTCCCGCAAGATGATTTCGGTCAACCGCTGACTCGCGTGGAGGCCAGGATCCGCTCCAGCGAATTCCAACCGCAGGATAACGCGGCTGTCAAAGTGTCACTCACGTTGCCAGACAAATCCGTTGTGACACAACAAGCAGAACCATCACTGCAGGAAGCCGGTTTATACGAATCGACGTTTGCATCGCGAATGCCAGGTCAATATCGCCTGTCGGTGGAAGTTGCTGAAGCAGAAGGAAAGTCACTGGGCAAGTCCGAGACCGGTTGGGCCGCTGATCCTGACGCGGAAGAGTTTCAGCGAGTCGCCCCGAATGATGAGTTAATGTCCTCGCTTGCCAAGCAGACCGGCGGTGAAGTTATTTCTGCTGAAAACCTTGAGTCGTTCGTACGGAGCCTGCCAACGCGTCAGGCACCGCTGACGGAATCGTATACCACCCCACTATGGCATCAGCCGTGGCTGCTGGTACTGATCGTATCCTGCCTGTGTGGCGAATGGGCGTTGCGACGCTGGAGAGGACTGCCATGAAATTCCTCGCATCTCTCGTGTTCGCTCTGATGTTCATGATCGGTAATGCCCTGGCCCAGGACGCGGCGAAGACTACAAAACCGACGTTGATTCTTGTGGTTGGAGCAAACGGGGCTTCTCAGTACGAGGCCATGTTTGCCGAATGGGCGGATCGCTGGTTCGCTGCTGCCAGTCAGGCGGATTTCCACTGCGTCGTTGTAGGCCGTGACAAGGAAGCTCCCGACCAGACCGATAAACAACGCCTTCGCGCCATTGTTGATGAAGCGGCCAAAGATAAAGGCGTCGAGCTTTGGCTGGTGATGATTGGACACGGAACTTACGACCGAAGGGAAGCCCGGTTCAATCTGCGAGGGCCGGATCTGTCGGCCGTTGAATTGGCGGGTTGGCTGAAGCCCGTGGAACGACCGATGGCCATCATTAATTGTGCGTCTGCCAGTGCCCCATTTGTGCCGCTGCTGTCGGGACCGAAACGTGTCGTGATCGCTGCGACAAAGAGTGGTGCTGAGCAGAATTTTGCCCGATTCGGTGACTACCTGTCTCAGGCCATCGGCGATGCCAGTGCTGACCTCGACAAGGATGAACAGACGTCCCTCTGGGAAGCGTTCCTGCGTGCGTCACGCCGCACCGCCGAGTTTTATACAACGGATGGACGCTTACAGACAGAACACGCGTTGCTGGATGACAGTGGCGATGGACTGGGAGTACGGGCCGATCAGTTTCGCGGATTGACTCCAATCGAACAAACGACGGACGGAAAACCACTCGACGGTCAATCGGCTCATCAATGGCATCTGATCCGCAATGCCACGGATGCGGCTCTGCCTGCCGACGTTCTGCAAAAGCGTGATGCTCTTGAAGTCGCGATTCTGCAGTTGCGATCGAAGAAGAAGTCGATTGATCGGACTGAGTACTTTCAGGAGCTTGAACGGCTGCTGGTGGAACTTGCGGAATTGAATGCGAGGGGAACCGCTGATCAACGCTAATGAACGCTGATTTGCGATGATCGCCGTGTCAACCTCCCGATCACGCGCACCCACCGGTAGTACTGGGGGGCAAAGGTCATGAACATCGGGACGGCGGCAATTTAGCCGAACTCGTGAGAGTTCGGTGCTTCCCGAATCGAAGGGACCGAAGTCTTACGACTTCGGCTACGGTATGTCATCCAACAGATTCCGGTGCTCGTTTGTTAGGCATTTTGATGTCTTGACTCGAATAATGCCCCCTCGGTAAAAGTCGCAGTTCAGGCTGGTCGCACCGAATTCGCAAATGGTGTCTGGAATGAA
>CAZSTW010000254.1:0-4210 GCA_964609845.1 uncultured Planctomycetaceae bacterium | reverse complement strand
AGACCGGGCCTTCCTTCGCAAAGCCTCAGTCCAGACCCGGCCACCCGACCGCAAAGCCTCAGTCCAACGCAGATTAAATCAACAGGCCGGTTAGCGTCCGGTTTCTGGAGATGCGTGTCTCCAGTCGTCCATCGGAACCGGACGCTAGCGCGTTCCGGCTGATCGATGTCTCGAAATTCACACCCAACCGAGAGAAAAACAACTGGGTAAAATTGACCCCACCCTACTTTGAAAGCCAATCGCTCTACGGCTGCTACGTGTCCGTCTTAACGCCCGGTCCGACGTAATGCTGTCCAAATCGATTCGCCAGGAATTCAGGGAACGCCACCTGTTCCTGACGCACGAAACCTGTTGCAGGAAGTTTTCCACCGACATGAAGATCCAGGGCCGCACAAATGGCCGCTGCGGTGGTGATCTGGATCGCACTCCAGACTTCGTCACCATGAGTCTGGTGGTAGACCTTTCGCGCATCCCACAACTGAACCCGCTCGCCGTCGCGCATCCCCGTTGCCGTACAGAAGATGATCACCACATCCTGCAAGGTTCGTGGCAATGCATTTTCCAGGATCTCCTTGAGGAGCCCACGCTGTTCTCTCAACCGCAACTCATCCAGCAGAAACAGCATCCGGTCGCGATGTCCCACATATCGCACCGTCTTGTAGTTCAGTTCGCGGACCTGATTCTGATAGGTCTCGCAGAGTGTTCCGAGTCCCCCTGACGTCGAAAAGGCTTCGTATTCGACACCATCAATCGAAAGGTGTTCCAGTCCTTCCAGCGGCCAGACATCCTGACGCTTTCCCTGATGAATCACGTCGCAGGGATTGCAGTATTCGTTGATCAAGCCATCGGTCGACCACGTCAGATTGTACTTCAGCGAGTTGGTGGGAAATTCAGGCAGTGCACCGACTCGCAGCAGCAGAGAATCGAGCGAATCAAAACGTCGTGCCAGATGATTGGCGACGATTCCGACGAAGCCCGGAGCCAGGCCACATTGTGGCATAAAGATCTGTCCTGGCCGGGCCTGCTGAGCCAGCGAACGAACCGTAGCCGTCGTTTCGACATCCTCGGTCAGATCAAAATAACTGATCCCCGCCTGCAACGCCGCCCTGGCGACGGCGGGATTCAGACTGAAGGTCAACGCTGAAATCACAGCCTGCATGCCGCTCATCGCACTGGCAAGTTGCTCGGGACTTGAGGCGTCAACCAGAACTGTTTCGACCCCCAGTCGCTTTTTAAGGCGTTCAAGAGCCTCAGCATTCGTATCACCGATCCGGACCTGGTAATCGCCCGACTGCGTCAGCAGCGTGGCGATCATGCGTCCAATCGTACCGGCCCCCAGCAACAAGACGTTGGTCATGATTTCCCTTACATGTCGACTCGTCAAACTCGGCCGAAGAGACAATAATTCTGACGATGGATGATGAGCTTTGCCTGAAATGGGGTTGACCCGCCATGCGAAGATCGTTGCAGCCGGAAATGCATAGCGGGTCTGTTCGGGACACCGCCAATTATAGGCATCAAAGGAGTTTGTGAAATGCCAGCCGTGCCCAATTCAACCAACAACATCCTGGCTGCATTGACAGAATTCACCTGGAGTCCGCAGCCAGCGACCGCGCAACTGATTCAGCGGCTGCTGAACGACGCTCTGCAACGATCATCTTTTGCAGCCGAATTATCACAGCGCATGCTGAACGAAACCGGGACGAGACTGGTCGACTGGCTCGATCACTTTGGACTTCCCGCTGATGATCCTGTCCTGCTCGAATTGAGCGATGTTGGCTACGTCCGCGCGGATCGACCGTCAGGGACCGTCGTCTGGGAACACCATCAAGGACTCTTTCCCCGGATTCGTGTCCATGAGGGTGTTTCCCGGCAACTCGCCATCAAGGTCGAATCGGTCGTCGATTTTCTCGGAGCACACGGCCTGACGGGGATCGTCGTGGAAGGCCCGCCACTGGCATCCCTGCGTGAAGCGACCGTTGCTCGCGAAAACGACATCGAGGTGATCGTTGTCGAGCGACATGGTTCGACGGAATTCGATGCCAATCCTGCGGAAGAAGTCCCGCTGGCGGCAATCCTGCGACATGCCGAGGCGTTACGACTTCGCCGACGTGACTATGCGAGTGACGATGATGGGTTCATTCATGCCATTCAATTGATTGAGCCGGCAATTGCCGACCTGGGCCGTGACCGAGCCTGCGACCTGTTCTTTGCGGCCGAACGAGAATACTGGCTGAGGCGAAACAGGGCCGGACGCATTCAAAAAGCCCGGCAGGATGCTTTGGGACTCGGCTGGGCCAATCATGACCATCACACCTATCGTTCGAGTCGGCAGAATTTCACCCTGTTAATCGCCTTCCTGGAACGCCTCGGCTTCCAATGCCGCGAGCGTTTCTATGCAGGACGCGAAGCAGGCTGGGGAGCCCAGGTCATTGAGCATCCTGCCACGGGCGTCACGATCTTCGCGGATGTCGACATGTCCCCCGAAGAAGTCTCGCTCGATTTCTCACACACCTCGCTGCCGCCGCGCGATCGCCTGGGAACCGTCGGCCTGTGGTGTGCCCTGCACGGCGAGGCCTTTCTGCAGGCTGGGATGCATCATCTCGAATGCCAGTTCGACTTCGCAGCCACTCGCGATCAGTTGAAAGAAGCAGGGATCGAGACCATGCGGCCGTTTACGGATCTGCCGTACCTGCGACAAGCCTTCACCAAGGGTGAACAATGGATGGTCGACCCTGCGAGGATCGAGCGAATCCGCAGTGCCGGGCTGATCACCGATGCCCAAGCCGAGCAGTTCCTGTCAAAAGGAGCCTTGGGTTCGCATCTGGAAATCCTGCAGCGCGAAGAGGGCTACAAGGGCTTCAACCAACACGGAATCAGCGAAATCATCTCAGCTACGGATCCGCGTTCAGCGAGTAAGGTTTGAAGCTGATACAAAGAAACAAAAACAGCCGCAATCCCACCAGAATTGCGGCTGTTTGTATTGTCCAGACAGACGGGCGAAGAGCTATTCTTTCTTCTCTTCTGGCTTCTTTTCTTCGGTCTTTTCTTCAGCCTTGGCTTCAGGCTTAGCTTCGTCCTTCTTTTCTTCAGCCTTCTTCTCTTCTGGCTTTTCGGTCGTTCCGCCAGCAGCGGCTGGGACTTCAACACCGCCACCAGTGGTTGAACCGGCACCTGGAGTCTTTGGCTTGCGAGTCGATTTGCGGGTCGACTTCTTGGGGGTTTCGGCGACGGTTGTCTTTTCTGCACCCGCCTGAGCGGCGCCGTCCTTCTTGGGCTCTTCCTTCGCTCCTTCAGCAGGCTTGGCGTCCGTCTTGGGAGCATCGGACTTCTTGGCATCAGTCTTCGGGGCATCCGTCTTTGGCTTGGCGGCGTCACCACCACAGCCCATGCCAAACATCGACGCGGTAAATGCCAACAGCAGCGAGCAAACCAGATAAACCTTACGCATTGAAACAGTCACCTTGATTTTGACGGCCCGGATCACGAGTCGTTCGGACCCGGACAATGTGAATTCCTATCGTCGCGTAGCATCACCAGCCCGATGACGCTAACCCTGGCGCGACGACTTCGACACCCAGCGGTCGAAGGATGCAACCATTACAGTCCCGAAAGATGTGGAAATCAACCCCCAACGGTACCTTCCACCCGATCTGAAACTTTCCGCCGCGCGACTTAAGGATTGGCCAAAGTCTGCGGTTCCCACATGTTTTGCTGGTCAGGCGATCCCCATCCATTACAATGCCTGACATGACACAACCCTCCCAACCCGTCGCTCTTCCCCCCGGCCAGGTCCCCGCCAGCGGAGCTCTGCTGGGGCTTGATTTCGGCACAAAGCGTTTAGGCATATCTGTTTGTAACTCAGAGCAGACCATTGCCGTTCCCGTCGAAACCTGGACTGTCCGCTCCCCGGAACTCAACCTGAAGCATCTGCGGGAATTGATCGTCGACTACCGTGTCGTCGGTTTTGTGGTCGGTCTGCCGGTCCGAATGAGCGGTGCGGAAGGGGACCAGGCAGGCCTGGTTCGTAAATTTGGCAACTGGCTGGCTGAGCAGACACGCCTTCCCGTCGCCTTCTGGGACGAACGGCATTCGTCGACCGAGGCCGAAGTGCTGCTGTGGAACCAGGGTTTCTCTCCAGCGAAAAGTAAAGAGCGTCTCGACCGGCTGGCGGCTCAAATCATCCTGCAGGCGTTTCTCGACGCCCCCG
>CAZSTW010000253.1:0-4269 GCA_964609845.1 uncultured Planctomycetaceae bacterium | reverse complement strand
CCACCCGGCTTGACCGGGTGGTAGCAGCGACTTTCCCGCTGGTTGGCCCCGTTTCGCTGGCAGGTCGTTCTTCAGATGGAGGAAGTACTTTCGCAACTGACTTTCTGTGATCTGATCGTGCAATTGCTGGTAGAAATCGGCCAACTCCCTGACGGTCCTCAAATAGCCTTCGTGAGTCCGCTCGAACATTCCTGCGAGTGACAAGTCCTCGCTCATTCGTTCGTAGAGGGCTCCGCAAAAGAACGGGGAATGTGTCAACGAACGTATGGAAATCGGTGACTTCCGAGGTGGTTCGACATCTTCTCTCCGAACGCGACCCGAGCGAGCTGGCCTTCTTTCCGACGTCGATGATGTGCGCAGGAAACCCGCAGTTGTCTATTGTTCCGTGTGCCGTGTCGCTATGAGTCTGTTCCCTTCGATGAGGTAGAAATCACAGTGTCCAATGACACTCTCCACTCAACAGAGAACTCAAACGCCTCACCTTTTGACGAAGTTCTGAGTCTGTCGAGACCGAATTCACTGTTTACCTGTTGCCGCTGGGTGACCAGCATCCGAACTCGTGAGAGTCCCACCCCACCTGCATTGAAAAAGCCAATTGGCCTGGTGTGCCGTGTGCGAGTGCTTGACAGACGGCAGTCCTATCCATACTTTTTGATCAGTCCACGCGGGCTCGTCGTTGTGGAGTGTGATACTGCCGACTCTCATGAAAGAGAACCCAGATGACTGAACCTGTGGGATCGCTTGGTCGACGTGAGTTTCTACAATCGACAACCATTGCAGCGGCGGCAGCGATGGCCCCAGTACTCTTCAATAACGTCTCGGCACAAGAGAGTCCCAGTCAGGAGTTGACGGCGGGAGTGATCGGAACCGGTCGCGGAATGGCTCACGCGAACGCCGTCCTGAACGCCCAGGGAATCAAGCTCAACTACGTTTGCGATGTCGATCAGAAGCGACTCGACCTGGCGATGAAAACCGTCACCGGTAAAGGATCCAAGGCACAGGGGATCACCGATTTCCGCCGAATGCTTGACGACCCGAAGCTGGACGTTGTCTTTATCGCAACCTGCAACCATTGGCACGCTCCCGCAACGATTCTCGCATGTTCGGCTGGAAAGCATGTCTACGTCGAAAAGCCGGGAAGCCACAACGCTCGCGAAGGCGAGTTGATGGTCATGGCAGCACGTAAGAACAAACGAGTGGTCCAGATGGGGAATCAGCGCCGCACATGGCCAGCCATTCGCGAAGCCATTGGAAAGCTGCAGGAAGGGGCGATTGGGAAAGTCCTCTTCGCACGGTGCTGGTACGATGCCAACCGTCCCAGCATCGGGAAGGGTAAGCCTGTACCTGTCCCTGAAACTCTCGATTACACGATGTGGCAGGGGCCGGCACCTGATCGCCCCTACGTCGACAATCTTGTGCATTACAACTGGCACTGGCGATGGCACTGGGGTGGCGGCGAACTGGCCAACAATGGCATCCATTCACTGGATGTCGCCCGCTGGGGTCTGGGAGTCGACTATCCAACTCAGGTCAGTTTTCTGGGGGGGCGATACCACTTCGATGACGATCAGGAGACGCCCGATACAGGGACTGCCGTATTCCAGTTCGGCGACAAGGGATGTTCCTGGGAAGTCAGCAGTTGTCACCCACGCCGTGAAGAAAAGCACAGCATGGTCATTTTCTACGGGACGGAAGGGACTCTGCACATCATTGACCCCGGCTACAAGATCTACAATTTGAAGGGGGAAGAAGTCGCCAAGGGAACCGGTGCGGGCGGCGAACAGCAGCACATCGACAATTTTCTGGAATGTATCCGCACAGGAAAGTCGCCCAATTCAGAAATCGAAGAGGGACAGAAGAGCACCTTGCTCTGCCACCTCGGAAATATCTCGTACAAACTCGGCAGGATGGTCAAGTTCGATCCGGTTGCCCGCAAGGTTGTCGATGACAAGGACGCAGAAGCGTTGTGGGGCCGCGAATACCGGAAGGGCTGGGAACCGATTGTCTGATCAGCCGAACACACCTTCGTGTCGGGTTTGATCGACGCGGTGTGCCAGTCTGAAGAGGAGACCTTCGGTCGCGGCTTCGGCGGGGTCGGGAGACCCGCGCCGAACACAGGCGGGGTCAGTAGCCCCGCGCCGAACATGTGAGACTCGTGCTGAACGTCACATGCTGTTGTCGACTATCGGTAGATCCATTTTGGATCGCCGTCTAATTCGATTTCGGCTTCCTTCTGCAGGAAACGGTCGCCACGTCGGATGTATTTCGAAACGATGGTTCTGGTCAGGATCGCAGGATTTCCGTCAGGCCCCTCGATCTTTCGGTAGCCATTCGAAAATCCTGTCATGTAAACCGTATAGCGATCGGCTTCGGGATCAATTCCGCGCCACATCGCCACACCCATGATGCCTGGATTAGGTGCCCCGTCTTCGGTCACTTCTGGAAGTGGACCGACCACGCTGACAGAACTCTTGTAATTTGCTTTTTCACGCTTGTTGATCGCGACCAGCGCTTCGGGAATGACCTGGTCCTGATGCTCTTCGTGCCGGTCGTTGTCCGTAATCACCAGCGTGAATTCGGGGATGAACAGGGGGGGACTGACCGGTTCATCAAACTGGTTTTCCGGGGCATTTTCCGCAACCCGCTGTTCGACCTTTTTGGGAACGGCCCGGTAAGTGATGTATCGAATGTACTCTGTCTTTTTCGTTCCCGTTGCGGGGTCGGTCAGTTCGATCGGAATCATCCGCATCGGCTTCATGTAGACATCCAGCGTCCAGACGCCGATCTGGCTGAGGTCTTCCTCCGTCGGGACGGGGGGAATCACCTGGATTTCGTTGCGGCGTGGTGACTGGGCTTCGACGGAGCCGGGTACGACCGCTCCCAGAATTCCGAGCGTCATCAGTGCTGGAGCGAGACGAAACGAAAGCCTGACCATGATGCACGATTCCTGAAACTTTGGCGGGATGTCGTTCCCGTGTCCGACCTCGAAAACCCCGTCAACCGGGTTTCCCCGGATGTGACAGGATCTGTAAGTACGATATTAGGCTCAACCGGGCCCGGTCAACTGCGCGTTGTCAATTCATGTCCAGGCCCGTCAACAGTTTTTCGATGGCGTCGGCTCGATGGGCCACTTCGAGGACGCTGCGGCGAATTTCTTCGGAATCGACAGTCGCCCGAGGATAGTTGTCGACCATCAGAAACTTCGCCTCTCCATCAATCTCGGCGATTGCCAGCGCCCCGTGCAGAATTTCGGAGTTCAGCCTCAAGGCCGTTTCAAAGTAAACCGAATCCGCGCTGCAGCAGACGCTGGAAATCCTCAACGTCCGGTCCACCGCCGCATGGGAACTCGGCTCGACCATGACCGTCTGTCGACGACCATCACTAAACTGCAGGAAGACATGATACAGATTTCCGGCTCGTGACCATTTCACTCCGGGTTGATGCGCAAATGCCGAATGCATCAGTTGGTCAAGATCTTCCGATTCTCCCAGAACTGCCGACAGTAACTGAGCAGCCTCCACACCTGATCGGGGCCGGTTGCTGCTCGCCTTCGACAGCATTTGCTGCAGGCATTCTGCCATCTCCAGCGGAATGTGCGGGACGTGATTCCGCAGACTTGGCAAGGGGAGGTTTGTGACCTGGTGAATCAGTTCCGACAGGACTGGCGACGAATACGGCAGTCGGCCCGTCAGCAGGTAGAAATAGCAGACCCCCAGTGCATAGACATCACTCGAGGTTGTCGCTTCCGACATCTGAAACAGTTCCGGTGCCATGAAGGGAGGAGTACCGACAACTTCGACATGCGGGCCAGCCGCTGAGTTCAGTGCATCGGAGTCCAGCGCGACTCGCTTGGCCAGTCCGAAGTCGGTGATCTTGGGAACACCCAGATGAGTCAGCATGACATTGTCGGGCTTCAGATCGCGGTGCAGAATTCCCGCCATGTGTGCGGCAGCAAGTCCTTCCGCAATCCGCAATGCCAGCGATGTCGCACGTACCGGATCCTGAGGCCCATCCTCTTCCACGAGCCGCCGCAACGATTGTCCCGCGACAAACTCCATTTCCAGGAAGTGGTATCCCCGGTCTTCGCCAATGGCGTGGATGGTCACGATATTGGGATGATTCAGTGCCGCTGCAGCCCTCCCTTCATTGGCAAATCGTTCAACGTACGCCGGATCGCTTTCGACGAGTTGCGGAGGCAGAATTTTCAAGGCGCAGTTGCGGTGCAGATCAATATGGTGAGCCAGGTAGACGCGCCCCATGGCCCCCGTC
>CAZSTW010000252.1:0-4301 GCA_964609845.1 uncultured Planctomycetaceae bacterium | reverse complement strand
CTGTAGCTCAACACCTACCGTCAACCCCTCCTGTTGCTTTGCAACCCAGACATCCCAAGCGATGTCTGGGCCACCCTGCCGTACTTTCCATCCAACTCTTGGACAATTCCGGCTCGCTGCGCCTTGGTCAGGCAACTTGTCAATTCCTCATGGGTTGGAGCAGCAGTTCGATTGAGAAACTTGAAGCAACGAATCATCGTCTTCAGATCCGATAGTGGCTTTGGAAATGAATACAAGAGTGCAGCGTCTCTAACATTGAATTGGACTGTTTCCATTTTACCTCCACTTTGGCAACTGCATCACTTCGTCGACTCGCGACATTGGAATTACTTCCCATTTCACGTTCAGTCGTTCCAGCAGTTCTAGTTCTGCTTTGAGCCACGATGAAGTCGCTTCGGCAGAGTTTTGCAAAGATATGAATTTGAACGTGAATCCGCGCTCATGAAGACGCTCGATCATCAAGAGGTTGAATTCAAGAGTTTCGGCTTCCATCGCTGCCGTGAGTGTTCCGGCCTTCGCTTGAGCGCTGTAGTCGAGGCATTGAGGACGCATCTCCAAGAATTCTGTCATCTTGCTTGGTTCACGGTTCACAAATTTGCGAATGCCCCCTTGGCCATTTTCTCCAAGCACAACCGTTTTCGGGCGTCCGCTTGCCACGATGGCGTCCATGACACTGTCGATGTGCTTTATCCAGTCTGGCCGCATGTTTGCATAACGACCAATGCTTGGAGCAACAATGAAACGCGCTGCACGTCGTAGGCAATCTCACGGCAACCGCTGATGGCTTCTGCCGGTTATCGCCAGCGTTGGCCGATGCCAACCTCCTTTCCTCAACAAATTCCCTGATGCGTGTTTTGTTTAGCTGTCGCTTCGGCCCTGATGTTTCACGAGCATTTCGACATCGTATAGTTCATCATCGACCGAAGAGGTGTCAAAAACATCGGCGTTAATGACGGCATACGCCCGATAAAACTGTTTGGCTGGAGTGATGACGATAAACTGGTCGGCTGAACCGTCTTGCAAATCAATGAAGTTGCCAATTGCCACTTCTGAATTGAACTTGACACTTGCATACGACGCAAGTTGAAAAGGTTCGATGTCACGAAGATTCCACGTTTGACGCCATTTGCAGAGTGTCCTAAACCCTAGATTGCTATGGCAAACTTCCAGCCCGACAACTTTTCCCTGACCACTCTCTGCGAAATCCCAAAACGTCGATTCATCCACGATTTGCGAGCGATCGATTCCCAACACATCGGCCAGAAAAACCCACAGCTCGTTGTATTCCACAAGTGCTCTGATTGAGAATTCATAGGATTCGATCATGTCACGGACTCCGACTGTTGAATAAATCGATGAGCTTTTGGCGGGGTGGCCCAGACATCGCTTTGGACGTCTGGGTGACGAGGGAACAAGAGGAAAGAAACGGCACTATCAGTCCACCCACTGAATCGGCATCCCCTCCTGTTGCTTTGCAACCCAGACATCCAAAGCGATGTCTGGGCCACCCTGCCCCTCGCCTCCCTCAATCTGATGCAAAGACAGTTCGCCCTCGCCACCCAACCGTCAATTTGGGGGGAAACTCTCTCGCAGACTCGCTACCAATCTTGCGATTGGACATCACGATCCTGCAATTCACCTCGTATACAACTGTTTACAGTCGTGTGATGCGATAGCCGGGGTGATCGGGTGTAAAGAGTTCGGGGAGCAATCGCACTCCCATTCCAGGCCTTTCTGGCAAGGCAATGGAACCCGATTTGATGACGGGCGGTTCATCGATCAGCAGCGGATACAGAGTCTTGATGTGGGCGCGGACGGTCTCCTGATACGTGACGTTCGCACAACTGGCTGAGATCTGCAGGCCGGCGAACAACGTCAGGGGCCCCGTGCAGTCATGCATCAATGTCGGGACGTTGAAGACTTGAGCCAATTCGGCGGCTCGACGAGATTCACTGATGCCCCCCACCCACGTCGGATCAATCATGGTGTAGTCTGCGGCGCGTTGTTGCAGCACCTGGCGATAATCTTCGCGGCTGACGAGCATTTCACTGACTGCGATCGGAACTCCGGCTCGATCCCGGAAATCAGCGATCGCTTCGATACTGTCGGGGCGGATCACATCTTCCATCCAGAGCGGTTTGATTTCTCGCATTGCCTCGGCGATGCGTAGTGCCGCTGCCAGCGAGAAGAATCCGTGTCCATCGAGCATCAATTCCATCTTCAAACCAACTCGATCACGAATTTCGTGCATCGGCTGTAGCGCCTGCTGCAGATCGGGCCAGGCGACTCGATGGCCACCGGTTGCTCGATAAATCTGGTCGAGCGACCAGAGCTTCATCGCGGTGTAACCTTCGGACAGAAGCTCTTCTGCCAGATCACCGGCGTGAAAGACGCTGTTGTAGTTGTCTTCGAGTGGTCCTGGTTTGCCGAGGTCGCCATGTCCGGGCCAGCCTTGAGCGTCGGGCGCTCCTTTTGGTCGTCGGCCGTAGGTGGGCCCACCGCAACTGTTGTATACCGGAATCGTATCGCGGACCGGTCCACCAAGGAGCTTCCAGATCGGTTGTCGTGTCAATTGGCCGAGAATGTCCCACAACGCCAGGTCGATCGCCGAAATGGCTCGCATTTCGCAGCCACGAACGCCAAACGCAATGCCTCGCTCGTACAAGAACCGCCAATGACTTTCGATCGCCGTGGCGTCGGCACCCAGCAGGCGTCGTGACATCCAGTCATGAAGCGTAGCAGCGACGGCATGCGGAATGTAGTACGTTTCGCCGTGTCCGATGACCGGTTCACCATCAACGGTCCCGGCGTCCGTATGGATTCTCAGCAACATCAGTCCCGCCATGATGTCGTGAGGTATCAGAGTTTCGATCGCGACAATCCGCGGGCCGCGCCGATAGGCATGCTCTTGCGTGGGACCGGATGCTCGTGACAGATAATCAGGAGACGACGACATATTGCTTCCGTTTCATCAGGGAGATCAGTTTGCTCAAAGACCGACACATCGCAGCGAAGTGTCAATGCTCCACATCATTCAAGGTTGACCCAGATGCTTACGCAGGAATTCGTGAGCAGCCAGATGGGCATCATCAATCAGCTTTTTGTCAGCGCCGGCCAATCCATGCTCACCGCCCGGCAGGCCGATCAGGCGATGCTCGACACCCTGTCGTTTGAATTCGGCGGCCATCAGGACCGATTGTTCATAGGGGACATCCGTGTCAATTTCGCCGTGAATCATCAATGTTGGCGGGTAATCCGGGGTGACATTCTTCAAGGCCATATATGGGTAAAACTTCTCGGGCTCAGTCTTCGGGTCCCAGCCCGAAACGGCTTTGGGCCAGGAGCCCTGTTGCCGACAATACTGATAGAACGCGCCGCCGTTGCCTTTGCGCTGACGGGCGTCCGAGATCGGCGGGCCCGAAACCTGTTGCCAGGCTTCCTCGCGAGTCACCTTGATCTGATTGTGGGCGGGATGAGGACTTGGCTGACTGAACCACGGCCCGACCAGATCTCCATATCCCCAATAGGCAACCAGAACTTGAGGGCGTGGCTTGATCCGAAAACCACAGGTCAAGGTCAGATAGCCACCCGCAGAACCACCCGTCACGGCAATTCGTTTGACGTCCGCACGGAATAGTTCTGCACCTTTGGAGTGAATCCAGCGAAACGCATCTTCCACATCAGCGATTACCTCGGGCAACTGCGTCTCGGGAGCCAGGCGGTAATCGAGTGACACAACGATGTAGCCCGCTTCGAGCATGGCGGTCTTCAATCGATTGTCGATCCCTTCACGATGCCCATTGATGAGAGCCCCGCCGTGCAGCCAGACAACCACCGGACGCAACTTGTCATCATCATGACGGAAGACATCGGCCTGGATCTTCAGCTCACCGACGGTTTTGTAGGAGAACGTTTCCTTGCGAACTTCTGCAAGCACGATGGTCGAATTGAGCATGGTCGTCACTGCAGCCAGGAGCAACCACGGAATGGGATGCAGGGTACGGTTTGAGGGCTGACTGCTCACGGACTCGCCTTTCGGTCATTTTTGTTGCTCGCTCCAGAAAACGAATCTTCACGTGTCCGAAGGATGAAATCAATCTGCAGCGTGTTCCAGAATTGAAAGATCCGGATCATCGACTGCATCATGGTCTCCCTGTACTACAATCGCTTGACTTCTTTGCTTGGTGCGCAGATCTAAGATCTGCCAATTTGCTGAGGCGACACGGTCCGCCACCTGATCGGAATGGCGACGCAACCCCATTCGGGGTAGGAGGTGGTCGTAGTCAGCAGACCCAGGGTAG
>CAZSTW010000251.1:0-4378 GCA_964609845.1 uncultured Planctomycetaceae bacterium | reverse complement strand
GATGACCTATCCGCGCCGGCGACAACTCCCGTCACGCCCCCGCATAGTACGAAGCACGTCGATGATCCACGCGGGGAACTGCCGCGACGCATTGTTGACGTGCTACCATACCAACAGTGCAAAGTCGTCCAATTCCTTTGGAGGCAGGCCACTTCAGTCTCAATTACCACACTTCGCGACGCTTGCTGGCGGAACAAAGTTGAATTTGAAACTGTTCGCACGACTGTGCGCCGCGTTGTCAACACTCTGTGTTCAAACGACATCACTAACGTAAAAATCGTGTTTTCGGAGACGAAGGACGCTGTTCAGCTGATTGTAGAGTAAGTCCTTCACTCAGCGACACCAGTAGTTTCACTTTGTCACTTACCGTGTCGCTTGCCAACGCCATGATCTCTCGTGTCCGACTGACCCTCGTACTCTGGAGACCATCGCATGACCGGTCCAACTGTCCCACCTGATCCTCTCGATATCATTCCCGACCCGATCGAAGTCCGTCGTCGACTCGGTGCAACGTACCGCATGGCTCGCATTCTGCGGGGACTCTTGCGGCTTTCTGAGCGACGCCGTGACCATGACCGGTTATCTGTCGTATCGGAGCCCTCGCGAGAAAGGGAGTCCGATGGCTGAATCTTCTCGCCCAATCATCGCGACCTCGTTGCAGGTAAATGCCCCCGAAATGGCTGGCTTGGCGGTTGATGCAGCGGAAGTGGCCAAGCTTTTGAACGTTTCCCTACGGCACGTCAACTCTCTCAACGCGTCAGGACGACTGCCACGACCGATCCGTCTAGGGCGTTCAGTACGATGGCTTCGAAGCGACCTTGAAGCTTGGCTTGAAGCGGGTGCGCCCGTTCGGGATGCCTGGGACCGAATCCGACATTCTGATTCATGATCGGTGAATTGCGTTTCAACGCGTGGTTTGTGGCTAGACACCAACGAAAACGCCCTCGCAGGTTTGGCGGCTGTAAGCGAGGGCGTTCAAAGTAAGGCAAGCGGATGATACAAAAACGAACAGCAATTGACGAGGTGCATGGGAAATGGCTGATTGGCGCTGTGATCCAGAATCCAGAACTGGCCGCACAAGTTGACGATCTCGACCCGGAAGACTTGTCTCAGCATGACCAGAGAACTTGGTTGCGAGCAATTCAGACGTTGTATCGGGCAGGGCGTCGCCCGGATTCACTCACCATCGCCGAACAACTGACGGCAGAAGGAACCTTCGAAGACCTCGGGGGAGTCCATCAGGTCATGCAACTAGTAGCGGATGCGCCCTACATCGCACACATTGACGAATGGAAGCCACTCATCCGAAAGGCGGCAGCACGACGGAGACTGGATAGTGAAACTCTTGCCATTGGTCAGATGATCAATGATCCGACGATTCCGACTGCCACGATCAAGCAACGATTGCTCGATGCTGCTTCTCAACTTGACGAAGGGTTGGACCCGACACCGCATGCGGTCATACGGAGTATTGCGGATGTTGCATCGATTCCTCTTGAGTGGCTTTGGCCGGGGCGAATTCCGCTGGGGAAGATTTGTCAGGTTGCGGGTGATCCTGGGTTGGGGAAGTCGTTTCTGACCGTCGACATTGCGGCTCGGGTGAGTCGCGGTGATGGCTGGCCGGATAACCCGCTGTTCAGTCAGTCTCCCGGAAGTGTCATGATCTTCAACAGCGAAGACGATATCGCTGATACGATTCGCCCCCGGTTGGAATCGGCGAGTGCCTGCCTGGAGAAGATTTTTTTCGTCGAAGGAGTCGTTTCATTCGATGCGAAGACAAACAAGAAACGCAGTCGGCAGTTCAGTCTGGATGTCGATTTGCCGTATCTTGCGAAGTGGCTTGCCGAAACGAGCGACGCCCGCCTGATCATCATCGACCCGATTTCAGCGTACTGCGGTTCAACCGATACGCATCGAAACTCTGACGTAAGGGCGATGCTTTCCCCCGTCGCAGATTTGGCCGCCCGACATCGCGTGGCAGTCGTATGCGTCAATCATCTCTCGAAAGGGGGGGGAACCAAAGCGGTTTATCGGTCGATGGGAAGTCTGGCGTTCGCTGCCGCCGCTCGTGCGGTCTGGTCGGTCAATCGGGATTTGGACGACTCGGAACGGCGTTTACTGCTTCCCGCGAAGATGAATCTGTGCAAGGAAACATCCGGGATGGCGTACCGAATCGTCGATTCCCGGCTGGCGTGGGAACCATCGCCAGTCCAGATGACTGCCGATGACTATCTCTACCAAGAATTCGCGAGATCTGGAGAATCTGACGACCGCAAATCCGCCCGCCAAGAAGCAACGGACTTTTTACGCGAGTTTCTGTCGCAGGGATCGCGCCCCTCGAAGGACGTGATTGCCGAAGCCAAGGAACTGGGACACGCCGAAAAAACAATTCGCCGCGCCTTCAAGGACCTGGGAGGCAAAACGACGAAAGCTGGGTTTGACGGTGGGTGGCAATGGTCGCTGAATTTAACCGAAGTTGCCCTCGAAAATACCAAGATGCCCACATTTTAAGCGTGGTAAACTTCGCCACCTTCGGAAAGTGCTGGCCATCTTCCGAATCGTGGGGAAATCCTCTTCCCATTCTATATTTCATGACGATATACTTGCCACACGGCAAGCACAGGGGGCGAAATGCCAAAGAAGCAAACCAAGCCAATGAGCGAGCGATTGAAGGAAGCGATCGAGCAATCCGGAAAGACCAGATACCGAATCGCGCAGGATACCGAGATTGCCGAATCCGCTTTAAGCCGGTTTATGTCGGGTGAACGTGGGCTATCGATGGAATCACTGGACCGGCTTCTGGAATACCTGGGATTGGAAGTCGTCGCGCGAAAGTCGAAACGTCAGTAGGGTCATTGAGTCGCCACGAAATTCGAAGGCAAAGTAAAATGCGAGTTTTTCGCCAGAAGTACAAAGACCGAAACGGTGAAACGAAGGAATCGTCGAAGTGGTACATCCAGTTCACGGACCAGAACGCAGACACCAAACGGATTGCGGGCTTTACTGACAAGGGCGCGACCGTGGAACTGGGACGCAAGGTCCGCCGAATGGTGTCGATTTGTGTGGCACAAGATCCACCCCCTGCGGATCTGATCAAATGGATTGAAGGACTTCCCGCAATCCTCCGAAATAAACTCGTTGAACTCGGTCTGATCAACGGACAATCGTCGGTTTCCGGAAAGCGGCTGGCAGATCATCTGAAAGACTTCATTCAGAACCTGAAGGACCGGGGCCGGACGGAAGCGTATTGCCAGTTGGTCACAACTCGAATTCACACGATTTTGAATGACTGCCGATTCGTTCAATTGAACGACATCGTCGCCGACCGCGTAGAAAGTTTCCTCGCCAAATTGCAGACGAAGGGACTCTCTCAGCAAACCCGAAACGACTATCTCGTTGCTGCGAAGAATTTCCTCAACTGGATGGTGACGAATCGTCGGCTGAGTGCGAATCCGCTGGCACATATGAAGGGGGGCAATGTCAAAGTCGACCGCCGCCTGGAACGGCGGGAACTGGTCGAAGACGAAATCCGCTGGTTACTCGCTACAGTTCGAACGAGCAAGACAATTCACGGTCTGACGGGATGGCAGCGGTTTACGCTGTACTCCGTGGCATTGGGAACGGGATTGCGGGCTTCTGAACTGGCCAGCTTGACCGCGCAGTCTTTCGATCTGAAATCCGAACCTCCCACGGTTCGCATCCTCGCAAAGAACGAAAAAGCACGTCGGGGCGATACGTTGCCACTCCCGCACGATCTGGCCGAACTGTTAGAGAATTGGTTTCCATCGCTGGAATCCGACGCGAACCTCTGGCCGGGACCGTGGGCCGCTCACAAAGCGGCGAGCAAGTTTGTTCAGCATGATCTGAAATCCGCTCGCGATGCGTGGCTGAAAACGGCGAAAACTGACGCTGAACGCGTAGCGATGGCGAAGACGGACTTCTTGTCGTACCGCGACAGCGAAGACCGCCAAGCCGATTTTCACTCCCTTCGACATACATTTTTGTCACGTCTGGGCCGGTCTGGCGCGAGTGCCAAGGTGATGCAGCGACTGGCACGACATTCGACCGTGGAACTCACCCTGGGGCGATACACGCATGCTGGGTTGTACGACCTGCAATCCGCCGTTGAGAAGTTGCCGCCGCTCCCATCAGTAAATTCACATTCGACGAAACCAGAAGCACTCCGCGCGACGGGAACGACTGCTGCGGATGTCTTACCCTCTGGCTTACCCTTTTTGGACGCCGAACCCCGCATTTCGGTGCCTTTCAGTGCGCAAGCCGGGAAGCAGTCGACGAAGGCTGGAAAAGACGAAACCGCCGAGAAAACAAGGGTTTTCCCAGCGGTTCAAAGCGATTTAACGGAGAGGGGGGGATTCGA
>CAZSTW010000250.1:0-4520 GCA_964609845.1 uncultured Planctomycetaceae bacterium | reverse complement strand
GGACGAAACCCTCATCATGCATGGCTGGCAGCCTGGACGTTTGCGCCGACGATAGAACAACACCGATTGGATTTATTACTGGACCTGCGTCGCCGGACTGCTCGGGGACGTTTCTTTTTTGTCGCATTTCAAGCACTTGGTCGCAAGCTGGCATTTTGTCCGAACCTGCCAAATGTATGGTTTGAAGTGACACGTGGGCAAACGCTGGCCCATCGCGCGACAGAAGCACTGACTCAGTACTTTCGCAAGCTGGAACAGGACGCGGACGATGAATCGAATGTCAGGCCGGAAGACTATGCGATGGATGGAACGGCCTGGACGACAACGGTCGATATTGAACTCGATATCGTTCAATCGTTTCGCGATCCTGCACAGCAATTGATGGCGATACTGGGGGCGGCCGATGTCAGTAACGGTGCGATGGAACTGCAGAACTGCGGACGTTGCCTGAACTGGCAATATCCAGCGGGCCTGGATCGCGCGTTCTTGCGAAACCACGAAGTATCGGAGCTGGAACGGCGAATGCTCTCGCCAGATCGACGTCCGGTGCTGCTGCTGGGGCGACGATTGTCCGGAAAAACGGCAATAATTCATGAATACGTCGCGCGTGTCACATCACGGCGACAGTCTCCCTATGCTTCTCGAACCAATGTCTGGTTGCTTTCGCCACAGCGTCTGATCAGCGGTATGTCAGTCGTAGGACAATGGGAAAGTCGACTGCTGGCGATCCTGAAGGAAGCCCGCAAAAGAAATCACGTTCTTTACTTCGACGATTTACCCGGTTTGCTGCAGGCAGGAAAATCGCGAGATTCCAGCTTGAGTATGGGGCAAGTGATCCGTCCCTATCTGGAACGGCGTGAAGTCAGGCTGCTGGCAGAAATCACGCCCGAAGCCTGGCGTATTCTGCGAGAACGTGATCGAGGACTAGCAGATCTGTTTGAAGTACTGCCCGTGTCAGAAACAGATCCGGAAACGACGGCGCGGATTGTGCTGGCGTCACGAAGACAGCTGGAACAGCAGTTTCGTTGTCAGTTCGAACTGGAATCGTTGCCTGCCGTACTTGAAATTGAACGGCGATATTCGCCTGATGCCGCATTTCCCGGCAAAGCGGTCCGCTTCCTTAAGGATCTGGCCTTGCTCCGTCGAGATGCTGAAGTTACTAGAGATTGTGTTCTGGACGAATTCCATCGCCGATCAGGACTGGTCTCACAGTTTCTCGACCCGCGTCAAAAGTTGCCGCGTGGCGAAATCGTCGATGTCCTGGCGCGGGATGTGGTCGGGCAACCCGAAGCCATCGCAGCGGTTTCGGACCTGCTCAGTATCGCAAAGGCCCGGCTGAACGATACAGGCCGGCCGATTGGTTCATTGTTGTTTGTCGGTCCGACAGGTGTCGGCAAGACTCAGTTAGCGAAAGCCGCTGCGAAGTTCCTGTTCGGAGATCCCAGCCGTCTGCTGCGATTCGATCTGAACGAATATGTCAACCGCGGTTCTGCCGCTCGACTGGTCGGAACGTTTGACGAACCCGATGGCTTGCTGACAGGTGCAGTCCGGCGCCAGCCGTTCGCCGTCATACTTCTGGACGAAATCGAAAAGGGGCATCCCGAAGTTGTTGATGTGTTGTTGCAGGTCCTGGGAGAAGGCAGACTGTCGGACGGACTGGGACGAACGGTCAGCTTCTCGAACACGCTGATCGTTATGACTTCGAACCTGGGTGTGCGCGAGAACTCGCAGCGAGTTGGGTTTGCGGGTGATTTGCCCGTCGGTGACCATGTCTGGGTGAAAGCGGTCCAGCAGTTCTTTCGGCCGGAATTCTTTAATCGCATCGACCGCATTGTACCGTTCCACCAGTTGTCGCGAGATGTGATCGAACAGGTGGCGCGCATCGTCTTGAATGAGATGCTGCTGCGAGACGGACTGGCCCGGCGCCGCTGTGTCCTTTCGATTGAACCACAGGCACTTGATCATGCGATTACCGCCGGGTATACGCCGACGCTGGGGGCTCGGGCACTGAAACGAAGTCTGGAGCAGTTGCTGATCCAACCCGCAGGACGGCAACTGGCGGCACTGCAGGTCAAGACGCTCACCCGACTGCATCTTTATCCGTCGCCTGGCGGAATTGCCGTGAACGTTCAGCCGCTGGTGGATGCTGAGGCGCCAACCAATTGCGTTGCCTTGGCATCGCGACGATCACCTGCGGAACTGATGCGGCAAATCAGTCAGTTCGTCGCACGGGTCGAATCCGAAATTTCTGGCTTGCGGCCAGACGGTCCAGTTTCGGCAGGTGATGTCACTGATCGACATCAGGCCTACTATCTACTTCAAGAGCGGTGCCGGCGATTGCGGGATGTTCTGCGTTCGTGGTCCGATCTGCAGGATGCAGCTTCGCAGCCGGGAGCTCAGGCTCCCCTTCCCAATGTCGTATTTCGTCATGCAAAAAAAGTTGTGTCGCATCGCCCAGATACTCCCTCCTCGTTCTGGGCAAGTCTGGCCCGTGAAGAATCGAACATGGTGTCGTTTCACCAGTCCCTGCGAGATCTTTTCGACGGGGCCGAAGTCGTGCAAGGGGCAGAATCTGACTTGTTGACGTCGCTGCTGCATCAGGCCTCGCTGACCGACGTAGAACTGGCGGCAACCCGAGACGGTCTACCGACGCGAATTGGTCTTTGCATCCGACCACTGGATGGTCATGGCGGTGCGAAAGCTCGAGAACTGGCCGTTCGACTGCAGCGGATTCTGACTGGTTCCATCAAGGAATCCGAGCTTGATCTCGGCCTGGAATGCACAGTCTGTAGTCTTCCGGGGCCGCAGAGCGAAGCGAAAGAGACGTTACTGGAGATTTGTGGCCTTTCAGCAGTTGCGATTGCTCATTCCGAAGCTGGCATTCATTTGGATTATTCGTCGGACGGTCAATTTCGGGCCATTCAAGTGATACCAGTTCGATTGCATGAAGGAGAATCAGTGGCGGAGGCGTGGGCTCGTTTGTGGGGGGCCCGAGTCCAGTGGATGCAGCAACTTGGAGCGGGGACAGGCCGTCTCGAAGACGATCCGTTGCCACCGGGAAGCATTGTTCGACTGTATGAAGGTTGGGGATTAACGCTGGACCTGCGGACAGGGGATATGACGGAAGGAAATCCCGACGCATTGGCCTGGCGCCGATTCCTGCTGGGGGCATGTGCACTACCCGCGGAAATTCATTCGTAGAACGCGTCCGTGGTTCACGAATCTCTCAGGGCCATCGGACCGACAAGAATAAGAGACATCCGTCGCGCGGCAGAAGAAGAAAACTAATGGACACTTATCGCTTTCCAGTTCTGATCGTTCGAGACCGCGCAGGTCATTCGACGGCAATTGCCGTGGGGGCCGATGAACAGGCCGTCGCGGTCGCAGAAAATGACAGTAAGGCGATTGACCAATTGACCGATTTCCTGCAATGGCAGGCGAAACGCGAAGGATGGCTCGATTCACCGGAGCTGATCGACCCGGCACTTTCTGTGTTGCGAGTCCCCGTGCGGCCAGAGTACCGAGCCAACAATCGCATTTACCCCTGTACTGAAACCTTCTCGCTCAATGTGCATTGCGTATTTGGGAGACAGGCGCGAGGTGTCTTTTTCGCCTCCATGCCACTGTTGAAATCCGAGTTCTATTATTACGAAGAGAAATCGCTGCCAGACTTGGTCTCCCGCTATGCTCAGGAACAACTCAAGGGACTGACACCACGAGAAATTGCGGCGTTTCTACCGCCCCAGTCTGTCGAGTTGCGTACGCTCGTGATTCGCGTTCCTGTGAAGCGTCGAACGAGTGCACCGATGGTGACCGCCAAGGAACTGCCGTTGGTCGCCGACCCCATTGGAGATCGATCACTACGCAAGCAGTTTCGCCAGGCCTGGGAACGGGATGGCGAACTGCAGGAATTAATCGCACTGCTGAAGTCACGGCAGCAGAATATTCTGCTGGTAGGTGAAACCGGAGTCGGTAAGACTGCGTTGCTGGCAACGGCAATTCGCCAACTCAGTCTGCAACCGAGAGCATCTGCACGTCCCACTCACGATTCCACAGAAGCGGGGACTGCCCTGCCGATCGACAAGCGGTTCTGGTTGACGGGTGGATCGCGGATGATTTCAGGGATGAAGTATCTGGGGCAGTGGGAATTGCGGTGCGAAGTCATCGTCAATGAACTGGCCGAGTTTGGAGGCGTGCTGTGCGTCGAAAATCTGCTCGACCTGGTCAGTGCGGGCGGGCGCGAACCAACATCAAGCGTTGCCGCATTTCTGCTTCCCTATCTTCAGCGAGGCGAACTATCGTTGATCGCAGAATGTAATCCGACCGAACTGGATGCCTGTCGACGGTTGTTACCAAGTCTGATCGATGTCTTTCAAATCGTGACGGTCAAGCCGTTCGATCAGCGCCGGGCTGTGGCGATTCTCAATCGGCAGGCCAGCCAACTGCAGCAGCAGTTTCGGATGGAACCGGAACGCGATGTCGTTGAACAAACGGAACGATTGTTTCGCCGCTTCCTGCCA
>CAZSTW010000249.1:0-4596 GCA_964609845.1 uncultured Planctomycetaceae bacterium | reverse complement strand
TGCCGATCAGAACTGGTCTCTATGGCTGAATTTCTCGCGACCTTTCAGGTCGCATATGCTGCTCCGGCCGTAGTCACAGGGCTGAAGCCCTGTGGTTTGTGCTTGAGGAGAGGGAGGGATGGGCGGTGACGTTGCGCGAGATGCTGCAACATAAGCATTGGTGTTGGGTTGTGGCGACAATGGGAATCGGCCCGACCATAAAAAAGGGACCGCGAAGTTATTCGCGGTCCCTTCCCAGCCATATCAGTTGCGGACGGATTCAACCGTCAGCGGAAAACGCCTACCCAGTACGGGTAGCCGTTGCGGATCATATATCCAAATCCGACTCGTGTACCGCTCAGCATGATGCCGTGGTGCGGTGGGGACGCAATCCAGCCCTGGATTGCCGATTCGGGGGTTGTCACACTCTGGTAGATGATTTCCATGTACGGCAGTCCACTGTGCTGGAACCCACCAAAATCCGCCATCCACGTTGCATGGCGTTGTGCGTCCAGGCACATCTGCACGTCAATCACTACCGGACCGAGTCCCATCTGGGCTCGATGCTGATTCGTCAGTTCGACCAGCTTCACGATCGTTTCGTGCTTGATCAGCCAGTCGTGAGGACCTTTCTCTTCCTCAATTTCAACTTTCATCGACCGAACCGAAAGGACGGGACCATTGCTGGGGGTCAATGCATCCACCGGTTCATGCTCTGCCCATGCGGGGAGTCCTGACACCAGAACTGCCAACACTGCGATCACCAATCTAACCATTCATCCAGACTCCATTGAGTACACAGTCTGCTCCCGCATGCCATATCGCCGACCCAGGCGGACACGCGGTGCACCCTGACCTCCCAGCCACGCGACTGGGTGCAGGTGAGAACAGCTAAACAGAGTCGACCCTGTCGATCAATCAACGAACGTAGATTGGTTAAAATGGGAAATTCGTTTTGATTGCAATTTCCAACGGTAGTTGATCCACCAAACTCAGGTTCGGACAGGTTGACATTGCAAAATGAGCAAGCGATCCATCAAACTATAGCCACGCGTCTCGTGGTGGCAGAGGTGACGGAAGTCGCCGGGTGTTTGCGGGGGTCTGTTGATGCAGCGACTGGTGATTGTTTTCTCGATGATCTGTCTGGCCGGTCCGGTCACCGCACAGGAATTGAAAGAAGAGGACGTCAAGTTCTTCGAACAGAAGATCCGTCCGGTTCTGGTGCAGCACTGTTACAGTTGCCACTCAGTGGCCGCTCACACGGCGAAGAAGCTGCAGGCGCGGTTGTTTCTCGATTCGTCCGATGGCGTCGCCGATGGTGGAGAATCCGGGGCTGTTATCGTTAAAGGCAAATCGGCAGAGAGTTTACTGCTGAAGGCGTTGAAGTTTGATGGGCTGGAGATGCCCCCTTCCGGGAAGCTCTCGGACGAGATCATTGCCGACTTCGCCAAGTGGATCGATATGGGGGCTCCCGATCCCCGAAAGGGCGAAACTCCGATTCGCCCCAAGCGCGAAATCAACGTTGCCGAAGGACGAACCTGGTGGTCCTTTCAACCGCTCAAGACCGTCGCCCCACCAGATCCCGCTCGCCCGATCGACGGATTTGTGACCGAGGCCCAGAAGAAACTCGCCCTCAAACAGAACGGCCCGGCGACGAAGGAAGCTCTGATCCGCCGAGTCTACTTTGATCTCATCGGACTGCCTCCGACCGTCGACCAGGTGGCAGCCTTCGTCAATGACGCGTCACCCCAGGCCTTCGAAAAAGTTGTCGACGAACTGCTCGCATCACCCCGCTACGGGGAAAAGTGGGCGCGACACTGGCTCGATGCCGCTCGATTTGCCGAGAGCGGCGGCTACGAATTCGATGGATTCCGTCCTGGTGCCTATCACTATCGCGACTGGGTGATTCGCGCATTGAATTCGGATCTCCCCTTTGACAAGTTCGTCCAGATGCAACTGGCGGGGGATCTGCTGCAGCCTGATTCCATCGAAGGGGCTGCTGCAACCGGGTTCCTCGTGGCTGGCCCCTACCCCGGTCAAATCACCGCAAAGACAGTCGAGAGAATTCGTTACGATCAGCTCGACGACATGATGATGACGATTGGTGGCTCGATGCTCGGGCTGACCATGGGATGCGTCCGCTGTCACGAGCACAAATACGATCCCCTGCCACACCAGGACTATTATGCCCTGGCAGCCTCGCTGGCTCGAACGGCCCACGGGCCGCGGACACTGGATCTCGATCCCGCAGCGACTCAGCTGGCCCAGGAAAAACATCAGAAAGATCACGAACCGCTGGTCGCGGCTCTGCGCGAGTTTGCCACGAATAGTCTGCCGGCCCGCTTCGAGACCTGGCGAAACGCCGAACTGCCACGCCAGCCGGAAGCCCCTCGGTGGCAGGTCATGGAACCGATCACCTTTTCCGCCGAACGATCGTGGTTGAAGGCGATTCCGGGTGGAATCCTCGCCATGATGGATTGCTGAATCCGGGACTCAACGTCAAGCAGCGCGGCCGCCAGCGGCGAGTCGCCAATGAAGAGCAGTACCAGATTTCATTGCAGACCTTCCAGAAAAACATCACATCACTGAGGGTGGATGCGTTCGCCGACAAGTCGTTGCCCCAGCGAGGGCCGGGCGTCAGTGGCGATGGCAGTTTTCAGCTGGTTGAAATCAAGATCGTGGCCAAACCGGTAGACCCGAATTCCAAAGATGCTCCGGTGGAATTGAAACTGAAACCTGTCTTCTCGGCACTAGCTGATGAGAACCAGCCGCTTGCAAACGCCGTCGATGGGAAGCGAGAAACGGCCTGGATCGTCCGGACGACCGCCAAGAAGGACAATGCGGCAGTCTTTGAACTCGAAACTCCTTTGGCGGGGTTCGCGGGTGGGACGGAACTGGCTGTCGATCTGCAGTTTCGTGACTTGGGGATTGGTCGGCTGCGGTTTTCTCTGAGTACTGAGCCAAACCCGGCCACCTGGGCCGGTGACTTTGTTCCTCAACATCTGGGGGAAATCCGAGCGATTCTGGCGGCAAACGGCAACAAACTGCCGGATGGGTTGCGCGAGCCGATGGTCCGATGGTTCGCTCCATTCGACACAGAATCTGCCAAGCACATTGCCGTGGTTCGGGATCACGATGCCGCCCTGCCCCGCCCCAATTTGTCCGAAGTCTACACCACCGTTGCAGGAGGCCAGGATGTCTTCTTCTTGCGTCGGGGTGAAGTCGACAACAAGCAGGGGAAAGCCGAACCTGGATTCATTCAGGTTCTCTGGCGATCCGACGCCCCGGCCGTCCCTGCGAAGACGCAGCCCGAAACAGATCCGCGAATTTCGCTCGCCCAATGGATGACTGATCTGGAACGGGGGGCTGGCCCCCTGCTGGCTCGAGTGATGGTCAACCGTCTGTGGCAACACCATTTTGGAAAAGGGATTGTCGGTACACCGAACGATTTCGGATTCCAGGGTGAACGCCCGACTCATCCCGAACTGCTGGAGTGGCTCGCCAGCGAATTGGTGCGAAACGGCTGGCGACTGAAGCCGCTGCATCGCCAGATTCTCCTCAGTGCCACATACCAGCAGTCGCACGTCGTGAACGACGAAGCTCTGAAGATCGACCCTGCGAATCGCTATCTGTGGCACTTCCAGACCCGCCGCCTTGACGCTGAACTGATTCGTGACGCGCTTCTATCGGTCGGGGGCAATCTCGACCTGACAATGTATGGCCCCAGCATTCTTGACAATACGCCACGCCGCAGCGTTTACCTGCGAGTCAAGCGAAGCGAACTGCTGCCGATCATGACGATGTTTGACGCCCCTGAGCCGACTCAAAGTATCGGCGAACGTGTCAGCACGACGGTGCCGACACAGGCCCTGGCGATGATGAATTCCCCGTTTGTTCGTCAACAGGCCGAAAAGCTCGCGGCGCGTGTTCGGGCAACCGACGATGTACCGCTGGCAACGGCTGTCGAGAATGCCTATCGCACGACTTTCTCACGCCCACCCACAGATTCCGAGCGTGAACGGATGCTCGCATTCATTGAGGCGCAAAAGGTTGCGATGGGACAAACCCCGGATGCAGCCAGGCGAGCCCTGATAGAATTCTGCCAGATCGTTCTCTGTCTGAATGAGTTTGTTTATATCGACTGATCACTCGGATTGAATTCCCGATTTCACTCACTGGTACATCCTGATTTCATCCGACAACGCCTGAAAAATACCGTTCAGTAGATTACTGACGAAGGAGCTTTTTCTGTCATGTTCAGCTTTCACAATCCCTCTGATCTGGTACTGCCGACTCGACGCCGATTTCTTCAGGAGGCGGGCCTTGGGTTTGGATCGCTGGCACTGGCGAGCATGCTGCATACAGAAACCCGGGCTGACAGCGTGGCCGCAGATCCGCTGGCACTCAGGTCCCCTCACTTTCCTGGAAAAGTTAAGTCCATTATCTGGCTGTTCATGACGGGAGCCCCCTCACAGGTCGACACGTGGGACTACAAGCCCGAACTGCAAAAGCGTCATGGGGAAGCTCTCGCCGGGGCAGATCCCAAGACTGGCTTCTTTACGACCAGCGGTAAGTGTCTGAAATCCCCGTTCGAATGGAAGCAGCATGGCGAGTCGG
>CAZSTW010000248.1:2653-4660 GCA_964609845.1 uncultured Planctomycetaceae bacterium | reverse complement strand
CTGAATCGCAGAGAGCGTGGAGATCGCAGAGAAGAGAAGGATCAATGCTCGTCTGCCCTCAGCGTCCTCTGCGCTCTCTGCGTTTCAAAAAGAAAATTGGGAGAGCGTAGAAGAGCGAGAGATCGTGGAAGGCAAAGCATAGCCTGCGACTAACCCGCATATCTCACAGCGGGCTAAAAAGCGGACGCTGTTGCCAGTTCCAGCTGATTGAAAGTCCCCAAAAATCTGTTAATTCGAAGCCAGCTCAAAACAAACGGAGGACGGGCAATGTCGCCCGTCCTCCGAAAGATACTGAATGCACGCAGCTAGCCCTTTAGCGGGCCGTTGCCATGTGTTCAGCAGCGAGCTTTGGCAACAACTGCTGCACAAACGCGATTGCTTCTTCCACTTGATCGGCCTGGATCAGGACCAGATCGCCTGGGCTCATGCGACGGAGCGTCATTTCGATCGCGATCATTTCGCCGCGTGTTTCGTGAATCCCGCTTGGCTGCAGGCGTTTGCCCAGGGAGAGTCCCTGACGCATCAGGCTGATCACTTCGCCATCTTTACGTCCACGTCGACACTGATCTTCGTAAAGGATCATTTCGTCGAACGCGTTGCCGATCAGTTCCGCCTGTCGCACGATATCTTCGTCTCGTCGATCACCAGCTGCGGTGTAAACGATCAGGCGACGTTCGTGTGGCATCTTGTCAAACGCGTCACACAAAGCGACCAGAGCCGCCGAATTGTGGCCGTAGTCGATGACAATTGTTGAACCACGGAACTGAACGACGTTGAACCGGGCGGGAACCTTCTGGGGATCGTTGACGAACGTTTCCAAGGCATGCCGGATCATTTCGAAAGGAACACCCAGGGTCCACGCAGCCGCAGCCGCAGCCATCGCGTTTTCCACCTGGAATCCGATCAGGCCGCCAAACGTCAGTGGGACTGAATCCAGAATTGCGATGCGGGCTTCCCAGGATCCTTCCGATGCCATGATGCAGTTGTTCTGCACGTAGACGACTTTGTCACCCTTGGCACGATGTGCAGCAAGGACTGGGTTCTCGAGTGATCGCGAGAAGTACAGCACCTTGCCCGGGCAGTACTCGGCCATGGCAACGGTCAGGGGATCATCGGCATTCAAAACAGCATAGCCGGTCGGAGAAACCGATTCGACACAGACCCGTTTGACACGAGCCAGTTGTTCGACGGTGTCGATCCCATTGAGGCCCAGATGGTCACCGTCGGCAATGTTGGTGACAACGGCAGCATTGCACAGGTCAAAGCCAAGTCCTTCGCGGAGAATTCCACCGCGAGCAGTTTCCAGAACGGCTGCTTCAACGACTGGGTTTGCCAGCACGGTACGAGCACTCTTGGGGCCGCTGCAATCCCCGGTATCGATCCGGCGATCGTCAATGTAGACGCCGTCGGTACAGGTCATTCCGACCTTTTTCCCCGTGCTTCGCAGGATATGGGCCATCAGACGCGTTGTCGTCGTTTTGCCGTTCGTTCCTGTGATGGCAACGATCGGAATACGTCCGTCGTTCCCTTCTTCGAACATTGTCCCGACGATGGCTTCGCCGACTGGTCGACCTTTTCCGTAGGAAGGCTCCAGATGCATTCGCAGTCCAGGAGCGGCGTTGATTTCGACGATCACACCACCCTGCTGTTCCAGCGGTCGGCTGATATCCTGGCAGACGACATCGACACCAGCGATGTCCAGTCCCACCATTCGAACACCTTCCACAACTCGCGCGGCGACTTCGGGGTGAACCAGATCGGTGACATCAGTTGCAGAGCCACCCGTGCTCAGGTTCGCGTTTCGACGAATCAGGACGATCTGCCCGGCCGCAGGAATGGAATCAACTGTCAGTCCTTGTTCGGCCAGAACTCCACAGGCGATTTCGTCGAGACGCAGCTTGCTGAGCGATGTCGCGTGGTCTTCGCCGCGTCGTGGGTCCTTGTTCGCTTCAGTCACCAGTTCCGAGATCGTATGGCGCCCGTCACCTAACACCTGCGGAGGTTCAC
>CAZSTW010000248.1:0-2518 GCA_964609845.1 uncultured Planctomycetaceae bacterium | reverse complement strand
CGAAGCCGCGACCAGTTTGTAGCCAATAACCAGAAGTCGGTAGTCTGAACCCGGAGCAAATCGCTCGCAAAGGATTTCGCTACCTTCTGCACTGGCAGCCTTGAACGCAGCAATGACATTTTCGCGCGTCGTCAGGTTCACGGCGACTCCGCGACCCTGATTGCCATCCTGAGGCTTAATGACAACGGGCAGGCCGATTTCGAGTGCTGCTTCCCAGGCGTCTTCGGCACTGGTGACCGGGCGACCTTTGGGGACGGGAACTCCGATCGCAGCGAGCAGATTCTTCGTCAGATCCTTGTCTTGAACGATCGATTCGGCCACGGCTGACGTTTTGTCCGTTTCGGCCGCCAGAATTCGGTGTTGTTTCGAACCGTATCCAAGTTGCACCAGACTGCGATCATTTAGACGGCGCGCTGGGATCCCGCGAGCCCAAGCCGCCCGGACGATCGAGCCCGTACTGGGGCCGAGGCGAATCTGCTGATCCAGACTCCGAATTTCTGCGATTTTCGTCGGTAGATCGTAAGGCTGGTTTTCCACCATAGCCTTCAGGAAGGCTGCTGCGACGTCCAGCGCCAGTCGGCCAACGGGCTCTTCACGGTATTGAACGACAACCCGGTACTCATTGGGGTTGCTGGTTTCAGCAACGCGCCCGACGGTGACCGGTGATCCGGCCTGGTTTTGGAGCTCAATTCCAATGCGGACAAGGAGTTCTGTCAACGCAAAGCCCGGGTTCAAATTCCAGCCAGAGGGCTCGTTTTCATTGACGAGCGTCGCTCCATTCAGGAAATCGGACGCCCGCCGATGAACCGATTCCATGTCCAAAGAGGACACGTCGAGATCGGAAACGTCCAGTACGGTCTCCAGAACGGTCATCTGCGACCAGATATTCGGACCACGCAAAGCTCTCGTTTTGCCCAGTTCCATGATTCTCTGCTTTCGAATTCCTGATTTCCGCCCTCTGAACTGACTCCGGCAGGCTCCATTGCCGCCGTTGCTCTTGATGCCAGAATGACTTACGTCGCACTGACCTCGTTTTCCTGTTGAGCACCCTAGATTTAAGGAGTCCTTCGCAAGGGGCATCCCGACATCAGGTTTCAGACCTGTTTGCTTGTCAGGATGGTTGTCAAAATAGCAATCGCCATGCCGTACTCCGTTCTCGCTCGTTTTCAATTTCAACCGGTGGCCTCACTGCTTTCCAAAGCAGTCAGGCCGCCGACAATTCTCCGGGCTCCAGCCCCATCAAGGCCTGAATCTTTCGGACCGTCTTCGGGATCGACGTCGACTGAACGACGAGGACTTCTCCCTTCCCCAGTCGACTCCACGCCGCATCGACGGCCTGAGTCCAATCATTGATTTCCAAAACCTCTTTCGTCCGGGCGCCACAGCCGATTCCAGACTTCAAAAGTTGCATGATCTCGCCTGCGGGGCGAGTTGCCGCTTCATCGATTTCACAAAGTATGACGCGATCAAACGCGTTCCCCAGGATGGTTCCCTGGCGCTGGATGTCGACATCGCGTCGATCCTCTTCCGCCGAGTAGACGATGGATCTTTTGTCCTCAGAGAAACCACTCAATGCATCGACAAGTGTCGACAGTGATGAAAGGTTTCGGCCATCCGTCAAAATCAAAGTTTTTTCTGCCGATTGTAAAACGTTGAACCGCGCCGGGTTGTCGATCAGATTTCCTTGAAAAGCTTGCAAACCGGCTGCAATTGTTTTTGGGGCAATTCCCAGAGCCCATCCCGCGGCTGTGACAGCCAGGACGTTTTCAACCTGAAACCCGACTCGGCCACCATGAGTGCACGGGAGATCGACCAGGCTGATCAGAATCGTTTCCTGCTCGCCTTCACACAAAACGACCTGTGAATTTCGGGCAATCACGGTTCTGTGACCAGCGGCTCTGTGCTTCAGAATCACTGCGTTTGCAGGATCGGACGAGAAAAAGGTAACACTGCCGGCAGACAAGGGAGCCATGTCAACAACCAATCGGTCACTGGCATTCAGTACCGCAGTCCCGGTTGGCAGAACGACGTCCACTGGGGTTCGTTTCACCTTGAACATGTCTTCAGGTGAGTGGATATAGGCTTTGCCAAGGTGATCCGCATCGGCAATGTTTGTGACGATCGCCACATCGCACTTGTCAAACCCCAATCCTTCACGAAGGATGCCTCCGCGAGCGACTTCAAAGACCGCTGCATCGACCAGAGGATTCAACAGAACATTGCGAGCACTTCGAGGCCCGGCGCAATCGCCCAGTTCGATCAGTCGTCCGTTGATACTGACGCCGTCGGTACAGGTCATTCCGACGTGGTATCCGGCTGCCTGCAGGATTGAATTGACCATCCGGGTGCACGTTGTTTTTCCATTCGTCCCCGTGACAGAAACGACGGGAATCCGGCCGTTATCGGTGAGGTCTGGAAACAGGTGATTGACGATGGCTTCACCGACGGGACGCGGCTTTCCTGTCGCAGGTTTCAAGTGCATCAGCAGCCCAGGGCCAGCGTTAACCTCAACAATCAC
>CAZSTW010000247.1:0-4683 GCA_964609845.1 uncultured Planctomycetaceae bacterium | reverse complement strand
CTTCCGGTTTTCTGTCATACTCTTCAAATACCTGATACTGGCCCTGTTCTGATTACCGCAAAGTCATTATTGAAGAGATTGTCAGAACTCGCCACCATTCGTTCCATTTCTGTTCGACAGCCCGTACACCTGTCGGCGTACAGAAGCAATTACACCGGAAGAATTTCTGATCCCAATGTCCACCGCCGATCCGATCACAGATTGCCTGAAAGTTGTCCGCCGGAAATGGGACCAGACACCCCGCGCAGGAATCGTCCTGGGAACGGGATTGGGCGGGTTCGTCGATCGCATGGAAATCGAAGCCACGTTTGAGCGAGCCGATTTGCCTCACTTTCCCCCGGCGACCGCAATGAGCCACCGAGGTCGACTGGTTTGCGGCAAGGTCGGCTCAACTCCCATTGTGGTGATGGAAGGTCGATTTCACGTCTACGAAGGTCATTCGCTCGACCTCATCACACTTCCCGTTCGATTGATGCGGATGTTGGGAATTGATCTGCTGATTCTGACCAACGCCAGTGGAGGTTTAAACCCCGATTTTCGGGCAGGGAATATCGTGATGCTGACGGATCACATGAATTTCATGGGAATGAATCCCCTGATCGGCCCGAACGACGATCGTTTCGGACCGAGGTTTCCAGATATCAGCGAGACGTATTCGCGCACTTGGCGGAAAATTGCTGCGGACGTCGCCGAGCGAGAAAAGATTGATCTGAAGCAAGGGGTTTACGCCGCAGTGACAGGGCCCAACTATGAAACGAAGGCCGAAGTTCGCTTCTTCCGAATGGCCGGGGCGGATGTCATTGGCATGTCGACGGTCCCAGAGGCTTTAATTGCGTCGCACGCAGGACTTCCCGTCCTGGCATTTTCGGTCGTCACCAACGAGTGCCTGGCACCAACATCAATGCCTGTTCGCGGAGAAGACGTCGTCGCAGTCGCCAATGCTGCGGCCATGGATTTGCAGCGTCTGATTCTCGGCGTCATTTCAAAGTTTACAAACGATCAGATTTGATATGATCTTGTCACGGAATGCTTGGCATGCAGAGGTGCGGCATAGTTGGCCTGAAGCTCATAACTGGGGAACGCTTCAAATGACGGCTCGACGAAATCTCATCGTGGCGATCTTGATCGCTGCCGGCCTGACCGGAGCCATTCAGACCAAAAAGTTTATCGGTTCGCTGTCGACGACGGATGGTGGAAGTCTTGCCGAACAAAATGGCAAACTGGTTCTGGTCAATCGACCTGGAGCAAATGCTCCGCCAATCGAGGGGTTGCAAACCGTTTGGAAAATCAGTTCGCCTTACCTGCAAACGGCGAAAGGGAAGTATCTCGCGATCGACCAGACTGACGATGACGTAAAGGTCTATCTGGCTGACAAGCCGAGCGAAACCACGAAATGGGTGATTGACGTCCTGGAAACGACCAGCCCCAAGCGTCCCAGCAAAGGTTCACTCGATGAGCGGCGGATGCTGGTGGGGACTTCTCAGTCAAAGTTTCGCCTGAGCATATTTGATGGTCGCTACAAAGGCTATTACCTCGCTTCCAATCCGATGGATGAGCATTCCCCACCAGCCGTCAGCCTTCCGCGTGTACTGTCGTTCAGGGTTGTCAAGAATCCGAAAGATGCATTGACGTTTGACTACGTCGATACGTCGTATCAGATCGATCACAAATAATCGTCCGGTGGAACGGTCACTTTGTCCGAGGGCGAACGGTAATGCGGGGCATCGACACGGTGTGAATCTCAACTTCCAGCCCCAGTTGTTCCCGTAGGACTGCCGGGGCCAGTTGACGCATCAGGGTGATACGCTTCCGTTCATCCGCGACTCGATCAGTATCGCCCGGTGGCACAAATGGAGGCCACGAGACTTCCCAGGTCAAGGAATCGTCGCCTGCAATTTCTGCTTCAAACAAGTAATCCAGCCCCAGAGATATCGCTACGTTGGCGATAAGATCGGTCGGCGTTCCCGTCCTGCCATAAGGCCCCACAGAGGCTTCTGATGCCAGCTTGATCGGCACTCTCTTTCGTTTGAATGTGCCCGTGTCGAGTCGACCACGAACGTGCAGGGCTTCGATCATTTCGCTGTCGATAACCAGTTCGACTGGCAATCGACAGTTGTGTTGCAGGATCGACTGCAAATTGGGGACTGCCTGGGCGAGTGGCATTCGCTCACGTAATACGATGTCACCTGAATACGACACCTTGTCAAAGGGTTTGCCGTTCCAATTCAATTCTTGAAAGCGAATCCGACTCGCAGAAAACTGCGGAAATGCGTGGTGCAGCAACGTGGCCAGAAACACATCGCCAGGACTGGCATGAACGCAGCGAAATGCTCCCCGATTGTCAGCGACAAAAATCATTGAGCCTGGTTGAGTTTCGATTTGCGATTGCATCAGCAGCGTTGACTTGACCCAGTCAGGACGCGTTTGTGTCCGCTGGCGCAGTGACTGCCAGAATGCCTGTCGGCTCTTTGTGAAAGGAGGCGAAATGTGTCTCACAAATTCACTTTCTGCGATGGCATAGTCTCGCGGAAAGTCGTTCAGATGGACCGGCAATTCCGCGTCAGAGAGCGGAGCCACGATTTCCTGGACTCGCAGGACCAGTTCCGACTTTGATTTTTCATCAACAGGCACGCCAGTTCCGATCTGCACCAGCGATGGATGAGGTAACAGTCGCAATTCTCCCATTACGGACGGCGGTACGTGTAAAGTGAACTCGCCGCGTTCATTGACAGTTGTCGACCAGCGTGTCCCCAATTCTCTGGATCGAAACGCAATTCGCACGTCATCCTTTGGTATTAATGGTCCATTCCGGCCGCTATCCATCACGATGCCGCGAACCTGCTGCATCGGCCGAACCACGATATCTCCCGCCTGCCAGGGAAGTCCCGTGACCAGTGACTCTGCCTCGCCTGCTTGTTTCTGGTCGAAAGCGATCAATTGAATCCAGTCTTGAGGCAGACCGGTCAATCGGAACCTTCCTTGTTCGTCCGAGATAGTCTCCAATCCGCAGAGATCGATCTGACGCCGGGGGCCGACTGCTGCCCCGACGGGACGAACCAGACCCACGATGGGCATGTTCGGGATCGGTGCGCCCTTTTCATCAACGATGCGTCCAACGACCTCTCCAGAAGGAGCCAGTTCCAGTTCTTTTGGCTCCGTCGCTGCCTGAAATAACTCGAAGCCCCGCTCGTGGGAATTCTGCGGTGCCGTCGAAGTGAACCGCAGCGAAACTGGCAGGTAACCGTCAGCGTGAACCCAGGCACATGTCCCTGCCGATCCAAGTGGGAAGTGTATGACTCCCTGCTGATCGGCTGTCAGTCGAAGTCCCATTTTCGAAATCGGTTGCAGGGCCGCGTCCGGCCAGTCTCCACCAATACAAACTGCAGTCACATCCGTAACCGGATGCTTGTCGATGCCAATGAATTTGATGGCCGCAGTCAACTTGGGCTCAGTCACGATGTACGGCACTGGGCGATTCAGAGGGTGAATTTCGGGGAGCCATCCCTGCGATTCCAGAACCAGGATGGAACGGTTTGTGGTAATTGTTACCGGTGGTCGTATCACCGCTTGTTCGTCCGTCAACCAGAACCGGCCGATCGAATCTGTAGTAGTCTCGTGAGTGAGGTTCATGTCTGAGACGGCATGCCCCATGGAATCTACCCGGCGCGGCCGAACATCGTCCTCCCATTGAAGCAGGCGAACTCGTAATCCTTTCAATGGGCGCCTGGCAGCATCCACACACATTCCTGGTGACAGCAGAGGCGAATCATTCGCTTCTAATGTAACGCTCGACCAGCACACGAACGCCAGGACGATCGACCATGTACTTTTGAAAAACATTGGGCTTCCCCCAGACGTCGAATTCCTGTGAACACCTCTCAGAGAGTGTGTCGTCCATCGAATGCGAATTCCAGATTGTATTGCTGCGTACGCGAGCATCGACTCGATTTCACCTCAGGAATTCAGCAGGCAACGAATCTTCGCGTTCTCCAAAAAAAGCGTTGCAAGCACCGGAGGCAATCCACGAGCAAACTCAACGCACTCAATTCGCATTTCTGATCCTGCATGATATACAATTCAGTTGTTCGGACTTTGCACCAGGAATGACATGAACGCTCTGCTGCCTCATACTCAAGGTTTTTCCCGCCGCGAATTCTTGAATTCAGCAGGTGCGGGGTTCGGAGGTGTTGCGCTGGCTTCACTTCTCAATGAGGATCGCCTGCTCGCTGCGGATGTTGCCGTCAGCAATCCGTTATCCCCAAAGTCGGGACATTTTCCTGCCACCGCGACTAATGTCATTCAGATCTTTTGCCCGGGTGGTCTGAGCCATGTGGATACGTGGGACTACAAGCCGGAACTCGATCGCCAGCATGGAAAGCCTTTCGACCCGGAACTTGGCAAGCAAACATTCGCCGGGATCGCGGGGAATTTTTCACGCAGCTTCTGGAAGTTTCGACAGCATGGGGAATCCGGTCGCTGGATCAGTGATCTGTTTCCGAAGCTGGCGGGCCACGTTGATGACATGGCCTTCATTTATTCGATGCAGAGCAAATCTGCTTTGCATGGACCTGCGATGTTCATGGCGAACAGTGGATTTATCCGGCCTGGTTTTCCCTGCATGGGGGCCTGGGTCACATACGGGTTGGGAAGCGCCAGCAGCAATCTGCCAGCATTCGTAGTCTT
>CAZSTW010000246.1:0-4777 GCA_964609845.1 uncultured Planctomycetaceae bacterium | reverse complement strand
GGCAACCCTGGGCTATATGGCGTAACTCCTTCGGAGTATTTGTGACGACAAGCCCCCGAAATCAGTCCCATTGGCCTGACGCGATTGACCTTCCGAACGATCCGAGAAATGAATGACTCGCTTCTTGCGATTCATGGCCAGATTCCTTTCTGACTGAGTGTTTCAGTTGGTATGCGATGGAATCTGGCCTTTTTTCATATCCTTCAATTCATGGAAACCCCGTTTTTCAGCCTAAAAATGCTTCACAGCGTTGCCCAACGGACGCTGCTTCGAAACGGTTTCTCCCTTGAATTTGATGAAAATTATCGGCTGACCTGAATATCAAACGAATGCAGGAAACTCAAAAAACCGAGGCCTTTCCCTGAGAGTTCCAGGCGCCATACGATGCTTGTTGGATCGCCATCGCGCGAAGGGCGGACATCTGTTGGGATCGCGAACGATTCCGTCTTTTCCCACTCGGCACCTTCGTCCACATGCAGATCGGCGACCTCAATCAGCGTCTGCTGATGAAGAAGGGTCTCTTTGGTTGTGGTGTACGATTCGACTTGTCCATCGGGCTGGTGTGACGCTCGCTTGTGCCACGTTGTTTTGCGTTCAACGCAAAGCAGTCGCAGACGAAGCCGGGACAAATTGGATTTCCCTGGCTGAACGAGCGAAACAACATTTCCTGATCCCAGGTGAAATCGATGGCTCTGGATGTGAATGGTGGCGGCTGGAATCCACCTTAACGCCAGCTGATAAATACAGCTCCAGATTTTTACCAGGCCCAGGAGTAAAAACAAAAGACTGAAGCCATACGGCAGAAGGACGTTGTATCCGTCTGCGATGATCGGCCCGATCTGCCAAAGACCGGCGCCGAGAATGAGGAATCCGCAACCGCACAAAAACGGGATAAAAACGCCGGGTGCTGGCCGACGCAGAACATTCGTTCGTTCACCGGATTCGTTGATCTTCTGGTTCATTTTGTCAGGTACTTACCTCAACAATCTCATTTTTGCCGCATTGCCCGGCTTCGGGCTCGGACATCGCAAAACGAAGTATTGAGCAGACCTCATCATTTTGGATGCTTCTTGTGACTGCGTTACCCCGGTCGCCGAAGCGGCAACCGGGGCTACCCTGCTTGGGGCTTCACCGCTCTGCGTCCTCAGCGATCTCAGCGTTTCAAAATCTTTTCATTCGAAATACGTTGGACCACTAAACGTTGCCGAACAAGTACTGCAACAGTCGATTCCTCTACATACTCACTGCACAACCCCCTTTTTCAGAATCAGGTTGGCATAGATGGCCGTTTCGCCTGTGGCGACGATGGCATAGGCGGATCGGGCGAAGTCGTAGAAGCGGAACCGCTCGACCGGGCGCAGTTCAACCTCGCGGCCTTCGTGCTTGCGAATCACTTCCCGGTATTCGTTCCAGATTGGGGGTTCTGGAGTTTCCAGATCGACAGGCTGCATGACGCTGGCAGGATGATCGACGAACGTGTCGAGCGGGAAAAACTTCAGGATCGCGTCCAGGATCACCGGGACGCCGTGTCCGTCCGCTCGAACGATCCGCTGAGCATGAGAATCGGCGGGAAAATTGCCGTCGGCCAGGACGATTTCGTCACCATGCCCCATTCGCATCAGCAGGGACATCAATTCGGGCGAAATACAGGGTGGAATGTGCTTGAGCATCGGGAGTTTGGTTCCTGAAATTCATGAAATGAAAGCGGGTAATCATACCGAAATCGCTCCGCCGAGGGAGTCTTTCCCGGTTTTGAGAAGTCGTGATGACGTCGGATGATGGTCAATCCGTCGCGATTCGTGGAACAAATTTCCCGTCAAGGCTATCATCCGTTCGCTGAAATGCGCTCAATCCAGCACGGTTTTGCCTCGCATCACGGGGCGAACCACTCTGGTGGTCAAACCCGACTCCACAGTCCCGATGTCAATTCAGGAATTTCGATGAAGATCCACGAGTATCAGGCCAAGCAACTCCTGGCCAAGGCGGGGGCCAAGGTCCCTCGCGGCGTTGTTGCCAAGACTTCTGACGAAGCTGCTGCTGCATTTACGGAACTGGCCAGCCCGCTGGCCGTGGTCAAGTCACAGATCCATGCAGGGGGACGCGGAAAAGGACGATTCAAGCAATTTCCCGATCAGCCGGGTGTCGTGCTGGTGAAATCCGCCGAAGCCGCCAAAGACCATGCCTCCCGAATGCTCGGCAGTACCCTCGTTACCATCCAGACAGGGGCCGAAGGGAAGCCTGTCAATGTGCTGCTGATCGAAGAAGGTTTGAAGATCGCCAAGGAAATGTACCTGGGGGTCGTCGTCGATCGAGAATCCGGTGGCCCGATCCTGATCGCCTCAACCGAAGGTGGGATGGAAATCGAAGTGGTCGCCCACAACACTCCGGAAAAGATCTTGCAGGAACCGTTCGACGTCGAAGCGGGATTGCTCCCGTATCAGGCGCGTAATGTTGCCTATCGGCTGGGTCTGGAAGGGAACGCAATCCGCTCGGCCGAAAAGCTGTTCCGCCAGGTCTGTCAGTTCTTCATCGACAACGACTGCAGCATGGTTGAAATCAACCCGCTCGTCGTCACTGCTGACGGTGAACTGGTGATCGGTGATGCCAAGGTCACCTTCGATGACAACGCCCTGTTCCGACATCAGGATCTGGTGGCATTGCGAGACCTCAACGAAGAAGAACCGATGGAAGTTCAGGCTCAAGCCTCGGGACTGAGCTACGTGAAGCTGGATGGAAACCTGGGCTGCCTGGTAAATGGTGCCGGACTGGCCATGAGTACGATGGACATCATCAAGTACCACGGTGGAGCCCCCGCTAACTTCCTCGACGTCGGTGGTGGTGCCAACGTCGATCAGGTAACCGAAGCATTCCGGATCATCCTGGCCGACCCGAATGTGAAAGGGATCCTGGTCAACATCTTCGGTGGGATCATGAAGTGCGATACGATCGTCACCGCACTGCTGGGTGCTTACGACAAGATCGGGATCACCGTTCCGCTGGTTGTGCGACTGGAAGGGACCAACGTCGACGTGGCGAGGAAAATGCTTGCGGACAGCGGCAAGAAAATCATCGTGGGGGCGGATCTGGCAGACGCGGCCAAAAAAGCGGTCGCCTCGCTGGGAGCATGATTGTGTCGGCCACTGCGACCGTTCGTGGTGGCCCCCTGCTCTTTCCAACTTGCATTCAAAGCCAACAGGCAAAGGTTTACAGAGACCATCATGAGTATTCTTGTCGACAAGCACACAAAAATTATTTGTCAGGGTATCACCGGCAAGTCGGGACTGTTCCATTCGCAGCAGTGTCGAGCTTATGCCAAAGAACATCGGCCGGGTGAAGACGTTTTTGTCGGTGGATGTACACCTGGTAAAGGTGGAACGGAAATCGACGGATTCCCTGTCTTCAACACTGTAGAACAGGCCATCCAAAAGACAGGCGCGAACTGCTCGTTGATCTTCGTCCCACCTCCGTTTGCCGCCGATGCCATCCTGGAAGCGGCGGATGCCGGGATCGAACTGATTGTCTGCATCACCGAAGGGATTCCCGTCCTGGATATGGCTCGCGTCCACCGTGCCATGCAGGGAAGCAAGAGTCGCCTGATCGGCCCCAACTGTCCCGGAATCATCACTCCGGGCGTTGCCAAGATCGGCATCATGCCGGGCTACATCCACAAGATCGGGAATGTCGGCCTGATCAGCAAGAGCGGCACGCTGACGTACGAAGCCGCCTGGCAGATGGGCAATATCGGCCTGGGCCAGTCAACGGCTGTCGGGATCGGTGGCGATCCGATTATCGGGACGATGTACATTGAACTGCTGCAGATGTTTGAAGCCGATCCGAAGACAGAGGCGATCCTGATGATCGGTGAAATCGGCGGCAATGCAGAAATCCAAGCAGCCCAGTACATCAAGGACCACGTCAAGAAGCCCGTCGCTGCATTCATTGCAGGAGCAACCGCTCCTCCAGGAAAGCGAATGGGACACGCCGGAGCCATCATCTCTGGCGGAGCTGGAACCGCAGCAGAAAAGAAAGCCGCTTTGGAAGCCGTTGGCGTTGTCGTTGCAGACACACCGGCCGATATGGGTGCTGCGGTCAAGCGAGCCATGGATCGGCGCAAGTAGGCTCGATTCATGGGCAACAGGGTGGCATCTTACCGGCCGTCGGCTTCCTCTGCGTTTCAAATGCCTATGGTTTGAAACGCGGAGGGCGCAGAGATCGCGGATGCGAGTCACGTAACGTAAGGTGGGACCAGCTCGCTTCGAGCGCCGGCCCACAAGCTTTCTACCACGAAGGTCACGAAGAGCACGAAGACGGAACTCGACGGGTGGCGGGGGCGCACCCGCTTTGGGGAAGCCCCCGTTCCGAATGCGTTCCATTTCGGGGCGGTTTTGCAAAATCAGTGCGCCGCCACCCAACCGAGAAGTGAATGAATTTCCGTTCGGTTACGTCGCTGGCCGTTACGGAAGGTCGGCCGAAATTGCGCGGCGAAGTTGCTTAGCGTGGAGTTACCCACAGCTTTGTCATAAATAGGGGTGCCACGATCTTGGAGTCTGCGACAAGGTCGTGCCCGGGTCTGATTTGAAGCTCATTTCACAACCGACCAATTCTCCGTGCACCGTGCGGTTTCTCGCATTCGCAACAAGATCGAAGACACGGCCTTGTCGCAGACTCCAAGACCGTAGCACCCTTTTCTTAAGTTGGACATCTCCACTGACACACTCATCCATTTGCGACGCTTTCGCAATCGTCCGTAGTGGCCACATGGCGCGAAGTGAGCATC
>CAZSTW010000245.1:0-4946 GCA_964609845.1 uncultured Planctomycetaceae bacterium | reverse complement strand
CAACTCAATCGACTCTGAGAGTAAAAGATGTGGGTAACATTGACTCCACCCTACTACGTCAGCACAAACGTGACTGTTGATGTCTTCCGTTTTTCCGAACCCGTTGAGATTCGAGCAGTAAACAACTGTGTGAAACCGTCGCATAAGTCGCGCCCATCAGCCGGAACGCGCTAGCGTCCGGTTCCGATGGACGACTTGAGACACGCATCTCAAGAAACCGGACGCTAGCGCGTTCCGACTGATCGATGTCTCGAAATTCAAGGTGGGCCGGCGCGGCGAAGCGCCGCTGGTCCCACTCTACATCCTTCCCTGCTTCAGAAAGGGACTGGACCTGTCGCGTGAACAGCAGTCATTTGGCGTCCCATCGCGCGGCAAGTAAGATGACCGAGTCGCTGACAGACCTGAAGATCCATGTGTCGACAGTTGATGAACGAGGTGCCCGATGCGGTTGATGTCCTGTGCATACCTGACACTTTTTGTCGCGACCAGTTTCGCGGCCGAGACAGGGTACCAGAAGGAGGTTGCGGTCACAGAACCGACCCGGCTCGACTGGACCTTCGTCGTTTCCAACCAGAGTGTTGTTGATCCTCCTGCCGACTGGCTACGCGACTACGATTCTCGCCAGCAGAAGTACGAGCGATTTATCCCTGCGCCGAAAGGGAAGTCCGAGTCTCTGCCGCTGATCGTCTTCATTTCTGCAGGAGATTCTCCCGCCGGATGGGGGCCACTGGAATCAGTCTGCAAACAGAAGGGCATTGCATTCGCCAGTCCCTATGCTGCTGGCAATAACACGCCGATGCCGCGCCGCGTTCGTATCATCCTCGACGTTCTGGACGATCTTCGTCGCCAATACCGCATCGACCCTGACCGAACGTACATTGCAGGGTTTTCAGGAGGTGGACGTGTCGCCTGTCAGGTGGCGTTCGGTTTACCCGAACTGTTTGGCGGTGTCATGCCCGTCTGTGCGGGGGGCGACCTGCGAGAAGAAGCCTGGTTGCGGCATCGGGCAATTGAACGATTAAGCGTTGCTTTTCTGACCGGAACGGGAGACTTCAATCTCGGCGAGGTCGAACGCTTCCGCGGGCCGATGCTGACAGAGATGGGAATCCGAACCAAGGTGACGGTAGTCCCCAAGATGGGACACGCAATCCCTGAATCGACGACAATGCAGACAACACTCGAGTGGCTGGAAGGGGGCGTTGCTGACCGACGGAAACTCGCCCAGCGCTATCCAGCCAGTCATATTCCCAGCGATCAGGCTCCAAGTCGTGAAGAGATGGCGAAAGGCTTGCTGGAAGAGGGAGAGTCACGGATCAAGAATCGCGAGACGATGTTCTCGGGGTTGATGCAGCTTCAAGGAGTCATGACGCGCTGGCCAGATCTCGCGTCTGCCAATAAAGCCCGGCAGATCCTCGTTGAATACGAAGGACGCGCTCAGAAACCCTGGGAAGAGGACGACGTGGCTGAACAGCGTAAGTTCCTGATCGCCCGCGTTCGAGCTCTCGACAACTACGCATCAGGCAAACTTCCGGATCAGTATGCGAAGCAGCGTCCCGAAATGGCTAAAGCTGCCATTGAATTATGGGAAATCGTGATCCAGGAAGGAGGCGATGCCAAAGCAGTGGCAGAAGGCAAACGCCGTATACCGGCTCTCAAGAAACTGCTCGAGTAGAGAGAGCTGTCGAAGAGAACTCAATTATGACTCTTCGTCGTTCTGCCCCCCTCGTTCTGTCCAGGTTTCTTGGCTGTGATCACAGAAACGAAGAGGAGACCTTCGGTCGGGCGTTTCGGCGGGGTCGGGAGACCCGCGCCGAACTCGCGATTGCCGCTTCGGCGCGAGAACCGCGCCGATCGAAACTACTTCTTCGTCGTGGAATTGAACTTTGGATCGTTGATCGCGGATTGAACCGGTCGAGCTGATCCTGTGGCAGGAGCCTGCCCTGCCGCCTGACTGGCAGGTCTGACAGGAGTTGTCGCTGGCCCAGCTTGTGTCGCCTGAGGAGAACTCCCCTTTACCTGGGTACCACTCTTTTGAGCAGTCGCAGGATCGGCAGCCGTCGATGTCGCCCAGTTAGCAACGGACCAGTCTGCATGTGTTCCGACGACCGATTGCCCAAGGTCATCCAGAGCCGCCCGGAACGTGGCCGCTGTGATGTTTTCATTCGGGATCACACGCTGCAGCACAAATCGTCGATTGGCAGCGATGTAGGCGAAGAACTTACCTTTGCCCAGCTTGTCGTTGTCGGAAAGCAGTCGCAGCAGAGCCGTTCGTGGAACATCGGCTGCCGACTTTGGAAGTTCATCCAGCCAGGCCATGATCCAGATGGATGATCCATCCTGGCTTAGCACCGCGGACATCGACAATTCCCATTCAGCGTCTTCGATTGTCGCTTTGAATGCGAAATCATATCGTTGTTCAGCGGCGGTGGCTTGCAGCCCCATCGCTTTCAACAGGTTCCCCAGCGACTGATCTGTCAGCTTTCCTTTGGCCGCTGTTGAAGCCGCTGCGGCGGGGGCAGCCGGGGATGCGGTGGTTGCCGTGGAAGCTGCCGGCGTAACTTTTGGTGCCGCTTTTTCCTGACCCGTCGCAACTTGAGCTGCCAATGGGGCCGCCACTGCCGATAACGCTGCCCCTACCATCGCGCGTCGAGTCCAATGCATATCCATCGCTGTTCACTCCTTTGAATAAGCGATTCGCCAGTACTTCCGCCGGCTTTTGCATCGAACTTTCCAGCCATGAAAAGTTCAACGACAAATCTCACCCCTGTCCAAAGAGATGATCCAGACAGATCTGTGACCAGGTTTCAAACTGATCGCGCGTCTGGAGCAACTCTGCGGGTTGTGCGAATCCTGTCTCTAAGATCGACTCTTCCCGCGGTAGAACTTTTGCCGAGTCGAGATCAAAAATGTGAACAATCCCAAGGTGGACTCGTCCGACCGGGGTCTCGTCATCGTTGATCAGACCCACACAGCGATCAGTAAACCCCGCCTCCAGAACCACTTCCTCCGAAATCTCGCGGTGCATTGCCTCGTGGTAACGACGGTCTCCCTGCATCCTGTCCGTTGACGAAATATGCCCTCCGATCCCGATCGATCGCTTGCTGTGCAGTCTGCCTTCGCCCCCTGCCTTGCCACGGCGGTAGTTAAATACCTTTCCCTCATGCATGAAAATGCAATAAGGAATCAATTGCTTGTAACTCGGATCTTCCTCCACTTCGTTACGAGGCCGAAAACTCGTGTGCGAGGGGTCCAGAAGCGTCTGTAAGTATCTGTCAACTTTCGCGTTAAACCCTTGAAAATGCCCCAGTTCATGAAACAGAAGTGTGGGAACGCACAGGACATGTTCAACGGTCGTTTCAGCAGTCATTGGATCGGCTCATTTCTGAAATGGGGCGTTGGCCGACTGCGGTCAGCCAGCCAATATCAAATCGCATGGGTATATAAGTGAGAAGCAGAATCTGATCGCTGGAAATCGGAATGCAAACCGTCTGCCAGTATGGGAATTCTTTCCAGTGATTCAACAGAGCATCAGCTTTTCAATTTCGTCCTGGAATTCGGTGCCATTCCGACCTCGACTTTCATGGCGAGATCAAACCCGTCGGCAATCACTGCCGACCAACGATTTTTTACTGGCAGGTTCTGCCGTGATTCTTTGATCAGGCAGTCGTTCTCTTGCGAATTTTCATCGTGGCAGTTTGTATCGTCTGGATCAATTGTAGGGGTTTCGACGATGCTACAGACGATACGGACGAATTCCGTTCCGAAGTTCGTCGGCAGAGTTGTTAGCCAGAGGAGTGATTTCGATGAGGCGATATTTGTTGGCCTGGATGCTGATGGGTGGAGCGGTTGCTGTCATGCCCGGTCCGGCTGATGCCCAACTCTTCCGTCGTCATGGTCATGGTTGCTGTGAGACTTGCGAGATGCCGCAGGCAAGCTGCACATGCTCACAGACTCGTCCTGTGGTACAGACGCAGTTGCGTGCACAACAAGTGACGACATACCGCGATGTGGTCGAAACCCATGTTCGCAACGAAACCGTCATGCAGAACGTTCCCGTGACGACTTACAAACAGGTGACCGTCGATGAAGGGGGATACCAGATGGTCTATGTCCCCAAGCCGGTCACCAAGCAAGTGGCACAAACCGTGATCCAGCAACAGGCGATGACGCGCGCCGTGCCTTATCAGGTTACCAAGCGAGTTCCACAGATCTCGACTCAGCTGGTTCCCGTCCAGACAGTTCACCATGTCACCGAACAGGTTCCCATGACGACATGGGCTCCACCGCCGGTCACATTCCAGGCGGCCAGTTCCTGCAATGCGTGTGATGCTCCGTTCTCAACGGCATTTGCACCTCAGTACTTCCCGCAGCCGATCGGGACGGCGATGGCTCCGCAGATCCAGTACGCACCACCTGCGAATTCGATCGCCACACTCCCTTCGATCTCGGTTCCACTCCCGCAATCGGCTCAACTCCCTCAAACACAGCCAGAACAGTGGCAAACGATCCCCTCGCGATCATCTTCGCCGACGCCAGCAGCCAGCCAAAGCTATGAGTCTCCGGCTTCCAAGTCGGTCCCGATGCCGATGGAAGAGGCTCGGAACTATAGCCCACGCTCCAGTTCCAGCAGCGGTCGATTCGTTCCAGCGCCCACGGCCGCAACCGTCTGGGGAAGCCGACAGGCGTCCCTGCGATAAGTCTTCGCAGTGATTCGATCATTCACGGGGCATCATCGAACCTTGCGGGTACGTTGATGCCCCTGTGTCATTCTTTGGATGGAGGCAGGGGAATCGGCTTTTGCAAAGTAGGGTGGGACCAGCTCGCTTCGAGCGCCGGCCCACCATGATTTGTCGACGATTCATTTTGGTGGGCCGGCGCTCGAAGCGAGCTGGTCCCACCCTACGTCAGCACAGACGTGACTGTGGATGTATTCCGTTTTTCCGAAC
>CAZSTW010000244.1:0-5005 GCA_964609845.1 uncultured Planctomycetaceae bacterium | reverse complement strand
CTTTGATCGTCCAGCCAGGCCTGCCATTACTGCTCAGGAATAAATTCCATGACCAACGTGCGTGACTTCGGAGCGATGGGTGACGGATTGACGGATGATACGGCCGCAATTGAACACGCTCTGAAAGATGGCGGTGATGGTGTGATCGAGTTTCCTCGCGGGGAATATCGTGTCACTCGGACCATTTCGTTCGACATGAGTCGCACGGGGCGACTGTCGATTCAAGGAAATGGCGGTACAGCCAAATTGATCATGCACGGGGCTGGACCGCTCTTCGAATTCATAGGACATCACGGTGGCTCAGCCGACCCGACCAGCTTCAAACCCGAGGTCTGGCAGGCCGAACGGATGCCGACAATCAGCCAGATCGAGATCGAAGGAAAACATCCTGAGGCTGATGGTGTTCGCTTTATCGGGATCATGCAGCCAACATTGACGGGAGTGCTGATTCGCCAGGTACGGAATGCCGTTCACATCACTCAACGCTGTCGCAACGTTCTGATCAGTCACTGCCACATCTATCACAATACGGGAATCGGGATCTGGCTGGACAAGGTCAACCTGCACCAGACCAACATTATCGGCAGCCACATCAGCTACAACCGGCTCGGGGGCATCCGCATCGAAGAGAGCGAAATCCGTAATTTGCAGATCACCGGGAACGACATCGAATACAACAACTTTCGGGCCTTCAATATGCCTGAAGCAGCCGATGTCGCGACTGCCGAAATCTATATCGATTGTTCGAAAGGGGGAACCGTTCGCGAAGGGACGATTGCCAGCAACACGATCCAGGCGACTTACAGCCCTAACGGTGCCAACATTCGATTCATCGGTGGAGCATCAGAGCATAGCCATTTGACGGGAATGTGGTGCATCAGCGGGAATCTGATCGGCAGTCAGGCGACCAATGTCCATCTGACGCTCGCCCGAGGAATCACGTTTGAAGGAAACTACGTCTACAGTGGCCACAATCGCAACCTGCTGGCCGAAAACTGTCAGAATCTGGTCATCGGGGCGAACTGTTTCGGTCACAACCCCGATTACAAAGACAAGGAACTGTGTACTGGCATCCGGTTAGAGAATTGCCAGAACTGTACTTTAACAGGCTTGCAGATCCAGGACGCTCAGGCGGGTGAACATACCGTTGCGGGCGTTGTGCCAATCGTGCGCAAGGGCTTGATCGAACTGGTCCGCTGCCGACAGACGATGCTGACGGGAGTGCAGGTGCTGGAGGGAAATCCGTTCGGCCTGTACGCCGAAGAATGCTCAGAGACGATGATAACAGGATGCTCGTTCCTGGACACTCGGGAAGTCAAGCGGACCGAAGCGAGTGTGAAGTGGGTCGGCCCCGGAACATCCAACTCGATCGCGAATTGCCGCGCGAATCGCGGGTTACAAGTCCCCGGGCACGTGCAATTGAGCAATAATCTGGTCGACTGACGAATCCACGGGACTTGCCTGGGCTGGTTATCGAAGCCCGGAAGTAGAATCCGATGTCACGTTCGTTTGAAGTGGCCGGGTGAAGAACCGATCTGCGAGGCAATCGGTGGTGACTGTTTCGCTGGAAACGCCCGCTTAATCTCGAGCAAGATCGCCTTCGCCGTATGCCGCCTTCCCCGTGTTTCGGGCCGTTCTTATCGAACAAGTGGCAGCACATTCCCTGGCGAAGCAAAGCGATAGATTCTGTGAGATCCAAGAGTCATCAATGACTCGATCAGATTGTCACTCGGAAAACACGCGGAGCAGCACTGGTGCGGTTAAACCGTGAGGCCATTTCTTTCAACCGGCGATCATTCGTCAATTTCAAGGCAGCGGCGATAGCGGCATCGTTCTGAGCATCGTCACCGATCGTGGGATCAACCTTCAGATCAGGAGTGACTCCGGCACCCGCCATTTCGCGGCCATCAGGACTATAAAACTTGGCGGTCGTCAGCCGCAGACCTGCAGGAGCAGACTGCAGCGGGAACAATGTCTGAACGGTGCCTTTCCCGTACGAGCGTTCTCCCACGATCACACCCCGTCCGTTTTCCTGAATCGCAGCCGCCAGGATTTCACTGGCACTGGCACTGTTCCGGTCGATCAGCACCACCATCGGTACCTTCCAGGTCTGACCATAGTTAGCCACTTCCTTCGAATTGTCTCCGGGGTTACGCCCCTTGGTCGAAACGATTGTCCCTTCGGGCAGGAACCGATCGGAAATCGAAATTGCAGCAGTCAACAGTCCTCCGGGATTTCCTCGCAGGTCCAGGACCAGCGATTTCATTCCGTCCTGGTGGAGTGACATCAGGGCGTCATCCATTTCTTTCACAGACGATTCGGTGAACGAATCGAGCTTGATGTAACCGACCTTGCCAGATTCATCGAGCATCCGGCTGGCAACAGCGTGGACGGCAATCCGTCGACGGGTCAAAGTCACATAACCACGGCGTTCGCCTCGCAGCAGTTCCATCTTCATCTGCGTTCCGGGTTGCCCAAGGATGTAGTCGACAGCCTGATTCAACCCCAGGCCTTTCAACTGCTGCTGATCAACAACGGTCAAAACGTCACCGCGTCGTACCAGGGCTTCCGCAGCAGGACCACCCGGCAGCACCTTCAAGACCTTCAATCCTTCCGTATGGGGTTCCACTTCCACACCAATCCCGACAACGTTGTCTTTCAGACCGACGCTGGGTCCACCCGTCTTTTCAGGCGGAATCAGTGACGAAAACTGATCGAGCGTATCCAACTCAGCATGAATGAACTCCAGCCCGACAGCCCCGGGAAGCAGACCGACATGCTTTTCGACAAGATCCTGAACTCGGTTCAATGTCGCCACGCAATCGTCGATCGACTTTGCTGAAGTCCGTTCACGCATTTGCGCCAATGAATCACGAAGGCGACTGACAGCCTGGTCGTCTCCGCGAAGTTGAGCCGCTTGCTGAAATGAGAGTGTATTCAAGGCGATATCAAGGTGTTCAAAAGCAGCATCAACCCGCTGAGCGTATGTTGACGGCTTGATATGACGGCTGTCGATCATCTGGGCCACTTCCACATACAGCATCACGGCCGACTGAGGTGTGAGTCGTTCCATCAGGCGCGCGTTGCGAGGATCGGCATATCGATGCTGAATCTTTTCGGCCACGGTCGGCTGATGAACAGGACGGCGATCCGATTCATCAACGGCAGGCTTGCGAGCCGGGGTCGGTTCCACGGGAGCAGGACGACGGGGAGCTGGCAATTCTTCGACTTGCGGCTGCCGTGGTCGGAACTTCAGCGGGGGACGAGTTCCAGCGAACGTCGCTTCGTCGAGGATCCCCTCACGGGTCAGTCGATCTCGCAGCGACATTGTTCCGCTGGGAGTCGGCGTCAGAGTACCGATTTCTGTCCCGGCCTGCCGATTGGCGATTTCAAAATCGTCGGGCGAAGGACCGAAGTCACCATGATTTGCAGCCAATGGCTGATCGGCGGCAATCGCAGTCAATGACGCATACCACAGCGTCAGGGCATACAGCCCGAATTTCAGAGGTGAGTGAACGAGGCGAGGCATGATTGGATCCTTCCAGTAATGTGAGAGACGAATTGTGAAGACTGTTGAAGAGAAGCGTGACAGTTGCAGTGTCGATCACGAAGAATCAATGCTGAAGCATCAACGAATCAGCATCGCAGACTTCGTGAGTAGGGACGTCACAGACGGCACCCACCAGTTCATGGAACTCCTGCAGCTCACCGCGAATGATCCGAACCGAAGCTGGAGCTTCGATCCCGATTTTTACGCTCCCCTTAGATGTGTGCATGATTCGCACGACGATCTGTTCACCAATCCGAATTGACTCGTTTCGCTTCCGTGTGAGGATCAACATCCGAGTACTCCCTTGTTGTTGACCAGTCGACCATTTCATTCCTTTGATGTGACTGTCGGTCGTGTGACGGCCACATGAAGGAACACCATGAAGCACCCGCCGTGCCAGAAGTTCTCTGTCAAGATCATTTTTGTTCTGTGGCCATCAAACAGCCCGTGGAACGCGCGTTTCACGCAGAAAGACCTCAAAAACGCCGGAAATCTGGCTGAAAACTTCTCGAAAATTGTAAGAGTCACTTTTGCAAAACTGCCAATCTGCAATCTTTACTCGACACCTGGTTACCCGCTTTCAAGGATGCACCACCCCCAAGTCCATTCGAAACGTCGAAGACCGGCAAAGTCTGCCAGTGAAGTGTTGAAAGAGCCTGAAACGCAGGCCGCAGACGCTGTCAATCTCAAGTTGTCAGCAAGCGGCACGCTCCTTGCGTGATGGATTCGTTCAATGACAACGTGATCGCTCTCCACTGCCTGAGTGACTCAGTACTGCATTGAAAGCGATTGCGACGATCGATGTCTCCGCCGTGGTCGGTGCGTCGACGACGCCAGCACTCAAGAATGGAAAGGATTCGAATCATGCGGACAACAACAGAAGTCAGTAGAGTCCCCGCGAAACAGATCTGGCTGACAGGTATCAGCCTGGCATTGACCGCATTGGCAGCCCCGTCCAATGCTTCGGCCCAGATCTTTCGAGGCTGGGGATTTATGTCTCCTTCTCCCCCGTCATGGGCCACTCCCTATCCCTATGACAGCGGCTGTGCTTCCGGAAGTTGCGGAACACAACGCCCCATGCCACTGCCGACAACATCGTGGTCGCCAACTTATGGATACGGGTACGGCATGTGGAACGGAGCCTCACAGCCCGTGGGGACCGCACGGCCGGTCTACCAGGCTCCGTCAGTGACTCCACAACGACCGGTGACTCGTTCGGGTGGCAATGTCGAAAGCCCCTACTACACCTATCAGGAAGGTCAGGCTTCGATTCGACGAACCCCTGTCACTGTACAACCAGCACGTCGCCCGGATCGGCCAGCAGTGAATCCGGAAAAAGTGGACAGCCCGTATTATCCATGAGGCGCCTGATGAGTTTCTTCGGGCCGATCGATCCGACGTCGTGAACCGATGATGAAAGTACGACCATCAGCCGGTACGCGTTAGCGTCCGGTT
>CAZSTW010000243.1:0-5147 GCA_964609845.1 uncultured Planctomycetaceae bacterium | reverse complement strand
GGAGTCGAGAACATCAAACCGGTCCGAACCACTTCAGGGAGCATCCGCTGCCGACGTTTCCTTGAGGGAGCAATCGTTTGATCCCAGTTGGCCGGCGACAAACAAGAGCGCGACAGGAGTGATCTGCATCAGAAATCGATGGCTCGATCCCCCAATGTGCTCTTCTAGCTGAACGGGTGCCAGCATCCCTGCCACCAGCAGCGCTGCCAGAGCGCCCAAAACATCAATCAACAACAGAATCTGAGCTGGCCGCATCAATCGACGGGGAGCGAGGACTACTGCCACAGCCATGAACCACCACTGAAATCCCCATTCGTACCATTCCCAAAACATCCGCTGACCAAGATGGGGAACCGACCATGTCAGCGTTTGAAACTTCTTAAGAAGATATTCGACAGATAAGCGATCTGCATACGCCATTTCTGCGGTCTGTGGCAAACCACGTCGATGGATCAGCCACGGGACCACGATCACTGCAGTACAAGTCGCAACGACCGTCGCACCAACAAGAATTGTTCTGACAGAGTTGCTCAGTCGCCCGATCTTCGCGGTGCGATGATCGCGACATGCATGGCCAGACAGAGATTCGACACTCAGCATGAAAGCCAGTGCTGCCATATCGATGATCAGATATGCGATTCCTTCGTCTTTTGTGAATACCGTCAGTCCGCTGGTCAGACCTGCGACGATCAGCGCACCGATCGACAAAGTTCCCTTGCTTTGCAGTCGCTCAAGGGCGTCCCACGCATAAAGAACCGCAACGCCATGATAACAGGCGACAGGAGCATCAGCCTGTCCACACAAGAAACCATATTCATTGGGCATGAGCGCCGGAACAGTCGCGAGCAACATCCCCCACAACCAGGCTCTTGGCGCGGTGAGATGCCGCATCAAGACGCCAACCGTTGTCAGCACCAGACCGGCAAACAAGAGTGGAAAATAGACCTTTGCCAGGCGGTCGTTAATTTCGCCCAGCAGAAAATACAGGTGAACTTGTGCGAGCGGAATCAGCAACGGATAGCGCGGGTGCCCCTGGACAAAATCACGTTCCGCCAGATCGGCGCTGCGAATCGACCGATCCTCAAACATGACCGAGGCTTTAATGGAAAAGTGAGCGCGCTCATCCCAGAGTCGTAGTGGAGTCATCAATGACTGAACCAGAGCTACGAGAGTCAGCAACCCGATTCCCCATTGGCATGCAAGGCAGAACGCCGCCCCTTCAGCGAATGAATCTTGATCTGTTGCTGGAAGCTGGTTACCTGTTGCATGGGCTCCTGTGTTGATGCCACTCTTAAGGAACAACGAGGGAATCCCAGCAACAAATCCAAGACCCGCAAAGGCCATGCTGGTGGTGGGCCCCAGAGTTCCGCCCAGCCATGACCAGACGTAGAGCCCCCAGGCGTTCAAACCGATCCCCAGGACAATTCCCAACCCCATCTGTTCAATGACGGAATGGGAGGCTTTCCTGTCGGCCCAGCGAAACACCAGTCGCGTCACTGCCAATCCCAGAAGCCATTGCCCCAGAAGAGACGCTACGACAATCAACAGATGGGACATGACCACGACGTTTCCAGGTGTTGAGATCACCGCCTGAATAGCAATCAACGCTTCACTTCTCGGGGACGGGCTGATTCAACAGCAGTGCCTTCACAAATCTGACGGGGGGTGAGCCGAACGAGAGGGCGCCGTCGTGGTATCGCTTTAATGTAAAGTCCTTGCCCCAGGCGGTTCTTGCCGCGGCACGAAGATCACGATGTTCCTGAAATCCGACAAAATACGTGGCAAGCTGAGTCGATGTCACCTGAGCGCGAATCCATTTGCCTGCGGCTTCGCGCTCTTCCTGAAACGTGTCATGCATCATCAGATGCATCGCCTCTTCGCGTCGAATTCCGTCGACATGAAACGACTGGTCGAGCAACGCGTTGGAGATGACTCGCAGATACCACTTGAGTGTCACCAGACGCATCAACGGGTCACGATCCAGTAACCCCTCTTCAGACATCATCTGCTCGGTGTAGCAGGCCCATCCTTCGACAAACACACCCGAGGATAGCAACGCTCGCAATCGATTCGGGCTGCGGTTGGCATGTGCCAGTTGCAGAAAGTGTCCGGGAATCGCTTCATGGACAGTCAAGTTATGAATGGAGCGAATGTTATATTCGCGGAGGAACGAAGTGCACTGCGCATCACTCCAGTCGGATGGCAAAGGTGCCACGGCATAGAAGGTCTTTTGACCAACCTCAAGCGGCCCTGGCGAATCGCAATAGGCCACAGAAACACCGCGTTGAAATTCAGGCATCACGATAATGTCGAGCGGGTCGGGCGGAATTGTGACGAGATCATGCTTGCGAACAAATTCTGCCGCAATCTTCAGCGATTCTCGCGCTGCCGGGACTACGCCGTCGCGTGCGGGAATCTCTGCATAGGCCTTTTCCAGCGATGCCGCGATCGCCTTCTGCTGCTGTTCTGGTGTCGGAGTATCCGGCCATTGAGCATCGGGTTGCAAGCCGCGTGCGATGGCATACATTTCTGTACGAACGCGCCGAATCTCGAACTCGGCCCGCTCGCGAATGTCTGCTCGCGTTAGACTTGTTCCCAGCGTGAACGCGAGTTTCTGATCGTAAAGTCCGGGCCCGAGTCGGGCGTCGCCTTTGGCCTTGGGAAGCAGTTCGTTCTCCAGCCACTTCTGGTGCTTTTCAACCTCTTCCGTCGTCTTCGCGATGGCTTTGACCAGCCGATCGCGTGTGGGCTCTGGAAGTGAACCCAGATGGGGACGGACCATGTTGTCGATGATGCTCAGTACGCCACGATTCTGTTTGATGGCTGTTTCTGCATGGATTGGCGGGACTCGCGAAGGTTCCAGCGTGTCGCGGATCTGCTGGAAGAGTCGCGGATACTGCTCCAGCCGTGCGGCAACACTGTTCAGCCGTTGTTCGATGGGCGCAAATTCTCGCGCCATCAAGCCATAAATGGCACCGCCCGTCAGTTGTGTGTAATGAATCGGATTCCACGCCCATTCCTGCAATGTCTCAAGGGACCAGAGATCTCCCTGCAAGCTATGTTCAAGCAATCGATAATCGACCTGATTATCACGAGACAGCTTGGAGCGATCAATTTTCTGCAACTGGTCCAGGAACTTGCGGCAGAATTCGCGCTGTCGCTGACGCGCTGCCGGGCTGACTTCATCGAGCTGTTGATCGAACCGATGGTCTCCCAGCGAAGTCGCTCCACTGGGCGAAAGCGACGGCGATTCATCAATGTACGATTTGGCGATGGCGCGAAACGCCTGATCCACGGGACTCTCCTGTTGCTCTGCCGCCAATGCTTGAGTGAAACAGGCGACAACGATGAAACCGACCACGACGATCTGACGCATGGAAACCTCGCGAAAACTCCACTTTCCAGCAAATCGCCCGTATGGTCGTCAGCCCACGCGTTGTCGTCAACAGGGGACGCCCCTTTTTCGAATTGCGGTGAGCTCAGACGAGTGGCCAGTTGTGGAGCGTTGTCGCCAATCTGGCAATCCTCAGCATTCGTCATGGAACTGACATCCACTGAGCTATAGAATTCGAATGAGTGCCAAACTGACGAGACTTTGCAGACCCAGGGGGTCGTGGAAATCTGAACGAGAACGACAATGGCTGAAGATCGCGAGAATGAGTTGGCGACCAATGTCTACGCGACCAATTCAATGGACGCAGTCACGGATCGCGATGTCAAACGTACAACACCCGCTGCTGAACGATCAGGGTGCGGTTGTGTCATCCGTCTGCTGCTGGGGCTCTTCCTATTGTTTCTGACAGTCATTGCACTAATTTATTATGTCGCGATGCATACCTCATGGCCGCTGCGGAGCGTGGCGAGCGCGATTGAGAAGCAAGGGGAACCCGTCAATCTGAGACTGAAAGGAGTTTCGGGTTCAATCTCGTCGGGAATGCAGATCAAGTCGATGGAATGGAAGACCGGCCAGGTGACCGATGTCCGGATCAAGTACAACGGGATCATAGACATTCTCTATTCCCGAAGACTGATCCTGCACGAGATCCACGTTGGCAAGGCTCACCTGGACATCACCGGCTTCAATCCAGACTCGTTGCATGACAAAAATGGGGGCCCTGCCCAAAACGCGAATGGCAGTCATGAAGATTCCCCATTGAAGTTGTTTCAAATAGAGCGATTAAGCCTGAACGACATCGAAATCAAGGACGATGCAACAGGATTTCTGCTCGCCATACCGACCATCCTTTGGACGGGGTTCAAGGCCGAGAACGGAAAGATCGAGTTTGGAGATCTGACCGCCAGCAGTGATCGGCTGACCATTGAGACCTCGTCATCGACTTCGCCCGAATTCCAACGTCATATTCAGGCGGTCGTCCTTCCGAAACTGCATTCCACCATCCGGAATCCGATCAGAATTTCCATCGAATTCGCCTATTCCAATGACAAGATCAAATACAAGTGCGACGCGTTCGATGGAAAGTTGACAATCGCGACGCAGCCAGATCAGTCCACGATTGCTCAATGCCAGGGATTGAATCTCGACGAGTACTTTGATGCCGTATTGCCGCGCGAATTGACGGTAACGACGATCCAGTCAGAAGATTTCCAGAAGCTGAATTCACTGGAGATCCGTGGTGGATCCTTCAAACTCGGCAAACGAACATTTACGGTCACTCCTCAGAAGCTCGAACGAGTTGCGGAAGCGAAAAGGATCAGTACCACGCTCGCCACCAGTGACGAAGGTGGCATTCCGATGAATTACGACATCGTCGTAGTGGGCAATGAACAAGGAATTCCGACGGTCGGTCAGCAAGTCACCTCAACTCCCCCCATGAGTCCGCATGAGGTTCTGGCTCAACTCTTCTATGCCAAGTCCGTCACCGAACTCAGTGATGCCGAACAACAGGAGCTCGAAAAGACAACTGTGTCATTTCGGCCGATCAAGCCGACGGATGAAGCCGCTACCGAGCCCGCCAGGCAGGAGTAGTGGGAATACTTCAAATCTTCTGTGAGCCCAAAATCAGTGATGCGCGATTTTCAAAGTCCGTGGGAGATTTTTGTCAGCCATGTCCGATTGATCGCTGCTTTATAGCGCCGTCCGCTTTCATGTTCAAAGGGATCCTTGATGGGCACGACACTGAATCGTA
>CAZSTW010000242.1:0-5513 GCA_964609845.1 uncultured Planctomycetaceae bacterium | reverse complement strand
CTGGTATTTTGCCAGAAGGCGTGCCGGAGGATTATGGGGCGTATGCGGCAGCATCGGAGCATACCACAGGAAGAACGGCTTCCCGCTGGTACTGTCGATGAAATCAAACACGGGTTTCATCCCCTCGCGGCCGATTTTCAATCCCACGTCACCGTGGCGACCTCCGCGCGATGGATCGCCGTGAGTCATTCCTGAGGTAAACCCTCCGTCCTCGGGGCGTCCCTCCCACCATTTTCCGCTTTGGAAGCTAACGTAACCCTTTTCTTTCAAATATTTTGGAAGAGTGGGCAGGCGATGGATATGACGCAACATCTCAGCGCGATTGATCCCCTTGGGAGGGTCATTGCCGACGATCTTGTGCTGATGCGGATAAAGGCCGGTGATCAGCGTCGCCAGGCTTGGACGACACAGGCTGGAAGGGACATAACCTTGTGTGAAACAGGCACTTTCGGCCGCGAGACGGTCCAGATGGGGAGTTTTAATCTCGGGATGCCCCATGAAACCGTAGTCGGTCCAGGCCTGATCGTCCCCGAGTATGATGACGATGTTCGGGGAACTTGTCGGGTTCGGGGAACTTGTCGGTTCTGCATGAACGGTGGCGGCCACGAGTGCAGCGAGAAACAGGGGGCAAAAAATTCCAGGGGATTTCATCAGCGACCTCGATCGGATTTAACAGGTACAGCGATCAGGAAAAATCTGTTCAGGACACGGGCAGGAACAGTTTAACGTCTTTTGATATGCCATGGCAGGCAACAGGTTGAGATGTGGGAAGTCACGCATTCCACAGTTGACACGACATGGACACCCGCGTCTAATCTGCTGTGGATCTGGGCGGTGTAACATCCATTGAGGATTTCAAACGTTTAGATTCGGGAACGTCACAGTCGTGTACGTTTCGGATCGCACCGTCGTTCGTTGAAAGTCACACGGTTAGGAGACAGTTCATGCGGAAGAGTTGGACGTGGATTGCCTGTGGCGTGGCATTTGTTGCCGCCGCACTCGTCAGTGCGCCAGATGCTCAGGCTCGCCCTGGCTATCTGAAGAGCTTCAATACCACTTACCCAGCGCTGAAGGACGCGGCTGAAACCGCCAAGTGCGGCGTTTGCCACTTTGGCGAAAAGAAGTCGAACCGCAACGATTACGGCAAGGCGATGGGCGAAGGCCTCGGCGGCAAGGACATCAAGGACGCCAAGGTTGTTGAAGAAGCTCTGAAGAAGGCTGAAGCCGCCAAGAGCAGCACCGAAGGCAAGACCTTCGGCGATCTGATCAAGGACGGCAAGCTGCCAGGCAAGAACCCCTGATCGGGACTGAGTTCCAGTAATACCGAGGTTCAGTCGTATCGTCGACCGCAGCGCTCGCGGGAAACGGTATTTCTAACCCAAGTCGATTCGACCGCAGTCCGTCCTTTTCTGGCGGGCTGCGGTTTTTTTGTAGCAGTCAGCGATCAGCTTTCAGCAGTCAGCAATGAAGGCTCATCGACAACGGTTGTTCCTGCTAATCGCTGAAAGCTGACCGCTCTGCCCCCTCAAGGACTGTGCCATGTCGATTTCTCGTCGTGAATTGCTGGGGTTAGCAACTGCGGGATTGTCTGCAGGGCTGGTAAGTCCGGGACTGGTGAGTCCGGGACTGGTGAGTCCGGGACTGGTGAGTCCGGGACTGGTGAGTCCGGGGTTGGCGGCTGAGGCTTCCAAGCCACGGCCGTTTCGAATTGGTGTTTCGACCTATTCATTCTGGCACTTTCGCGGGGCGCCGACTCCCATCGAAACCTGCCTCGAACAAGCTGCCGACATGGGGTTTGATGGTGTTGAAATCCTGCATGTCCACATGGAAGAAGCAGCCAAGGCTGCAGGAGGACAGGTTGATCAGCCTCTGCTCAACCGCTTGAAACGTCGAGCTTTTACGCTGGGGCTTGACCTGATGGGTTTCTCGACGCATCAGGGATTTGTTACCCCCGACGAAGAGAAACGCAAGAAGAATATCGAACACACCACACGCTGCCTGGAACTGGCACATGACCTCGGGATTCCGACGATTCGAGTGAATACCGGCCGCTGGGGAACCAGCAAGAACTTCGATGAGCTGATGGCCAATAAGGGGATCGAACCGCGACTGCCCGGTTACACCGACGATCAGGGATTCGATTGGGTCAATCGCAGCTTTGAAGCACTGCTGCCACGTGCCGAAGCTCTGGGGGTTGTGATGGGACTGGAAAACCACTGGGGGCTGGGCCGCGAAGCGTCAGGAGTGCTGCGAGTCATTGACGCCCTGAAATCTCCGTGGTTGCAGGCGACACTCGACACAGGAAACTTCCTCGAAAACATGTACGAACAAATGGACCAGTTGGCTCCCAAGGCCGTTCTGGTTCAGGCAAAGACGTACCCCGGTGGCGGTGAGTGGTATTCACTCGACATCGACTATGCCCGTGTCGCTGGCATCCTGCGGAAGCACAACTACCGCGGATATATCTCGCTGGAGATGGAAGGAAAGGAAGCCCCGTCAACGGCAGTACCGAGCAGCCTGGCGCTGCTGCGCAAGGCGTTTTGACTGGGAAGCGGTCAGCTTTCAGCGATCAGCGGGAAGCAGTTGGCAGTCAGTCTGTACATCCCGTAATTTGTGACACACGAAATTGTGTGCCTGTGTGAAGTTTCTGTGGAACGTGGAAGGGCGTAGATTGCCTGGAACGTGATGATCGAGTCGATCGCGCGTCCCGCATTGTTTCAAATACTCCGAAGGAGTTACGTCATATAGCCCCAAGGTTGCCGCGTTTCTGCTTGGACCGGAGTCAAGGGCAGTTGTTCGGGGACATGGGTGACACATTCCTCCTACTCTTGAATGGGGGGAGCGACGGAGAGCGCAGCGAACGCGCGATCAACACGGGCCATTTCCGGACCATCGTCATTGCTGATCACTTCTTGCTGACAGCTGATCGCTGAATGCTGACCGCTCCAGCCTCTGGCCTCTGACCGCTAACGCCCCTGACCGCTCGCAGCCTGCCCACCCAGAATCACGATTGCCCGCTGCACATAGACGTAGCCGCTCCAAACGGTCACTGCGACCATCAGCCAGAGCAGGACATCGCGAATCAAAGCCAGCGAAATCCCGCCGGGAGCCCACGTCATCAGCGGAGGATGCAACGTGACCAGTGCTGCGGTGGCCGCTGCGCACTGCAGGAACATTTTTAGCTTACCGCTGGCGGAAGCTGAAAAGTCAGCACCGCGCTGTTCCAGGAAACCTCGCAGGCTGGTGACCAGCATTTCTCGCCCCAACACGATCACGACCATCCATGGGGTCACCCCCGATTCTTTCACCGGCAGCAGGAACAGAAACGTCCCCCCCGTGATGAATTTGTCGACGAACGGGTCAAGGATCCGGCCCAGTTGAGTAATCAACTGATACTTGCGAGCGATCCAGCCATCCAGCACATCAGTGGCCACTGCAAACACGAACAATCCGGCAGCCAGCAACCAGTGCTCTCCCTGCTGAATGATGGCGAACAGGACGAACGACAGCAGCAGCCGAGACAACGTAATGGCGTTGGGAAGGTTGAGCGACTTTTCAGAGACGTTATTCGGCTGAGTCGTCGTCATCGAGTGCGACTCCTATCAGGTCGTAGTCTCGGCGTTCCACGATTTCCACCGGAACGAACATTCCCGGCTGAAGGTCTTCACCGGTGACAAACACTTCCCCGTCGATTTCAGGAGCATCCATGTAACCGCGGCCGCGCCACAGTCCTGCTTCGACAGGTTCGTCGATCAACACATCGATCTCTTTTCCGACCAGTGTGTCCCCATAACCGAATGCGATCTGCTGCTGAATCGCCATCAATTCATCGCGGCGAGCGTTCTTGACCGACTCCGGCAGGTGCCCCTCCAACTTGGCAGCCGGGGTATCTGGTTCCAGAGAATAGGGGAAAACGCCCATTCGTTCGAACTGAGCTTCCTCAACAAACGTTTTCAATTCTTCGAACTGCTCGTCCGTCTCACCCGGGAAACCGACGACGAAGGTTGTCCGCATCACCAGGTTATCGATGCGACTTCGCAGTTTCTGCACGAGGTCTTCGGTCTGGGCACGATTCACGCGGCGCTGCATGCGGCGCAGCATGGTGTCGTTGATGTGCTGCAGAGGCATATCAAGATAAGGAATGATCTTGTCTGACCCGGCAATCGTATCGATCAGTTCGTCGGAGAAATTGATCGGATACAGATACATCAGGCGGATCCAGTCGATCCCATCGACCTTTTCGAGTTCTCGCAGCAGTTGGACCAGCCGCACTTCACCGTACAGGTCCAGACCGTAGTAGGTCGTGTCCTGGGCAACGATGTTCAATTCTCGGACACCGTCTTTGGCGAGTTCGGTGGCTTCCGCGATCACCATTTCGATCGGCTTGGTGATGTGCTTGCCACGCATTTTGGGGATCGAACAGAATGTGCAGGTCCGGTCGCAGCCTTCGCTGATCTTCAGGTATGCGTAGTGCGATGGAGTGAGCCGCAGTCGAGCCCGGTCATCCATCGCTTTCAGCGGCGCTGGCCGGAAGAGTTCGCGCTGTTCGCGAGCTCCGCCGATCAGGTGATCGGCCACCCGGTTGATCTCATCGCGACCAAAGACACCGACGATGTGGTCGATTTCGGGCATTTCTCCCAGTAGTGCCGGACCCAATCGTTGAGGCAGACAGCCGGCAACAATGACCCCCTTGGTTTTTCCCGCCTTTTTCAGGTCGAGCATTTCGCGAATGACTGCTTTGGATTCGGCCCGCGAACTTTCGATGAAGCCGCAGGTGTTGACGATCACAAAATCAGCCCCGTCGGGATCAGAAACCAGCGCATACCCGTCCAGCGCCAGCGTGCCGAGCATTTTTTCACTGTCAACGAGGTTCTTGGGGCACCCCAGGGTGACGAATGCGTACGAGCCCTTGCAGTTTACCGGTTCCGCAATCGAATCGGCTGCAGGAACAGGAACGGGATCAGAACCAACAATCGGCAGGATATTCATCTGTTTTCTCAGGCGATTAATGGGCCGATTCGATCAGGCGAATTCGGCAATTGCGTTCAACACGGCGACTTTCGGTTCAGTCGGCCCCGTCGCAATCACAGAATTCTACTCGATTCACAGTCGCCATGACAGGATCTTCCCGTGGCTGGACCAAGGCAATCACCTTTTTGACCAGCATGCCGGCATATCTGGTCACGTCTGCAAGGAGTCACGGACTTATCATCGCCCGGTTTTCTGTGTCCACAATCTGGCTTCAGGATGAAATCAGAACATGAATTACGTAAAGTTTGATTTCTCCTGTGAAGAGAAGCCACGATCGTTTTAACCGGGAGGATTTGATTGCGTAACATGCTGCAGTGAAATTGTTTGTGGCAACAGGCGCGAACTGGCAGCTGAGTCTGGGGCGCGGCGATCCTGACAACACCTGTCGGCCTGGGCGACATCAACACGACTGACGCTTTCGTCACTTCTTTTTCGGGATCAGCCCGAATTCACTGAGTGTATTGAGCAGCGTATGCCGCGTC
>CAZSTW010000241.1:0-5695 GCA_964609845.1 uncultured Planctomycetaceae bacterium | reverse complement strand
GGTTGCCTTCAGTCTGGAAAGTTTTCGTTCGATGAAGCACGTGTTGTCCGCGATGGTAATGAACCAGCCAGGTGTGCTGGCCCATATTTCAGGCATGCTGGCCTCGCGCGCCTACAACATCGAAAGTCTGGCGGTTGGCGAAACCGAAGATCCTGCGTTTTCTCGAGTTACGTTTGTCGTGACTGGCGACGACAAAGTTCTGGATCAGGTGCGCAAACAACTGGAAAAGATCATCACCGTGGTTAAGGTGGTGGACTACCAGAACCAGGACATCGTCGAACGCGATTTGATGTTGATCAAGGTTGCTGCCAACGGCGGGACGCGCAGTGAGATCCGCGAAATGGTCGAGATCTTCCGCGGGAAGGTCGTCGACATCGGCGAGGAGCATTTGATCATTGAAATCTCGGGATCCGAGAACAAACTGACCGCCTTTATCAATCTGATGCGTGCCTACGGGATCATTGAAATGGTTCGTACTGGGCGCATTGCGCTGTCGCGGAAGACATCCTTGTCGATCGAATCCGCGCTGCAACCCCCTCCTGCCTACGAAGAAGCCGTTGTAAACGGCTGAGAGTCTCTGGGATCGCGCTCTGTCGAGTGCCAATCCCGCTTCCTGACCTGTCCACCCTCCTTTTTTCCAGCCGAGATTGCACAATGGCCGCGAAGGTTTACTACGACGACGATGCCGACCTGTCCCTGTTGAAGGGCAAAACGATTTCCATCCTGGGTTATGGTAGCCAGGGCCACGCCCAGGCTCAGAACCTGCGTGACAGCGGTTGCACCGTCGTCATCGGGCAGCGCCCCGGCAGCAAGAATTACGATCTGGCTGTCAGCCACGGCTTCAAGCCTGTTTCGCTCGCCGAAGCAACCCGAGTTGGTGACCTGGTCAATATCCTGCTGCCCGATGAAGTCCAGGGCGATGCCTATCGCAACGAGATCAAGCCAAATCTGAAGCCGGGTGCACTGCTGATGTGCTCGCACGGTTTCAACCTGCACTTCGGTCAGGTGATCCCGCCCGCTGGTGTTGATTGTGCACTGGTGGCCCCCAAGGGCCCCGGTCATCTGGTTCGTAGCGAATACGAAAAGGGTGGTGGTGTTCCCAGCCTCATCGCTCTCAGCCCCGGTGCTTCGGATACCAGCCGTCAGTTGGCGCTGGCGTATGCCAAGGGGATCGGCGGTACTCGCGGTGGCGTGATCGAAACCACGATCGCCGAAGAGACCGAGACGGATCTGTTCGGGGAACAGGTTGTTCTGTGCGGTGGTGTCAGTGCCCTGATCAAGGCAGCATTCGAGACCCTCGTTGAAGCCGGATATCAGCCGGAAATGGCTTACTTCGAATGTATGCATGAACTGAAGTTGATCGTCGACCTGTTCTACCAGGGTGGTTTGAACTACATGCGTTACAGCGTGTCAAACACCGCGGAATTCGGCGATTACACTCGTGGTCCACGAATCGTCACCGAACAAACCAAGGCGGAAATGAAGAAGATTCTGCACGAAATCCAGACCGGCCAGTTCGCTAAGGAATGGATTCTGGAAAACAAGGCCAATCAGCCGACATTTCAGGCTATCAAGCGTCGCGAACGATCACATCAGATCGAAGAGACCGGTAAGCAGCTGCGCCGCATGATGAAGTGGATCAACGCGAAAGAGTATTAACAGTCGTTCGTCGACTTCGCGATCAGGCAACGCCCGTGATATTCTCACGGGCGTTGTCGTTTGTGATGATTCCCAAGCCGGACTTTGGAACATGTGACGACCTGGAATTGTGCCGCAGACATTGCTTTCGAATTCTGCGGCGAAGCACGCTGGCACGGCGCGACAGTAAATCTCTGCGGCTTCAGCCGCGTTAGTTCGTAGCGGCCTCGACAATTGGAATTGTCGAAACAAACCTCGAAGTGCACTGAAACGGGGGCATTGGCACTTGCGCCTTCTCTCGCCAGAAAGTTAGTTCTTGGGGAAGAGAATAAACGCCCCGGTGGTCCCAACGGGACGCTTGGCCAAATCTCCTGCGAGGCACAAGACTGTTCCCACAACCCGCCCGGTGTCTGGCACAAACCAGCCGTTGATCTGATAAATCGCTCCCATTCCTTCGCCGCGCAGCTCTACTCGAGCCTGTGAATGCTCGCTTTCCGGCGTGAACCGACCCGTGACGTTCAAAACCGCTTCACCATGAAGCCGGGGGGGGCATTTGGCGGAAATATAAGTCTGCCAAAGACTTCTCCGAAATCAGCTGTTGCAACATCTAATGTTCCGACGGGCGCCCACGGTTCCGCCAGGATCGGTGTCCCTTCCACTTTCCCATCGCGAACCTGAACCGGACCGTTGTAAAACTCTGATAATGGAACTGGCCCGATAGCGGCGGCTTCGCCATTCTGAACTCCGTACAACATCGCGTCGTGCCGAACTTAAACTTCAAAAGTTGACCACTGAAGTGAAAACAACAATGGTTTATGTGGCGTTATCTTGCATTCTTCTGTCTAATAGGCAAGCAGAGAGTCCCTCACCTAAACAGGTGAAGGAATTGTGGGTTGACGAGGAATGCGGTGTATGATCTTGCAGCTGTATCTTGTGATTCGACATCAGCGAGCCTTGGAGCAGATCTATCGTATCGAGAACGATGAGACCACAATTGGTCGTAGCCCGAATAGTGTGCTCTGCCTGATGGATCCACATGTCTCACGTCAGCATCTCAAGATTATCAGGACGCCCGGCGGCTATCTAGCCCGTGATTTGGGCAGCCGCAACGGGACACGCCTGAACGGAAAGTCATTGACGGAAGCCATTCTTTGCAGTGCCGACTGCCTGGAACTCGGTCCATTTTCCCTGAAAGCGTATCACGACTTTTCTGAAGCCAAGGTTGACTCCGAAACGCAAGACGTCACCACGGTACTTGATTATCGCGCCATGATCGCTGATGAAATCCGTGAAAGCCTGACACCGCGGCAACAGCGGGTCTATGACTATTTCTTACTCGGCCATTCCGAAAAAGAAATCGCCCAGGCACTCGATCTGAGCGTCAATACGATTCATACGCACGCACGCGCGATCTATTCCATATTTGCAGTTTCCTCGCGCTCCGAACTTCTGGCGCGCTGTGTTCGTAGCGACGCCAAACGAACTCTCGACTGACCACCCACAACTCCTCGCCAGGCAGACTTATGAATCGACGATCATTTATTCATTGTGGCCTGGCATCTGTGGTCACCACTCCTCTGCTCGCTGCATTACAAAAGCAGTCGTTTGAGGCCGCAGATAAAATTCTGAGTGACGCTACCACCGCAAATGTTGTGAACTCAGCGGTCATTCATGTTGTCCATCGCGAATCTACTCATTCCAAATCGTTTGGCAAAGCGATTTCTGCCGATGCCCGATTCTTACTCGGTTCAATCACAAAACCAATCTGTGTTGCAGCGCTGATGCACTTTTACGACCGTGGTGAATTCAGTCTCGACGACAGATTGCAGAAGTTTCTCCCACAATTTACAGGGGACGGACGGGATGCTGTCACCGTTCGACACCTGCTGACTCATACCTCCGGCCTGCCCGATCAGCTCCCCGAAAACAATTCTTTGCGAAAGCAACATGCGGGGTTGTCCGATTTTGTTGCCGGAGCGATTCGTGCCAGATTGAGTTTCGCTCCCGAGACAAAGTACCAGTATTCCAGCATGGGGATTTTATTGGCAACGCATATTGCTGAAGTCATTTCGAAGACGAGAATCCTTGAATTGGTGGATCGACACGTCTTCCGCCCCCTGCAAATGACACGATCATCGCTGGGACTGGGGACATTCCAGCCGGCGGATTTGATCCCGAGTCAGACAGAATTTGCAGCCCCCGAAGCCGGCGCCGGCGATCCATCAGCTCGCGACTGGGATTGGAACAGCCGTTATTGGAGGAAACTCGGGGCTCCCTGGGGTGGTGCATTCTGCTCGGCTCCCGATGTCGCAAAATTCCTGGCAGCGTTTCAAGGAAACCAGCATGGAACGCTAAAGCCCCCAACCGTCAAGATGATGGTGACAAACCAGAACCCGACCGGCCTGACCCCGCGCGGCCTGGGATTTAACGTGGGAACGTCGGCGGGGCCGCCAGGCTGCTCCGACCGGACGTATGGTCATACGGGTTCCACGGGTACTCTCTGCTGGGCAGATCCCGCGACAGAAACGATAGGCGTCGTGCTCACTTCCCTGCCTGCCACAGCCGTCAAGCCGCATCCTCGCGACCTGGCTGCGGCGAAAATTGCCGACGCACTGCGTGGCTGATCAGCCGACTGTATTTACAGCATTTCAATTCCACTTCCTTCATTTTACGCCTCTTGTCGAGTTCGGTACAGTGATTCTGTACTGATCGGTCCCCGACGGCCGACAGTCGAATCCTGTGATTGACGTCCATGAGATCCCGGAGCGCCCAGATGACACAGCATGCCAATCGTCGTGACTTTCTGAAGACCTCAACGGCCGCATTGGCTGGAGCCGTTCTCCCCTACTGGTATACCGCCGAAAGTAATCGGGCACTGGGTTTTCAGAGCGTCAATGACCGGCCAGTTCTGGGATGCATTGGAACGGGGGATCGCTGGAACGCTGTCGGTCCGAATGCGCTGCATTTTTCGGATTGCGTCGCCGTCTGTGACGTCGACAGCGATCACGTCGACAAAGGGCACAAGCGAGTCACCGATATTCAAAAGGCGGCGTCGCGTGAGGTCGCCAAATACGAAGACTATCGAAAGCTGCTCGATCGCAAAGATATTGATGTCGTGACGATTGTCACACCAGACCACTGGCACTCCAAGATTGCCATCGACGCCATGCGAGCAGGAAAGGATGTCTACTGCGAAAAGCCGCTGACACTGACGATTCTTGAAGGTAAGCAGATCGTCAAAGTTCTGAAAGAGACCAATCGCGTCTTCCAGGTTGGGACTCAGCAGCGTTCCGAAATGTCGGCAGGGGCCATCAAGAATCAGTTCCTCAAAGCGGTGGCGATTGCCCGAAGCGGACGTTTGGGGAAAATCACTCGCGTTCAATGTGCGATCGGAGGTGCACCCTCCAGTTCTGAAATCCCTAAGTCCGATGTCCCCAAGAATCTGAATTGGGACATGTGGCTGGGACAGGCCCCAATGACCGACTACCTGCAAGGGGGATTTGGTAACAACAAACGCTATCCCGAATCGCGGACGCACTACGAATTCCGCTGGTGGTACGAATACTCTGGTGGGAAAATGACCGACTGGGGCGCTCACCATGTGGATATTGCCATGTGGGCGCTCGGCATGGACAACAGTGGCCCGATCTCGGTCGAAGGGACAGCCAAGCACCCAGTTCCGTTTGAAAATGGAATGCCCACGGTCTCGAACCGCTACAACACTGCCACCGAGTTTTTGGTCACCGCCAGGTTCGCTGGTGACGTCGAATTGATCATTCGTCACGACACCGACAACGGTGTGCTGATTGAAGGGACCGATGGACGCATCTTTGTCAGCCGCGGAGCATTAAAGGGGGCACCGGCTGAAGATCTTGCCAAGAACCCGCTTCCCGAAGACTTGCTCAAGCAACTGTATAAAGGAAAAGAGCCGAAGGGAGGGGGCAATGCTCACATGGAGAACTTCTTCCAATGCGTCAAAGATCGTGGACTGCCGGTCAGCGACGTCTATTCGCACCATCGAGCATAAATTGTAAATGTAGAATTTTTACCCCTTCAT
>CAZSTW010000240.1:0-5713 GCA_964609845.1 uncultured Planctomycetaceae bacterium | reverse complement strand
GCTAGTAACTGGAGCAACAGCTGGTATCTGGCGACTTGAAACCCGCCGATGTGCCAGGGGTCTGGAACGAAAAGTTCTCGCAATATTTCGGCCTGACGGTCCCGAATGATTCCCAAGGCTGCCTGCAGGACATCCACTGGAGCGCAGGGCTCTTAGGGTATTTCCCGACGTATGCCTTGGGGAATATGTATTCGGCTCAATTCTTCGAAGCCGCACGACGTGACCTGGGAGATCTGGATGCGGCCTTTTCCAAGGGGCAGTTCCGTCCGCTCAAGCAATGGTTGAATGAAAAAATTCATTGCCACGGCAAGCGATACCCCGCCAAGCGACTTGTCGAAATCGTAAGTGGACAATCGCTTTCCCATGGCCCCCTGGTGACTCATCTCAAGACAAAGTTCGGCGAACTCTATTGCGTGTAAGCTGTCGGACAGTCTGTGCTATCGCATTCAATTCCATGTCATTAATTCGGCGTCTGATTGATGTCTGTGCTTACAAACGAGTCACGTGAGATGATTCTGCTGGGGACCGGAACCAGCCATGGTGTGCCGCTGATTGGCTGCCATTGTCCGGTCTGTCGTTCGACCGATCCTCGCAACAATCGGACGCGGACAGGCGTTGCCGTCCGCACTGGCGAGGGAACCTTTCTGATCGATACGTCGCCCGAGTTGCGAATCCAGTTGCTGCGAGAACGAATCGACGTGGTGCATGCGGTTGTTTACACGCACAGTCATGCAGATCATCTTTTCGGACTGGATGACCTGCGATTGTTCGGATATCGGCTGAAGCGGGCCATCCCCCTCTATTGCGAAGAAATTGTTGAAAAGCAGATTCGCGCGGCGTACTCATACGCGTTTACTCCCCCCTCGCCAGACCTGCATTATGGCGCTCTGCCACAACTGGAATTGCAGCGAATTGGCTTGGAACCATTTGAGCTGCTGGGGATTCAGGTCCAGCCGATCCGGTTGATTCACGGCAAACTTCCGGTACTGGGTTTTCGCGTGGGAAATGTTGCATTCTGTACGGATGTCAGTTTTATCCCGGATGAGAGCTGGCCATTACTGCAGGGGCTGGATGTGTTGATCATTGATGCACTACGTGACGAACCGCATGCGACACATTTTGGGATTCCGCAAGCACTCGAAGCCATTGAACGAGTCCAGCCAAAGCGAGCCTACTTGACTCACGTTTCACATTACCTGGAATACTCGGAGACAAATGCCAGGTTGCCGGCTGGAGTCGAACTGGCCTATGACGGTCTGCGAATTCCGTTTTGATTTCGCCCAGTTCCGCTGCGTTCGCGGTCGATTGATGCTTGTACCACGAAATGCGAATTTCCTTCCTTGTGGCGATCTTTCATGCATGATCACGAAATTGCCATGTCCGCGTATGTTCAACTGGCGGTAATTTCCGGACGGAAACACCAGGCACCGGCGCGAGATCGTTTTCTGTTGCTGGCGGGAATTGAAGCCTGCCATGCCGGATGGCTCGATGTCGCGAATGAATGCCGTAAGCGAATTATCGCAGCCAACCCGGCTCACCAATTGCATCTGCACGCCACAATGGCTGACGCACTGCGTGATGCCGATTTTCAGCAGCTGGCTGCCAAGTGGGAACGCTATTGTCCATTCGAACAGGCGGAACACTTGCTGATGCAACTCGGCCGTTCTCCGGAGGGAGATGAACCCGACACTCCGCGTGGCGAACGGATGTTGCAGTTACTGGCGACGTTGGATAACGAAAGCTAAACGAACTGCCGGACCACGACAGAAGTGAATTCCCTGAATTTCCGTTGTTCAGATATCACCTGAATATTGGACAATCTCGAAGACACCAATTATCGTCGGTCACTTTGTTATCGCGTGTTCCTGAATCTTTGATCGTCGCGAACCTGTGATGCATGTCTCGACTCCTATCAGTTTCCCCAAGCTATTTTCGGAAAACCCTCTACAACACAGACGTTAACTGATGCCCACTTACCGACTCGATGTCACTGCCTGTCTGTGGCGATTGGAAAACGGCACCGTGATTGCCGAGGTGCCGTCGTTTCCGGAGTTATCGTGTGCCGCAGATTCCTCGCGTCAGGTGATCCCCCGATTGCAGCGGGGACTTCGCAAGATTTCGACGCAGCTTTCGCGTGGAGAATTGTATCGTCGGCAGTCGATCTGCCCGATGGGGACGCCGGGGCAGACTCGGTGGTTATCGTTAGCCCGTTCGAAGTCGAAGCCGCAGGATGCGACCACACCGCAGCCCAACCGTCCGATTGACAATTCGGCCATTCAATTTGAGACGATCTCTGTTTCGATCGAGCCGACCGTTCGGACCACGGCTTGGGAGCAGGCCGTCAATACTGAGTTTGCGATGGTCCTTTGGCCGCACGGGGACGAGGGGTGGGTTCTATGGGTTCCGGTACTGGGGATTCACGTGCTGGGACGCACTGACACCGAAGTCCGCGAAATGGCGAGTGCTCAGATTCGTGCGGCAATCGCCCGAGATAACGCCATGTGGGCAACAAGTGTCGTCGGAATTTCGTTGCCACGGTTGGCGGAACTTCAACGGGCCATTCGAGTCAAGCTGGTAACAATCACTGTGGCGATTGTGGTCCCCACTCCGAAGGTCGCTGCACAGATTTCCGAGCAAGAGCGTCAGCCTCAGAAGTTGGTTTTGAAAGAGGCCACAGAAAGTCTGACGGTCGATTCTATCGCCCCGTCATTTGGTAACGCAGTCACTGTGGAACAGATTGCTTCTATTCTCACAGGGCGGCAACCTCGTAGCGTGCTGCTGGTGGGCCCCAGCGGTGTGGGAAAGACTGCGGCGCTCCGTGAGCTGGTGCGACGGCGGGATGAGTTTGGAATGTCGCAGACGGACTTCCGCGCCACGAGCGGTGCCCGATTGATGGCTGGAATGTCGAACTTCGGGATGTGGCAGGAACGGTGCCAGAATCTTTGCCGCGAGACGAGCCAGTCAGGGGTGATTATCCATCTCGGGTCACTTCTGGAACTGATGGAAGTTGGTAAGTGCGAGGGAAACTCGATGGGAGTGGCAACATTCCTGCGTCCCTACCTTGTTCGCGGTGCTTTACTCGCCATCGCAGAATGTACTCCCGAACAACTGTCACTTGCCGAGCGGATGTTTCCGCAGGTCGTGCAGGCGTTCGAAATCGTCCGGGTTTCTGAACCCGATTCTACTACGTCGCGACAGATTCTGAACCACTTCGCCCAGCAGTTCCCTCGCCCCGTGGTACGAGATTCAGACGGGCTTGAAAGTGTTCTTGAGTTGATTAGTGATGCAGGTTTGACTGCCATTGAACGGCTGCATCGACGCTATGCCACGTACTCGGCCTTTCCTGGACGCCCGCTTCGCTTCCTGAAGAATTTGTTGCGTGACCGCTTCGACGCCATTCAGCTGCGAGCCAGCTTTACGTCGCCCCAGGGACCTGCACTGCAGGGAATCACAGAGGCTGATGTCATTTCTGCGTTCGCACGAGAAACCGGGCTGCCAACATTCCTGCTGGATGACTCAATCTCGTTTGACCCCGATCAGGCTCGCGGGGCGTTTGCGCAGAGGATCGTGGGACAGCAGTCCGCTGTCGAAAATGTATTGACACTGCTATCGACCGTCAAAGCCGGAATGGCACGACCGGGGCGACCGCTGGCATCATTGCTCTTCATTGGTCCGACAGGCGTTGGAAAAACGGAACTCGCCCGGACGCTGGCCGAATATCTCTTCGGTGATGAGGACCGGATGACCCGGCTGGATATGAGCGAATTCAGCGATCCGATTTCGGCGCAACGTCTGATTGGCGGATCATTCGGGGAGGAAGGAGTTCTGACGGCCCGGATTCGTGAGCAGCCATTTTCGGTCGTGCTGCTCGATGAATTTGAGAAAGCAGATCGCCTGGTGTTTGATCTGATGCTGCAGGTTCTGGGGGAAGGACGGCTGACGGATGCAGGAGGTCGCCTGGCTGATTTCACGAACGCTGTGATTGTGATGACATCAAATCTCGGAGCCGAAGCGTATCAGCGCGGATCTGCCGGTTTTGCACCAACGCGGGTCGGAATTGCTGATCACTTTGTCGAAGCAGTCCGGCAGTTCTTTCGCCCGGAATTGTATAACCGATTCGATGCCATCGTTCCGTTTGAACCACTCGACCTTGAGGTGCTGCGCTCGATCGCCCAGTTACAGGTGAATCAGATGCGAGAGCGCGATGGCTTGCTGTTTCGAGATCGCGGCTGGGAGATGGAAACGACAGTACTCGATCACATGGCTCGGATCGGCTTCGACCCGCGGTACGGTGCGCGTCCATTAAAGCGAGCGATCGAACGCGAATTGCTGGCTCCTTTGGCGGAACAGATGAACGAACTTCCGCCAGAGCGAGCGGTGTCGGTTAAAATCGGGACAGCAGACGAACGGATGTCGGTGCGAGTGTTGCCCTACTCAGACGAATCGGGTCGCCCCGTGGAATGGGGCCGGACTGAACCGGGCCGGGCTGCGGACATCGTGCGAGTCACTTCGATTCGTCGGCGAACGCGTCGACTGCTGGATGGAACGGCGGTGCGAGGAATGACAAATGAACTGTTCCGGCTCGAATCACAATTGGAACGCGAACGTCGCCGAATGCTCAAACGGACATCACTCGGAAAACCATGGAAGCCTGAGCCAGACTACAATGCCCGCTTATCGCGTGCGTCCGAATTGCGGGAACTGCACGAAGCAATGCAGGGGTTAGGCTCGACAGTCGATGCACTGGAAGACCAGGCGCTTCTGTCGGCTCTTGTCAAAAACATCAAGAGTGATTTTGATGCAAACGAAGCCAGTCGTCTCGAAGCAGAATGGTCGCGACTGGCGAACGAAGTCTACCTGCGACAGTTTGTTGTTCCCGACACAATCACACTGGCGATTTTCAGTGAACATCAGATTCCGCTGAAAACGCTCGTCGTGGGATATGGCGACGTGGCACATCAAGCTGGCGTGACGCGAGCAGAGCTGTGGGAATTCACCGCAGTACAGAACGGCAAAGATTCAAAGCTCGTCGAGTACGAGAATCCAGATGCGGGCCCCTTGTGGCGACGGCCAATTAAAAATCGGGAATCGTATCTGAACCAGATGCCCGATTCGGTTGTCGGACTGGCCTGGGGATTTGCAGGCAAGGGAATCTTTCCCAGACTAGCGTCCGAAGCGGGTATTCATGTATTCGTGAAGGGAACTCTTGATTCCCCGTGCCTGGTGACTGCGGAGGCGATTGAGGGTGAAAAGTACCAGCCACCCGCCGGGATCGGCAGACAGGGGACGATCGAAAAACTCGGCAAGAAGTCACGTTGTCGAACGTATAACCTCAACGAAAACAGGTCGCTCGCTACGAATTTCTCATCGGTTCTCAACGAGCTGATTCGGATTCGCTACGAAAACGAAATCGAGGCTTCGGTTCTGGGAACGCAGCCGCAGCCAGAAGCTGACTGAGTTACTCGTCACATCAAACGTCAGGCCGTTATGCGATTTTCCATTCCACTATTTATTGAAACACGACAGCCCCTGGGAGGAGGGCCCTTGAGACATCATGTCCGCCCACTTTTCTTTCCCGAGCCTGTTCGTTTCGATGAAGAATTGAGTCGTGCACAACAGCGGCTGGTCGGAGACCTGCAGCAACACCTGCTGCAACTTGGACGAAACCCTCATCATGCATGGCTGGCAGCCTGGACGTTTGCGCCGACGATAG
>CAZSTW010000239.1:0-5750 GCA_964609845.1 uncultured Planctomycetaceae bacterium | reverse complement strand
ATTGGCCGCATTCAGCACGGCACCACTGGCACCGCCACGGCGGGCCACTTCAAATCCCAACTGCAATGCCGGAAACGCATCCAGATCCGGAACCAGGAAGTCCAGGTGACTGGACTGCGTCCAATCCATCCGGGGACTGACCCCGCTCCAGCGGTCCGGATATGTCAAAGCATACTGAATTGGCAGCTTCATGTCTGGTGGCGAGAGTTGTGCGACCACGGAACCGTCGACGAATTCCACCATCGAATGGACGATCGACTGCGGATGAACGACGACCGAGATCTGATCGGCTTCCAACCCGAACAGCCAGCGAGCCTCGATGATTTCGAGGGCCTTGTTCATCATGGTGGCTGAATCGACGGTGATCTTTGGCCCCATCTGCCAGGTCGGATGTGCCAGTGCTCGTTCGACAGTAACTTCTGATTCCAGTCGCTCTTTCGACCAACCGCGAAAGGGGCCTCCGCTGGCAGTCAGAATAATTCGTTTGACGTCGGCTCGTCTGCCAGCCTGAAGGCACTGGTAAATCGCACTGTGCTCACTGTCGACCGGGATCATTTCGGCACCGGTTTTTGATGCCAGTTGCATCACCAGCGGACCGGCAACGACAAGTGTTTCCTTGTTGGCGATGGCGACCCGCTTGCCGGTCTCGATGGCAGCCCAGGCTCCTCGTAGTCCGGCAGCGCCAACAATCCCGCAGACGACAGTGTCGACGTCGGCATGGGCCGCCAGCCTCTCAACCGCCTCGGCGCCAAATTGCAGTTCTGTCCCTTGTGCAAACCGCGGCTGTTGAACCGAGGGGCGATGATCGGCGTTGGAGACGACGGCCCAGCGAGGTCGAAAGCGATGTGACTGCTCTGCGAGCGCGGTCCAACGGTCGTGTGCCGTTATTCCTGCGAGCTCAAGCCGATCACTATGTGCCGCGATGACATCCAGGCAACTGGTACCGATTGACCCCGTAGATCCGAGGACGGCAATCCGGTTTCGGGGGTGATGATCGGCGATCGCCAAGACAGGAACTCACTCTGATCGCGGTCGAATCGGGAGAAATCGCCGCAACTCGTGTCAGGTATTTCGATTGCACGCTCCCTCGTGCGAACGAGCATTCTAGGTAGACCGCTGCGGACGGGCAAGAGAGTTCGCCAGACTTCTCCATTCTTCTTGACACTTCTCATCGGTTCAGCGTCGACAGATTCAGTCGCCCCCCGATATAAAACGCCCCACGCATCTGCGGCCGATTGACGCTGCGACCGTTTCACACTTGGAATATCTGTTTTCCGATGATCCTGCTGACAGCCACCGATCTTGTCCGCCAGTTTGATGTCGAACCCGTTTTGAACCGGGCGACGTTCGACATTCGCAGCGGCGACCGAATCGGACTGGTTGGCCCGAATGGAGCCGGAAAAACGACACTGCTGCGAATTCTCGCGGGTCTCGACCATGCGGATTCAGGTCAACTTCAGCTGGCCACATCGGCCGATGTCGTTCTGCTGGAACAACATCCGGACTTCGCCGCCGGACGAACACTGATCGAAGAGGCCCGTGAAGGGCTGGCGACGATTTTCGCTCTGCAGCGCGAAGCGGACGAAATCGTTCACGCCATGGCAAAGCAGGACCAGCCTGATGAACTGGGGCGACTTCATAAGCGATACGATTTCGTTCAGCACGAACTGCAACGTCTGGAAGGCTTTCACGTCGACCACAGAATCGACGAGGTCCTGCAGGGACTCGGCTTCAATAAGTCACAATACGATCAACCGCTGGCGACACTCAGCGGCGGGCAGCAAAACCGGGTGCTGCTCGCCCGGATGCTCTTGCGAGCCCCCGATCTGATGCTGCTCGACGAACCGACCAACCATCTGGATATCGCGGCGACTCAGTGGCTGGAACAGTTTCTGGTCGACTCTGGCAGAGCCATGATTGTCGTCAGCCACGACCGCTATTTTCTCGATCGCGTCTGCACCCGCATCCTCGAACAGCATCGCGGCAAGCTGACTGACTATCCCGGTAACTTTTCCAAGTACTGGCAATTGCGAGGGGAACGACAGGCGGTCGCTCAAAAGACGTTCGAAAAGCAGCAGGAGTACATTGAGAAGACCGAAGAGTACATCCGCAAAAACAAATTCGGACAACTGTCCAAGCAGGCGAAAGACCGCGAGCAGAAGCTGGCCCGAGTAGAAGTTGTCGAAACGATCGCCGATATCGCAGGCCCGACGATGTCATTCGCCGATCCCACGCGGACCGGCGATTGGGTCATTGATGCCGATTCCCTGACCAAAGGATTTGTCCCCGGAAAGCCGCTGTTTTCCAATGTCACTCTGCAGGTCAAACGAGGTGAACGCTGGGGGATTCTTGGTCCGAACGGTGCGGGAAAGACGACACTGTTGCGGACGTTGCTGGGAGAACTGAAACCGGACTCCGGTCGAGTCCGATTCGGGACGGGAGTCAACGTCGCCTATTTCGACCAGCAGCTATCGAGCGTCGATCCGGAAATGGACGCAATGGAAGCGGTCCGGCCTCCTGACGTTGCCAAATACACCGACGGACAGCTACGCGATCATCTGGCCAAGTTCGGAATCAAAGGGGAACTGGCACTGCAGCAGGTGGGAGCCATGAGCGGCGGCGAACGAAGCAAGGTCGCCCTGGCCCGGATCGCGGCTTTGGAACCGAATGTTCTGGTGCTGGACGAACCCACCAATCACCTGGATCTCTGGTCGCGCGATTCGCTGGAACAGGCTTTGAAGGAATTCGACGGGACGTTGTTGTTCGTCAGTCACGACCGATACTTCCTGGATCGCGTCGCCACACACGTCCTCGTCGTCGAACCGGGACACTGGGCCTGTTACGACGGGAATTACTCCGACTACGTGCTGTTTCTCAAGAATCGCGATGCCGAGTTAAAAGCGGCTGCGGAACGCTCACCCGCGTCCTCAAAAGGGCCGGCATCCGACGATCGCCGGTCATCACGGGAACCACGCCGCAAGCGAAAGTTTCCGTATCGCAAGGTCGAAGAGATCGAAGCCGAAATCGCCGCCACGGAAGCAACGGTGGCGCAGTGCGAAGCGAATCTTGTCGATCCCGCCTTCCACCGGGATGCGGCCCGGATGAAGGCGAACATGAGCCTTTATGAATCATCAAAGGAAGCCCTGACAAAGCTCTATGAACACTGGGAGGAGGCGGTTGAGTTGAACTGACTCGACCCGGTGAACCGATGAGACTACTTCGCCCGCTTCTTTACATCTGGGTTTTTCCAGGCTCTGCCATTGGCCTGCTGTTCACGCTGCTGGGGCTGTTGACGGGCGGTCGCTGCCGCATCGTCGATGGAGTTCTGGAAGCCCACGGAGGCTGGGTCTCCACAATCTTGACCCGAGGCAACCGTTGGGTCGGTCCAATCGCCGCGATCACCCTGGGGCACGTCGTTCTGGGGTGCGACGAGGAATCGTTGCATCGTACACGCCGCCACGAACGAGTCCACGTCCGCCAGTACGAACGCTGGGGCCCGTTCTTCATCCCCGCCTACCTGGCCAGCAGCATCTGGGTTGGAATGAGAGGCCAAAACGCCTATCTCGATAATCCGTTCGAGGTCGAAGCGTATAAGGTCGACGATACGCGATCGGCGTGACTTCAGGTCAGGTTGTTCGCATTCACGAAATGTACGACGGGTGGCCCGGGTTGGCCGTACTCGGCCTACCTGGGTCGCAACGCGACGAGAAGTTCATCCTCACACATAATTTGCGACTTACAAAAGTATAGTGTAGTCAGCAGACGTTTTATGCCAATCGATGAGCGATTCGGGACATTGCCACAGAAGTCTGTTCTGCAAGGCATGCACTCCGGCACTGGCGATCCAAGGCGATCGCCAGTGGCACCCAATAGAGTTCATAAATTGCATTGATCCTGTAATCTAGGACAGTGCCACCCCGCAGGGTGGCCCCGGTTGCCGCTTCGGCTACCGGGGTGACGAAGTCACAAGAGGCTTCCAAAGCGATCGGTATTGTGTAAAACTTCTTGTCGCTTCGCGACCCCGGTAGCCCGAAGACGGGCAACCGGGGCCACCCAGCGGTAGCCTAAGCGGCAGTCGGGACCACCCCAACACCCAGGTCGCAGGCTCCAAGATGCATCTTGAAGCCTGAAGTTCGGTCCCGAATCCCCGTCGACTTCTCTGCCATCGCTTTCTCTTCGATCTCCTCAATCAGTCGGAGATTCGGTAGCCTATGGACGGGGTTTTGCACGGAATTTTGACCGAGTACAGCTATACGTGATCGTGGCGGTACGTTGGGCATTTCAACTCTGTTATAGCCCGTTTTGGCTGAGGTGTTTTCGGTTCGGGCCGGTTTAATGGCTGTGGCGGTCTCGCGTGCGGGGGATCTCAGCCTATGTGGTAAACGGAATTTACGAGAGAATAATTTCCAGGTTGGCAGGGAAAACAAATGACGGCACTTCATACTTTGATTCTGGTGACAGTTCTCGGAGCCAATCCTCTTGGCCCCGGCGATCACGCCCGCCCGCTGACTGTGGGCGATCTGAAACGTAACTACGTCGTCCATATTCCGTCCAAGTACGACTCGAAGAAGCCGACGCCGGTGATCCTCGCTTTCCACGGCGGGGGGGCCAATGCCGACAACATGGTGGTGTTCAGCGGCCTCAACAAGAAGTCCGACGAAGCAGGCTTCATCGTGGTTTATCCTAACGGGACCGGGCGGTTGGAGAAAATCCTCACGTTCAACGGCGGCAACTGCTGCGGCTATGCCATGAACAATAAGATTGATGATGTGGATTTCACTCGGAAGCTTCTCGATGATCTCGCCAAATCAGTGAACATCGACCCCAAGCGAGTGTTTGCTACCGGCATGTCGAATGGCGGGATCATGTCGTACCTGCTTGCTTCAGAGCTTTCGGATCGCATTGCCGCCATTGCCCCGGTCGGTGGTCCGATGGGAACCGAAACCTGCAATCCGAAACGCCCCGTGTCGGTCATCCACTTCCACGGAACCGACGATGAACACGCTCCCTTCAAGGGCGGCAAGGGTAAGGGGCCATCTGGCACGGATTTCTACTCCGTCAATCATTCAATCCAGGCGTGGGTGAAGGCCAACGGTTGCGATAAAGAACCGGTCGTCACGAAGATCCCCGATACAGCTAAAGACGGCACGACGATCACAAGGTCGACTTACGGCAGCGGCAAGGATGATTCCGAGGTCGTGCTAGTCGTGATCGAAGGGGGCGGGCATACTTGGCCGGGTCAGGAGCCACGGCTAAAGATGCTTGGAATATCCACCAGGAATATCTCAGCCAACGACCTGATGTGGGAGTTCTTCCAGAAGCATCCGATGAAGTGAGGTAAGCATGGTCCACCAGAGCCGGAAAAGGGGAAAGGTCGACCTGTCCCCCTTTTCTTATCCTTGCTGAACAGTATTGGACCTGTCCCCATTTGCGGTTCCCCCGTTTCGGTTCCCGCGAGCACTCGAATTGGACGAAACAGAGAGGGAGTAGGGGAATATAAATGTGCACAAAGCATCTCGTTGTCTTACTGGCCGTCTTGTTCTACATCGTGTTATTGCAAGCATCCAATGAGTTGTGGGCGAGATTTCTTGCGAGCGAGAACGGCAAGGAGCAAGTCCCAACGACGCTAGTTAATGGAACAGTTGATCTTCCGATGACATTGCAATTCAGTTCTGATTTTGAAGGGGAAAAAGCTGGCGATCGCCGAGAACTCTCTCCTGGCATCGCATTTCGATGGTGTCCTCCAGGAA
>CAZSTW010000238.1:0-6015 GCA_964609845.1 uncultured Planctomycetaceae bacterium | reverse complement strand
GTACGGATAGACTTGATCGTGTGACTGATTGGCATATCTGCCGGTCATGTAATAGCTCGGATCAAGCGTCAGCCCCAGGCCAGGGACCGCCTGACACAATTCGACGGCAGTCTGTGGATCTTCCGTCAGGTAACCCGCTTTGGTTTTCAGCGATACGCGAATTCCCGAAAAGTTCGCAGCGGCGAGGAGACTGCGCAAACGGTCGATTTCTTCGTTAAATGGCGTTCCCAGCACGCCAGCGGGAATGGTGATCTGCGTGATCTTCATCATTTTGGCGACACGACACATCGCTTCAAAGTCAGATGCAGAGACGTCGGTTTCCATGCAGATGGCCACCGGAGTCAGTCGGGTCCACTCACGATAGAGTGTGAAAAACCGCTCAGGGCTTGCCGCAACAAATGACGGCTTCAGATGTTCCGTCTGCTCGTCCATCCAGATTTCGATCTTGTCGTAACCCAGATCGGACACCTGCTGACAGGCCTCCGCGAGGCTCATATCTTCAAAACATCGTGATGAGGCTGCGACAAACACTCCACACTCCCTTGACCGGACTCATCGCATCGAACCAGCGCAATCTGCTTGCGCCGCCGTCCGAGTCTGAGCTGCCATCAACTCGCTTTCGGACGGTACTGACTCTCTGAAAACGGTTTACTCGATTCGCTGAATCCGCGAAACACCATTTTTCGCGATTCAACGACAGCTGGTAAGTTAATCCGATTACGCAGATTCTGCAAGAACCGTCAGTTGTACTCAGAAAGATGATTGTAATTGCTGTAAGGAATGTTCGTGTTTTTCCGGTCGGTCTGCCGATAACTGAGAGCGAGCGATGAAGCCGCCGATCAGGCGGTCGCCGGAAGCCGGCCGAACAGTTCTCGGGGGAGTTTTCATGAGTATTAAAGCAAGCTGGGGATTAACACTTCTGCTGGCTGCCAGCACTTTGGTGGGTTGCGGACAATCACGACAGATGGTTCGTGGGCAATCCCCATCCGGCCCGGTTACTTCAGCACCAGGGGCACCGGACGAAAGTATGGGGCCAATTATTGGTTCTGCGCCGGGTTATGGCGATGCTGTTCGAGGCTCCAAACTGGGACACCCGCATCACGACTTCAAGGCGTACAACGGTTTCCGTGACAACAACTTCGGTTACGAAGGGGGCTACTACGCGGGGCCGCAGGGTTACTACACGGATCGCGATCGAACCTACACCACGCAAGGGTCAGCCGCTGGCTGCCCTGCCTGCGAATATGGCCGCGGTTGCCCACAAGGTGGTTGCCAGCACTGTGGATGTAAGGGGGGATGCAACGACGGAAATTGCGGTCCCGGAGGTTGTCCTCAACACTACCAGACCTATCGATTCGACTGGCCTCAGAACACCGTGGCGCCTCAACCAGGCCTGCCAGCCGGAATGATTCAGTACCCGTATTACACATTCCGTGGACCAACCGACTTCTTCATGAAGTGAGTTTTTCTACCAAGCGTCAACTTGCGACGACCTCAGGTCTGCTCAAGCCCGCCAGTCACCTGGCGGGCTTGAGTCATTGATACGCCAAGGCAAAACGGCCGAAAACTTCTCGTAGGGGGGGACCCGTGGCGCTTCGCCGCGCCGGCCCACCATTAATTCCGGACGTTTCTTTCTGGTGGGCGGGCGCTCGAAGCGAGCTGGTCACCCTGCTTTTGTGATGTACTCAATTTGCGCCATGTGACCACCACAACAGGTCGTGGAGGCGCGCTCGGCGTCCCGAAAGGTCATGCAAACTGAGGCTTCCATCGGAAGGGCTGGGTGCCACGGTCTTGGAGTCTGCGACAAGGCCGTGTCTTATTTGCATCTTGCGAATATTCGGTATTTCATGGGTACTGAGATCCATTTTTCAATTGAGCTCGAAACGAAATTCAGCACGACCTTGTCGCAGACTCCAAGATCGTGGCACCCTATACCTGTGCATACCTGCCCTGTTCATTTTCCAGTTATAAAACCGGCTTTCGCAATTCGATCAGGCCACCCGAACCTCGGGGCAGCGTCCCTCGGAGACGACTCCGAGGGATAAAGATGTGGATAGCATTGTCTCCTCCCGGCATTGAATCCTCGTCGGACACTCGTCTTTCATAAGACGAATCGTCATGATCTATCGCGGTTTTACAAACGGCTTCGTCCGCTTGGTGGCGAGAGGAAACTCAATGCGGACGTCACACCAGTCACATTGGGGCTGAAGATGATTACCGTCAACTGTCCAGATTGCAGTAAGTCCTACAAGGTCTCGCCATCCCTGATCGGGAAGAAGGTAAAATGCAAGGCGTGCGACACCAGCTTTCCGATTGCCGATCCAACAGAATCTCAAAGCGACTACGATGATTTGGCGGTACCATCCCGCAAACCTGCCTCGGTGAAGAGGTCAGCCAGACCGGCGGCAAAGCAGTCCGTTGAGCCATCAGAAGACGACGAATTCGCCGGATTAAATTCCGTCAGCTCGGAAGGCGAAGCACTTGATGACTTGCCAGCCCTGCCCGCCAGAAAGAAGCGAAGATCCAGGGACTCGGATGATGACGATTGGGAGGAACGGCCGAAGAAAAAACGTAAAGCCAGCCGTCAGTCTTCCGGATTCTCGTGGGGTGGGCCAATGGCTGCGATCCTGGCAGCCTGTCTCAGTGGCGGTGCTGGTGCCATCATCTGGTGCGTCATTGTTATCCTCACCCAGTACGAAATCGGCTGGATTGCATGGGGCGTGGGTGTTCTAGTCGGCGCCTCTGTTCGCTTCGCTGCCAAGGAGATGGACGAATCGACGGCGGGAATCATTGCTGCGGTCGGATCGGCAGTTTCGATCGTGGGAGGGAAACTCCTTCTCGTGTTTTTGATTATGCAATTCTTGCCGGTTGAGGAATTCGATGCCGACCTTGTGAAATTGACAAGTGCCCAACGCTTCATTCATCTTTTCACAAGCAGCTTCGGAATAATTGATGTGGTGTTCTTCTTTTTGGCGGTTGGAACCGCGTACAAAATTGGGGCGAGCCATTCAGACGAATGATTTGAACTGGCTGGTACGCGTCGCACTTCCTTGTCGCGTCGAAACATGAGTTAGACGCTGTAGTTTGATGCTGGCGGGACGCCCACTTGAATGCGATGCGTTCTCATGGTCAACGATTCCCGTGACGGGAGGGTGAGGCGGTGAGGCCCCTGCCGAACCGGAGTTGGAGTTGAAGACCAAGTCGCGATTATGGAGCCTTGCCCTCCCTTTGGGGGCTGGTTGATCCACGGCGGATCGCCAGCGAGCCGCCATCAGTGTACGTCGTTGTCAACGTCCCCAGGACGTACTCAAACCCTGTTCCCCATACGTAACTCCATTGGACGTCATCAGGTTGATGAATACCCTCTCGTCAATACCATCGGACAGAAACCTGACTGCACCGTCAGCGAAGGCGGCATTGACTCCACCCCGATGATTTGAACTGGGGCGTGGAGCTTTACCGCGAACTGCTGACCGATTCCGATTGATAAACCAGTTGCCTGGACTTGGGGCCAGGTCGACGAGCAGCGGATCGCTCGTCGAACCGGCATTGGGATAGGTTGTCTTCAACGACACGGGAAGCTGGATTCCAAAGCCGAGAGCACTGGTTTGAGTATCGTACCAGTGGCCAGCCTGAAGGTTTTCAGTCAACAGAATCGTGGTCGATAAGCCGTCACCCGTCGCGACGTATTCCAGCGAACTGGCGTATCCTTCGGGCCAGATCACACCAGTCGCCTGCCCGACTGCGATGTCATTGGCGTCACCGGGATTGGGAGGCGCCATCCAGTCAACCAGTGCCGGTGAATTGTTCGTTGATGTCCCCCAGACATTGTGTGGCATATGCCCGGCGTTCACGACATAGCTCAGCTGCCCGGGCTTGCTATGAGCGGAACTGTCGGGACAGGTGTAGATTCCAAATGCCACATTTTCGAACCCCTCGCCGAGATTGATTGAGGCAACACCCTGGTTGACTATCGCATGTGCTCGAATGTTCTTGAGCAATTTGCATTCGTCCAACGACGGTAACAACTGGACGGTCCATGGAACAGACATTTTCCCTTGCTGCCCCAAATTGTTGGTGATGCCCCTGGTCGATACCAGTTCAGGTAAGTGGTCGCTGTAAGTTGAGGCATAATTCTGCATAGCGATCCCGACACTTAGAATGTTGTGCAAGCAATTCAGGCGGCGGTTGTTCACTCGAGCCGACTGCAATGCAGGTACTATCCAGCACGCCAGCAGTACGACGATCAAAATCACAACGAGCACTTCAATCAACGTGAGTCCACGACGCGAAAACGGAATGGCAGCATTTCGTGTTCTGATCATGGCTGGTTTCTCCTGTTCGATCCGGTATTTAAGTTCCCGATTCAGGAGATTTTGAATACCAGGCGAGAATCCATGGCAATTCCTGGGCCGTAAATTCAAATGACCGCCATAACGCCGGCTCTCTCAGTATCCGTTTGTCGTTGTAACAAAAAAAATCACCCGCCAATCATTCGATCGGCGGGTGACTCTCTTGGGATTCCAGCAGGTGCAAGTGCACCAATTTAGTAGGACGCTTGATCCAGCGCCTGCTCACCGTATGCGACACCGTTGGATGTCATCAGTTTCGTGTAAACGATCTTATCCATGCTTTCGTTCAGGAACTTTCCTGCGCCGTCACACATGATGACGTTGACACCACCCGCATGCTGTGAACTGGGGCGTGGTGCCGTGTACTGTCCAGCAGACAGGTTGCGATTAATGAAGTAAGCGTCCGGGCTTGAAGCGGCCGTAATGTAGAGTTGGTTTGTCCCTGTTCCGCCGGCATTCCCGTAAGCTCCCGTGATGGTTGCAGGCATCTGGATACCGAAACCAAGGCCACGGGTCGAAGTATCATACCAGGGACCTGCCTGCAGGTTTTCCGTGATCAGCAGGGTCGTTGAGGTTCCATCTCCCGTTGAGACATATTCCAGTGAGCTCGTATAACCTTGCGGCCATACCACTCCCGTTGCTTGACCAATCGCAATGTCCGTTGCGTCGCCTGGTGTGGGAGCCGCAAACCAGTCAATGGACGCGGGGGTGTTATTTGTTCCAGATCCCCAACCTGCGCTCGGCATATGGCCAGCATTGACGACGAAACTCAGGCCACCCGGCTTTTTGTAAGCGGCGACATGGTCTGGGCAGGTGAAAACTTCGATCGCGACGTTCTCGAAGCCCGCCCCAGTGTTGACGGTTGCAACTCCTGCAGCCACGAGTGCATCGTTGCGGATGTTCTTGAGCAACGCGGAGTTATCAAGTGCCGGCAGCAGCAGGATTGTCCAGGGAACAGTCATGACGCCCTGCTGACCGCTGCTGTTCGTCACAGTTTGAGTGGAAACCATCGCTGGCAACGAACCATTGTTCGATGATGCAAAGTTCTGCATGGCCACGCCGACGTTACGCATGTTACTCAGGCACTGGACCTTACGAGCAGCGCGGCGAGCCGATTGGACGGCTGGGGCGATCAGTGAGGCGAGCACAGCGATGATCGAAATCACCACCAGAAGTTCAATCAGCGTAAAACCGCGTCGCGGCTTCTTGTTTGGGATCAAGCGGGTTCTGGTCATGGTCTGGTTTCTCCAAGAGAGGTGATGCTGACGAGCGTTCCGATGGGACTGGGTACAGATTCTGTCGCAGCCGCTCGTCGACTGCAATGTCGTACCAGACTAGTATCGCAAATCTTAGTCCGCAAGGACAAAATTCTTCTAAACGCTTGTCTTACCGGCTGTTTCGCGAAAGTTGAGGGTTGGAGAGTCTTTTTGGGTGTGCAAAATTGCATCGAAAATCGATCAAACACCGCATTTAACTGCGCTGGTTTTGAGCGAATCGGCGTTCCGGTAGGGTGGGACCAGCTCGCTTCGAGCGCCGGCCCACCAAAGCTTGAATGACGAAGACTTCGAAACACAGAGGCACGGAGAGCACAGAGCTTGAGTCCGCCGCTTCCTCTGTGATTCTCTGTGCCTCTGTGTTGCACCTGCTTCCAATCTGGTCTGAA
>CAZSTW010000237.1:0-6196 GCA_964609845.1 uncultured Planctomycetaceae bacterium | reverse complement strand
CGACACCGATATCGGTTGCAGAATTTGCCCTCCCTGTACGCCAGAGCGGCGACCGAAGAAATGCGAAAACGGTATCGCTGCTAACACAGTAATCGATCAACTCCGACTTCGGCTGAGATGATCAAGGCCATACTTCGTCAAATCGCAGCTTGGATTCGACTGAGGTACCTCGTGTTGCAGACTCAATTCGCGCTCGATCACAGAGTCGCTGGAGAGGGACCGCCATTCGATCCCCTCTCCAGCGACTGTTCGCGAGACGAACTCGTCACATAATTCCGAGTATGGCATTCTTAGCAAGCCATACCGCCAGAATGCCGACTAATCCTCGATTCACATGGAAGTAGTCGCCGTAGAAAGCGACGCAACCGAGGACGATCGAAATCGCCCCCATGATCAACCAGGTTCTCTTGGATAACATCCGTGATCTCCAATATTCGAAGGCTGAACGTGCGTCTCAAGAATTGAAGACGCTAGCCCAATTCTACCCTCTTGACCAGTCAGCCTGGAGGACATTCATGCGACGAGAAATTTCCGGAAATTGAGTTCCACATTCGCTTTGACCAGACTTCTCGCCTGAAGAACTTCTTCCCCAGCGAATGACGGCGCGAGCACCAGATCGATTACGTGAAGACCGAAGTGCTGATGGTCGGGAGGCATATGTGAGGTGTCGGGGCGATCTGAGCTACAAGTTCGACACGCCAATGCAGGTGACACCCTACTTTGACGCGGATAACCTGTCGTGACACGTCTGTCTCAAGCAATGCTTTGGCGGCATACAATCGTTAATGGAGAAACTGATGATGGCAGATACGGAAGCGATACAGTTACACTTCAGTGGCCCCTTTTCATTTGGTGGCGGTGAAAAGTCCCTGTTTCGCTGCTCCTCAAAGAACTCCGCGTGCGTTTACCTCTGGACAATCAAATCTGATCTCGATCAACGGTTCTACATCCATTACGTGAAACGACATCGCTGGCGAAGCGCCAGCTTGAACAATTGATCCACTTCCTCGGACTCAATTATGGAATCTTCGATCCCGTAGCCGCTCGGAGGGGAGAGTTGTCCCTCGTTTGGCCAGGGTTTTGGCTTGGCGTGCCGACTGAGCAATCCTGACGCGGTCTTCCTCAGTGATTGCAACGGGTTGCAAAGTTGCTGAGTCAGACCGTGTTATGAATCGCTGAACTGCGGCCGCGGATGTGTATCTCACGCAGCCTACGAGTTCCGAGTCGAGCCTCTGACCGCGAACGCCATGAAGCGTCCACCGAAAGAGCGTCGCCGGGCTTGGGGGCTTGGAAATAATTTCGCCGCTTCGCCCAAGCGAATTAGCGACTCGGTCTGAACGTCAATCATCTGCAACTCCCGGTTTGAGTGAAGTGGGCACAATCAAGTCCGTTAATCTTCACGCAAACCGAGTTACGGTCAACGTTGGTGTTTTTTCGCTAGTCTTCACATGCAACTGGCGTTTGTTGATGGGTCGTTATCCAGAGAGGCGAGCTACTTCGACCGCTTTTGCCAGATTCATCGCAGCATAGTCCTGCGTCATGTCCGCTCGGCTGTGCCCAAGCATCACCTGCGCGATTTCCAGGCCGTATTCGTCACGGAGTCTTGTCGCTGCGGTGTGTCGCAGCCAGTGGGGCGTCAGCGCGCGATTCCCAGTTCATCGCACGCAGCCGCAACTGAATGCCCGTACCAGCGGCGACTGATCTTGAAGAGTCGATTTGACGGTTTTGCGGTCAGGTAATTCAGTAGTATTGCCTGCGCTTGCGGCCCAAAAAGCCAAAAACCTCTCCTTCCCATGATGAACCGTCTTGTGGTCAGTGAGGCGGGCCAACCACACGGGACCAGTCCAGTCGAGCATCGACATCGTTAGTCCGACGAGTTTGCCCGATCTCGCACCGGTCAAAAGTTAAAGGTCGGTCAGGTCGCGAGTCCGGGGAAGCACGAAGGCCCTAACCCGGGCTATCTGGTCTTGGGAGACTGGTCGACGACAGCTTGCAACCCCTGGAGAATGGTTGGCGATACCGTGGATGTGTGAGAAGTGTTCTTCGTGGCCATCAAAATGCGCACGAATGCAATCGCGAGCGTGAATTCGCTTTTTAAGATCTTTCTGGTTCTTTTGGTTTGGTGCCAGCAGTTCCTAACCTAAGTTCAGCGTCATGCTTCTGCTTATGGAGTGGCGAGTTGGGGAGCTTGCCAGGGGAAACCCATCAGCGGAGGCATTTTCTTTTTCGCGAATCAGCCATTGCCGAGAATCGTGCGTATGAACGCAATTGCGGCGTTCAATCACATTGTAATGGACGTGACGACCTGCTTGCTGACGTCCGTCGCATTCCAACTCGCCTGAAATCGGATGGCAATTTCATTGAAACGATAGGGGACACTCGATTCAACGAGGGTCGGCACCCCGTTCAAGCGGGTGATGCAGATCCGATGACACTTGCCATCCGTCACTCGGACGATGACAGGACGGTTTTCATCAATCTCATTCATTGGTAACACTTGCATTGCAGCATCCCACATTGCGTTGTTACCAACACTCGCCAGCGTAATGCTGACAATCTGAATGCTTTCAAAAGCAGACATGAATCTTGTCTCTTTTCCGCAAAACAGCACTCGATCTGCTCATTGCCTGGAGCGTGGCACGAAATACTCATGCTACACTTGTGGCTTGTTCTCGAGTGCCTGCCGCTGTCTACGAGAACGATTTTGCGTGTTTGCGCAATTGTTGATCATCAAATGGTCTCTTCGTCTCCTTTCCAAGTGAAACTCGTAGAATTCTCTCTGCGTTGTGAACGTGTGGTGCAGGTTTTCGTCTCGATTCAGAACGGCGTCTGCCAACGGTCGTGAGACGTTCGAGTTACATGCACGTGATTGAATTGCCCTTTGGTCTATGGAATATGTCATGCGTTATCTATCAGCCCTTCTGGTGTTGTTCGTCGTTTCAGCGGTAGACGCAGCGGACCCAGTGAGTGATGTGAAGTCCGCGATCGAGTCACTGAATGACGCATTTGCGAAACAAGATGCGACCAAAGTCCGCTCCCTGATGGCCCCCAATCACTTCGCAATCACACCATTCGCTGGAATGCAGCGTCTGGATGATCAATTGCGTACTCTGGCGGATCTAAAATACGACAAGTACTCCCCAGGTCCGATGTCGGTCACAACCGTCACCGAAACCTGTGTCCTGCTGGCCTATGAACTCAATGTCCAAGGCACCTATCGAGGAAAGCCGCTGCCGTCGAATAGCCTTGTGACAGCTTTGTGGGTCAAGAACGATGGCAAGTGGCAGGAACTGCAATATCAGGAAACGGCCGTCAACGAGGATTCGGCAACTGATGCTCAACTACTAAATGATTTGACCATACTCGAGAAACGCAGTTGGGAGGCAACGACGAAGGGTGACAAGGAGTACCTCAAGGCAATTCTGGCTGATAAGGCAACATGTCTATTCGCCGATGGAACCGTCATCGACCGCAAAAAGATGATCGAGAACCTCGATGATCTGCATCCGAAGACGTACACAATTGGGAAGGCATCGTTATTGCGAGTCAGTGAGGACACGGCAGTGATCCTGTACCCCGCGTCTTACGAAGCGGAGCGCAAGGGAGTGCGGGAGAGCTACTCGGCCGTGAATTGCTCGGTGCTGTACGTTCGAAGGAGTGGCAAGTGGGCCAGGCTCTTGTACCAGGAGACGGCGAACAATCCCGCTGCAAGCAAACGCTGACAAACAACTGGGGCGGCGACAAGCAGCGGGAAGTGCGGTTTTCAGGTCGAATACATTCTACGGCCTGTGTTCAAGCAATCGCTCAGCTTCCGCAATCTTTGGTACGTTTTTTAGAGAACCATCATGAAACCACTGCATGCAATTGCGTACTTCACAATACTCAACTGTATAGGACTGACACCTAAACTGTGGGCTCAGAACCCGCTCGAAAAGACGATACGCATTGCGGACCACTTGGAACCTGCAATTCCACGTCCAGAGCAGGAAAAGACCGCCCGAGACAAACTGGCCTCGCTTCGAGCAAAAGCGGGTCGGCCGCCGAACATTCTTTTGATCGTGGTAGATGACATGGGTTGGGGAGACATCGGCGCCAACGGCGGCGGTGTCGTGATTGGGGCACCGACACCGAACATTGACAAGCTGGCGCAGGAGGGACTGCGGTTGACTTCTGCGTACGCCCAATCAACCTGTACTCCGACGCGAGCTTCTCTGATGACCGGTCGGTTTCCGGTTCGCACCGGGCTTACGCGTCCACTGATGGCAGGCGAAGCGTTGCGTTTTAATCCATGGCAGGAAGAGGACACAGCGGCGCGAATCTTGTCGGCAGCAGGCTATCGGACGGCCCTGTCGGGCAAATGGCATCTTGGCGAAGCCGAAGGGACTCGTCCCCACGAAGTCGGATATGACGAATACTTCGGAATCCTCGGTGTGGCCTCCGAGATGACGCAAGCCATCGATCCTCGCATTTATCCCGACTTAGTTCTTCGTCCTGAGAGACTGGATGCGTTGCGCAAGTTGGCGATTCCCGAAGTGTCGACCGGCAAGAAAGGATCTCCGAACCGTACGGTCAAAGAAATTAAAACCCCGGAGGAGATGGGAACGATCGACCAGATGTTTGCCGACTACTCTGTGGACTTCATGCGGCGTGCGGCGGCGGATCAAAAGCCGTTTTATCTGATCCATGCATTTTCTCGCGTTCATAATGACAATTACCCGGCACCGGGTTATGCAGGTCGAAGCCCGGCTGGGTTCCCCTACAAGGATGCGATTGTCGAGGTCGACGATATCGTCGGACGGCTGGTCCGCACTTTGCGCGAAAGCGGTCAGCTGGAAAATACGTTTATCTTTTTTACATCTGACAATGGGGCGAACGAAGACGTCTGGCCCGATTCGGGATTTCAGCCTTGGCGTGGCGGGAAAGGAACGACATGGGAAGGTGGTGTGCGTGTGCCCGCCATCGCATACTGGCCTGGAGTCATACCTCCGCGCCCAGCTAACGACGGACTGTTTGACCTGATGGACCTTTTTTGTACCTCGTTGGCGATTGCAGGCATTGGCGATCATGTGTCCAACAAACGATACATTGACGGAATTGATCAGACGGGGTTCCTGCTGGCCGACGACGGTCGGTCTAACCGTCAGGCGGTCTTCATGTACGGCGGAAATGGCGTGGTGGCGATGCGGTGGCAGGAGTACAAGATTCACACGAGTGTCTACCTGACGCAACAACCCATGCGTAATCTCGACGAATCTGTTCTGACGAGCACGGGCGACTGGCCGTGGGTCTACAACTTATACATGGACCCCAAGGAACAGCGGAGTACTGGACATCGCTACTTTGAGTGGGGCTTAGCGGCGGTAAAGCCAATGCTCGCGGCGCACTTGGCGACCTTTGTGAAATATCCTCGTAAGAGCCTTGGACTGGAAACACCTCGCTGACACAGATGGGTAAGGTAATGGATGATCCGCGCAGATTGCATGACACACAGCCGAGTTTTCGCCCCCCAGCAAGCGGTTTGATTGTCGCTATTCTTATCGGGGAAGCGATCTTCTCTTTCGTTGGTTCTGTCGCTTGTGCGGCCGACGCTGTAGAGCGTCCCAACATCGTGGTCATTATGGCGGACGATATGGCTCCGTACGATATCTCGGCATACCATCGTGGGTTGGGAGCGGTGATAACACCGAATATTGATCGGATTGCCCGCGAAGGGCTGATGATCACCGACTATTATGCTCACCCCAGTTGTACTGCCGGCCGGGCTGCGTTCTTGACGGGCCAGTATCCGATCCGCACGGGTCTCACATCGGTCGGACAACCCGGATCTCCGGTCGGCCTGCAACCCGAAGACGTGACGTTGGCACAACTGCTTAAGGCGCAGGGGTACGCCACTGGACAGTTCGGCAAAAGCCATCTTGGCGACCGGAACGAGTTCCTGCCGACAGTACATGGTTTCGATGAGTTTTACGGGTTTCTTTATCACCTGAACATGATGGAAATGCCGGAGCAAGCCGAGTTCCCACATCCACTGAATTTCCGAGGCCGACCTCGCAATGTGATTCACTCGCGTGCCAGTGACCACAGCGATCCTGCTGTTGACCCGCGGTGGGGCGTCGTGGGCCAGCAGGCCATCACCGACCAGGGCCCTCTCGGAGCCGAAAGGCAAAAGACATTCGACGATGACGTGCTGCAGCGA
>CAZSTW010000236.1:0-6331 GCA_964609845.1 uncultured Planctomycetaceae bacterium | reverse complement strand
GGGTGGCCTCGGTTGGCTGCTTTGAGCCTACCGAGGTGACGAAGTCACAGGAAGTGTTGAAAAATTAAATCAGGAGAAACTTCTCGTCGCGTTGCGACCCAGCGAAGTCAAAACCTTATTGGTTATATTCGTTTTATTTGTCAGGTTCGGTTGCAAGAATGACGAGCCCCGAACGACAGGAATCCTTTTCCGAGAAGTTGGCGAGCATACGCTCCCGCTTTTCGTCGTCCCAGAAATCGACCACAAGCTCAACAGATTCAGTAGGGGCGATCTCGAACAACTCTTTGCCGGTACCGCACCAATCCCAGCTTGATTGAGTCCATCGTCCGGCAACTTGGATTTCTTGGAGCAGTTGAATGTGCTCCGCGCCTGCCGAGTAGTATTGTAGCGTGGTTGTTCCAACGTTTTTTGCGATCACACGGACGAGTTTTCCGTCAGTTGACGTGACAGTGATCTCCGGAACATTTGACAGCAGTTCCGCATCCTTGAAAAACATGTCTCGCCATTTTGGGTCGGGGGCATCCACTGTTGCTGTGACTCTCAGCGGTGGGCCTTGCGTTACCGTTGAAGACGCGTCTGACGTTGAGGATTCAGGTGTAGAATCAGTGCTGCGGCTACAGCCGATGCATGCGGCGCTGAGGGCAAGTATGTAGATTGCGATTCTCATTGAACACATAACGCTTGTGTTCACCGGGCGGCGGCAAACGACATTAACTTCAGACCCGACGCCGCCCGCCGCTCCGTATGCAACACATTGTTCAAGTAAGCCGGTATTGTGGCGGGCTGAATTCTAGGCTGATTGTACAAAAAATGTTGGTGTTTGCCATAGGCGCCTGAGTTCCCTGTTGAGTGGAGAGTGTCATATCAGCCCAAGGCAACGCCGGCAACGTCCTGGGGAGTCAACGCCCCCGATCCCCGCGTTCTAAAGGAACGCCGTACCTCTCTGGATGGCGAACACGCGGGGTGGCCTCGGTTGGCTGCTTTGAGCCTACCGAGGTGACGAAGTCACAGGAAGTCTTGGAATATTGAATCAGGATAAACTTCTCGTCGCGTTGCGACCCAGATAGGCCGGGTGCGGCCTGATACGGCGTTCCTTCAGAACGCGAACGATTCACCATTTCTGTTCCCGGGGTTGCACCCCGGTCTGGTATGCGATGCCCCTTTGGGGCACACGTGGCACATGGGGCACATGCGACACAAAATCCTTGGTCCCAACGGGACAACGGACACCAGCCCAAGCAACGCCCCGGGGATCCTGCCACAATGACACCCACCCCGAAACGCCCCCGAAACGCCATCGTCGCCAAAATGGCAGCAATGGATTGAATTGACCAAAGCTGCAACTCTGTCATTCACACATAACCTTCTTTCAATAAACACATTGCGGCATTTCAAACATGCATCTGCACGAGTTGGCGCGGTGTTTGCTCATAAAGGAATGACACCGACTGGCATGCCAGAAAGTGCTTTGTGACGTGCCTTCAGCGAATTCGTACGCGATTTCAAACAGCGACCAAACCATATTTTCAGAGGACCAACACCAATGGCTATTCAAGAACGCATCATCGGCATCGACCTCGGAACGACCAACTCCGTGGTGTCGGTCATGGAAGGTGGCGAAGTCAAAGTCATCGCCAACCAGGAAGGAAACCGACTGACCCCCAGTGTCGTCGCCTATACCGAAAAGGGAGATCGTCTGGTCGGGGACCCTGCCAAGCGGCAGGCTGTCACGAACCCCAAGAACACCATTTACTCCATCAAGCGGTTCATGGGACGTCGGCATTCTGAAGTGGAATCGGAAGAGAAGATTGTCCCTTATAAGGTCATCGGAGGACCAAACGAATACGTGAAGGTCGAAGTGCATGGCAAGACCTACACTCCACCCGAAGTTTCCGCTCAGGTTCTGCGCAAGCTGAAAGAAGCCGCCGAAGCGTATCTCGGTCACACGGTCACCCGTGCCGTGATCACGGTGCCGGCCTATTTCAATGATGCTCAGCGACAGGCGACCAAGGATGCGGGTGAAATCGCCGGTCTGACCGTCGATCGAATCATCAACGAACCCACCGCCGCAGCATTGGCCTATGGACTGCAGAACAAGAAGAACGAAAAGATCGCTGTGTTCGACCTCGGTGGCGGGACCTTCGACGTCTCGGTCCTCGAAGTCGACAACGAACTGGTGGAAGTTCTCAGCACCAACGGGGACACTCACCTGGGTGGTGACGATTTCGACGAAGTCCTGATCAAGCACATTGCCGACAAGTTCCAGGCCGAACATTCGATCGACCTGCGAAAGGACGCGATGGCGCTGCAGCGACTGCGCGAAGCGGCTGAAAAGGCCAAGAAGGAATTGTCCGGCCAGCAGTCGACCGACATCAATCTGCCGTTCATCACCGCCGATGCCAGTGGTGCCAAGCACCTGCAGATGAGTGTGACCCGGGCCGAGTTCGAGCGGATGATCGATCACCTGATCGAACGCTGCCGCAAGCCTGTGGAAAATGCACTGCGAGATGCCAAGCTGTCGCCAAGCCAGATTGACGAAGTGGTACTGGTCGGGGGCTCCACGCGAGTTCCCAAGGTCCAGGAATTCGTCAAGAAGATGTTTGGCGGAAAGGAACCACACCGAGGTGTGAACCCTGACGAAGTCGTGTCGATTGGTGCAGCGATTCAGGGGGGGATCATCTCGGGCGACGTCAAGGACATGGTTCTGCTGGACGTTACCCCGCTGTCGCTGGGACTGGAAACGGAAGGGGGCGTGATGACGGTCCTCGTCGAACGCAACACCACCATTCCGGTTACCAAGAAGGAAACGTTCTCAACTGCAGTCGATGGACAGACCGCCGTGACGATCAGTGTCTTCCAGGGTGAACGCCCGATGGCACGCGATAACCGCATGCTGAATCAGTTCAATCTGGAAGGGATTCTTCCCGCTCGCCGGGGTGAACCGAAAATCGAAGTGACGTTTGACCTGGACGTGAACGGGATTCTGAATGTGAAGGCCAAGGACCAGGCGACTGGTAAGGAACACTCAGTTCGGATCGAGAACTCCAGTGGTCTGGACCAGGCGGAAATTGACCGGATGCGAAAGGATGCCGAAGCACACGCTGCCGAAGACAAGCAACGACGGGATCTGGCCGAAGCCAAGAACAAGGCATCGACCTCGGTCTACGAGATCGAAAAGCTGCTGAAGGAACATGGCTCGAAGCTGGATGCCTCGTCGAAAGCGGCCGTTGAAGCGAGCATTGAAAAGGTCAAGGCGGCCGAAAAGGGCGACGACGTCGGAGCGATCAATTCGGCTGTCGAAGGACTGCAGCAGGCCAGTTACGCACTGGCTCAGCACATGCAGGCTCCTCCGGGAACCGATGGCGGTGCTCAGGCTGGCCCCGCTGGTGGGGGTAAGCCAGACGACGGCGTGATTGACGCTGAATTTGAAAAGAAGGACTGATCCCTGACACCAACAGCCCCACCGGCGAAGGCCGGGGGGCTGTGATGTCATTCGGCGACAGGTTTTCGACAACAATCGAGTATCGACAGAGAAGGTACGTCCAGAGAATCCCTACATCGGCCAAGACGCCCGTCAAGACATCGGGCAAAACGGCAATGTCGATTCGCCTGGACCGTATCTGACACCATTCACCTTCCACCCCGACTGCCGGAACCCCGTCTCCTTCCAACCTGCCTCTCCTCGACAACAACACACCCTTCTCTGGGGACAACATCATGGCATTCCGACCTGACAAACTGACTGTGAAAGCACAGGAAGCAGTTCAAACCGCTCAGCAGTTCGCAGAATCTCAAGGGAATCCACAACTGGTTCCGCTGCACCTGCTCAAGGCGTTACTCGATGAACAGCAGGGAATCGTACGTCCCCTGCTCGAAAAGATCGGCATTCGCGTTCCTCAGCTGCGAAGCATCGTCGATGCAGACCTCGGCAAGCTTCCCCGGAGTTCAGGGGGGCAGGTCGGTGCCAGCCAGGCGATCATGCAGGTGTTTGACAAGGCCAATCAGCAGGCCGATGTGATGAAGGATTCGTTCACATCCACAGAACATCTGCTGCTCGCGTTGACTCAGGTGGACGATCAGGCTCAGCGAGTTCTAAAACTGAATGGCGTTGGTGAAGCTGACGTTCTGAATGCTCTCAAATCGGTTCGAGGATCCCAGCAGGTGACGGATCAGAACCCGGAAGAGAAGTATCAGGCTTTGGAAAAGTACGCCAAGGATCTGGTCGCACTCGCTCGGCAGGGAAAGATCGACCCTGTCATCGGTCGAGATCAGGAAATCCGACGCGTGATCCAGGTCCTGTCACGTCGGCGCAAGAATAACCCTGTCCTGATCGGCGATGCCGGGGTCGGCAAGACGGCGATCGTCGAAGGTCTGGCGCAGCGGATCGTGCATGGCGATGTTCCGCAGAACCTGAAAGACAAGACGGTCGTTTCGCTGGATATGGGAGCACTCATCGCGGGAGCCAAGTATCGCGGCGAGTTCGAAGATCGCCTGAAAGCGGTCCTGAAGGAAGTGACCGAAGCAGAAGGCCGTGTCATCCTGTTCATTGACGAACTGCATACGGTTGTCGGAGCGGGGTCGGCCGAAGGAGCGGTCGATGCTTCAAATCTGCTGAAGCCCGCTCTCGCACGCGGAGAACTGCATTGCGTCGGCGCCACGACCCTCGATGAATATCGCAAGTACATCGAAAAAGATCCGGCACTGGAACGCCGATTCCAGCCAGTGCTCGTCAATGAACCGACTGTCGAAGACACGATTTCGATCCTGCGAGGCCTGAAGCCTCGCTACGAATCGCATCACGGCGTGCGGATCACAGACGATGCGCTGATCGCTGCGGCGACTCTGTCTGACCGTTACATCAGTGATCGATTCCTGCCCGACAAGGCCATCGACCTGGTCGATGAATCGGCCAGCCGATTGCGGATGGAAATGGACAGTATGCCTGCCGAGATTGACGAGGCAACACGTCAGTTGACTCGACTGCAGATTGAAGCAGCCGCACTGGCTCAGGAAAGCAGCTCTGAAAGCAAGCAGCGTCTGCAGGAACTGCGGAAGCAGATCGCTGACCGCGAAGAAAGCGTCAATACGCTCAAGACTCGCTGGCAGGTTGAAAAGGATGCGCTTTCATCCATCCGGCCACTGAAGGAAGAAATCGAAAAGCTGCGTACGGGATACGATCAGGCCTTTTCCCAGGCTCAGAAAACAAATTCCAACGATGATTTCGTCCGGGCGTTTGATGCCGAGAAAAAGCTGAAAGATGCATTGCAGAAACTGGCTGCTGCGGAAGTCAAAGTGGCGCAGGTCGGGGGAGGAGACAGCCCCCGCCTGCTGCGGGAGGAAGTGACTCAGGAAGATATCGCTAAGGTTGTCAGCACCTGGACGGGCATTCCCGTCTCGCGCATGCTGCAGACCGAAAAGACCAAGCTGCTGCAGATGGAAGATCAGATCCACCGACGGATGATCAACCAGTCGGAGGCGGTTACGGCCGTAGCAAACGCGGTGCGTCGATCTCGGTCGGGAATGCAGGACCCGAATCGACCGATCGGTTCGTTCATCTTCCTGGGCCCTACAGGGGTTGGTAAGACAGAACTCTGCAAGGCGCTGGCCGAATTCCTGTTCGATGACGAACGAGCGATGGTACGGATTGACATGAGTGAGTTCATGGAAAAGCACTCCGTCGCCCGACTGATCGGGGCTCCTCCGGGATACGTGGGATATGAAGAAGGAGGCAAGCTGACGGAAGCCGTCCGGCGGCGTCCGTACACTGTGCTGCTGTTGGATGAAATCGAAAAGGCTCACCGCGACGTCTTCAACGTGCTGCTGCAGCTGCTGGACGATGGGCGACTGACGGACAGCCATGGTCGAACCGTCGACTTCACCAATACGATCGTCGTCATGACATCCAACATCGGCAGCCAGAAAATCATGGAAATGGCTGGCAATGAAGACGACAAAGAGATTGAACGCGAAGTTCTGCAGGCCCTGAGAAAAGAGTTCCTGCCGGAGTTCCTGAACCGTATCGATGAAACGATCGTCTTCCATCCACTGACTCAGAAAGAGATTCGACAGATCGTCGAACTGCAACTGGTCAAGCTGCAGAAGCGGATGGTGGACAATGGCTACCAGCTGGAAGTTTCCGATGCCGCCAAGAAACAACTGGCAGAAGAAGGATACGATCCTGTTTACGGAGCTCGCCCGCTGAAGCGAACGATTCAGCAACGTCTGCAGAACGAACTCGCCAATGCGATCCTGGGAGGCGAGTATGCAGAAGGAGCCCATATCGTTGTCGACGTGCAAAACGGCGACTTCACATTCGGCGTCAAGTAAGCCC
>CAZSTW010000235.1:0-6339 GCA_964609845.1 uncultured Planctomycetaceae bacterium | reverse complement strand
CATACACTCCACCCTACTCTGAAAAAAGGCGATTGCCCTGGGCAAGCTGGTGCCACACAACTCGGGTAACGATGTTTTTGCAGACGAAAAACCGGTAGCCGAACTCGTGAGAGTTCGGAGATGGTTGAAAACCCTTGAATTCTCACAAATTCAGCTACGAGTGTCGTTACCTGCGTGGGGTGCCACGGTCTTGGAGTCTGCGACAAGGCCGTGCCTTCGATGGATCTTGAGAATGAGTGAAATTGATGGAGACTGTGAAAAGATCGGTCGTGAAATGGGCTGGAAACCACGTTTAGTACGACCTTGTCGCAGACTCCAAAATCGTGGCACCCCTGTTCACTTTCCGATTTGAAAACCGGCATTTGCGCAACACAAACGGTGCGCACCCGGCGCTACCAACGCTCAACCAGCAGCGAATGGGCATCGATAAACTGATGCAATTCCTCGACATCGAAAACGCCTGTGGTTGCTCCCATGCTGCGGACGCAACTGGCCCCCATCGCGGTCCCCATTTTCAGACAGGTCTCGGGAGTTGCCCCTGACAAGAGGCCCAATACGAAGCCTGAAACAAATGCGTCACCGGTCCCGGTCGCGTCGACAGGTTCCACGGGATAAACCCCCGATTTCAGACGATGCGTCGGAGAGACCAGCAGAGATCCCTGGCTGCCACATGTGATGACGACGGTCTTTGCCCCTAACTCACGAAAGCGATCAGCCTGCATGCGTGGATCGGTTTCGCCTCGCAGCAATTGTGCCGATTCGTCGTTGTTCGGGAAGAAAAAGTCTGTCCAGGGAAGAACCTCCTGAATCCAGTGCAGCAGGTGCTTGCCTTCGCCTTCGTCCGGCAACACCACGTCCAGAATCGTCGTGGTCTTCGCTTCTCGAGCCAGACGAAACATTCGTACGACCCGTTCCGGCGACATCGCCTCCAGCAGGCCAAACCCTCCGACATACAGAACTCTTGAGGAGCCGATCTCCTGTTCGCTCAGTTGCAGTCCGTCATATTCGGCGTTGGCACCGACACAATGGATAAACCGGCGGTCTTCTCCTCGGACATTCAGGACGAATGTGCTGCTGGTCGGCGCCGTCTGACTCAAAACCAGTCCTGTACAATCGACCGACGATGCCACCAGGCGGTCTCGTACTTCGCGCCCAAACACATCGTCACCGACTCGGCCAGAGATTCCGACGGCAAGACCCAGACGGGCCATATCGACGGCGACATTGGCTGCACATCCACCGATCGTGAACTCGACCCGATCCGTTCGGGCCAGCGTTCCCGGCGGCGGCATTCGCGCGATCGGCTGACAGACAGAGTCTGCGACGATGATTCCGGCACAGAGACAATCGAGCGAACGAGGCATCTGTGATTCTCTTGTAGCTGGTCATCGGGAACGCTGGCGTCACCGATGCGGGGCTGGTTGCCATCAGCCGGAACGCGCGAACGTCCGGTTGGAAATTCCATCCATCGTTTTGAACCGGACGCTAGCGCGTTCCGGCTGATGGCTTTGTTTGGTTACACGCGAAGTTCGTCGACCGACTGATTCAACTCGTCCGCATACCGTTGTCGAATCGGGCGAATGACATCAGCAATGAACGCGTCGACCTGCTCGGGGGCTCGCCCGACAAACCGGCGTGCATCAAGAGCCGCAGTCAGATCAATCTTCGCGAACGCGGGGTCAGCCTGCAATCGCTCGATCAGATCGTTATCGCGTCCTAATTCTTTGACCATGCGGGCCGCCTCAACGCTATGGATTCGGATGACTTCGTGCAGATCCTGTCGGTCACCGCCAGCACGTACACCCGCCATCAGAATTTCCTCAGTCGCCATAAACGGAAGTTCTTCTGTCAGATGCCGTTCAATCACTTTCGGGTAGACCACCAGTCCGTCGACGATGTTGCGATACAGGATCAGGATCGCATCGGTTGCCAGGAATGCCTGCGGAATCGTCAGTCGACGGTTGGCGCTGTCATCGAGCGTTCGTTCCATCCATTGCGTCGCCGTTGTCTGTGCGGCGGATGACGTGAGGCTCATCACAAACCGAGCCAGGCCGCACATTCGCTCCGCTCGCATCGGGTTCCGTTTGTAGGCCATGGCCGAGGAACCAATCTGGCTGCTTTCCTTGGGCTCTTCGACTTCCTTGCGGCTTTGCAGCAACCGCAGATCCGAACCTGCTTTGTGGGCCGACTGTGAAAGTCCCGCCAGTGTTTCTATGACTTGAGAATCAACCTTGCGGGAATAGGTCTGACCGGTCACGGCATAAGCTTGATCAAACCCCATTTTTCGACAGACACGCCTGTCCAGTTCCTCGACCGTTTCGTGATCGCCGTTGAAAAGAGACAGGAAGGTTGCCTGGGTTCCGGTGGTTCCTTTGGCACCGCGCATCCTGAGCGTTGAGATGCGATATTCAATCTCTTCGAGATCCAGGACCAGATCGTAGCACCACAGTGTCGCTCGCTTGCCGACCGTGACAGGTTGTGCGGGCTGCAGGTGAGTGAATCCCAGACAGGGCAGGTCGCGGTACTCTTCCGCGAACTTCGCCAATTTGTCGATGACCGCAACCAGCTTTGATCGCAGCATCTGCAGCCCTTGCCGCATCAGGATCAAATCCGTGTTGTCGGTGACGTAGCAACTGGTCGCGCCAAGGTGGATGATCGGCTTTGCGTTCGGACAAATATCGCCATAGGCATGAACATGTGCCATCACATCGTGACGCAGCACTTTTTCGTGACGAGCAGCCCGTTCAAAGTCGATGTCGTTAACATGCGCCTTTAACTCGTCGATCTGGGCCTGCGAAATATCCAGTCCCAGATCACGTTCGACCTCGGCCAGAGCGACCCACAAGCGGCGCCATGTCGAATGTTTGGTCTGCGGTGACCAGAGTTGGCACATGGCAGCCGATGCATAACGGCCGATCAGTGGGTTGTCGTAGACATCGTGATTCACGTCAAAGTCCTTAGGGCCTACCCTGATCAATGCGGAGAATGGCTTGTCGTCCCTCGGACGACATTTCGTTTGTTTCTGACAGTTTTTGTTCCGCGCCGTTCGGTGCAGAATCCAGACGTTCGGCACACATTCGCGATACTATCACTTTAGATTTGTTTGGACCGAAAAGCGACAGATGCGGACCAGCGAATCATGGTGATATCGATCCCTTTGTTCGATCTCCTGTTCCGGCGAGTCGTCCCAGTGACGCGGCCGACAGATGCCCACCGAAACCGAGAGACAGCTTCCACACATGGTCAATTTGCCGCTGTTCGGCGCGATGCGGAGTAAAATTGAGACTCAGTGCCGGATCGGGATTGTGCAGGTTCACCGTCGGGGGGACGATCTGATCTCGAAGAGCCAGAATTGCAGCGGCAAGTTCGACGCTTCCCGCTGCTCCCAGCAGATGCCCGAGGGCCCCCTTCAAGCTGGAGCAGGCGATCTGGTCAGCACTATCACCAAGAACTTCTCGCAGTGCCTGAGATTCGACCCGGTCGTTGGGAATCGTGGCGGTTCCGTGCAGATTGATATAGTCCGGCAGGTGTCGCGTGGTACGCATCAGGTCCGAAAGCAGTCGTTTCAGTGATGTCCCGGCCGGATCGAGTTGGGTCAGACCACTCGGGTCGGACAACATCCGCCCTCCAAGCCATTCAGCGTACCAGCGTCCCCCTCGGGCCTGCGTGTGCTCCAGAGATTCCAGAATCAGACAGGCTGCTCCTTCACCAACGACGAACCCTGATCGATTTTGATCAAACGGCTGGCAGGCGACTGAGGGATCTGAGCCTGGCCGCGCCAGAACCCCCAATCGCTGGAATGACCCCAGAATTGCTGGCTGTAAGGACGCATCGGAACTGCCTGCAATAACGACATCACATCGTCCGTCGCGAATCAACTCGAACCCTCGCAGACACGCAGCCAAGCCCGTTGCACAGGCAAGGACCGGAGCGATGACGGGTCCACGGCATCCAAGACTTGATGCGACATGTGTCGCTGCCGAACTGGGCCAGACATCAAGCCAGTCCCTGGAAAGTTGCTGCCCTGAAAGGATACGGGATGCGGTCTGCAATCCCCCTTTGCTGGTTCCAAACACGACTCCCGTCGTTTCTGACGTGACGGTCTCAGCCTCAAGTCCAGCGTCAGCAATTGCTTCGGTGGCGGCCTGTTGCGCCAGACTCATCACCGGGTCGATACCGGTCGCAACAGATTCCTTTGGAATCTGGCACGGGGCTCCAGCTAAACGAGCAGTTCCCGTCCAGTAAGGGGGAGCTAACCATTGTGAAGCCGACTGCCCTGCGACCAATGATTTCCACGTGGATTCGCGATCCGTCCCGAGTGGCGACCAGATACCAATACCAGTCACGACGACGCGTCGCTCTGGATCAGCATCAGCACGGGGAGTATTCGTCACAGTTGTACTGTCAGGTTCTTAGCGGCAGGTTCTTAGCGGCAGGTTCTTAGCGGCAGGTTCATTGCGGCAGGTTCATTGCGAACAGATTACGGTCACGTTCGGCCGCTCGTGCGGCAGACGGCAAAAACGGCTCCTGCCACCAGAAGGACCACCACGATCCCTTCGACGATGTAATACTTCGGAGGGGGGCTGACAGTCGCGGCTCCTGGCGGTGGGGCCGGATTGGCCTGGGCCAACGGCAAGCCTGCCGGGGCAGAACTGCAAACAGTCAAGGCACCAACACAGCCTGCCGCCAGGACGGCTCGACGAATTCGCTGATTCCATGGCAAGTTCATCGTCGGCACCCTTCCACAAATCGAGCACTACGAAAACGCTCGGAATTCCTGTAAGTCGCCGCACCATATGCAGAAGATAGTGTTCCCTGCCGAGACTGTCTCGGCAGGGAACTGACTCTGGCACTATGGCAGCAGATCCTTGACGGTGTCTCGTTCCTGCTTCAATTCGGCAATTGTCTTATCAATCTGGCTGCGGCTGAAATCGTCCACCTTGAAGCCAGGGACAACTCGCCAGTTATGGCCGTCGCTGCAGAGCGGCAGACCAGTCACCAAGCCGGATTCGATTCCATAACCATTATCATCGGACCAGACCGCAGCGCTGAAGCACGAACCGGCTGGGGTTGGAGTGATAATACTCTTGATCGTATCCAGAGCGGCGTTGGCTGCACTGGCTGCACTGGAGGCACCGCGAGCCTTGATCACCGCTGCCCCACGCTGTTGAACCGTGCTGATGAAGTCGCTCTTCAACCAGGCATGATCGCTGATAACTTCGGGAACGGGCTTTCCATCGATCTTCGCATTCACGAAGTCTGGATATTGGGTCGCCGAGTGATTTCCCCAGATGGCGACGTTTGAAACGGCAGAGACTGGTCGTCCCGCCTTTTGTGCCAACTGAGCCGCCGCACGGTTCTGATCGAGGCGAGTCATCGCAAACCACTGGTTGCGAGGGACATCGGGAGCGTGTGACATGGCGATCAGACAGTTCGTGTTGCAGGGGTTCCCCACCACGACAACTCGCACGTCTTTCGCTGCGGCAGCCTGAATTGCTTTACCGGTGCTGGTGAAAATCGGTCCGTTGATTCGGATCAGGTCGGCTCGTTCCATCCCTTGTTTTCGTGGGATACTGCCGACAAGAATCACAAAATTGCAGTCGCGGAAACCCTCTTCCAGATGATCGCTATCGTGCTTCTGGACTCCGGCAAGGGTCGGAAACGCGCAGTCATCCAGTTCCATCTGAATTCCGTCGAGTGCCGCCATGACCGGCGGGACTTCGATCAGATGCAGAACGACAGGTCGGTGGGAGCCAAAAATCTCACCAGACGCGAGACGGAACAGGGTGGCATAGCCAATCTGGCCAGCAGCACCAGTGACAGCAACATGAATCGGGGCAGTCATTCAAACGAACTCCTGAGGACGAAATTCCAGCGAACCGGACGGAGCGTAACGTCTCCTCCTGTTTGCAGCAACTGACTTGTCCTCTGGTTACAGGTTTTCAATGTAGGGTGGGACAAGCTTGCTTCGAGCGCCGGCTCACCATCAGGACACGGCCAGAAATGATGGGCAGCGCCTGGACCTTGGCCACGCCGGTTCAATCGTCGGTTTGCTCGGCGTTTGTTGATGTGACCTGCAGCACAACAGGACGATTCCCTCAAATCGCTGGCGAGGCGGGAAAGAGAGGTAAACTTTAAGACGGTTGACCGCGAGTACAACTGCGACTACGATTCCGCGCACAAGCAGGGATTGCCGGTAAGTCTCGGTTTGCGGTTTTTTCCGATTCTCTGACCGGGAAAACTCAACCTGCAACGTGCGATTGCCGATTCTTGGTCTGTCGGCCCCGTAGCCAAGTGGCTAAGGCAGCGGATTGCAAATCCGCCATCGTCGGTTCGACT
>CAZSTW010000234.1:0-6347 GCA_964609845.1 uncultured Planctomycetaceae bacterium | reverse complement strand
AAACGGGCATTCCCTGTTCGTCAGAAAGATTGTGGCAACGGGATCGACAGAGCCCGTTGATGAGTATTCGGGCTCGACCATGAATGCTGATGGCACCCAAGGGTTCAGTGCAACCTTCGCCGGACGCGCCGCGAGGATTTCATCATCGGAAACCAATACCGGATTTATCAAAGTGACCGCTTCCCGATTTCCGAATTATACAGCGTCGCTCGTGAATTATTGGGACGGGTTTGTGGCCCAACGGGCCAGTAGTTCACCCAGCCATGGCCCTTCGGCCCTGGAATCGATCTGCGAACTCGGCCGCCCAAAAAAGTGCGAAGGCCCAACCGTTTCTGGCATCCCTTCAGGATGCATTTCTGTGAGGTAGACCTGTTCCGGGGGTTTCCGCTTCGCTGCAACCCCCGGCTACTTTCTGTGATCGCTTCGCGATCATAAATCCTCTCGCTACCGTCCCTGCCATCCTGCCGCAACCGACGTCGGAAAATGACTATCACGGGACGTCGAATTCGAAGCTGAAACTGTGACACAGCAAACGTGAAATGATGCATTCCTGACGCCGAAGGCGTCACAGATCGTAGCCGGGGGTCAAAGCGAAGCGGCGACCCCCGGATCGAAGTACGCGATAACTTAATGCATCCTGAAGGGATGCCAGCTCTCGTCATATCAAGTACTCTGAACAGTAGAGGATATAGGCGTGGCGTCGCCGCTCCACTTAAGGAAACCCCATTTTAGCCCGCAAAATTGCTTCACAGCGCTGCCTGCGATCGTGTTTTTACCTCGTTTCCCAGGGCCGAAGGGCCCTGGCTGGGTGAACTGCTGGCCCACTTGGGCCGTAAGACCGACAGCCCCAACATTTCACGCGAACTGCTTCAGGAAACGGCGTCGGTACTCCAGCGGATCTGTGGGGAAAATGCTGGAAAACGCTTCCTCACCAATCGCACCTCGTTGGAAGCGACGTTTTTCGAAAACGGGCATTGCAATCCCCGTGACCGCTTCCACACCGCGGCGGACGACTTCACCCTTCAGGGCATACAGACGGTCCTCTTTCCAGTCGGTCAACTCAATAAACGGAATCCCTTCGGCAACTTCAATCACGTTTGGCAACGCAAACGGACTGAAACCTTGAAAACCGAGTGCCGTGACAGGGGCTGATGACCGCACATGGCCTCGACTTTGACCACCGGAATATGTGAGCGAGTGCTTGATCGCGTGGACTCCCCAGCCTTCCTGATAAAGCATTTGATTGTTCAGCACACTGCGAATTGTCAGTTCATGATTTTCATGGATCGGGTAGTCTTTCAGATTCTCATCCCCGCCGTCACCATCGACGAGCAGCTTCCAGTCCGGGTATCGCTGACGAATTCCTCGACAAAGCGCAAGTGTCATGGCCGCAGCCTGCACATCGAGCGGCTTGTAATCTTCGAGCACCCGAATGGCATCGTCGACCGAGATCGCAGAGGATGGCACTTCGATCCGTTCGAGCAGATATCCCAGGTCCAGTTCGTCGAGGAATCGTTGAGCCTGACGAGCATCCTCCCCTGCCCCACCGACATCCAGTGTGAACGCCTTTAATCGCTGCGGCGCTTCACCCCGCTGCAACAAAAGGTGGTAAAGAGTCAACAGGACCGAACCACTGTCGATGCCGCCAGAAAATAGTACTCCGATCGGTTCTTTCGGCCCGACTCGATCCAGCCACTGGTTGAGTTCTCTGGCGAGGGCACCAATATACGCCTTGCCGATCTCGTTCAGATCCGTCGAAAGGACGTTTCTCTGCGGGTTAAAGAACCGGTGGTACGTCGGACTCGGATCAGGACATCCGACCAGAGCCAGTTCCATCAGATGATGCGCCGGGACCATCCGTGTGTAGCTGGGGTGGAATTGCCCATCGAGCCCTTCTCCTTTCAGCCACTGCAGGATGGTGTCGATTCGTTCAGCAATCACAAGAACCGGGCCAGCATGTTGTTTGGCAATGAAATACCGGAGTGGCCTGCCGATCGAACGGGCCATCCGGACAATCTTGCCCGTCTTGTGAATCAGTGCGAATTGTCCATCAATTTGTCGGACCTGTTCCGGGTCACCTGAAGCCACCCGTGCTAAAGCCTCTTCAGCCGACATGTTTAGAAAGACATTGCCAGCGGGATCGACAAGGTTGATCAGGCGTTCAATCAGTTGGACCGACTGCATCTCAATAGTCCTGTGAGCGATAAGGCAAAGCGAGCGTGGATTAGAAATGACTCGCAACACGCGACGCGAGTGACTTCCGTACGTCTCTAGAATGCGCAATGTGGGCGCGAACCTCAAGATTCGTGTGTTGCGGCGGATACCTGAAACAGCTCAGTCATCCAGGAATTTCGAAAGCGCCCCTGTGGATCTCACTCTTCACAAATCCTGCGGAATTCACCAAATTCCGGATACAAACCGACCAGCTCTTCAGCCGGAAGCGGGCAATACTTGCCCCAATGCGGCCGTGCTCCGAATTGTCGGCACATTGTGGTCGCCAGAAACGCGGCGACTTGCTGAAAGCCAGTCCGCTGCGTCGGACGGGCGTAGCTGATCAGGCTGATGGCGTACCAGTCCTGACCTCCGCCACTCGCCATGGAAACCAACATGTCGTCAGAGACAACCCGCCGAACACAAATCGGGTAATGGTGACAATAAACTCCCCGTAACGACTCCAATCCTTCCTGGTCGAGGAACGACGGTGAAGACGAGGAATGACGCGCTGACGGATTTGCCGCTACGGTCAGGACCTCTCGAATGTAGTTCAGAGCAGGTCCCAGACGATCACGTGTGACAAACAGTTCAATTTCAAGATGTCGAAACAGTTCGTGTTCCATAATCAGCAGGGCCGAGGATTCATCCGTCACTTTCCAGTTCTTGATGACTGTGCCGGCGATCACGTGGCGATACACGAACCTGACAAAACGGTTGCTGCGTACGATACGCAGTGCAAACAGGATCAGCAGGTGTAATCCCAGGTCAATCGCGAGAAACCAGTAGAGCCGATACAATACCGCCAGTCGTGACCTCTTCAGCGGAACTTCCCGGCGATGTTGGCCCAGGTAGGTCCAGCGCCATGGCGCCAGGTAGAACTGTTGGAGTGGAAACTGCTGTTCGGCAAGAAGTACTTGTTCGAGCGACTGGTATTCCTGGATGTGCTCTTCAATTCCGTATCTCGGGCGGCACTGAATTTTCAGACTGACGATGACACCCAGGCAACCAAGACCGCATTTCGCGGCCCGCAACTCGTCCCCTGATTCAATCACTTCAATCATCGCTGTGCCGGTCGCAGGATCAAATCGAGCAACGCGAACGGCCTGTATGTATTGCGACAGGCAGTGACGTCCTGAACCATGTGTTCCTGTCGATGTGGCCCCCGCAACGGTTTGCTCGGTGATCAGACCAAGTGACGGGAGAGTTTTTCCTTGCTCCTTGAGTGCCGCAAGGACGGTTTTGATCTGACACCCGGCACCAACCCAGGCAGATTCTCCGTCGGGCTGCAATTCGATCTGCTTCAGTTGGCTGACGTTGATTACGACGCCATCGGTGACAACCAGATCACTCCATGCGTGCAGACTTCCCACAACTCGAATCTGCTGATCGCGGCACTGATTCAGGATGGAAATGAGGTCCGCTTCATTCCGTGGTTCAAAATAGCCATTCGGTTGAAAGCGGACATTGCCGCCAAAGTTCGAAATCGTCCTGGCGGCGTTCATTTCATGCTCTCAAAGTGGCACCGAGTTGTGTCTGGCAGGCTGCTATCACGGATTGCTGGGCGGCGTCAACCTCTTCGCTCGTCAATGTCCGCTCGGCCGAACGATACATTAACGTGATGAGATAGCTCTTCTTTCCTTCCGGAATCTGCTTGCCTCGATATTGGCCGCCAAAACCGACCGATTCCAGCAAAGAACCGGCTGCTCCTCGGACGACCGCATCGAGTTCACTCCATGTGACAGGGTCATCGAGAACGAAGTTCAGGTCACGTGAGGAACCCTGATAATGAGGAAGCGATTTGAACTTCGGAACCAGATCCGCCACCGATTCCAGAACCGACAAATCAAGCTCTGCGACCGCGACAGGATCTCGCAAATCCAGTTGATCGGCGACCGCTCTGTCTAATTCTCCGATCCAACCCCAGAACTGACCGTTCAACAATAGTTCTGCCCCGCGACCTTCCGTGAATTGTGGAATCGATGAGGGACGAGCGATCACCGTCGCTGAAGGATTCACGCGAGCAGCCAGTTCCTGAACAACCCCTTTAATCTCGGCGAAGGACTTGCCGCTGACGAAACTGATCATCGTCGGTTCGGACTGCGACTGCGGCAGCGACTTGTCGGCGGACAGGTGGACGCTGGCGATTTCAAACAACTGAGCCCCAAAGGTCCCGCGTCGTTCATTCGCCCGCCTCGATCCCAACAGGCTGGGAATCAAGGTCTGTCGCAGCAGGCTGGTTTCGCGGAAATCGGAGTGATCGATGGCCAGCGGGGCGAGGTCGCCGCGAGGCCGGAACAGACTTTGTTCCTTTTCAGTGACCAGAGAGACCGTGATGGCCTCGTAGAATCCAGCACCCGTCAACGTGCTGCGAACTCGGTCGATCACCCGATCATGATGCGACTTGTGACTCAGGCAAAGGGGGACCGCGGCATTGGTCGGAAGTTTGTCGTATCCGTAAATCCGGGCCACTTCTTCGATCAGGTCGATTTCACGCGACAGGTCGCGACGGTTGAAGGGAGGTATGAATGTCGCCGTTTCAGCGGTCACGGTGCCAACCTGTGTCAGGCCGAGAGCCACCAGGATCCGAACAGCTTCGTCGGTAGGGATCTCAATTCCCAGCACTCGCCGGATTTGTGCAAATCGCAGTGTGACAGGGGGACATTCGGCGGGTGGCTTGATCCCCGCAAAGACGGATCCTTCAAGAAGTTCTCCACCTGCCAGTTCGAGAATTAACTCGCAGCAGCGTCGGCTGGCCCATTCAGGCCCGTGCGGGTCCAGAGCACGCTCGAAGCGATAGGACGAATCGCTGTGCAGCTTCAGCCGGCGCGATGTGTTACGAATGGAAAGCGGGGCAAACAGTGCGGCTTCGATCAGCACATTGCGAGTTGTGGTAGTAATTTCCGTATCAGCACCACCCATCACGCCGGCCAGGGCGACCGGTCGATCAGCATCCGCGATGACGCACATGTCACCCGCCAGTACGTATTCCTTGTGATCAATCGCCTGCAGCTTTTCCCCCGCCCGGGCTCGCCGCACGACTATCCGCTGCCCGTGCAGCCGATCCATGTCGAATGCATGTAATGGCTGACCGCATTCCATCAGAACGTAGTTCGTGATGTCGACGATATTGTTGATCGAAGCGATCCCGACGGTTTGTAGTCGACGTTGCAACCAGGCCGGGCTGGGACCTACCTTCACGCCACGGATCACACGCGCGTGGTACTGCGAGCACAGATCCGGGCACTCGTTCACAACTGACGTGACGGGACCAATCGGGGTCATACCAGATTTCGGTGCTGCCGCAGGAACTTTCAGCGGTTTGCCGTAAACGACGGCAGCTTCGCGAGCGATCCCGAGATGTCCCAGGCAATCAGGTCGATTACTGGTGACTTCGAAATCGATGCACGTATCGCCTGCGACATCGCGGCATTCTTCGAGGTTCAGCCCGGTCATTGTCAGGCGATTCGCCAGAACTTCGGCCGACACATCCAACGATACGTACTGATTCAACCAATCCCAACTGACAAGCATTTTCAGACCACCAAGTTACAGAATTCCAAAAAACGTCGATTCCGTACTGTAAACTGACGGCGCAGATCACGAAAGGGAAAACCACAGATGAACGGAGTGACTATTTCCGATAGCATGATTCAAAACTCGCTATCGACTGTCACGAACTTTCCGAAAGGATCTCCCTTGGGATTCATCGACCTGACCCAGTTTGAACCGATTTCCCCTGTCCCCGGATGCCGGATGCGAACCCCGTTTGGCCAGAACCTGATGCTTTCGTATCTGGAAATGGATGACGGGGCCGAGGTTCCGCTTCACCATCATCCGCACGAACAAGGAGGAATTCTGATTTCCGGCCGAGTTCAGCTGACGATCGGCGATGAAACGCGAATCGTTGAAGCAGGATCATTGTTTCTGATCCCGCCGAATGTCCCTCATCGGGCTGTCGCCGTTGATGGACCTGCTGTCGTGCTGGACGTCTTCAGCCCCGTCCGCGAAGACTATGCCAAGCTGGCAAATCACTATATTCCCACTAAGGCGGGGACATGATTTGATTCGAGGTCTGGAGGAAGAGGAGACCTTCGGTCGTCGGTTTCGGCGGGGTCAGGAGACCCGCGCCGAAC
>CAZSTW010000233.1:4959-6362 GCA_964609845.1 uncultured Planctomycetaceae bacterium | reverse complement strand
AAAATTGACTCCACCCTACATATTGCCCAAGCGTTTCAGGGAGTCGCCTCCATGCGGTGGGTCGGTTGAGGGCGGCCCGGGCGGAACATTTGCGTCTTGCCAAATACGGGAGATGCTCCGTGCCCTGCGCAGGCCTCGCGAACGACAAAATCCACTTCTCTGCCGAGCAGTTCGGGATCGCAGGCGACGCGTGCGTTCACAACCAGATCGATCTCGCGAGTTTTTATATGTGATGGCAAGGACAATTCCGGGGGCAAATCTCGACTGACAAGGTTGGATACCCCGAACGCCGCGGCACTCAGTCCGATCACCTTCAGATGTGCGACCTCCAGACCATTCTGCACAAGTCTCGTCTTCAGCCCCGACACGATATCGAGCAACAAGTTGTCCAGGACAAATTCCTGTGGAGCCGAGATCTGGACGCTGCTGTTCAACCAGCCCAGTTCCGCTTCTCCTTCGGCATACGTATCGTAATCGATATCCAGCACGCGGCGCCCGAATGCTCCCGTCTGATCCAGGAATTCGAAGTACCCCTCGAATCCCAGACCCGTCTTCGCTGAAACCGCCAGTCGGGGTGTTGCGGGATAGTGCTGCTCCAGAAGTGCGTGAAGCTCTTCCAACTGTTCAGCCGACAGTTCGTCAGCTCGATTAACCAGGATCAGGTCTGCTTCCTCCAGTTGCTTTTGCAGGATGTATGCCGCTTTGGGGGAAAAGCCGGTCCCCGGTTCATTCTTCAGGATCTTCCGCCCCTGACTCGGCTTGAGGATCACTCCGTAGGGAGCAATCTCAAATCGCGATTCGTAAAGCTGGCGAATCGGCTGAATCACAGTTGCGACAAGATCCGTACAACTGCCGACAGGCTCTGCCAGAATGATGTCAGGAGCCTTATCGATCCCCAATTTGTCAATTGTCGAAATCAGATCATCAAAACGGCAGCAGAAGCATGCTCCGGCGACTTCTCCGACATCGAAGCCCTGCGACCGTAATGATTTTGTATCGACCAGGTCGGCGGCCTGATCGTTGGTCACGATTCCGACATTCAATCCCTGTGCCATGTAATGACGAGCCAGCCGAGCGAGTGTGGTGGTCTTGCCGGCACCGAGGAATCCTCCGACCATGATGAAGCGAATCGTCCTGGCCATCAACTCCCTTTCGAAACTGCAAATATGTTTGTCTTGCGAGTGCTACGCAATGTGGGTAACGACCTTAACTTCGAAGCATTTGAGGGTGGGTAACGATAATCGTAGCTGAATTCGTGAGAATTCAGGGATTTCCAACCGATCTCCGAACTCTCAGGAGTTCGGCTACTGGTGGCAGTGCCACCCGACGTTGGTTCGCGGAGCGAACCACGACTATCGGCCACGGTCGGCCGATTGACACTGGAAGTCTCATCTCTGCATAGT
>CAZSTW010000233.1:0-4830 GCA_964609845.1 uncultured Planctomycetaceae bacterium | reverse complement strand
ACCTGACACACTGTCCCGTGGCAACTTACTCCCCGACAGATCAACCAGATCCGTGGCAAGTCTTTCCGAATGAGCTGATTGCGTGCTTTCCAACGAAATGACAATTCCAGACTCCGAACGTCCTGCAATCCTCGGTGGGCAACCCATCAGACCCGCAGGGCCGCCCGGCTGGCCATATTCCAGCGAAGCCATTTCTAACGTCCTGCGTGGAATGGTCGAATCGGGTGAGTGGGGACGTTATCTCGGACCTCACGTCCCGGAATTGACTCGAAGTCTGGCCCAGTTTCATTCGGTCGAACATGTCTTAACATGCAGCAGTGGAACTGCGGCCATCGAACTGGCATTGCACGGAGTCGGCGTTCAGGCAGGGGACGAAGTCATCGTCGCGGCCTATGACTTCAAATCGAATTTCCAGAACATCCTGCAATTAAAAGCCATCCCGGTTCTTGTTGATGTTCATCCATGCACTCGGCAGCTTGATGTCAACCAAGTCGAAGCTGCACTGACGGACAAGACGCGAGCAATCCTGGTCTCACACCTGCATGGCGGTATTGTTCCAATGCCGCAACTTCGCCGGATCACGGACAGTCGCTCGATCGCGATCATCGAGGACGCCTGCCAGAATCCGGGAGCCATGATCGAAGGGCGACGCGCGGGAGCATGGGGCGACGCCGGAGTCCTCAGTTTCGGTGGCAGTAAATTGCTGACGGCAGGCCGTGGCGGTGCCGTCCTGACATCAAAAGCCGAGATTGCAGAAAGAATCAAGCGGTATGTGATGCGTGGCAATGATGCCTACCCCTTATCCGAAATCCAGGCAGCCCTCGTCCTTCCACAACTCGAACTGCTGGACGATTTCAACGAACGCCGCAGTAAAGCAGTCATTCGAATCGCTGCCGAAGTCGCAAACCTCGGTCTTTCACCGCTTCAATTGCCTTCTGATGACATTAAACCTGCCTATTACAAACTTGGCTTCCGATACAATCCTGAAAAGTTCGCTGGTCTTCCCCGGGAGACGTTTACCGAAGCCATGCGGGCGGAAGGAATTGCTTTTGATCCGGGCTTTCGGGGAAATCATCTGATTCACGCGTCGCGCCGTTTTCGAGCAACTGGTGCCCTGGCCGAAGCTACGCAAGCGGATGCCGATCTCGTTGTCTTGCATCATCCGGTTCTGCTTGAGGACGATCACTCGATCGATCAGATTGTCGAGGCCGTCAAAAAAATCCAGCGCAACGCGAATCCCATTCAACAGTTGTATCGTCGAACCTGTTGATCGATCCAGGAAAAAGATTCTGACAGAATTCTTGAAAAAGAATGAACCTTTTTTCAGTGACCGGGGAATTGAAGGCATCGTGAACAGCGCCACCTTCGATGAACGAGACCTGATCATTCGCGCCCAGCAGGGCGATGCAGGGGCCTTTCGTCTTTTGGCCGAACACCACTCCCGGCGTCTGTGTACTTGCGCGTTGACGCTTTGCCGAGACGCTCATCTGGCAGAAGACCTGGCACAGGAAACACTGCTGGAAGCCTGGCGATTTCTGTCACGATTCGACGGTCGCAGCCAGTTTTCAACGTGGTTGTACGGCATTCTACGGCATCGATACTTGAAACACCTGCGACGTCCTGATTCCACCCGACTTTCGCCGCTCGATACAAGCTCTTCAGCGGACCTGCAGCATTCCGAGTTGCCTCCTTCAGAGGCGGCCGAACGCCTGGAAGACTCAATTCGATTGCGGCTTGTCGTCAGTCAATTGCCCGAGGAGCACCGACAGGTAATTGAACTCCGCTTTTTTGCAGACTGCAATCTGGACGAAATCGCCGCGACAATTGGCTGCCCGCTTGGAACCGTGAAATCGCGTTTGCACCACGGATTGCGAAAACTGCGAGAAATGTCACTCAACGTGAACCTTTTTCCCCGGGAACGGGAATCAAGTGTGAGGTTACTATGAGTTCCAATGCTTCAACACCCTGTGAATCGTTGGGAGAACAGATCAGCTTGCTCGCCGCAGGTTGTCTTTCGCCCGACGAAGAGAATGCAGTCCGGCAGCACATCGCAAGTTGTGGTCCGTGCCAGACCGAATTTGAACAGGTGACCGGACTGTGCAAGCACCTGAATGAAGTCCCGTCGGTCGAACTGCCTTGGGCAGATTCAGTCATTGAGAAGTCGATGACCGAGATCACTCGTTCGCAGAAGGCTGTGACGCATACGCTCGCAGCCAGTCCGCATGCAGAAAACCGACGTCAGGTACGTTCGGAACTGTTCTCGGTTGTGTGCATCGCAGCTGTGCTGCTCGTCACAGTCGGTTGGACATTGACACTCAAAAATCCTCAACGTGCAGAGATTGCTCGTCGTCCGAGAACCGAGCCGAAGCAGCAGAAAGTTTTGACGCCTGGGGCCATCAATGTTGTTGCGGCTCGAAACACCTCGTTGCCCCCGACGCTACTCGAACTCCGTAACGCGTTCGCTCAATCAGACGATCAGTTTGATTCGCTGCTTGCACAGCAATCCGGGACGACATTTCCAGCACTCACCAACATTCGGTTACTCGACGAATCTCTCTAGCGCGGCCCTTCTATCAGCAATTCGAGCTAAGCAAATCACGAACACCTCAAGACAAGACAGGAGACCTTCATGTACCCATTCGTATCACGGTCTGATTCGATGCAGAAAAAAGTTGAACCCATAAGTCGCGAGAACTGTTCGCTGGCCCCGCTGGTTTTCCTGACCGTATTTTGCCTCTGTTCATTCACATCGGCCGCCGAGCCGGCTGCGACGCCCGCAAGCAAGCAGCCCGTTCAAAATGCCGCGTTGATCTACTGGCAGGCGTTTGCGGTGATGCCCACACTGACGGAAGGGGAACGGACCGCCTTCGATGCCGCTGTCAAAGATCCTCATACCAAGGTGACACCAGAACTGACTCCCGTAGTTTCCAGGTTTCAAACCGCGTTGAGAGAAATGCATCGTGGAACCAAGGCAGCGACATGCGATTGGGAATTGGACTACGATGCAGGTCCGAATCTGCTTTTGCCGCATTTGCAGAAAGCTCGCGAGCTATCACGGGCCGCAATCCTGCGAGCTCGTCTGCAATTTGCGTCTGGCGATATTGACGGTGCGGTCGATGACGCGCTGGCAACTCTCATCCTGGGACGACACTGTGGCCGCAGTCCGATCGTGATCGGCGTGCTCGTGAACATCGCCATTGAAAAGGTCGCGATCGATGTCCTGGCCGAACATTTGCCAATGCTGTCGCCCAGACAGTTGAATGGCGTCTCAAAGGCATTGGCAAATCTGCCTCCCATGGCATCCCTCGACGAATGCATGAAAACGGAAGGAGAGACCTTCTGCGACTGGATCGAACGGACCCTGGACGCTGAAGATCAGAAATTGAAGGACCCGGCAGCGGGAATCAAGTTGTTGAAAGCCCTTCATGAGGTAGGAATTGGTGAGAAGCCAGCGGGAAATGCTGCCGCCACTGATGAAGAGAAAATTCGCGAAGAAATCCTGAAAACCATGACGGTCGCAGACGTTCGCGCCTCGCTGAAGCGATTGCGAACGGACTATCAGACTTTGGAGTCGATTGCCAAAGCAGATCACGCCGAGCGACTCAAACAATGGACGGCGTTTGATGCCCAACTGTTTGAAGACAAACGAATGACGAAGCCCGAAGATCGACTGCGATGTCTTTCGACAGACTTGTTACCAGCCTTCGGGCGAGTCTTGACTCGATACGAACAGCAACGAATCCGTCGGGAATTGCTGAACCTGGCCATCGCAGTTCAAGGTAAAGGCCCAGACGCTGTCAAATCTTCAAAAGAGCTTTCCCCTGGGAAGTTGACTTACACCAAAACGGCGGGCGGATTTGTTCTCAGCCACGCCGAATCGCCAGACAGTACAGAATCATTGACCGTCGGCCATCCGTGACGGGTCGTGTGGTTGATGACTCATCACATGTTCGTCTTCGCGTCTGTCGCTTCCCCCAGTACAGCATTCAATGCGCAATTCAGGATGCTGTCGTGCTGGTGATCCTTCGAGTAGATCCGGAAGATACAGAAGCTGATAGGCAACGCCCGAAACAGATCATCGTCCGAAAGTTCCTGAGTCGTTCCGACAGCGGGATCAAGCAGGAAATTCTGCCCCCCGGCGGGGAGCCGACCGCTCGGACGATGGTAATGCCGGGCCACGTCGATATTCAGCGGAATTTCTTTTAGATCCGCAGGCAATCGCTCGCGAACTCGGCGAACAACCAGATCCGGTTCGGAAAAAATGGTCGTCCTTTCGGCAGTCCCCGAATGAAAATTCAACGTTCGTTCGCATGCCATTTTCCAAGGCACCTGCCGGGCGAGGATTTGCCGCCAACGTAGCCCCAGTTCTTTCAAATCTGGCTGGTCGCTGTCAGCCCATCGCATCACATCGACGAGAAACGACGATTCTGTCAGCTTGCGGTATTTGTCGAGTTGCTTGAGCGGGCTTCCCTGGAACAAGTGCGGCATCGTTTCGGGAAAAAGTTCTTCCAGGGCCAGGTCCACAGCCCTCACAGTACGATGAAAGTAGATCGTTCGAAACAGGTTGGCTCGAGTTTCAATGAAGTTGATCAGCGTCGGCAGTCCGCGTGAATGAATCGTCAGTCCAGCAGGGGTGAAAAACGAGTAGTGCAGGATCCGATTCAGGTCGAATGCTTTAGTGTTGTACCCGGACATGTATGCATCACGCAGCACGAAATCCATGTTATCGACGGTGTAGATGCCGCTGAACATCGCCCGCAATTTCCGCAGCCAGTCGGGATGCCCCTCTTCGGCAGCGGCATCCCGCTTGGGACGACGGATCAGCCATGA
>CAZSTW010000232.1:5935-6453 GCA_964609845.1 uncultured Planctomycetaceae bacterium | reverse complement strand
TTCCTCTTGTTCCTTCGTCACCCAGACATCCAAAGCGATGTCTGGGCCACCCCGCCATCGAGACTCATTCATTTTGAAGTGACTTTCGGAAGTCCGTCGGTTGTTGGCCGACGATACGCTTGAACGCCGCGTAGAACCGGTTGGGGGAATTGAAGCCACAGGCATTGGCGATGTCCCGGATTTTCATTTTCCCTTCGGTGAGCAGGTGCTGGGCGTGCCAGATGCGATGCATGGTCAGGTATTCCAACACCGTCAGTCCGCAGTTCTGACGGAACAATCGCATGGCCGAGTTGGGATGCATCCCGGCCGCTGCGGCGACATCAGCGACATCGATATCGCGCGTGTAGTTCCCGGCGATGAAGACCATCATCCGTTCAAACTTGCCGAGATGCCCGGCGATGCCGCTGGTGGCCGTGGACTGCCCGGCCTGTTGTTGACGCAGGGCCATGCGGAGCAGTCGCGCTTCGGCTTCCAGCAGGATCATGCGGTGGGCATCGGGATCGCCCGAGATGAACGCC
>CAZSTW010000232.1:3277-5802 GCA_964609845.1 uncultured Planctomycetaceae bacterium | reverse complement strand
CTGGCCGCCTGATTTGGAACTCGCGGTACGGCAGGCGGAGCATCGCCAGATCGGAACAGCCGAGGTCAGATTCCGTTTCGATCAGCATCTCGCCACCCAGCAGCCGGTTGACGAGTGATTCGGGCAGTCGCCAATTCAGGAACCAGGCCAGCGGCACCTTCAGAGAGTAGTGGATGCCACCGGGGTCGAAATCGACACTCTGATGCGGGATGGCGGCCCATCGGACGCAGAGTTCCCCCGCACGATTACGTATCCGGCGACCACCGAACAGGTATTCGATCCAGCCGACTTCCAGCACCGTAATCTCGATTTCGTCATGCCGATGTGGCTTGGCCATGCGGTTGGCCAGGGCATCACTGACGTGAAACCCTAGGGTGACGAAATCGACGGCGTCTGATGCGAGTGCTGCCATGTTACAAAACGAAACAATATCACACGGAAAACGCCATTTCAATGCGATTGGATCGTGATAGACTGATTTGTTGGCAGAGAGTCCGCTTGGACCTCCCGCCAACGCGCGCCTTGGTCAGGAGGGATGCCGGTGAATTCAAATCGTTCGCGGAAAATCGTGATCAGCCTGGTCTGGATGGCGCTGTTTGTCTGTTCCGCGTGCCGGGTCAAGGCGGATGATCAGGTGCCCGCTCGGACAATGACCTGGTCTCTACGAGACGAGTTTCTGACGGGAAATGCGCGGCAGAACCCGAACACGGATCGCGACGGACAACCGGTCTGGCACATGCTGCGCACGACGCGATCCGAGGGGCCGATCGAATCGCGGAAGTGGCTGCGTGACGGTCGTTACACGGCACTCACCGATGCGGGGGACAAGCTGTTCGGATCGCCGCTGGATGGTTGGGTATATCGCACCAAAGATCCGCTCGCCCCCGCCATCGGCAAGTTGTCGGCGGAATACGACATCGGGCTGAAGTTCGCGGCGGGGGACATCCTGGTCGCACCGGGGCCAGACCATGCGGTGGTTGTGGGCTGGCGAAGTCCGGTCGGCGGCAAGCTTGAAGTTCAGGGAGCGTTCGAGCACGGGCAGTCGTGCTGCGGCGATAACTCGCGAATCCGCTGGTCGGTGGAACGGGGACCAGCCCCTGATGAATCGACCGGGTTCGCCCCGACCGTGTTGGCTTCCGGCCAAGCGGATTTCGGAACTCCGACTCAGCGGGGAGAGTTCCACATTCGCGATCAGGTGGTGCGGCTGGACGACTATGTCTACTTCATCGTCGATGCGTTCGCCGACGGCACTGCGACACCGCATTATGGAGACGGAACCCGCCTGGAGGTGACCATCACGGTGCATGACGTCGTCGTGCCTCCCCCGCCGTCGTTTGAGAAAGATGTCCTGCCGCTCCTCACCGCGAAGTGCCATGACTGCCACGGTGGGGATGTGCAGGAAGCGCGGCTCGATCTGCGGACACTCTCCGAGATTCTGCGGGGCGGCGAAAACGGCCCCGCCATTGTTCGTGGCGAGCCTCACAGCAGCTTGTTGATGGATCTGGTGGCCAACGGACAGATGCCACCCGGAAAAGATGACAAACTGAGTGCCGAGGAACTCGGGCTGCTCCGTCGCTGGATCAAAGCGGGAGCACCGGCCAATGAGAAATTCGTCGCATTGTCACCACACGCTCAAGTCACCGAGGCCGATCGCAACTATTGGGCCTTCCAGCCCCCGCGCAAAGTCGCAGAGCCGCCCGTTCGAAACGAGGCCCGCGTGCGGTCACCGATTGACCGGTTCCTGTTGTCCAGGTTGGAGCAGAAGGCGCTGGGGTTTTCACCCGATGCGGACAAAGCCGTGCTCATCCGGCGGGCGTATCTGGATTTGATCGGGTTGCCCCCGGAACCCGCGGCGGTCGATGCGTTCCTCAAGGACGAGCGACCGAATGCTTATGAACGACTGATCGATGAGTTGCTGAAGTCGCCGCACTACGGCGAGCGTTGGGGACGGCATTGGCTCGACGCGGCCGGATATGTCGATGGCAAGCTCGACAACGATCTCGGGACGATGTATCCGAATAACGGCATCTGGCGTTATCGCGACTACGTCATTCAGGCATTCAACGACGACCTACCGTTTGATCAGTTCCTCACCGAGCAGCTTGCAGGCGATGAACTGGTCGACTGGCGCGGGGCCGAGACGTTCGACGCTCGCGCGAAGTCACTGCTGACGGCGACCGGCTTTCTGCGAAACGTCGACGACCACACCGACTTCGATCAGTATGGCATCGAGAAGCGGTACGAAGTGCTCAATGAAACGCTCGACATGTTCTCGACCGCGGTCCTGGGGCTGACATTCGAGTGCTGCCGCTGCCACAACCACAAATACGATCCACTCCCACAGCGCGATTATTACCGGCTGATGGCCTGCTTCGAACCGGCATTCAATCCGCATGCGTGGAAGAAGCCGAAGGACCGTTATCTCGCCGATGTCTCGCCTAAAGAGCGGGCTGCCATCGACCAGCGGAATGCGGAGATCGATCAGCAGGTCGCGGAGTTATCGAAGGGCGAAGCGGCGCTGCGGC
>CAZSTW010000232.1:0-3267 GCA_964609845.1 uncultured Planctomycetaceae bacterium | reverse complement strand
GTTCGACAGCGCGTGCTGGAGACTCGATTCAACTCGATTCCCGAAGTGATCCGCGGCGATGTCCGTCAGGCTGTCGAGCTGAAAGCTGATCAGCGCAGTGAGGTGCAGAAGTATCTCGCCGAGAAGTTCGCCAAGACACTGACGATTGCCGATGCGGACATCGATACGGCCCTCACCGAGGCCGAGAAGACGTCTCTCAAAACGAGCGCCGAGCAGCGAACGGCGTTGTCGGCACAGAAAAAGAGCTACGGCGTGATCCAGGCGCTGTGGGATGTCGGTCCGCCGCCCGTGTCGCATGTCCATCGTCGCGGAAACGTCAAGGCACATGGCGTGCTGGTACAACCTGGGTTCCCTGAGATCCTGCAACCCGTTGTGACTTCGGCGAACGCCACGGCCGAGGGGACTAAGGGCGAAACCAGCGGTCGTCGTCTGGCATTGGCCCGCTGGTTGACTCAGCCCGACCATCCACTCACCGCGCGGGTATTCGTCAATCGCGTCTGGCACCATCACTTTGGCCGCGGCATCGTCGAGACGCTCGGCAACTTTGGTCACTCGGGCAGTCAGCCGTCGCATCCCGAACTGCTTGATTGGCTCGCGGTCGATTTCATCCAGCATGGCTGGAGCATCAAGCGACTGCATCGGCAGATCATGCTGTCAACCGCGTACCGGCAATCGTCGCGTCGTCCCGCTCGCGGTCTGGATGAGTCCACGGGATCTGGCGAGAGTCTCGACCCGGACAATCGCCTGCTGTGGCGGATGAATCTGCGTCGGTTGGAGGCGGAGGTCGTCCGCGACTCGGTCTTGGCGGTGTCCGGTTCACTGGATCGGACAGCGGGCGGTCCGCCGGTCGAGATCACGAATCCCGCCGATGGTTTGTCCGAAGCCAAGCCCGCGCCCACGCCGACAAGTCCGAACCGCCGGAGCGTGTACCTCTTCGCGCGGCGGGTCTATCCGCTGAAATTCCTGGAAATCTTCGATGCTCCCATCATGCCGGTGAACTGCACGCAGCGGATGAATTCGGCCACGGTGCTGCAATCTCTGGCGGTCCTCAATAGCGAGTTCCTGTTCGCCCAATCGGACGCACTCGCGGCGCGGATCAGCGCAGTCGCCGGTCCGGAGGTCGGCGAGCGTGTGAAGCTCGGATTCCAGATCGTGTTCTCGCGACAGCCAGCGGAGAGCGAACTGGCAAAGAGCATCGCCTTTCTAACGGAGCAGGAACAGGGGTACGTTTCCACTGGGAACCCCGCCGAGAAGGCGCGACAGTTGGCCCTGGCCGACTTCTGCCACATGCTCCTGTCGTCCAACGAATTCCTGTATGTGGAGTGAATGAGCCATGCAACCAACACGACGGACACTCCTGCAGTCGCTGGGCAGTGGCTTCGGGACACTGGCCTTGGCGGGACTGCTCGATCAGGCGGGGCTCCTTTCCTCGGCCAGTGCGGCAGAGGCTTCCCGCAGCGCGAATCCGCTGGCTCCGCGGCAGGGGCATTTTCCCGGCCAGGCGAAAGCGGTCATTCAGTTGTGCCAGAATGGCGGTCCGTCGCAGATGGACCTGTTCGATCACAAGCCGGAGTTGTCCAAGCGCAGCGGCCAGCCACATCCGGAACAGGTCGAAGTTTTTCAGCTGGGCAACAAGAACGTGCTTTTGGGGACACCGTTCCAGTTCGCCAGGCACGGCCAATGCGGAATGGAACTCTCGGAGTTGATTCCCTATCTGGCCGGGGTCGCGGATGACTTGTGCCTCATCCGCTCGATGTACACGGAAAACAACAACCATCCATTTGCGTTGAACATGCTGCAAACGGGCAAGACCTTTAACGGTCGTCCCGCGATGGGATCGTGGATCGGCTATGCGCTGGGGACGGAGAATCAGGATCTGCCCTGCTATATCGTCCTACGTGATCCGGCTGGTTACAACACATCGGGAAAAATGGTCTGGGCCAGCGGCTGGCTGCCGGCCGTGTACCAGGGGACCGAGTTCAGCTCGTCGGGGTCGCCGGTGCTCCATTTGAATCCCGCGCGGCCGGTCTCCACGGAGTCGCAGGCACGCTCGCGCCAATTTCTGCGAGAACTCAATGCCACCCATCTCGACCTCCATCCGCGGGAAACGGAACTCGAAGCCCGCATCCAGAACTTCGAAGTCGCGGCCCGGATGCAATTGACCGCCACGCACGTACTCGACTTGAAGACGGAGACCGAGGCGACCCGCAAACTGTACGGTCTCGACAACCCTGTCACAGCCGGGTACGGCACACGCTGCCTGATGGCCCGGCGCTTGGTCGAGTCCGGCGTGCGATTCGTGCAGGTCTTCCCACCGCTCGATCCGTCGTTCCAGCCCTGGGACAACCATTCCAATCTGAAAAGCGGACTGCAAACGATCTGCGGGCACGTCGATCAACCGAGCGCGGCGCTGATCACAGACCTCAAGCAACGGGGCTTGCTTGACGACGTGATCGTGATGTGGACCGGCGAGTTTGGTCGCCTGCCGATCACTGAAGGAGCCGACGGGCGCGACCACAACCGTCATGCCTTCACCACGATCATGGCGGGCGGCGGTTTCAAAGCGGGCCACATCCACGGAGCGACAGACGATTTCGGCTATAAGTCGGTCGAAAACCGCGTCAGCGTTCCCGATCTGCACGCGACGATCCTGAACCAGTTGGGCATCGATCACACGAAGCTAACCTTCACCCACAGCGGCCGCCCGGAGAGACTGACCGACCCCGATGTGACTGGGGCGCGAGTTGTGAAGGAGATTCTGGGATGAGATGCCTCACAAAGCAATTAACCGCCGCAATCGTTGCCTGCGCTGTTGCCCACGGACTGCTGGTTTCTTCTGTTCGTGCTGAGGAATTCGAACTTCAACTTGAGTTGTTCGAGAAGCAGATTCGCCCGCTGCTCGTCGAGCACTGCCTCAAGTGCCACGGGCCAGAGAAGCAGGAAGGCGGTCTCAATCTGGCGACGCGCGAGTCGCTCGTGAAGGGGGGCGACTCCGGGACGGCATTGGTCGCGGGCAAGCCGCAGGAAAGCTTGGTTGTCGAAGCTGTAGAGTATCTGGGTGAACCGAAGATGCCGCCGAGCGGGAAACTACCGGCGGGGTGACCCAGACGTCGTTTTGGACGTCTGGGTTTACGAGAGGCACAACTGCACTATGCCTGCTCCAAGTTCCTCTTGTGAACCCAGACGCTGAAGCAGCGTCTGGGCCATCCCACCGACGACGATCTACGATGCGGCAGGTCGTTCGGTGGAGACGATCAATGCGCTGGG
>CAZSTW010000231.1:0-6509 GCA_964609845.1 uncultured Planctomycetaceae bacterium | reverse complement strand
GACTCACGAGCGAAACTGCTGGCGGGTGGCGATTCCGGCCCCGCAGTCATTCCCGGCGATCCCGACGGAAGTCTGCTGATTCAGGCGATTCGCCGACAGGCGGATGTTTCGGCGATGCCTCCCGCCAAAGAGCAGGCGCTGCGACCTGATCAGATTGCGGACTTCGTCCAGTGGGTTAAAGCGGGGGCGATCTGGCCTGAAAGCACGGCGAAATTCCGGTCCACGAAACATTGGGCATTTGAACCAGTGCGAACGCCGGAACTTCCTGCCGTGCACGACACGACCTGGGGCCAGTCCAGCATTGATCCGTTCATTCGTGCGAAACAGGAAGCGGTCGCAGTGAGGCCGGCAGGGGTAGCTGACAAGCGAACATTGATCCGCCGAGCCACTTTTGATTTGACAGGGCTTCCTCCCACACCCGATGAGATCGACAGATTTCTTGACGATTCCTCGCCACGTGCGTTCGAAACTGTGGTTGAGCGATTGCTCACGTCACCTGCCTACGGTGAACGGTGGGGACGTCACTGGCTGGATGTCGTCCGCTATGCCGACACCGCCGGTGAGACGGCAGACTATCCGGTGCCGGTTGCCTGGCGCTATCGAAATTACGTGATCGATGCGTTCAATGCTGACAAGCCGTACGACCAGTTTCTGCAGGAGCAGATCGCAGGAGATATCCTCGCCAGTCAGGGACCTGCCGAGTTGTATGCCGAGCGAGTAACTGCGACTGGCTATCTGGCGATTTCACGACGATTTGGCTTCGACTCGGAAAACTATCATCATCTGACGATCCAGGACGCGATCGATACGCTCGGCCAGACCGTACTGGGCTTAAGCGTTGGATGTGCCCGCTGCCACGACCACAAGTTTGATCCGGTTTCGATGCAGGATTATTACGGTCTTTACGGCATCTTTGACAGCACGCGGTTCCCATTTCCAGGCTCAGAGCAGAAGCAGAAAGTGCGGGCCATGGCATCGCTGCTGCCACCCGGGGAATCGGTGCCGAAGTGGCACGCGTACTACGCGAATGTCGCAGAGCTGACCGCGAAGCTTGGCAGTCTGAAGCAACCCGTTCCTCCCGGGATTCTACGATCGCTGCATGACATAGACGGAGATTTCGAACTGCAGGCTCCGGCCGCAGGAGGCAGCAACGGGGTGCTGGTTCATCCGTGGACCTACGAAGGAAAGATCTCAGTCACGAATGCGGCACAAAGCCCTTATCAGAATGTCTATCCAGCAGGCCGGTCTGGGATGAGCATCCCGGCAAAGGTCGGTTCGTATCGCGTCGCTCAGTCCATGTTGCCGCTGGGAGTGACGTTTCCGGGTGACCAGATTTACGTGAATCTGGATTTCCGGATTTCGGCCGTGGAACCTGATTCAAAAGGAAAGCATCGCTTTTCGATCGGTTCGTCCCGCTCCTCCGCCTCGATCGATCTCCTGTTTGCGAGTGACTCCATCACAATTCAGTCCGGCGACTTTTCTGCGACGCGGCCGATCAAGCCGAATGAATGGACCAACCTGCAACTGACATTGAATCGGACGTCAGGAATTGGAAATGTGACAATCGGAATCCCCGGTGCGACGGTCGAATTTCCCGAAATCCCTTTTCCACGAGATGTTGCCAGTCGATTTGATCAGTTGACGTTTAACTCCCCTGCCCCTTCAGAAAATGCACCCGCGATTGATTTCGACAACGTTGCGTTCCGCGGTCAGAAAATGGCCTCGGTTTCAACGTCGTACCCGGTACCCGCGAATCCCGTGATCGATACGGTTTCATTAACAGAACAACTGCGAGAACTTGTCGGGATCGATGGTGACTGCGAACTTCAGACCAAGGAAACTCCCCCAGCCAGTCCGTGGAATGCTGGTCCCAACAGCGTTGTGAAACTGGCCTCTGGTTCGCAAAGTCCCTTTCAGAATATCTATCCGGCTGGTGAACTCGGCTTGCATCTGCCGAATCGAGGTGACTATGACGGATTCGGACTGACTTTGACGGGAATCAAACCTGACACCGAAGGGCGATTGCATGTCGGCTTTGACTTTCGCTGTGCCAATCGGGATGCGGGCGGAAACGGTTCCTGGCGGTATTACATTGGACATGGTCCCGGCAATTCTGCGGCCGTGGAACTGTTTTTCAATGGAACCGAGTTCTACCGTCGCAGCGCCAATGCCAAAGACTCAGTCAGTCCTCTGACGATTGGCGAATGGTACCAGGTGCAGCTGACGCTTCATCTCAAAGCGCGCACGTACACCGGAGTGCTAGTCTCTAACAGCGGTGGAAAGACGGCGTTTCAGGGCGAATTGGCAACAGGCTGGGATGGTGTAATCGACTACTCGTTCATCGACAGTTATGGGCACATTGGCGGTGTTCGGCCATCACTGGATGCGGACAATTTCGTCGTCAGCGACAAGTCGCCGTTTGAAGCTTCGTCGGTCGCGGATCTGCCGAAGCGGACGACCGGTGAGCGACGACAGAAGGTTGCTGAAATCCGAAAGCTACTCGCTTCAGCCCGTGACAATGCCGACGCCGTCAGGCAGGAACTGAGTGCACTGCTTGTTCAGGGGCCGTTTCCGATGACTTATGGAATCTCTGAGGGGACTGCACACAACGTTCGAATTCAGTTGCGAGGTGAGCCTGATCGTCCGGGGGCTGAGGTCCCCCGGGGTTTTATCGGTGCACTGGGGGGAAGTTCACTTCCTGTAGAGGTTCAAGGGAGCGGAAGGCTGGAACTGGCGCGATGGTTGACACGCCCCGACAATCCGCTGACGGCCCGCGTTATGGTCAACCGTATCTGGCAGTACCATTTCGGGCGGGGTTTGGTGAAGACCCCGAACGACTTTGGAGTGCGAGGCCGGGAACCGACACATCCCGAACTGCTCGATCATCTGACAAGTCAATTTGTGAAAAGCGGTTGGTCGATCAAGTCCATGCATCGATTGATCATGCTCAGTTCGACTTACCAGCAGTCGTCGCAATCTGCTGGAAGCAATGCTGCGAATGTCCCGGCCGATGTCAGCGATCTGTATGCTTCGTTTCCTCGACGAAGGTTGTCTGCAGAAGAGATCCGTGACACGATCCTGATGGTAAGTGGCGACCTTGATCGGACTCCAGGAAAAGAACACCCGTTCCCTTCCCCAATCACGTGGGGGTATTCTCAGCACGCACCATTCAATGCGGTCTATGACCATGACAAACGAAGTGTCTATCTGATGACGCAGCGTATTCGACGCCATCCGTTCCTGGCCTTGTTCGATGGTGCCGATCCCAATACGACAACAGCAGAACGGCTGGCGACAACTGTCCCGACACAGGCTCTGTTCTTTCTGAACGATCCGTTTATCTATGCGAAATCGGAACGATGGGCAGAGCGTCTGTTCGGCATAAAGCAAACGGATGCAGAACGGATCGAACTTGCCTGGCGGACTGCCGTCGGACGAATGCCAACCGAACAGGAAGCGAAGGACGGGACAGAGTTTCTGGTGCTTTATCGCCAGGAACTTGCCGCAGCCAATGTTGATGCTATTGAACGACGTTCACTGGCCGCGTACTTGCGGACGTTGATTGGCAGTAACGAGTTTTTGCACGTCGATTGATGGGTGGTTTCTTGACGCTGGAATCAGATGCGATTTTGATTTCGAAAAATGATTGAAAAGATGCGAAATGCGGGGAGACCTTCGGTCGACCGTTTCGGCGGGGTCGGGAGACCCGCGCCGATCTCGCGTTTATAGAATTTGGACTGCTTGCTGAACTTTCAGATGAACAAATCTCATGACCAGTGAACAACCTTTAACAAGCCGACGTCACGCGTTGCGATCCCTCGTCGGAAGTTCGATCCTATTTCCGGGGATTGTTTCGCAACTGTTGGCAGACGACGCGGCGCGTGCGACCACCGTGGATCCTCTCGCACCGCGTCCCACGCATTTTCCTGCGCGGGCCAAGCGAGTCATCTTCCTTTTCATGAGTGGTGGGGTTTCGCACGTCGATTCCTGGGACCCGAAGCCGAAGTTGTTCAAGGATGCAGGACAGACCGTTTCCGTGAACGAATTTCAAGGACGCAAGGGGGACTTCAAAATGTTCCTCAATCGGCCTCGTTGGGAATTTACGCCTCATGGAAAAAGCGGAACGGAAGTCAGTTCGTTGTTTCCTCACATGGCGGAATGTGTTGACGATCTGTGCGTGATCCGTTCGATGCAGTCGGATCACACGAATCACTATGAAGCAACGTTGGGGATTCACACCGGTTCGTTCACGTTCGCCCGGCCGAGTATCGGTGCCTGGATGAGTTACGGGCTGGGGACGATGAACCGAAATCTGCCGTCGTTTGTTGTGATCGCACCGCAGACGCCCTACGCCGGCGGTCAGGTCTGGGGGAGTGACTTCCTGCCCGGGTCTCATCAGGGGACGCTGGTTGTTCCCGGCCCCGAACCTGTGGCGAATATCAGGCGGCGTGCTCCAAGCCTGCGTCTGCAGCAACTGGAACTGGGGGCCATGAGTCGTTTGAACGAGCGGCACCTGGCATCCCATGCCAACGATCCGCAACTTGCTGCACGAATGAAATCGTTTGAGACGGCTTTTGGAATGCAGTCGGAAATGCCCGAGGTCTTCGATCTGTCTCAGGAAACCAAGTCCACGCTGGAGATGTATGGCTTGGAACCGGGAAGTACCAAAGGATTCGCGTGGCAATGTCTGGTCGCTCGACGACTGGCAGAGCGGGGTGTGCGATTTATCGAGCTGATCGATGTCGGATCGTCAAACAACTGGGATGCCCACGGAGACATGCAGACTCATGCCCCGCTTGCCCGAAACGTCGATCAACCGATCGCAGGACTGCTGCGGGACCTCAAGCAGCGGGGATTGCTGGATGACACGCTGGTTGTCTGGACATCTGAATTTGGCAGAACACCCTTTAACGCGGCAGCCGATGCCAAGGGCCGTGAACATCATCACTGGGTCTTTTCATCGTGGCTGGCCGGGGCGGGAGTAAAGCCTGGCATTACATACGGCGAATCCGACGAATATGGAATTCGCGTCGCCAGGGATGCTGTGCACGTCCACGATTTTCATGCGACGATCCTGCATCTGATGGGGCTGGACCATACGCGTTTAACGTACAGAAATTCGGGCCGGGATTATCGATTGACGGATGTCCATGGCCGCGTGGTGAATGACGTGCTGGCGTGATCGGGCACTGTGAAGATCAGGCACTGTGAATACGTGTGACGAATGGTATTCATCGATGGAATTCGAAGCATGTTCATGTCTCACATAACTCCCATTTGTCTCATCAATCTCACCGAAAGCCCCCGATGAAGCCCTTGACGATTCTCGCTCTGATTATCGCAACGATGAGCACCGCAAATGCCGCGGAGCCTGCTGTACGGCCTCCACAGGACATCGCGCAGGAACTGCTTCAGGTCTACGGAAAAAAGCTTGAGTCCGTCGCCTATATCCCGGCGGTTGCTGTCCATGCCCGCTGGCGGTTTGGCGAACTGACCGGTGATGCATCACAGCTCGCGACAGTTGCAGCCATCCTCGCAGGGCCTCGGCCTGTTCCGAAGTCGCATACGGAGTTCGCCGGACATCTCGTTTATGCCACCGTCGCTCACGATGCAAAAGGAGATATGCGTGACCGGTCACTGACTGCCGTACGTCAGGCTGCGGATCAGTTGTTCGAGGGACCCGATCATACGAAGCTGCGGTTGCCGAGTCCGCAGGAAATGAGCGACGCGGTCTTCATGTGTGGGCCAATCCTGTGCGAAGCAGGTTCGTTAACGGGTGAAGCCAGGTATTTTGACGGGGCCACACGTTACTTGAGCGAAATGCGGAAGTTACGACAGCGTGAAGATGGACTTTACCGGCACGGGCATCTGTGTGACGCCGCCTGGGGACGTGGAAATGGTTTTCCCGCTGTGGGTGCAGCGTGGTGTTTGACCCGTTTTCCTGCAGATCATCCGGGACGTGCGGATCTGCTCAAGTCGTTTCAGCAGCATATGGCTGCTCTGGCGAAGCATCAGACCACGAATGGGACATGGCGACAGGTGATTGATGTTCCCGAAGCGTACGAGGAATTCAGTGCGACGGCGATGATCGGTTTTGCGATGCAGCGGGGAATAGCATCGGGATGGATTGACCCTGCGACGTATCAACCCCTTGCTGATCGCGCCTGGGAGGCCGTCTGTCGTCGGATCGAACCGGGAGGAAAGATCATTGATGTTTGCGAGGGGACTGGGACTCAGAAGTCGCTGGACGATTACTTGAAGCGAAAAGCCATTCGCGGAGTCGACGACCGCGGTGGAGCCATGGCTTTGTTGTTCGCGATAGAACGATTATCGATCACGAAGGCGAAATAGAATCGTCGTCTCAGTGCTGCTAAAGCTTGTTTTTTGGGCTGGCGCGAAGATCTTCGGTCTGCCAATTTGCTGAGGTCACACGGTCCGTCACCCGATCAGAAAAGCGACGCAACCCCATTCGGGGTAGGAGGTGGTCGTAGTCAGCAGACCCAGGGTAG
>CAZSTW010000230.1:0-6528 GCA_964609845.1 uncultured Planctomycetaceae bacterium | reverse complement strand
TTCTGGAGATATGTGTCTCCAGTCGTCCATCGGAACCGGACGCTAGCGCGTTCCGACTGATCGATGTCTCGACATTCATACCCGGCTGGCTGTAGCAAGTGGCAGAGGCAAAGCTCTGGGTAACATTGACTCCACCCTGCTTTCAAATGTCGATTGCCCCGGTCCTTGCACCCTCCGAGATTGTCTCGATGGAAACGGGCTTCAGTACCACGCTGCCTTCCGGACCGATCGCGTCGTGCAAGCGCAGCCTGCAGAAAAGGTGCCCGACGCCAATGTCGAAACCGATTTCCTCGCGGTTATTTCTGTTTTGTCTTGCACTGGCGAATTTCTTCGCTACCATGAAGCGAATTCTTTCGCTTGTCTATGTGGGGCCATGAAAACCGGGAGCTGCCAATGGCACGACCAGCGTCATCACAACCGACGGATGTTGAATTGCAGATCCTGCGGGTCTTATGGGAATCCGGCCCCTCGACCGCTCGTGAAATTCACAATTCACTGGCGGAAGGGAAACAGACCAACTATTCGACCACGGTCAAGATGCTCTCTGTGATGTTCGAAAAGGGACTGGTCACGCGTGACGAAGCGACATATCCCCTGACTTTTTCGGCTGCGGTCAGTCAACAGCAGACTCAGCAAACCGTTCTGGGCGACGTGATCCGCAAGCTCTATGACGGCTCGGCCAAGTCCCTGGTGATGCAGGTTCTGTCGTCGCAGGAATCCTCGGCGGCAGATCTGGCGGAGATTCGCCAGTTAATTGAACAGCTCAATGCGTCACGACCTGGCCCATCGGGTGACCGCTCGAAGAAACGAAGTTGATACGAACTCAGCTGATCGAAAACCAAACCTGATCGAAACTGGTGGGAGCTGTCAGATGTCGAACTTCACGATGTGGGTGGAATCGCTGGGTTGGATGCTGATTCACAGTCTCTGGCTGGTGGCTGTTATCACGGGTGTTGCGGGTCTGATTTTAAGGCTCCTTCGACAGCGTTCCGCGAATTTGCGATACATCGTGGGATGCGTTGCATTGCTGCTTTCGCTGGCTGCGATGCCTGTTTCACTGGTGTACCTGATTGCCTCTGCTCCCGAGGTTCATTCCGCGAACCCGATCGTGCTGCCAGAATCGAGCGATCACGCGGTTCGTCCAATTCGCGAACCCGATCGAGTGGCAGATATTGAGGCGCCGCAGGTCACCGAAGCTTCTGCCATCGTGATCGTGGCCCCCAGCTTGGCTACGACCGAAACAATTCAACCCGCCGAAAAAACTTCCCCCCGCAGACCCGTTGCGCTTCCGGACCAGCAGCGATCCTTCCTGGTGACAAGTGATTCGATCAGACCGCATCTGATCTGGCTGGTTGGCATCTGGACGCTCGGTGTTTTCGTGGTGTCATTGCGACCATTGATCGGCTGGCGGTACGCTCGCCAGTTGCGACGGTCCGGACTGACGGATGTCAGTGATGAAATTCGGCAAACCGTCGCAGTTCTTGCTCAGCGATTACGAATCCGCCAAGTCGTGGCCGTATTTCAATCCTCGCTTGTCGAAGTTCCCTGCGTGATCGGCGCCTGGAAACCGGTCATCCTGCTGCCCGCCGCAGTCCTGACAGGGCTGACGACAGTTCAACTGGAAGCGGTTCTGGCGCATGAATTGGCGCACATTCGCCGTCATGACTTTTTCATCAACGTCATTCAGACACTTGTTGAAACACTCCTGTTTTATCATCCCGGAATCTGGTGGCTGTCGAATCGTATTCGCCAGGAGCGGGAACATTGCTGTGACGATCAAGTGATCGCACTCCTGGGAGATATCGCAGGCTATGCGACAATGCTGCTGTCGGTCGAACGGCTGCGCGGAAAAATCCTGACAGCAACAGTTGCCGCAGGTGGCGGTAGCCTGGTGGAGCGGATCCGTCGACTGACAAAGGCCCCCGCTGTCGAATCGAGATCTCCAGCGATGAGCCTGATCGTTCTGGCAACAGTTCTTGCAATCGCAGGCTCCTGGACATGGAGTTCCGCTCAAACGAGAGAGACTGGAACTGACGAGATCCGAAGTAATCCTGGGCAATCGCTGGAATCACGCGACGCGGGGCCGGTCATTGAACAACCTGTCAAAGACGTCAAACATAAACCAGAACCATGTTCATGGCCGCAATGGGGCGGTTCACCGCTGCGCAACCATGTCGCGACGGGACGACTTCCATTGGACTGGAGTGTTGAGAAGGGAACAAATCTCGTCTGGAAGGCGACTCTCGGAACAAACACCTATTCGTCACCGGTCATTGCCAATGGCAAAGTTCTGATTGGAACCAACAACGGATCCAGTCTTGATCCAAGGTACCCGAAGGAAATCGACCTGTCCTGCCTGGTCTGCTTCGACCAGCAGACAGGTCGAATGCTATGGCAATATGCAAGTAAAAAGCATGCAGCCGGTCGAACTCACGACTGGCCACTGATTGGTCTTTGCTCCAGCCCCTGTATTGACGGGGATCGGGTCTGGTTCATTTCCAATCGCTTTGAAGTCGTCTGTCTCGATCTCAATGGGTTCCGCGATCAGGAGAATGACGGCCCGATCAATGACGAAGCCGCAACAACAGAACTCGATGCAGATGTGGTCTGGAAATTCGACATGTTCGAGAAGCTTGGCGTACGTCCGCTGCACCAGTCGGTTTCGTGCATCACGAGGATCGATGACGTCCTTTTGCTGAACACGTCGAACGGCCCCGATGAATCCTACGCGAAAATTCCTGCCCCAGATGCTCCCTCGTTTCTGGCATTGAATGCGAGTACGGGAGACGTGATCTGGAAACATACTCCGGCCCCCGAGGCTTTGGGGATTGGGGGGAGCAGTTGTTCGAATGTCGGAGCCTCTCCCGCAGCTGCAACGATTGATGGGGTGACCCAGGTCATCTTCACTGGACGCGAAGGCTGGGTCTATGGTTTCGAATTCGCAGATCTGAAGCGAGGTCGGACCAATGTGCTGTGGAGTTTTGACTGCAATCCAAAATTGTCGACCTACAATCTGGGAGGAAATTCTCGCCGTAACACAATCCTCAGCACTCCGGTTGTCTGGGAAAACCGAGTCTATGTGGCAACTGGCCGCAACCCTGAGATGGGAGACGGTCCTGCCGACCTGTGGTGTATCGATCCCCGCCGACGAGGAGACATCAGCTCAGATCTGGTCTTCAACAAGTCTTTTGAAAATGGCACGAGGCCGATCCCTCGCAAATACAATCCCGCGTGCGATATGCAGGCTGGCGACTTCGTCCAGCCCAATGCGAATTCCGGAGCGGTCTGGCATCTGGAATCTTACGACAGAAACGGAAACGGGAAGCTTGATTTCGACGAGACGTTTCATCGGACGATCAGTACTTTGGCGATTGACGATGGCCTGTTATTCGTGGCGGATTTCAGTGGCATCCTGCATTGCCTTGATGCACGGACCGGGAAAGTCCATTGGGCGCATGACCTGTTCTCAGCAGCCTGGGGATCCTGCCTGATCGTAAGCGGTCATGTCCTGATTTGTAGCGAGGATGGTGATCTGAAGATTTTCAAAGCAAGTCCGACAATGGAAATCGTCAAGTCGGAAAACTTCGGCAGTCAGATTTATTCGACACCAGCGCTGGTGGATGACACGTTATATGTCGCTTCGCGCATCGCCCTGTTTGCATTTCGTGATCCGAAGCTGATTGCAGCGGCACCACAGGATTCCGAGGAACTGTCGAAAGATTCAAATGCCACAAATTCGCTGGCGCTGCTCAACGCACAGGACAAACCCGTCGGCGGAACTGTTCATGTGGGAAGCGTGGGGTATACCAGCGATCTTCGAAAACTGCTGTCATGGGAATCCAACCGTCAGGGCGTTGTCGAATTGAAGGGATTGACCGCAGGGAAGCACACCCTGGTGGCAGATGCTTTGACGGACACTCCCACTCTCTTTCAAGTGGAGATTCCCACGGAAATCCAGCCGATCAGACAGCGATTGAATCCTCGCGTCGAACTGAAGTCAGTGAACGGCATTGATCCGCTGGAGGTCCGCACAAAGCTCAACGCGCGGAATGGCCAGACATTCGTTGATGTCGAATTCACCAACAAGACGGACCAGCCTATCTCGCTGCCACTTCTGAGCATGGTCAATTTCGATCCGCTGGTCGATTTCAGTTTGCGGGTCTTTATCCCCAATAAGCTTGTCGCCGACGACACGACAATTCCGCCGCATCGCACCCGAACCATTCCGCTCAACTGGACGCGAATCGTCAAAGAGGGAATCTGGACATCGCGAGATCGGGAAGATATTGACGAACCGTGGCCTGTGAAACCTGCGGGTGAGGGGCTGCAGTATTTCCGACTGGATGTCGGTTACATCGGTACTCTGCCCCTGGCTCTGCCGAAACCGGAACTGGTTCTAGAGCGCCCCGAAGTTGCCAGCAAAGATCTCGTGCCAACTCAGCCAGTCACTCGGGAATTTCCACTTGGGAATTTCGGCGGTGTTCCTCAACGCGGGTCGTATCCGGCACCGATGCCACCCGAGACTGATCTGACTTCGGATGACAAGACTCCCTGGGTTGATGCGGAATACTTTCTGCAATATCGCGTCCGCTTTGCCAGTAATGGACCTGGGTACCAGGGAAATGCGGCAACTCCACTTCTTCTTTTGGATATCCGCAATACAGGCAAACTCAACCTGGCCCTGGAAAAAGTCCAATCTCGCCACAAATTGGTTGTCGATCAGATCGACTATTTTCGAGATGACCAACCCTGGGGTGGAATCGATCCTGTCGATGAACGCGGATTCTGTATTCCGTTCCTGCTCACATCGGACTGGAGATCACGACCCAGCAAGGGTGAGACCAGATTGTCACTCATGCCTGGAACTCACGCTGTTGCGATTCGGATCATACTCCATGAGACCGGTCGCAATGCGGACGGGCAATTGACTGTCGAACCCCATGGCGGTCGTGTCCTGTTGACTCGCCCCTTCAATATCGAGATCAAGGAACACGAACTCGAACAGAGCAGGGAACTCGCCATCGAAAACATTCGCCGTGAACTTGTTGCGTTTCCCCGTTTCTTCGCCCCGAAGGTCTCGGCAAATTTGCAGCAGTTGGTACGCAACACGCAACCCGATTCTGGTGATTTCCTGTTGAAGTCACTCGGGCCAGGGAACATGATGGCACCTGATCCTGCATCGTTTATTATCGCCCAGACCTGGGAGAATCTCAGCCGCGCGCAGCGGGAGCAGTACTTGAAATCCTCGATGATTCACTTTGCTGAACTGCGTCCAACGTATCCTCAGGGAGTCGATGCCGGAATCGCTGTCGGTCCGCGGTTCGCTTCCGACTATGCAGGTCTGCCACCAGGCAAACTCGAAATGAAGTCCAAAACGGTGACAACCCATTTTCTGGATGGGCAACAGGTGGGAGAACCAATGACCTATGGACTTCATACGACGATTTCCCACTGGTTTCGAACCGGTTCGCTGCCACTCGGAAAGCATTCGATCCGCATCGTGACCGATTATGAATTCCAGCGAGAGTCAGAATCTTACACGGGTAAGTTTGAAACGGAGCGGACATTTGAGATTGTTGCCAATGGGCAAGATCTGTTGCTGGCAGCTTCTGATCCCGTGGTCGACAAGTTTGTCCGCAAGAGCATCGAAATTGTCGAAGCAACCGCAACAACGACCTGGGGCGGTCGAGGCTGGCAGCCGCAGTTGCGCTGGTCGGGGAATGAGACTCTCAAGGCTGGCTGCTTGCATACGCCGTACTGGAACGTGACGCAACCGCTCCCTGTTGACCTCTGTTTTCAGTCCGAGCTTTGACTCGAAGGGACCGACATAAGAATCCTCGGAACCGAAATCGTGGTCCCGGCGGGCCAGATCCGCGGATTCTTCTTTCGCCCACTCAACTCCGAAGCGTACACAATTCTGAGAAATCACGCGGACGCAGATGGATTTGTCAAAGCCCGCGTCATTCTGAGCCCCTCACAGGGCGTTGCTCTCTCGTATCCGTACATCAAGCACTATTTCGGTGGAAAGATCACATCGGATGTTGTCCGCGTGCGCATTGATCGGGACGAGATTGGAAAGGAATTCGAAGAATCTCCCAAGCAGCAGTGAGACTGGGTGGCTGGTAATCCGTGGGGTTGAGTCAATGTTACCCAGATCTTGTGCTTGCCAGTTGCTGCCGCCAGTCGGGTATGAATGTCGAGACATCGATCCGCCGGAACGCGCTGGCGTCCGGTTCCGATGGACGACTGGAGACATGCATCTCCAGAAACCGGACGCCAGCGCGTTCCGGCTGATGGTCGCAGGTTGTTTCACGGTTTCACCCAGTCGATTACGCTCACAATTGCCACGGATTCTGAAAAACGGAAGGCTCCCATAATCACATCTGATACGGGGTGGTCCAGCTTGCTTCTGTATAGACTGGGGGCATGGGTGACACATTTCGGTCATCGTGTCAGGCCTCTGGAAGGAGGTCAGCAGGTGCAACACAGAGGCACAGAGAATCACAGAGGAAACGGCGGACTCAAACT
>CAZSTW010000229.1:0-6549 GCA_964609845.1 uncultured Planctomycetaceae bacterium | reverse complement strand
GTTCGTGTACTCGACGGGGACGTTGAGGTACTTGGCCCACGCCTCTTGATGCTGCCGGGCTTCGTCCGCATTGAACGGCGCGATCGCGGGCTTCGGAGCATCAGCAGGCCAGCCGTGCCAGCCAGCGGGCGAAGGCTTCGAGTCGCTCGCCGCAGCTTTCGGTAACTCCGGACCCTTCGCCTTCAGCGCCTGACGCACGGCTTCGGCAGGCAACGATAATCGAAAACCGATAAAGTTTGTTCGGGCAGTTGGCGCGTGTGAGACGCGACTCGCACTTCGAGAGAGGAAGGCGTCATTGTCCCAAAACCCTCCCCGCAGGACGCATCGAGCGCTCAACAGAAACGAAGTGAATGGGTTCACTGCGGGAGTATTTTTGTATGGATTATAGCTGGATGGTTCCCAAGCATTCTCCACGCCATCCGCTACCCATTCCCAAATGTTGCCATGAACGTCGTAGAGTCCAAACGCGTTTGGTTTCAACTCCGCAACAGCGTGCATCCTCTGGCTCGAATTCTCGCGGTACCAGCCGACCTGCTCCAAGTCAGCCTCAATATCACCGCTCCAATACCGTGTCGTCGTTCCTGCTCGACACGAAAACTCCCATTCAGCTTCGGTCAGCAGCCGGTACCCAGTTCCATCTTGGGGAACAACTGTCTCGTTCTCCCTCAGATATACGGGCTTCAATCCTTCTTTTTGGCTAAGCTTCGTTGAGAACTGCGTCGCGTCCAACCAGCTTACAGAATCGACGGGAAAGTTGTTTGTTTTGTCGTTCGTCAGTTTGTCCTTGATTACGGCCTCCGTAAAATGAGACGGATTCTCCCCGACCACAGCAGAATACTCTCTCTGCGTCACCTCACAGACGCCGACGTAAACGGCATTCGTCAATACGACAACATGCTTCGGTGCCTCACTCCGAATGCAGTCCAGCAAGTGTTTATCCACTGGATTAGCTTTGATTAACGCCAATTTGATCTCGTCGGCCGTGCTGCCCATCATGAACTCGCCGGGCGGGATGAGGCGGAACTTCATACCGATGCTGTTCGTGTACTCGACCGGGACTTTCAGATACGCGGCCCACTCTTCCTGATGCTTTTTCGCCTGCTCGGCATTGAACGGCGCAATCGCGGGCTTCGGAGCATCCGCAGGCCAGCCGTGCCAGCCGGTTTTAGTTGAGTCTTCGTCCCCCTTGGTCGTGATTTCGACCTTGGCGTCACCGGGGACTTCAATCTTTGTTTTCGACCCGTCGTTGTTCGTGATCGTGATGATGATCACACCGAGCAGCAGCACGAAGGCGGCGGCGCCGCCCGCGATGAACAGCCGGTTGCGGTTCGGTCGGCGTGGTGCAGCGGCCTGTGGTCCCGCCTCGGCTTGCGAAGAACCCGTCGAACGAGATGCGGCTGCGTTCGAACTGCCAGCCCACGTCGATGTCGCACCAAGTTGATCGGCGGGCGGTTCGCTCATCGTAGCCGTCTCACTCCGTGAGACGATGGCCGGGGCGAGAGATGCGTTCGTTTGAGTTGGTGCCGCGTCGGAGTTGGTACGCCTGGAAGTGCCGCTGATTGTCGAGCTTTCCTCACGCGGAGCGTGAGGGCTACTTTCAGGGCTACTCGGGGCAGGTTTACCTTGCCTGGTGAACGGTGCCAGCGCCTCGGCCAATTGATCGGCCGAGGCGAAGCGGTCCTTCGGATCCTTCGCCATCAGCTTGCGATAGATGGCATTCAGCGCGTCGGGGATGTCCGATCGCGCCGCGAGCAGGTCCGGGATCGGATCGATCACATGTCCCTTCATCTTGTTCGCGGCGGTCCGATGCGTCTCGCTGTGATACGGCGGATGACCGACCAGCAGAAAGAACAGCGTGCAGCCGAGCGAATACAGGTCGGCCCGAGCATCGCAGGTATGCGCGTCGCTCCATTGTTCGGGGGCCATGTAGTCGGGAGTGCCAAAGCACTGGCCGGTCGATGTCAGTGCGGCGGGAACCTCTTCCTGAGACAACAGCGCCAGGCCCATGTCGAGGATCTTGATCTGCCCCGACTGCTTCGCGACGAACAGATTCGATGGCTTGATGTCGCGATGGACCAGTCCCAGCTTGTGAGCCGCCGCCAGTCCCTGCGCCGCCTGACGAATCGCCTTGCACGCATTGACCACCGACATCGGCCCCTTGGCCTTCACGAACTGCTGCAGATCTTGTCCTTCGACATACTCCATCGAAAGATAATGGACTCCTCCAATTTCACCTGCATCATGAGCTTGTACGATGTTTGGATGATGGAGCGAGCCAACGGCCAGCATCTCACGTTCGAACCGCGCCAGCGCATCAGATCTTGACATGACGTGCGGCGGCAGAATCTTCATCGCCACAAACTTACCGAGCTTCGTGTGCCGTGCTTTGTAAACGGCCCCCATTCCACCTTCACCCAGCTTGTCGACCAGTTTGTAAGGCCCAAGCTGACTACCAACATCCACAACGCCACTATCAAGTGCAGGCACCTTGCTCTCACCGCGCGATGTATGCTCCTGCGGAGTAAGCGACGAGTGTGTTGGCACTTCTCCCGGAGGCGACGAAATCAATGTCGCATCTGGAGTTTGCGGTGATGGTGTAGGATCGGACATAAACGGCCCGAGCGAGCGAATTGACGAATCTGCCCCAGCGTGACATTCCAAATATATTGTATTCGTCCATCAAGCAACATTCCCAGTCAGAGTTTCAGCGTCTCAAGTACCGAAATGAGTTGCCGGAGAACGAATATCATCGCCACGCGCCGGTTCGACCCGCTCCAAGATTCCGAGCCGGAGCAAATGCAGATCGTCCAGAATCAGGCAGAAAATTTGGGTCGCTGATTCTGTAACGAAACATTGCGTGCGCGAGCAGTGTAATTCGCTGTCAGCGATTACTGACGGTACATCGAACACACGTCCAGCAGCCGAAGTACTTGCGACCGGTGGTCGCGACGGGAGCGTCTTCGCGAAGTCCCGGAATGCACGATCCAGGCGAAAATCAGAGCTTCTCTTCGGTCCGTGGCTGTCATGGGTTTTCACCACGAAGCACACGAAGGGCACGAAGGTACTCAGAGTGCGTAACGGGCGTTCTCTGTATGAGCACTGATGAGGCGCCCGATCTTGAAGATAGCAACATCGAAGAAATCACACCTCGTGCTCTTCGTGCTCTTCGTGGTAACCCCATTCCGCGTCGTGATGTCAGGAGACGGCATTGTTTTCAAAACTGCGACCGGGTGGCCGGGACTGGAGCGTCTTCGCGAAGTCCCGGAATGCACGATCCAAGCAATTTGGGGCTTCACTTCGGTCCGTGGCTGTCATGGGTTTTCACCACGAAGCACACGAAGGGCACGAAGGTACTCAGAGTGCGTAACGGGCGTTCTCTGTATGAGCACTGATGAGGCGCCCGATCTTGAAGATCGGCAACATCGAAGAAATCACACTTCGTGCTCTTCGTGGTAACCCCATTCCGCCGACAACAGTCCCGTCGTGATGTCAGGAGACGGCATTGTTTGCAAAACTGCGACCGGGTGGCCGCGACTGGAGCGACTTCGCGAAGTCCCGGAATGCACGATCCAAGCGAAAATCGGAGCTTCTCTTCGGTCCGTGGCCGTCATGGGTTTTCACCACGAAGCACACGAAGGGCACGAAGGTACCCAGAGTGCGTAACGGGCGATCGATGCCAGGGCCGTAAGCCATGGAATTCCCGTGAGCCAGATGCTACTTGGCGGCAGATTCCATCGCGTGCTGATCAACGCCGTTTTCGAACAGGTGCTGATAGCCTGCGGCGTCCATCACCGTTCGCTCGTGTTTGTTGAGCCACGACAGGATGAAGATCAACCCGCCCACGACGGAGCCGATTGCCAGCAGCATGAAGAGGATGCTGTACATGTAGGCACGAGGTTTCGGATCGTCGGTTTCGAGAGCAAACTTGCACATCGGACATGCCAGGACCTCTGACGCTCCCAGAGAAGCAGCCACAGTTCCCATCACGGCCAGCCGCACCATTCGATTCCACATGTCTTGACCTGTCTTCCTTCACGGGCCTGTGCCCCTGTCCGATCGTCATCAGCCTTGCGGCCAATGATACAGCAATGCGTAAATGATAACGCCCGTCACAGAAACGTAAACCCATATTGGGAAAGTGATTCTGGCCAATCGGCGGTGCCCTTCCCAGTTCCTCCGCCAGGCACGCAGCAGCGTCATCAGGGCCATCACTGCCACAGGGATGGCCAGCAGCACATGACTGATGAGGATTGTGAAATAGATCGGCCTGATGATCCCCTGACCCTCAAACTGCTTGCCACTTTTTCCTGTGTAATGGTGCAATGCGAAGTGATAGACCAGATAACAGACCAGAAAAATGACTGACGTGGCGAACGCCGAACCCATGGCCCAGGCATGAGGAACCACTTTCCGGCGCTTGATCAGGACAAACCCGACCAGCAACAGGATTGTCGCCAGACCATTCAGCGTTGCGTTTACCGCCGGTAATCCGGCGACCCACTGCGGCATTATTCTGTCCCCGTTTTTGCTTCTGTGGGCTTTTCGTCAGTTTTCTCGGCGTCCGGTTTGGCATCACCCGCTTCGCCCGACTTCGGCTCAATCGGCTTGGCCAGCTTTTGAATGGTCCGCCGCAGTTCTGCCATGGCGGTCGGTTTCGTGGCGTCGAACTTCCCTTTCACCACTCCCGTTTCATCCACCAGCATGATGTTGTTCGAATGAATGAATTCGAAGCCGTACACTTTCTTCGGCACTTCCAGTTCCTGGACAGGCATCTTGAAACTGCCATGAATCAGGCGATAGATTTCTCGCTGATCCCCCGTCACAAACGACCACTTCTTGAAGTCGGCTCCACGCGACTTGCCGTACTCACGCAGGACTTCGGGGGTGTCGCGAATCGGATCGACGGTCATCGTCACCATCCGGAAGTCAGCCTTCTTCAGTTGATCCTGCAATTCACGCATCGACAACGTCACCCGTGGGCAGGTCGCCGCACAATGCGTGAAGACAAAACAGACAATCCACGGTTTACCCAGCAGGCTCTTCTTGGAGATCGTGTTTCCTTCCGAGTCCTGAAACTCGAAATCTGCGATCCCATCTTTATCCCAGGGTGACTCAGGATTCTCGCCCGGCAGAACAACCTTGGCGTTCCCGTTCTTGTCGGTCGTGATTCGGATCTGTGGCTGAGCTTCGTCGTCACCATCATCAGCTGGTGTCGCGGCGTTGGTACCCGAGGCGACGACGACGTCAGGCCGTGGCGTCCGATCCCGTTCGCCCGCTGTCGATTCGGACTGCTGCGGACGCGGTCGGTTCAAGGCGGCGATCCCTGCAGCCAGGACAACGATCCACAACGCGAAGCCAGTCCAGAACGCCGGAGTCTGAAAGAATGAACGCTGACTGGCAACGTCATTCGGTTTTTGATCCATGATCTCTCCAATTCCCATCACAGCGAAGTCGTGCAACTCGCTTTTCGATCTGCATCTGCCTTCACTGGACACTTTTTACCGGGCATTATGGGCAGACCGACGCCCCGTCATCCAGACCGCAATACTAACGTAACAGGTCGCCACCAGAATCGTCACTGTCAGACAGACCCACCATTCCGGCAGTCTTTCCACAGCGGCAGGATTCGATGACATGATTCTACGCAATCCGGCAACGCCATAGGTCAACGGATTCAGCCGGATCACCCAGGAAAGCCAACCCGATTCACCGGGCGGAAAAAATGAGCCCGACAGCAACCACATCGGCATCAAAAAGATACTCATGATCGCATGGAACCCATGAGTCGAATCCATCGGCCAGGCGATCAGATATCCGAGTGCTGTCAGAGAGAATCCCACCAGCGTCAGGAATCCAATCGTCGCGGCTGCATTCTGCCATGTCAGCCCCGTATGCAGTTCTGGTGCGAGGCCCACCCAGGAGAGTGCGGGACCGACGGTCAGAAACACCATCGCCTGCAGCACCGCCAGGATTGTTCCGCCAATCACTTTCCCCAGAACCAGGCTGATCCGCGGTACAGGAGCAACCAGCACTCCCTGCAAAAAGCCCTCACGACGATCTTCAATTATCGAGACCGTTGACTAGATCGCGGTGAACATCAGGATCATCGCGGCCACACCCGGGAAGAAGTATTCCTGGTACGACATCTCGGCCGGGCCACGAAATGAGCCCTGCAATCCGGCACCAAAGAGCACCCAGAAGATGATCGGCTGACCGAGAGCTCCGACGATGCGAGTTCTCTGGCGAAAGAATCGCGTTAGCTCACGATGTGCCAGCGTATAGACCGGTAACCAGAGCCCCGGCATCGCTGGATGATGGCGTTCCATGGCAGGATCGCTCATTGCTCCTCCTTCGCGACATCCCAGAAGTGATGCCCCGTCTGCGCGATGAAGACATCTTCGAGCGTCGGTTTGGAGAGTGACACGGCTGAAATCTCATCAGGAAATGCGGCCACCAGATCTCGCAACAGTTCATGACCGGCCGAATGTTCAATCCGCAGATCCTGATCGATCCGCCTGGGGACCAGTCCGAACTTTTCTGTAATCCGTG
>CAZSTW010000228.1:0-6574 GCA_964609845.1 uncultured Planctomycetaceae bacterium | reverse complement strand
TCACGTCTGTGCAGACGTAGGGTGGGACAAGCTCGCTTCGAGCGCCGGCCCACCACCATGTGGAAACGTCAAAATTAGAGCGCATCTCATTTAAGTGTGGCGTCCCGCGGGCATCAAACTACAGCGTCTAACCCATGTTTCGACGCGACACGGAAGTGCGACACGCACTAGCTGGTGGGCCTGCGCGGCGAAACGCCGCTGGTCCCACCCTACATCCCGGGCTTCGTTCGCAAAGTCAACTCGAAATTGGCGATTGTCTGGTCGAGATTCGCTGAAACACATTGTGAGACTGGCGAAACCTGATAAACTCTCCGTCCTGAAGTTGAGTTACGGTGAGCTCGCCGGAACTCGCAGTTTTCCTTCTTTCACATCGGTCGGACTCGCATGCGTTTCGAGGTCTCGAATTCAACTCCGCCGCATTTGAACCGACGTTTGCAACTGCGAATGTTGGGATTTGTGGCGTTGATTGGCGTGATCATGTTCATCATGACCGCGTTTCAGAATCCTAAGAATCGAAACCCTGCGGCACCGCCACTCCCCGGTTCACCTGATCCTGATGTTTTCAAAGTTGAAGACGATCCTGATAGTCAGGGGCTGAAACCGGATGAATTCCTGAGCCCCCCGGAAGAATCGCCCGACCCCGAACAAACTGCTCCAAAACGACGGGATCCCTGGAAAGTCCCCGGGCAGGAAACAGGTCCGGCGGAAAGTGGTGACGGTCTCGATCAGGAAATTGCCCGGCTGGAAACGACGTTTGATCGCGGAATCCTGCGCCGCGTCAAAGACAATACGCTAGGCATCCGCCGTGATGAAGCAGACGCCTATTATCGCCTTGTTTACCATGCCAGCCGGGTTAATCCCGTTGAACTGGAACGGGCTGGCTACACCGATGTGTTGTACATCAACCTGATGACGGAGCCTGAGCGGTACCGCGGTGAACCCATCAGTATTCAGGGCGAACTCTGGCGCCTTTACGAATTTCAGGCGGGACCGAATGAGTTTGGGCTGCGAACTCTGTACGAAGGCTGGATTTTTACAGCTGACTCGGATCGCAATCCGTATCGCGTCGTGTTTATGAAATTGCCGCGCGAACTCGAACCGGGTGACAATCTGCGAAAACAGGTTCGTGTCACGGGCTACTTCTTTAAACGCGAGGGATATCCTTCCAAGGGAGGGATGCATGTCGCGCCGACACTGATTGCTAACAGGGTGGTCCCATACATTTCGCCCAACGCAGTCCCGTCGACAGATGCCATCGTTCCGTACATGATCGGTTTGATCAGTGCTGTTGGTCTGGCATTTCTGGTCACACTTGTCAGCTTCGCCATCAGCGATCGCCGCGCTGCCAGAACAGCGCTGTTACGCGAATTGAATTCTCCACGTCCATCCTTTGAAGGGATCGACGCTCCCCCCATACTCACTGTTGCAGAATCGCTGCGTCAATTGGAAGAGGCGGAATGGAAGGCCGAGACGCGGCTGAGTCAAGACGATGATGCGGCTGGAGCGTTACATGCGCGTGACCGAAAAGCGACTCGCGACCACGCCACGAATGATTCGGCAACATCATCAGAATCTGAGACAAGCGAAGCTGACCGCCGGCGCAGCCAGGCCGCGTCTGTCCGGTCGTGGACAAATCGACAGCATCGAAATGAAGTGTCCTCGAATAACGGGCGACCGGCTGACGAAACCCGCTCGACCGACGACGCGACCCTTGAGTCAGACATGGATCAGTCTGTCGATGAAGTCGGAAACGTGGAAGCGCCGACGCCAGCAGCAGGCAACGGACTGTCAAAACTGGCCGCCTGGGAAAACGAAATCCAGCAATTGTCCGGACCCGATTCTCGAGCCGAGCGAATGACGGCAGAGCAACGTGCGGCCCAGGCAGAACTGCGCCGTGATCAGGCATTGCGCGAGCAGGATTTGAAAGACCGCCTGAATCACGAGCGGGCTGAACTTGATCGCAAGCGTCACGATGATGATGACGAGGAGTAAGGAGTCTGGCGATAGAGTCAATGGCAGTCGGTGCGTCGGCCGCAAGACGTGACGAGAGAACTGTTCGCTGCGGTTCGTAATTCATTTCGGAGTGACCGCCATCATGTCTGGTATTCGACTTCGAACTGGCTACCAATTGATCGCCCTGTCCGCTTGGGAACTGGCCTGCTTTGTCGGTGCATTAACGCTGTTCAACGTCACCGGATGGTCTGCAGAGCCTCCCGTTCCCAAGAGGTTCCCGCTTGTTGAAATGAGGTTCCCCGACGAAAAGCTGGGTGAGAAGTTTCGGCAATTTGATGCGACCTGTACCTCATTCGCGAAGCCTGGCTGGCATCATCGTCCGTATCAGGCCTTTGACTCGTTTCAGGCGCGAGGTGTTTATTTTGCCGAGTGGGCGAGCTTTGCCGAGAAGGGACGCAACCCGATCAATTATTGCGGTCCCAACAAGATGCATTGCCTCGCGATGAGCGCTTACTTCGATGCGGATTCACCAGACCCCGCCAGCCGTGAAAAGATTGTCGGGCTGGGTATTAATGCCGTCTGGAATCCCCCCGAGACGGGATGGCGCACTGCTGTCGACTATTACACGATGCACTGTGGAAAATATCCGAGATCGGGTCAGCCGAAGGAGACGTGCGAAATCCTGTGGAACTATCATCAGGCAAAAGGTGAGGCATTGAAGCCAGGGCTTCGATGGGCGCAATCAGGAACACAGTCGTATTTCCAGGCGTTCACATTTGGTGGCAAGTCCGGAGATCCGGGTGATGTTGCCACTCTTTATCAAATCTCCATCTCATACGAACCTGTCCGCCGATCTCTGATGACCCTGGATGCGGATGTCTGTCAATTCTTGAAATCGCCCGAATCGTTACGTGATCAATTGCTGGCTTCCAACCAGCAGTTACTTGAGCGAGTCAAAGCGGAACTATCCGCCGGTCGAGGTGTGCAGGATGCATCCCGCATCGATCGACTTTCACCGCCCGAGAATGCCCCTGCAAACTACAGCCGCAGTTCTCGTCCACTCACCGCTGCCGAACGCGAAACCGTGACGGCTGCAGCCGTCGCCGAAATCCAGCGTCGGATGGATGTGATTCAAAGCGATTTCCAGTCATTGTACGAATCTGTCAATCGAGCATTTCCGCTGCGGCAATGCCTTGAGAAGTCATCTGAACGTAAACGATGATCAGCAGTCGAGTGTATGGCTGAGTTCCCATGCCGAGACATGATTGGCATAGTCTCGCCATTCGGCTCGCTTGAGTTTCAAATAGGCCGACGTGAACTCTTCTCCCAATCCTGCGGTCAGGATCGCGTTGGATTCCAGGGCGCGCAGGGCGTCTTGAAGATTGTCAGGAAGTTGACGCAGACTCTCGATTCGGTGTGGGTGCAGGTAGGCATTCATGTCGAGTGGCGGGCCGGGGTCGCGGTGGTTGTCGATGCCGTCCAGTCCTGCTTCCAGAAGCGCCGCGGCCATCAGGTAGGGGTTCGCGGCACCGTCCGAGAGTCGTAGTTCGAATCGGCCGGCATCTGGAATTCGGATCATGTGAGTCCGATTGTTGCCTGTGTGGCTGATCGTGTTGGGAGACCAGGTGGCTCCGGATGTTGTTCGAGGGGCATTGATGCGGCGGTAGGAATTCACCGTCGGATTAACGATAGCGCACAGCCCCTCTGCCGAATGAAGCACCCCCCCGAGGAAGTCGTAGCCAAGCGGTGACAGGCCTTCCTTGTCGACGTCACTGTGAAAGAGATTGGTTCCCTTTTCCCGGTCCCACAGTGAAACGTGAATGTGGCAACCGTTCCCCGTCAGCTTCGAGAACGGTTTGGGCATGAATGTGGCTCGCAGCCCATGCTTCTCGGCTAATGACTTCACCATAAACTTGAAGAACGTTTGACGGTCGGCTGTCAGCAGTGCTTCGCAGTATTTCCAGTTGATTTCAAATTGCCCGTTCGCGTCCTCATGATCGTTCTGATAGGGCTCCCAGCCAAGCGTGATCAGAGCATCGCAGATTTCGGAGATCAGATCGAAGCGGCGCATCAGGGCCTGCTGGTCATAGCAGGGCTTGGACTGTTCGTCGCGCGGATCAGAGATCGCCTGTCCGTCAGGAGTCAAAAGGAAGAACTCGCACTCCACTCCCGTCCGCATCTGGTACCCACGCTCGGCGGCACGAGCCAGTGACTTCTTCAGCACATTCCGCGGAGCCTGGGCGACGGGCTTGCCGTTCATCCAGGGATCGGCCGCCAGCCAGCCAACTTCAGGCTTCCAGGGGAGCTGAATCAGACTGTCAGGATCCGGGTACGCGAAGACATCCGGATCGGCTGGAGTCATATCGAGCCATGTGGCAAACCCCGCGAACGATGCCCCGATCTTCGACATCTCGTTGATGGCCTGTGTGGGAATCAGTTTGGATCGCGCGGTTCCAAACAGGTCGGAATACGAAACGAGAAAGTATCGGATGCCCAGTTGTTCGGCTTTTTCTTGCAGCGTCATCGGCACAACTCTCAATCAGGAGGTCTGGCCGGAGTTGCATCAGCCGGTCGCATTTGTCGGGCCATTCGTTCGATGGCTGCAATCCCTCGCTCCGTAAAGTCCGGTTCGAAGCAGATTAAAAAGCAGTCACATCAACGAAACAGGCCACGACGAGTTTGACCGGCTGCTAAGCGCTCAGCAGTTCGGCAATGGCGGATTTCAGGTACTGTTGATCTTCGGGATTCTTGCTTGGGTTTCCGGCCCGATGTCCCCATACCGAGGGAATCGGTTTGTACTGTGCGTTTGGAATCAGACGAGCTTCAGCCAGACTGTCTTCGGGAGTGAAATACAAATCGTGGCTGCCCGGCATGATCAGTGTCTTGGCGCGAATTGACCTCAGGGCTTTGGGCAGGTCTCCGGCATACTGTTCATTGTCGCTGATGTCGGATCGCTTCCAGGTTTCAATCATCGACAGCAGGTTGGCTGCATCGCGTCGCAGGAAGCTCGCTTCCCAGTCGCGGATCAGAAAGTCTTCCAGAGATGGATAGCCGAGATCAAGGTGGTTCTGTTCGCGGTAAAAAGCCTGGGAAAGCGCCCACCCGGCATAGATCCGGCCGAACGCTCGCAGTCCCCGTTCGGGTTTGGCGACGAAGCGGCTACCGGTCCAGGCCGGATCCGTGGTCAAAGCTGCTCGCAATCCTTCCAGAAAGACAATGTTGTGTTGCGACGTTTTCGCCGCACTGCAAACCGCAGCAATCCGCTCAACGCATTCAGGGTAAAGGGCTCCCCAGTGAAGTGCCTGCTGCGCTCCCATCGACCAGCCATAGGCCAGGGCCAGTCGTTCGATACCGAAGACATCCGTCAGCAATCGGCGCTGAGCCGCGACATTATCCACGTGCGTGAAGACAGGGAAGTTATGGTTGCTGAATTGATCTGCCATGTTACTGGGTGACGACGACAGGCCATTCCCGAACATGTTGGGGATGATAATGAAGTAGCGGGTCGAGTCGAGGATCCGATCGGGGCCGATCAGCCAATCAATATCAGGGTGTTGAGCTGCGTACGATGTCGGGTAAAGAATCGCGTTTGATCGAGTCGCGTTCAGCGTTCCATAGGTTTTATAGGCGAGTGTCGCTTCGGTCAGCGTCACGCCACTCTGCAGGCGAAAGTCCGGTAGCTTGAAGACTTCGTAGTCGGCCATCATTCCTCACTCGGTACGGTACCGAGGGACTGAATGACAGTCCGGTTGGCAGCCACGTAGTTCGGGGAAAGATGCCGCAGTTTTTCACGCAACTGCTGATGCGCGCTGGGAAGCTGATGAAACGGGATCGACGGATACAGGTGGTGTTCGGTATGGAATGACATGTTCCACATCACCAGTCGCACGAGTGGATTTGTCAACGTGGTCCGTGTGTTTGTCAGTCCGTTTTCCCCCATACTGCATCCGGTATGTTCGGCAATCAGAATCGCCCTCAGCAACGGTTGACCGAGAATTGCGGGAAGGAACCAATACAGCCAGACATAGGGATATCCCATGATGATGGAAACAATTCCCGCCACGTAAATTCCCAGTTGAACCCCCGCAGACATCGCAATTGTCCAGCGTGCGTCGGCTGGCACAAACGGGTATCGCGTGGCTCGCCCAACAGCCAGGCCAAGGAACGTCATCGGTCTCCAGAGCCAGAATGTGATCCCGCTGATTTCGAGCAGGTAACTCCAGATCGACTGTGGCTTGGGGGTCATCAATTCGGGATCACGCTGGGCATCCTGCGTGTACCGATGATGCCAGGTGTGGTAATGGCGATAGTACGTGAAATTGTAGAAGCTCAGGACTCCCGCCACCCAGCCGAAGACTTCATTCAGCGTCCGATTGGCAAATGCGGTGCGATGAACACATTCATGCATCGGGGCAAACATCGTGACGATGGTAAAGCCATGCAGCACCATAGCAGGAATCATCAACCACCAGTTCGGCTGCGCCATCCACACGAGGGTGCCCGTTATCCCCATCAGAAGCAGGTGAGATCCGAAACGAACAAAGCCACGCACGTTGGACCGATGGCTCAAGGTTCGAACAACGGAGATGTCGAGCACATGCCGGCCTGCCAGGCCTGCTGT
>CAZSTW010000227.1:0-6599 GCA_964609845.1 uncultured Planctomycetaceae bacterium | reverse complement strand
GTTCGACAGTACAACCGAGCGTTCGCGAAAAACACAGGAGGCATCTTCGACACCATACGCAACGTCATACTTGCGCGATATCCCGAGCTTGTTCGGGCGGTCTTCGCGATTGATCCATCGGGCGAGTCAGCATTTGAGTCCGCCCTCATACGTTACGTTGATTCTCTCCTCGACGTTACCTTGGACGGATGGGACCAATTACACCTCGTTTGGGAAACAGAAAAATCACTCCGGGCGTTTGGCGTAGTGCATCTACTTCCGAGCGGTATTCTTCCGCTGGAGGTCGAGCTAACCAGGGAAGGCAATTCCACTCGATACTGGCTCAGGCTTGGTATCGGCGATAAGCACTGGTACTCACTAACGAAGTCTAAGCGATGGAAAGCCGCTTACCTCTACGCAAGTGGAGACCGAGATGAAGAATGGAACTGGTCCGACCCAATTTCGGGATACCTCGCGGATCCATGACGGAGAGGGGCGGGGGGTGGCCGGGACTGGAGCGTCTTCGCGAAGTCCCGGAATGTGCGTTCCACGTGAAGACCGGGCCTTCCTTCGCAAGGCCTCAGTCCAGTCCCGGCCACCCGACCGCTATCGCCCGGTTGCGGATCTGTGGTTTGAACTGGATGTTTGTGAGTTCGTGTCATGGGTCTCACGCAAAGACGCGAAAACGCCAAGGGGGGGAAGAGTTGGAGAGAGGTCATGTCTAGCGGGAGTGGCCGGGACTGGAGCGTCTTCGCGAAGCCCCGGAATGTGCGTTCCACGTGAAGACCGGGCCTTCCTTCGCAAGGCCTCAGTCCAGTCCCGGCCATCCGACGTTTCCGCTGGGCTTGTCCCAGCGGGACCAGCAACTGCAAGCTACAACGCATCGATATTTGAAGCCGGTCTCCACCCGGTTCGACCGGGTGGTAGCTGCGACTCTCTCGCTAAAGCGATCAATATACGTAACGGATGGCAACTCACTGGAGTCCAGAAGAATCGGGGACGGATCCATTTACGGCGGGGTGTCACGTTTGACATCGTCAAACGTCGGACCGATGATTCCTGGTCACAAAGGAAAACTCAAACTCCATGGCATTACCAATCGACGTCTGGCTGATCCATCCCGACTCCGAAATGTGCGATGCATTTCGCGCTCGATTTGAGGGGTTACCGCGAGTTACGGTGATCCAGAGCCGATTCGAAGATCTGCCGCCACATGACTGTTTCGTTACTGCCGCAAATGCTTTTGGCATTATGAATGCCGGAATTGACGCTGCGGTGATTCGGTTCCATGGTGAAGACTTGATGCGCCGTATCCAATTCAGAATTCTGGACGAATATCTCGGTGAGCAGCCGATTGGAACGTCCTTCATCGAACCGACGGGGAATCCTGAGTATCCATTCATCGCGCATTCGCCGACCATGCGAGTTCCCGGCTCGATTGAAGGAACCGATAAGGTCTATGCGGCAACCTGGGCATCGCTGATTGCGGTTTACCGCCATAAGGCTTCGAACGCTGCTCCGATCCAGACGGTGGTATTTCCTGCGATGGGCGCCGGGTTTGGTGGTGTGCCGTACAGTGAGGTTGCACGACAGATGGCGGTTGCCTATCGACATTATCTGAATCCGCCACATCGCATGGACTGGGACATGGTGGCGAACCGGCAACGAGCGATTCATTACGATGGAAATCGACAGGTCTCGCGATAGTGCTGCCGAACTGTTGGCAAGAGTCATTGACTGACGTTTCCGTTGATCAGAATCCATGGTTCATCGAGTAAAAAAACCTCACCCACGGGCGAGTAATCATTACGCTCGGCTGTTACATCATGAAGAAAACCACGCAATACCAGGTCATATTTCAGTTCCCGGAAACGTTCTTCCCGACACTGGACGATCTTGAGGCGTTCGAGGAAACGTTGATCGCGGCGATGCCCAGGACCTGCGATGTTGACGGGCATGACGTCGGCTCTGGAACGGTCAACTTCTTCGTTTTTACGAGTTCACCGCTGGCGGCCTTTGATCATTTTCGCAAGTCTCTGGGAACAAACAAAGTCGAGAAGAATCTTCGTGTTTCCTACCGCGAGGTCGATGGAGACGCTTTTACCAATCTGTGGCCGTATCGCGATCCTCGGCCCTTTGACTACTCCTATCCCGAGGGAATCGATCCATTTTCAGCAGCATCAAAACGCAGTATTCCCAAACGAAGTCCGCCTGGCGTGTCCAAGTTCGAAACCCCTGCGGCAAGTGAATGGCCGGGCTGACAGACACGAATGCGAATCACGGCGATACGAATCTCACCCGATTACCGACGAAACCATGTCTCGATCTACTGGCCGATGACAACGAACGTTCGGAAGCAACGAACTCACTTCTTTGACGTGCTTTCCGCGAGTCCTTCAAACTGTTGAGCCAGTCGGTACGTGCGTGATTTTGTGGAGGCATTGCCGATAGCGAAAAAACCGGATTTCAGCCAGCGCGAACAAAGCAGATAGGCCTGACGTGGCGGGAGCTTGAAAAACATTGCCACGTCGTTGCGTGTAACCTGCTTCATGCGTCGAAACAAACTGAGGACCTGCCGTTGCTGGGGCGTCAATTCACGGAGCAACTCAGCCCCATCGCTTGTGCCGCGGCGACTGGCTTCCTCGGCCCGGCTGCGAACGTTGGCAAACGCATCAGCCATGCCGGAACAAAAGTAGCTGATGAACGGAGTGATGTCTGCTTCGATCCTTCCGAAGTAATAGTTATGACTCCCCCCCACAGAGAGGCCTGCGTAATACCCGTCAAGATTCGATGCATAGTATTCTTCGAGCGAATAGATGCCGTTTAGTCCGTATCCGTTACGATGCAGCAGCAGATTCACCAGAAGACGTGCTATCCGACCATTGCCATCCAGGTACGGATGAATCGTCGCAAACTGGTAATGGGCAATCGCCGTCACGATTGGCAAAGGAATTTCCCCGGCCGTGATCGAATCATTCACCCAGCGCACCAGATCATTCATCAGATCAGGGACGTCTTTCGCTTCGGGGGGCAGGTAGATGATCTGGCCGCTTCGGGAATCGCGAATGACATTTTGTACCTCGCGATAGGGAGTTGCCGATTTCTTGCCGGACATCACCATTCCGTGAATCAACCGAATTTCTTTCTCGGAAAGTACTGATGGCTTCTTTCCGAGCGACTCGACAAATTCCAATGCTGCGAAGTAATGTCGAACCTCGGCTTCGTCACGTTCCCGCCCCGGAAAGCCCCCCTCCCCTTCAATCACGAGTTGAACCTGCGATGGGCTGAGCTGGTTTCCCTCAATCTGAGTGGAAAAATGCGTTGATAGAAGCCGAGCTGTACGGCGCAGCGAATCCAGCATTGGTACCGTGAGCGGCAGGACGGCAACCATCTGCCGGTCTGCTTCAATGCTCATCAGGGCCTTCGCCACCTTGGCGGTGATGTAATATCGCGGCTCAAACACGCAAACCTCCCGTCGTGGTGATGCTATTTGCGTGTCAAGAAAGTGTCAAGAAAGTGTCGAGAAACTCCTGGAAAGACCGTCCTGCGTGAATTCGCGTCTTGTACGACGATCGCCCTCGTGTTCGCCACGAGCTTCGCAGAAGCTGCCACGTCCGTTACGGCTGAACCATTCGCTCAGGCTCTTTCAGATAGAGCACCAGAATCGACAGATCCGCGGGGGTAATGCCACTGATGCGTCCTGCCTGGCCGAGGTCGCCGGGGCGGACTTTTGTCAGCTTCTCCTTGGCTTCTCGACGCAGCTGAGGAATGGCCTGGAAGTCGAAGGTGGCTGGAATCCGAATTGCCTGAATCTTGTGCTGGCGGTCAATGTCTGCGGATTGGCGACGGATGTAGCCAGCGTATTTGACTTCGATTTCAACCTGCTGAACAGCCAGGTTGGCGATCTGGAGTTCTCCGAGACTGCTCGACATTTCCAGCAGCCTGGCCCAGTCGATTTCCGGCCGCCTTAACCATTCTTCCAATGACGAACCCTGGTGGCGAATTGTTGACAACAGTTCGTTCGCCCGTTCGATATCGGCTTCGTGCTGCTGGAATCGCGTCCACCGGTCTTCAGTGACCAGCCCGATCTTGCGACCGATCGGTGTCAGGCGGCGGTCGGCGTTGTCCTGGCGCAGCAGCAATCGGTACTCAGAACGCGACGTGAACATCCGATACGGTTCATCAACGCCACGCGTGACCAGATCGTCGATCAGAACTCCCAGATAGGCCTGGCTGCGATCAATGATCAGCGGATCTCGGCCACCGATTTTCAGCGCGGCATTGATACCCGCCATCAACCCCTGCCCTGCCGCCTCTTCATATCCGGTCGTGCCATTGATCTGGCCGGCGAAATACAGGCCATCCACACGCTTGGTTTCGAGCGTCGGGCGCAGTTGCGTGGGGGGGGCGAAATCATATTCGACGGCGTACCCGTAGCGCATGATCTCGGCCTTTTCCAGCCCGCGGATTGAGCGGATCATCTGATCCTGAACATCCCGTGGCAGACTGGTCGAGATCCCGTTGCAGTAATACTCCCACGTATTCCGACCTTCAGGTTCCAGAAAAATGTGGTGCGAAGACTTGTCGGCGAAACGGACAACCTTGTCTTCGATCGAAGGACAGTACCGGGGCCCGGTCGATTTGATCTGACCGCTGTACATGGGAGCTCGATGCAGGTTTGCCCGAATTAACTCATGCACAGGTTCGCTGGTTTCTGTCAGCCAGCAAGGAAGCTGCTCCTGAGTCAATCGATCCGTCAGAAATGAAAACGGCTGCGGATCGTCATCGCCAGGTTGTACCTGACAGGCCGAGAAGTCGATCGTTCGACCATTCAATCGGCACGGGGTTCCCGTTTTGAATCGATTCAGTTCAAAACCAAGCTGCCTCAGACTGTCAGACATGGCCCCGGTGGTTCCATCCCCGGCACGACCACCGGGAGTCTTGGCTTCGCCCGTGTGCATGATCGCCTGCAGAAACGTTCCTGTCGTGATAATCACCGCGCGACAACGATAGACGCCGCCTCCACGGACACGAACACCTGTAATCCGGAAGCAGGGTTCCAACTCAGAATTGGGAACGGGCTCGAACACCAGTTCTTCAACGGTTTCCTGGCGCAGGGTCAGACCAGATTGATCTTCGATCCGGCGTTTCATTTCGAATTGATAGGCTTTTTTGTCTGCCTGAGCTCGAGGGCTATGCATGGCGGCCCCCTTGCTGCGATTCAGCATTCGGAACTGCAGGCCGGTCTGGTCAATGACCCGCCCCATTTCACCGCCAAGAGCATCGATTTCGCGGACAATCTGCCCTTTGGCAACCCCGCCGATGGCAGGATTGCAACTCATCTGCCCGACGGTATCGCAGTTCATCGTCAGCAGAACGGTGCGAGCCCCCAGTCGAGCAGACGAAAGGGCCGCTTCGCAGCCTGCATGTCCCGCTCCGATGACCGCCACATCAAAATCGTAGAAGCATGTATTCATGAAGGCAGGATAGCAGAACAACGAACTGCGATGAAGCAGCCGGAATGCCTTGTGACATTCACGATTCGGTCGCGAAGCCCAATTCCAAAGCCCTTCCCCTCCCGCTTTTACAGGGATTAACAGAAACCGGCGTCACGAACCGCGACAACACAAAAGCACGGAACTGAACACATTGAAACACAAGACAATCGGACAATTGCAAAACAGAACATCGTCCAATATATTAAAACAGAGATCCTGTTATGCAGAGACCACAACAGGACTATTTCGATACACCGCGTGTTGCGGTGTTGCAGAGACCTGCCTCCGATGTAAGGAACCAGTAATGAAGAATTGTGTTCTAACAGGAACAATGGCGATCTTCGCTTGCTGCACGTTAATCGGGCTGGCACAGGATGGACCCAAGCCGGCCGGAACGAAAGCAGCAGAGAAATCTGATCAGGAAAAGGGGAGACTCCCGGCCAATTACGGAAAACTGGGACTGACGGAAGCCCAGAAAAATTCGATCTACGAGGTTCAGAAAAAGTACAAGAGCCAGCTGGACGATCTGGAAAAACAACTGGATGCACTCAAAGCCAAGCGCGACGGCGAGGTTGAAGCTGTCCTCAGTGACGCTCAGCGAAAGATCCTGAAAGATCTGGTTGACGCTGCCAAGGAAGCCAAGAAGCCCAAAAAGGGGGCGGAAGGCGGCAAGGATGACGCGGAAAAAGCTCCTGCAGATCCCAAGAAGTAGACTTCAAGAGCCGTTTGAACGATGCACAAAAAGCAGCCGCACCATCTCGGAGCGGCTGTGATTTTTTTCCGGCGTGAAACCCTCTCTGAAACGCATTCCAAAACGGACATGCCATGGCAATCGGAATCAGCCCGACGGTCGATTTCGCCTTCAAACTGGTGTTCGGCAATCCCGACCACACGCGGATCACCATTCACTTCCTGAACTCGATCCTGAATCTTCCGTCGCCGATCACTGAGGTGACGATTCAGAATCCGTATCTGGAAAAGGCTGACGAGACGGACAAATTCTCGATCCTGGACATCCTCGCGGTCGACGAATCTGGCAGGTTGATTAACATTGAAATGCAGACGACTTTGCCGGCAGGGATGAACCGGCGGCTCATTTATCATGCGGCACGAATCTACGGC
>CAZSTW010000226.1:0-6708 GCA_964609845.1 uncultured Planctomycetaceae bacterium | reverse complement strand
CTGTTCGACGCGCTGACGAGCCACTTCCTGCCCGGCTGTCTGGGTCAGTTCCACCCAGGCCTCTTCGACAGCCAGCCGCATTTCCAGCGTCGATCGATGTGTGTCTTCCAGTTCCGATCGGAGCTTCTCCAGCCGAATCCGTCGACTTTCCAGGCTCTCGGCGTGAGAACTGTACAGTTCCTGTTGTTTCAGAAGCTCGGATTGTTGAGCCTGGCGTTCTGCCTGCCAGGCACTTTGTTCACGCTGCAGGTTCAGTCGATCGACGTCGACACTGCTGGTAAACGCGCGGCGTGACTTTTCGAGTACGTCGCGTTCACGTTCCAGTGATTTTTCGCGTTCGTCGATTGAAGCCCGATAAAGATCGATCTGGCGCATCCGGCGGATCACCTGTCGGCCATCGTCTTCCAGTCGCTGCCGTTCCACCTGACGTTCGCGACGCTGTTCATTTTGTGCGCGATCCAGATCCGCTCGCAGCTTCTCCAGATGTTCCTGCTGGAAGCGAATTCGATTTTCCAGGACGGCTCGTTCGCCGCGGATTTCCGCCAGTTGCGCTGAACGGGTCGTGTTCCACTCCTCGTGTTCAGCCTGCCACTGATTCCGTTCTTCCATCAGAAATTCGGCGTGCCTGGTACGCTCGGCTTCGAGCTCGAGGGCCTGTTGTTCGCGCGCAGCCTGCAGTTCAGCTCGCTGTTCCGCCAGCGTCTGTTCCCATTCGGCACGTTCGGCCGCGATTTTTTCCAGCAGTTCTGTACGCTCAGTCTGAATGGCCGCGATCTGCTCCTCGCGCATCGCCTGCAATTCAACCTCTTGCGCCAGTCGCGTTGCCGCGAAATCGGTTTCAGCATTCCGAACAGCGGCTTCGTAGAAGGCTTTTTCGCGTTCAATCTCCAGCTTCTCGGCCTGAACCGTCGCCATCCAGGCATCATGTTCACGCTGAAACTGTGACCGGCGGTCTTCCCATTCCGTAATCAGCGCCTGCCACAACCGTTCTCGTTCGGCCTGAATCAGCCGTTCGGCTTCGGCGGTCGCCTCCTGAAGTCGTTGCTCAAGACTCGAAGTCAGTGCTTTCGCCCGTTCGAATTCCAGGGAAACCGCCTGACGATCTTCGTCGATGGCCTGGCGATCAGATTTCAGTTCCGCGAGCAATTCCTCGCGCAATGATTCCCGACGTTTTTCAATATCGACTCGTTCATGTTCGACAGCCAGTCGTGCCGCATCGATCTGCGCAAGCAGTGACTGAGTCTCAGTCAGGCGATTGGCAAGCTGAATCTCTTCCGCGACCAGCTTCCGGCGCTGCTCATCGAGTGCTGCTTCGTTTGATTGCAAACGCATTTGAAATTGCCGTTTTTCGGCCTCAAATGCAGCGACACGTTCTTCGAGTAATGCCTGCCGCTCCGAGAGATCAGCATCCTGAAGCTGGAGTTGCTCCAGGATTCGACCAGCTTCGAGAAGCAATTGGGAGTTTGGGCGGACGGGCGACTGTGTGGCAACCGCAGGCTTTGGGAGACTACTGGCCGCAGGACTACCAGAAGGTGCCGCTCCAATCGAATCCGAGATGTGCGGCAAATCGATTCGTAATTCCGTCCCGTTTATCGAAACGGTCTTGGAGTCCGAATGAGGGTGCTCGACATGCGCACTGCTTCGCTGCGGCGGGGCATCGATCTTCCGCTCGTCCATGAGAGGAATCCTTCCCAATAAGGCCCGCGAATCCTTGCAGGCCTGGTCGAATTGTCCCGAACATCGTTGGCTCGTCGGAAAATCCGACGAGCGCAATTCCAGTTTCCGAAATCTTGCTTACAACAGTCCGTCGAGAGCCGCTGAGAGCTTGGACTTCTGGGTCATCCCCACAAATCGCTGCACTTCCCGCCCACCTTTGAACAGAATTACTGTCGGAATTCCGGTAATTCGATATTCAGAAGGAGTCCCCGGATTGTCATCAGTATTCACTTTTCCGACGCGCACGCGCCCGGAAAAGGTGTTCGCCAATTCTTCGATGGCAGGGGCAAGCATCTTGCATGGACCGCACCAGGGAGCCCAGAAGTCAACCAACACAGGGTCTTGGCAGCCAAGAACTTCCGTCGGAAAATTGGCATCCGTGAATTCAATCACCTTCCCGGCCATAACGTATCCCCTTGCATTCAAACGGCGAATCCCCGATCCCTCATGTCGCAATCTGCGAACGAAGGCGGGGCTCAAATAGTGTGGCAAATTATAGGGATACGGCGATTAGTGTCAATTCGGACGGATCGAGCTGCAACAAATCAGCGTCGATTGATGTGGAGGCGATCGCCGCCGCAAGAGGAATGAGAGGAGTGGGAATAATGCGAATTATGGGTCAATCCGGCTGAGATGGTTGAGAAAGGTCGGTTCCGTAATCATGGGCTGGTCTGCGTTTGCGAATGTGGTTGTTACCAAATTGCGAAAGGCCACAATTCGTCTGGACTTGCGACCATCAGTCCGTCAAAGTATTCGAGTCGGACCCGGTCCTTTTTTGAGTTCAGTTCATCGAAGAAGATCGACTCATGGATGGTCATACGTCGGATTCAGGGCAGTTCCAGCGGTTTTCGTTGCGAAGGTGGTGGCTGCCTGTCGCTGCTGTCATCGTTGTTGGCGTGGCCTCGTGTCCGATTGCTGCCCAATTCAAACGGGGAGACCGGGGGATAACCCCCTACCGGGTCGTTGCTGATTTCCCGCATGATCGCACGGCATTCTCTCAGGGACTGGTCATCGTGGATGGCCAACTGTACGAGGGGACCGGAAAGAAGGGGGAATCAACCCTTCGCAAGGTTGACCTGAAAACGGGGCGAGTAGAAACCTTCGTTCCGCTGGATCGCAGTTATTTCGGTGAGGGAATCACGATCATGAACGATCGGATTTACCAACTGACCTGGGAGAACCACCTGGGGTTCGTCTACGACCTGAAAACGATGAAGCAAATCAAGACGTTTCGTTATTCGGGCGAAGGCTGGGGCCTGACGAATGACGGCAAGCATCTGATCATGAGCGATGGGACATCGATGCTGCGGTTTCTGGATCCGACCTCGTTTGAGGTTGTGAAACGCGTTCGTGTTCGAAACAGTCAGGGGCAGGTCGACAAGTTGAATGAACTCGAATATGTAAAAGGAGAAATCCTGGCGAATATCTGGTACGAAGACCGCATCGCCCGAATTTCCCCGGAGTCGGGTGAGGTTCTCGGCTGGATCGATTTGTCGAACCTGTATCCGTCGTGGCAACGATCCAAGGAAGATGTTCTGAACGGCATTGCCTACGATGACGCGAGTGGTCGGTTGTTCGTCACCGGGAAGAACTGGCCGAAGTTGTATGAGATTGAACTGTTGAAGAAATAGCGAAGTAACGCGCTTCACAGGAACACAGATTCAATCGGGACCGAACCGAGGTTCAAGCGTCGGATGATCGTCCGGCGCGATTTAGCGGAAACATGTCTACAGTTCATCCGATTATCGACGAGATCTACCGCACCGAATCACGTCGGGTTCTGGCAACATTGATCCGACTGCTGGGTGATTTTGATCTGGCCGAAGAGGCGCTGCACGAAGCTTTCATCGCTGCGACGGAACGCTGGGAGACGGAAGGAATCCCTGAAAATCCGCGAGCCTGGCTGGTTTCGACGGGGCGATTCAAGGCGATCGATGTCCTGCGACGTCGCTCACTGTTTGACACTGTCCAGCCCGAGATCGCTCGCAGGATCGACGCAATCACCGCAGCCAATGCCTCAAAAGCTGATACGGAAGTCGAGGACGATCGGTTGCGGCTGATTTTTACGTGTTGTCACCCCGCATTGTCGTCAGCAACTCAAATTGCGTTGACACTGCGTGAAGTCTGCGACCTGACAACTGAAGCCATTGCGGCAGCCTTTCTTACTTCCGTTCCGACGATCGCTCAGCGGATCGTTCGTGGTAAGGCGAAGATCAGAGACGCGGGAATCCCGTACCAGGTCCCCTCAATCGCTGACCTTCCCGATCGACTCGACTCCGTCTTGTCGGTGATATACCTCGTCTTCAATGAAGGATATTCCGCGTCGTCGGGTGACACGTTGACGCGACCGGATCTCTCTGGGGAAGCCATCCGTCTGGGGCGACTGCTCAGTGAAATGCTGCCCGATCCCGAAGTTCTGGGGTTATTGGCACTCATGACCTTGCACGAATCCCGCAGGTCCGCTCGAGTTTCGGAATCAGGTGACCTGATTCTGCTGGAGGATCAGGATCGAAGTCGCTGGAACCAGGCTTTGATTCAGGAAGGGCGAACTCTGGTTGAGCGGGCATTCGCGGCGCCAACTGTTGGCGCTTACGCGATTCAGGCCGCAATCGCTGCCGTCCACGCGGCGTCACGAAATACATCAGAAACCGACTGGTCGCAGATCGTCGCGTTGTATGACCTGCTGATGGTGGCAGAATCATCCCCGGTTGTTGCACTGAATCGCGCTGTTGCGATTGCCATGCGTGATGGCCCCGATGCTGGCTTGCAGTTGATCGACTCGATCCTGGTCGATGGAAAGTTGTCGGACTACCACCTGGCTCATGCCGCTCGCGCGGATCTTTGCAGGCGGTTGGGGAGGCGAGCCGAAGCATTGACGTCATATCAGCGAGCATTACAGTTCGCACAGCAGATCCCTGAAAAGCGGTTCCTGGAACGGCGGATCAGCGAACTGCAGGAGATCACGGCCTGATGCTGTTTCAATGGATGAAGAATCGACGACGTCGAAAACTGGCTGGCGAACCGTTTCCATCGGAATGGTTGAAGATCGTTCAGACCAATTGCCGTCACTTCGCGACACTGGATCCCGTTGAACGGGCACGGTTGCTCCGAGACATTCGCTGGTTCGTGGCAGAAAAATCGATCGAGGTTTCAATCGGCCTGGCCCTGACGGATGAAATGCGAGTGACTGTTGCAGCACATGGGCCGCGCCGGGCGGGATCTGGTTGTTGTAGAGAGTTCGACCGCCTGCAATCCGTGATCCTGCAACCGGAAGTTTATGTCGGAACGAGAGTCGTTCGAGACAAATCAGGTCTCGAACTGCATTCTCAAGACGCAAGAATCGGCGAGACCAGTCGCAACGGGCCGGTCCTGCTGTCATGGAAAGATGTCGTGAGACAGTGCCGCGACAGCCCCGACGGACGCAACGTCATTCTGCATGAGTTCGCACACCTGCTGGACATGGTCGACGGCGACGTCGACGGCATCCCGCCGATGGAATCAGAAGAAGAATTTCGCACATGGAAAGACGTAACGCGAAATGAGTATCGCCGACTGGTGAATCAGTCCCAACTCGGACGCCGCACGCTGCTCGATCAATACGGAGCAACGAGCGAAGTCGAATTTTTTGCCGTTGCGTCCGAAACCTTTTTCGAACAACCGTTCGAAATGAAAGTCCTGCATCCGCGGTTGTACGACGTTCTGAAAGGCTTCTACAAACAGGACCCGGCAAAGCGTTTGGGCGTCGTTTGATACAAAGATAGGCAGGCAGCACACTGCACATTCAGCGCGGGACTTATCGCCTCGACTGCGAGCGAATCACCGCTTGAAGAAGCCGCCGGTCAGACTCGAACTGACGACCTACGCTTTACGAAAGCGTCGCTCTACCAACTGAGCTACGGCGGCGGACGGTTGTGTCGCGGGCTCTCACCCGTAATTAACTGGGGTCGAGCGGGTTACGACATTGGCCGGTGAGGGGAGGATGATAGCAAATACCCGGATTCCGGCAAGCCATACTGGCTGGGCGGATGCGGAGTTTTGCCCGGGTTTTATTTTTTCCAGATTCCCGAGCTTAACGAGGCTTCGGGGATTTGGGCTTCCCTTTGTTCGCGGGGGCCTTGGCGGCCTTTGTTGTTTTTGGCTTTTTGGCCTTCTTTTGCAGCTTGGGAAGCTCTTCCAAGGCTACCACCCAGCCTCGACACTGGTCGGCACCACACAGGCACTTGATCGCCCCTTCGGCACTCCACTGGTAGTCAATGGTCAGTTCGGTACCGGCCGGAATGTCGACGAGAGCCTCGACGAATACTTCGGATGGGGCTGGAGTCCCGTCTTCGAATTCCACATCCCGAGTGTGCAGGGCACAATTCGGTTCGCATCGGTGGTTCAAATACCGGAAAGGAGTTCCCGGCTCCAGCGACAGGTTGTTTCCCAGGTCGATGCAGTAGGTACTCGCATATTCGGGATCGTCGATCACCTTCCCCTGGACGACGCCGATTTCCGTTTCTTTGGGAATCGCACAGCGGGCGAAGACACCTTTGCCAAATGGGACTTTCCCAACTCGGACGAACGGATTCGAAGTCGCCATCGTTTCTCCACGTCTGCACCGAAAACCTTCCTGCCATCCATTGAGCAGGTTTTTTATTGTCGGGCAACACAATACCGAGGTCGTACAGGTAGTCAACCGTCACGCGGACTGGATTGAGGGCATCCGTAAGAAGGTAACGTAGAGACGCCAGGGCGCAGAGATGCAAAGGAATGATTTTTGGGTCGAGTTGCGGTTGGTCGAATGCGGGTTCCGCGTTCCCTGCCAAACGCCGTCTTTCCTTGATGTATGGCCCAGATGAGAGCACGCTCCGTCACCCGACCAGAACGGCAACTCAACCCCATTCGGGGTACGGGGTGGTTGTAGTCAGCAGACCCAGGGTAGCGAGCGTTGCTCGCAACCCTGGGCTATAGGACGTAACTCCGTTGGAGTAGCTGACAGCCGGATGTCGG
>CAZSTW010000225.1:0-6761 GCA_964609845.1 uncultured Planctomycetaceae bacterium | reverse complement strand
TAGACGCTGTCGTTTGATGCCCGCGGGACGCCACACTTAAATGCGACGCGCTCTAAAACGGAAAGTGAAGAGTTGTGGGGGTGCCACGATCTTGGAGTCTTCGACAAGGTCGTGCTGGATTTCGTTTTCAGCCCATTTCACAACCGTTCATGGCGCGAAGTGATCGCATTACAAAAGTAGGGTGGAACCAGTTCGCTTCGAGCGCCGGCCCACCATAATGTCGAGAAATATTGATGGGCCGGCGCGGCGAAGCGCCGCTTGTCCCACCCTACCATCTTGCACCGCTTCAACAAGGCTTTGGTCGCGTCACTCAGGAGACTTCCTTCTACGGCCATTTGTGTCTAAAAGGGTGAAGTCTGTAAGTCCATCGGTCCCCAAGATCATGGGATCGGTCTGTCTCTTTCCCTGCGGAATCCTTCGTGATCGATCTGAGCGAACTTGTTGCAGAGTCTTTCGTTCGTCGCGCCGAATGGCATGCTGAACTGAATTCTACAAATACGCGCGCCTTTGAACTGGCGACTGACCCCTTGATCGAAACACCGTATCTCATTGGTGCGACAACCCAGTCGGCAGGCCGGGGGCGGGGAACAAATCGGTGGTGGGATGCGGACGGAACGCTGATGTTTTCGGTTCTGTTTGACATGCCGGCACTGGGACTTCCGCAATCCGAGTGGCCGAGATTTTCGCTGGGAACGGCGTTATCTGTTGCCGAAACCGTTGAAGCGTTTTTGCCACACGCTGATGTGGGGCTCAAATGGCCCAATGATGTCTGGATCGGCCGACAGAAGGTTTGCGGAATCCTGATTGAGCAACCCGAACGTGCTGCGGGTAAACTGGTCGTGGGAATCGGGCTGAACGTCAACACAAAATTTGCGAATGCCCCCGGTGATCTACGCAGTATTGCAACATCCATGCACGATGTCTCTGGCCATGTATTCTCGATTCAGGATGTACTGGTCCGACTGCTGCAACGCTGGGACATCAACTGCGCTGCTCAGCGATCTGGCGAATGGGATCTGCGGCGACTCTGGTCGCGTTTGTGCGTGCTGAGCGGACAGCACGTGAGAATCACTTCTGCCGGAGGTGAGCAAACAGCACCGTGCCAGGGGATCGCTGATGATGGAGCACTGCTTCTGGCAGGTCGTGATGGAGTGAATCGCTGTTACGCGGGAACTGTCCGAATCGTTGATTGAAGGGCCGACACCATGAGTTTTCGCAGCCTTTGTTTCTGGTTCCTTTGTCTGCCGACACTGTTTCCGGCCGTTACGTCAGCGGCACTTCCCAATATCGTCTGGATCGTCAGTGAAGACCATGGCCCACACCTGGGTTGCTACGGTGATTCATACGCAACCACTCCAAGCGTCGATCGCCTCGCGTCACGCGGCTTGAGATTTTCCCGCTGCTGGTCGAACGCCCCGGTCTGTGCTCCCGCGCGGACGACACTGATTACAGGCATCTATGCGACCTCAAGTGGTGGTGAGCATATGCGCAGCATGGTTCCATGTCCCAGCGGAAAAGCGATGTATCCGCAGTTCCTGCGCGAAGCTGGCTATTACTGCACGAACAACGCCAAGGAAGATTACAACGTCGCCAAGCCCGGCAAGGTCTGGGATGAGTCGTCCAGGAAGGCCCATTGGAAAAATCGTCCTGCCGATCGCCCTTTTTTTGCCGTCTTCAATTCCGAGAAGAGCCACGAGAGCAAGATTCGCACACGTCCACACACGGCAATCCATGATCCCGCGAAGGTCCGGATACCCGCCTATCATCCCGATACTCCTGAAGTACGCCAGGACTGGGCTCAGTACTACGATGCCGTCTCTGAAGCAGACGCTGATGCTGGCGAACGGTTGAAAGAACTCGAAGCCGCAGGACTGGCCGATGAGACGATCGTGTTCTATTTCTCCGACCATGGATCGGGAATGCCGCGCAGCAAGCGCTGGCCGTACAATTCGGGACTGCATGTTCCTCTGATAGTCCACATTCCGGAAAAATATCGTGAGTTGCGGCCAAAGGACTATGTCCCTGGCGGTACCTCAGATCGACTTGTGAGCCTCGTCGACTTCGCGCCGACGTTGCTGAGTCTGGCGGGGGTCAAGCCTCCTGAATGGATGCAGGGATACGCCTTTCTGGGAAAGTATGCGACGCCCCCGCAGCCATACGTGTATGGTTTTCGTGGTCGAATGGACGAACGCTATGATCTGGTGCGAAGCGTCACAGATGGTCGATTTGTGTATGTCCGACAGTATCTTCCGCATCTGATTTACGGCCAGCATGTCGATTACATGTTTCAGACGCCCACCACTCGTGTCTGGAAACAACTGCACGACCAGGGACGACTGACGCGCGCACAGAATGCTTTCTGGGATAAGAAGCCTCCTGAAGAACTTTACGATTTGCACAGCGACCCTGACGAAGTCCGTAATCTGGCCGATTCACCAGAACATCAGTCAATCAAGCTGCGGTTTCGCGCCGCTCAGCAGAAACTGGCGGCCGATATCCGTGATCTTGGATTTCTGCCCGAAGGGGAGCGATTCATTCGTTCACGCGAGGATTCGCAATTCGATATGGCTCGCGATGGAGATCGCTATCCGTTTGAGCGAGTCTTCGCTGCTGCGGAACTGGCATCGATGATGGACCCGTCGGCAACGCCCGCTTTGAAGCAGCAACTGAAAGACCCGGATTGCGGGGTTCGTTACTGGGGCGTGATGGGGATTTCCATGCGAGGTCGCGAACACATCATCGTGGCACAACAAGAACTTCGGACCTGCCTGAAAGATTCGTCACCAGATGTTGCCATCGCCGCTGCGGAAACATTGGCATCATTCGGTGATGACGCCAACCGAGAGGGTGCCTCGAAGCTATTGGTTGGGCGAGCGAACTGGTCCGAGAATTCGGTGTTCGCCTGTATGGCAGCCCTCAATAGCCTGGACGCACTTGGAGATAAGGCGGCCACTGCTGCTACGACGATCGGACAGTTGCCGACCAAGGGGACGGCCCCGGATGCCAGGTATGCCGAATACGTCCAACGGCTGGTCAAGGATCTCGAAATCAAATTTCGAAAGTAGTTTTCCGTACGAATTATCGGTGGCGATTCCAGCTCAGTGCGAATGGAGCGGCGGCGAAGGGGAATAGACAGAGTGAGCCGACTCCGGCTAACAGGATCGCCAGCGAATTTGATCCACCCGGATTCTTCAACACTTCGCAGAACGTGATTGAAATGAGCCCCAGCCACACCATTCCTGCAACCGCACCTTCGCGCTTACTGATTACCTTTCGGAATTCGGCAACGTAGTAGACACCTCCAGTGACGGTCACCATGACGATACCGGTTACGAGCTGAGTGAGCGAAAGCAACTGCTGCTTTGACTCAGCATTGAGCATGAACGAACCCGCGATCACAGAAAGGTATGTCGCAATTCCCCCACAGATGATCCACGCGAGAAATTGCTGACGCCCTGTCATATACAGAGACGCAAACACCCCGGTGATCGCCCACTCAATTAACAGAATCCCGGGGAAGCACCACCAGTTTGATAAAGGCCCTTTGAGCAGTTCCTGGCTGTTCCCCGTCGCGACGAGTATCGATGCAATGATTGCACAGAACACCAGGTAGATCCCCCAACTACTTACATTTGCTCGTATCATGACTCGTAGAACGACACGAGCCAATTCCCGGTTTGTCATCGGGCGGCTTGCCAGGAAATGCCCCATTTCAATCGATGCGTCCGCCCGGCCAAAATTTCCAATGATTATTCCAGCAAGCATTGCAGAAACAGAAAGAACGACACCCCCGACGAGAATGTGAATCGTCAATTTGTGGACATCACGCTCAAACATTCCCCAGGCAACCGACTGGAAAACGAGTGCCGTGGTCACCACACACGGCAGAGCCCAGCCTTTCTTTCGCCATTCAAACCAGAATTGGGCCTCGGCAGCCGATTTGAATGCTGGGGCAGGTCGCGAATTCACCAGTTGCAGATGTGCCATATCGACATTCATCGCTGCAAACAGCTCGTCCCACCGGCTCGTCAACAGCGATTCGCCGCACCGCAATCGACAAACTCCATGAATCGCAACTCGATGTGCGACAAACGCCATCACAACCAGTGGGATTGCTTCCACAAGAAACATCAGCGGGTTTAATGTCACCACGAAGACGGAGTGAAACCTCAGGAAGAACCAGGTTCCAAAGATGCCGCCCGCAGCAGCCACACTCACTATCTGAAGCGGAGATTTCTCGGAAATCCAGAGCGCTGCTTGAAGCATCGCCAGGCCGACGGGGGCCGCCAGCGCAGGCCAGAGCATCGGCCAACGGACATCAAACACCAGATCGATGAACAACGCGTTCAATACCATGCATCCTGAAAGTAGAGCCATCGCTGGAAGCATGCGCCAGGTGACGAGCGTCCAGGTGTCGACTGGAAGCGCAAAGAATCGTGACGATTCTGTGTTAACAGATAAAATGGCCGCTCCGATTCCGAAGATACTGAGCAATGTCATTCCCAGTTGAAACGAAGTCATGCTGGGATCACTCAGGTCAACAGGACCATTCGATCGCAGGGCCGTCATTAGCAGCGAGCAAAAAAGGTTCACCCACAGGAACGAAAGAGCGAGTGCGTTTCGGCACCGCCGGATCAGTTCCCAGGTCATCGCCAGGGGGATGGAATTCATCATCAGTTCTCCAGTCTCTGCGGTTCTGAACAGTCGCAGCCCAGGTTTTCAGGTCAATCCTATTTGGCTCTTGGGTGGCCGCAATTGGACAGAAGGGAAGGCCCACTCATAGGCATTTTCCAGAGCTTCGCTAAGACGCTGCGGCCCCGGCCACCCAGCCGGTCACACGTCAACTCGTTCATCCGTTGTGAATTCGTGACACGAAGATCTCGTCCAGTGACAGCGAGTCTTCAGCAACAACCGTCGCTCCCAGTGATTCCACAGCCGCGCGCAACTGAGAGGCCTCGCCGCTGCAATGGTAGACCCAGTCGGTTCCGGCTCCTTGTGTTATCAGCATTCCTTGCAGTGTGGGAGCTCTCTCCATGGGCGCACCGAATCGAACCGTCAGCCGCCGGTGACGAAGCTTGACATCGTCCATTGTTTCCGAAAGAACGATCCGCCCCTGATGAATCATCGTCACCTGGTCAGCCACTCGCTCGACCTCATCCAGCAGATGCGACGAGAACAACACGGTTCGACCTTCGTCAGCAATGGTCCGAATGATGGCCCCCAGAATGTCGCGGCGGACGACCGGGTCCAGCCCTGATGAAGGTTCGTCGAGTACCAGCAGTTCCGGACGATGTGCCAGCGCGATCAGCAAACCCGCTCGTGCCCTTTGGCCGCGTGACAGTGATTTCACAGTGGACTTCGGATCGAGGTCAAACGTCTCGCGCAGTTCCTCGGCATATTTCTGGTCCCAGCGAGGATAAAAGGCCTGCGTGTACCTCATCAGCTCATAGATTCGCATCCAGTCTGGAAGGTCACGATCTTCCGACAGGTAACCGATTCGCCCGAGGGTCTCAACGGGGTTCTGAACGGGATCAAACCTGAACACTCGAACGGAACCGGATTGCGGCTTCAGCATTCCGAGAATGTGCTTGATCAACGTTGTTTTGCCGGCCCCGTTGCGGCCGATCAGGCCGAAGACTCCGCCACGCGGAATCGATAACGAGACGTGATCCAGAGCCGTTGTCTTTCCAAACTGGCGCGACACATCGTGAATCTCGATGATGGAATCTTTGGAATCTGGCGAATACATCGCATTACTCCTTGTCAGGGGATTTCAGAAGAGCCGAGTGTCGCTGCTGGACCAGCTTGAGAATTTCGTCGAGTGAAACATCCATCTGCAGTGCTTCGGCGACAAGAGCATCGGTGCGGTCGGAAAGAATGCGCATCCGTTCACGACGGGCCAGCGGTGACCCCTGATCAGAAACATATGTCCCCGCCGTTCGTCGTTTCTCAACGATTCCGGCCGCTTCCAGTTCACGGTAAGCACGTGCAACCGTATTCGGATTGATCAGCAATTGTTCTGCCAGCACGCGAATCGGCGGCAGTTCGTCACCCGCTTTCATTCGCCCGGCGGCGATCAGGTATTTGATCTGATTGACGACCTGCAGATAGATCGGCACGCCGTCAGTTGTGGAAATATGGATCAGCACGATGAAGTCCTGCCCCGCGTCCGGCCTGAAAACTTGTATTACAACAATAATACAAGTGGCGGTGGGAGAGTCAACTGCTTTTTCGAAATTTCTGTGGACTCGCACCCGTCCTTCTTGAAGGTTCGCATCGACGCGACGAATTGTCATTCGTGCCTCTTCATCGTTCTGCCCCCGCATCGCTTTGCCAATTTCTGGCTTTCCTGAAAGCGAAGAGGAGACCTACGGTCGGCCGTTTCGGCGGGGGCGGGAGACCCGCGCCGAGCAAGCCAGGCAACGTTCGGATCTCATTTCGCATGTCGTGGGATCCGCGAATTTGTCACTGCAAACTCGCTCTTGCCAGAACCGGACATTCCAGATACTTTCCCGCCGCGACGGGCTGGAAGGCCTGTCGTAATCCTCTCTCGTATCAACTCCAATTCCTAGATCCTTTGCGGAACACACGCATGTGGTGCGCGGCGTGTCGGGCTGATGTTGCGGCCGAGTTGTCATCTGACAACCGACGCATGCTGTGCGCCCGTTGCCGATCTGAATTGGGGACGGCAGCCGGATCAATCGATCGTCCGGTCGTTGAACCACGACTGCAGGATACCGAGCGAAATGCCAGGGAATTGC
>CAZSTW010000224.1:0-6779 GCA_964609845.1 uncultured Planctomycetaceae bacterium | reverse complement strand
TCAGATAAACGGGGTGATCCCGGGTTGAGCCATCGGCGGAACCTTGACGACATCGTTCCACGACTTGATCTCGGGAACCAGAACTTCCTTGGAGTTCAAGGCCATGTCCCAAGTGATCTGCTTGCCGGTATAGCCGGCCATTCGTCCCATGATCCCCGTCAATGTGCTGGTCACCATTCGGTCCCCATCATTGATCGGCTTGCCGGTTCGGATCGAATCGAAGAATTCGTCGTGTTCCTGTTGATACATATCGGGGCTGGGGCCTTCGTATTTCCAACTGTTTGTGCCCGAGATCGAAACCGCGTCCTTACCGAATCCGGCAATCCTGGCATGCCCCTTGGTTCCCATGACGTACAGCGAATTTTCGCTGTGGCATCCGGAAATCTGGCGTTGAGCCATGAATCCTCGCATGCCGTTTTCCCATTCGTAATTGACTTCGATGTGATCGAAGATGTTACCGCCGTGAGCAGGAATCTGGCGACCACCGACAGCCGTACATTTTGTCGGAGGGGCATCCTTCGCCACCCATTGCAACCAGTCGACGGTGTGAATTGCCTGTTCAACGAGACCGTCACCCGACAGCCACGTGAAGTTGTACCAGTTGCGAACCATCCACTCGAGATCCGTGATGTCTTTCGGACGTGAGCTTGCTGGAGGCATCGGCTTCACGGGCCCTGTCAGATAGGTCCCATAGACCGCCAATACGTCTCCGATTTCTCCGGCATGGATTCGCTTGAAGAGTTCACGGCGTGGCAGGTCATAACGCCAGCAGAAGCCAGCGACCATACCGAGTTTCTTTTCCTTGGCAATCTTGACCGATTCAATGACGGAACGGACACCCGGGGCATCGGTCGCCATCGGCTTTTCGGTAAAGATATGCTTGCCGGCATCGACAGCAGCCCGCAGATGATACGGCCGGAAACCTGGTGGCGACGCGAGCAGGACGACATCACACGAATCGATCAGCTTCTTGTAGCTTTCGAGACCCACAAACTTGAACTCGTCGGTCACAGCGACTTGCTCAGCAATCCGCTTGTTGGCTTTCAACTGTCCGAGAGCGTTTTCAATGGCTTGCGGGAAAACATCGGCGACAGCGGTCAGCTTCACCTGCGAATCCGCGGTCAATGCCTGCTGAGCAGCCCCGGTCCCACGTCCGCCACAACCAACCAAACCAACCTTGAGTTGATCACCTCCGGCAGCATACGCCCCGGCGTTCATGGCCAGATTCAGTCCGACGGACCCTGCAACGGCAGCTCCGGTTTTGAGAAAATCGCGTCGGGACGAATGAACAGGTGAATTCGGTTCCGTCATGGGCTGGTCTCCACGATTAAGGCAGGATGAATGATTGCCGAAGGCGAGTCACACCATGCTACTCATCGAATCGCCATGATGCGAGTGGACGAACGTTCCAGCATCCGATTTTTCGCGGAACGTTCGATTGGTACGTTTCCGCAGACATTTCCGGCGCAGACACGAAATACAGTCCACTTACCGCGTTTGCGGAAATTCACGCAGCCGCGTGAAACCAGTCATGCCTTTACGCACACTGACTTCACGCGGCAGATTGCGAACGGTCATTCCTTGACGGTTAACAGCTTGTCTTCAGGAAAAGTTTCCAGCTTCAGATTCTTGAACTGGACTTCCTGGGGAACCTTGTTGGAGTGTAATTGCAGGCCAATCGGGGCTTCGTTAATTCGCATTGGCTCTGGTTCTCGCCAGTCAGAGACCAGTTTTCCATTCAGCACGAACCGAATGCGATTCCCCTGCGCCAGGATTTCGTAGCTGTTCCAATCGTGTTGCTTGCTGAGTGGTGCGGCAATCTGGTTGTTCTGATGGATCATCGATCGACCGTAGAGATCCCAGAAGCCATGACCTGACGGAAACATCACCAGATGACCAGCATACGTATACTTGTCACCCTTTTCAGGAGCAACTTTACCCCACATCGCGATGCCGGAATGCATTTCGGATTGGGCCAGTTTGAAATCGAACGTCAAACGGAAATCGCTGAACTTCCGCTCGGTCAACAAATAGGTGCTGACGGGAACGGCATCGGTATTCTTTCCGATGATCACGCCGTCCTTGACCGACCAGTACTTTTCATGACCGACCCAGCCCGTCGTGTCTTTGCCATTAAAGATCTCAACGACTTCGCGTTTTCCTTCTTTAGGTGGAACAACCGGTGCCTCTTTCGCAGGCTGAGACCAGCCAGCTTGTGTGAGCAGCACCATCAACCCACATGCCAGTAACGCAGCGCGACGAACCATGGCAGACGACTCCTTCTCGGGTGAAAAACAGACGACAAACAACAGGACTCTTTGAGTTTCAATGTTCTGACGAACTCTACTGGCAGCCCGTCGTGAACGTCGGTTGGGTGGCCGGGAATGGACTGAGGCTTTGCGAAGGAAGGCCCGGTCTTCGTGTGGAGCGCACATTCCGGGGCTTCGCGAAGACCCTCCAGTCCCGGCCCCTAGGCCTTCGACGTTGAAGCAGCTTTCGAGAACATCGAACATTCATAAAGGATTGAACTCTGAACAAAAAAATGGCTTCGAGGTAAGGTTCCAACGAGGTTGGACGACTTGCGGCAAACAATCCAGGTGATTGCCCGGATACTCGAAGGACTGTAACCTGTTACGGACCTGAGTGGAACAAAGCGGAATTTCTCCCTCTGCAATCCGACCGTTTTCGCCTGCCAGTTTCCGATTCAGCCAGTTCTGTTATACCTCACCGAGACGCTGACACCATGGCCAACGAATTCTCCCGTCGTCGATTTATCCAGTCTGCTGCTGCCATTGGAATCGGATTGCCGACCATCCTGCCGTCGCGAGGATTCGGTGCCCCCTCTGCCAATGAGCGACTGTCGTTTGCATGTATTGGCATGGGAGGACAGATGCGTGGGTATCTGATGCCGGAACTGGGAAAGATCGATCAACAGATTGTTGCGATCTGTGATGTCGACAAGCGGCAACGGGATAGTGCACTCCAGGCCAAGGGAATGTCTGGAGCACGAGCCTATCACGACTACCGTGAACTGCTCGACAAGGAAAAAGATGTCGATGCTGTGATCATTGCGACTCCAGACCACTGGCATGTCCCGATTTGCCAGGCCGCCCTGGAAAGTGGAAAACACGTCTATTGCGAAAAGCCGCTGGCCCATTCCGTTGCCGAATGTCGAGCCCTCGAAAAACTTGCGACCAGCCATCCAAAGCTGGCAACGCAAACCGGCAATCAAGGCTGTTCCACCGAAGGATTCCGGCGAAGCTTTGAGGTCATTCAATCAGGCCTGCTGGGACAGATCACCGAGGTCCACGTCTGGCACCCGGCACATGGCTGGCCGAATGGAGTTGACCGGCCTGCGAAATCAGACCCCGTTCCCGAAGGCCTCGACTGGAACTTCTGGCTCGGGGCAGCCCCCAATCGTCCCTACTGTGACGGGATCTATCATCCCGGAAAATGGCGAGGCTGGTACGATTTCGGTGGCGGATCAATTGCCGATTTCTGCTGCCACGGTTTTCAACTGGCGTATCGATCGCTGGAACTCGACGCTCCCACGCGGATCGAAGCCACAGGCACGGATCTGGGACACGAGTCCTATGCGACAAAATGTACCATCAAGTTTGAATTCGCAGCGAAGGGGAAGCGAGGACCTGTCACCCTGTATTTCTACTCGGGGGATAAGAACCTGCCGCCTGACGATGTGACCAAAGGTCCTGTCGGTTCGACCGGTTGCCTGATCGTCGGTACGGAAGGGACTCTGTCAGCAGGTCTCTGGAATACCGATTGCAATATCCGTTTAAAGGATGCCAAAGACTTCCGTGGTGCCGATCATCCTGAAGTCGCAAAACTGGCGAGGACACAACCGCGAATCGATACTGAAGTGCTGAAGTGGGACCCCAAAAAAACAGCACAAGGCCAGCGACCACGGTGGAGTCAGGTGAATAACTCGCACATGTTCGAATGGGTCCTGGCGTGTGCTGGCGATACAAAAACGTATTCGCCGTTTGAAATCGGCGCTCGAATTACCGAAGTGGGAATGCTCGGTGTCCTGGCGCTCCGAATGCAAAAGCCAATCATCTGGGACGCCGCGAAACGCCAGGCAACCGGTCTGCCTGAAGCCGATGCGATCATCGATCCTAAACCTGCGACAGAGAAATACCTGCCATCGCCACCTACCGCCGTTCCGAAAGGGTGATGCGGGTTCGTGCCCGTCCGCAGGTTCAGCGCAATGGAATTGAATGGCACGGCGCGATTGAAGAAACATAATCCCCAGTCTTCATCGTTCTGTCAACTGCCTTCAGTGACACTGCCTTCAGCAAAAGAGGAGACCTTGCGGTCGGGCGTTTCGGCGGGGTCAGGAGACCCGCGCCGAGCAAGGTGGTGGCGGGACCCGCGCCGAACAAGGTGAGACCCGCGCCCAACACATGTCATCCAGTGGCAGGCCGCGGTCGATTCGCATTCCTTGAGTCGAGCGAATAGAATCCACAGATTCGTTGATCAAACCTTTTCATTTACATCAAGGAACGTTTGATGTCGCATCCTGTATCTCGTCGTCATTTTCTGTCTGCTTCGGCTGGCCTGTTTGCTGCCGTCGGGACAGGTTCCGTCGGAAGCCTGCTGGCAGCCGATGCTCCCAAGTCGTCTCTGTTCAAAATCTCGCTCGCCCAGTGGTCGTTGCATCGCCGCTTCTTCAAGGACAAGGCAGATCCCCTCGAATTTGCTGCCATGGCCAGGAAGGAATTCGGGATCGAAGGGATCGAGTATGTCAACCAGTTCTTCAAGGATAAGGCCAAGGACCAGGCGTATCTGGGTGAGCTGAAAAAGCGAGCCGACGACAACGGTGTTACCAGCGTCCTGATCATGTGTGACGGCGAAGGAGCCCTGGGTGATCCCGATGCTGCAAAGCGTCAGACGGCTGTTGAAAACCATTTCAAATGGGTTGAAGCGGCCAAGTTCCTGGGTTGTCATTCGATTCGCGTGAATGCGCAGTCGAGCGGTACCTATTGGGACCAGATGAAACTTGCCGCCGATGGTCTGCGGAAGCTGACCGAATTCGCGGCTCAGCACAAGATCGGTGTGATCGTCGAAAACCACGGTGGCCTGTCATCCAACGGAACATGGCTGTCATCGGTCATTCATACGGTTCAGCATCCCGGTTGCGGTACCCTTCCTGATTTCGGCAACTTCCGCGTCGACGGCAAGATCTGGTATGACCGTTACAAGGGAACGGAAGAATTGATGCCGTTCGCCAAGGGTGTCAGCGCCAAATCGCACGAATTTGACGATACCGGAAACGAAACCAAGACCGATTATCGCCGGATGCTCCCGATCGTTCTGTCGTACGGTTACCGTGGCTGGATCGGTGTCGAGTACGAAGGAAGCAAGCACTCAGAAGCGGAAGGAATTACCCTGACGAAAAAGCTGCTCGAAACCGTTCGGACAGAACTCAGCTGAAATGAATTCACTTGAATTGAACGTCCTCAATCCCTCATGAACAGGAACAACCACATCGTGATCCGCACGTTTTTTGCATTGACCATGATTTGCTCGCTGAGCTGTCAGATTGCCTCTGCCCAGGTGGACGAGTCTCCATTGAATCTGGAACCCGTTCTGGCGTTTGAAAACATGAAATGGACCGGATGGGAACCCGATCAGAACGGGGTGGCATTTCCATTGCGACCGATCCTGTTGACGCATGCGGGTGATGGTACCGGCCGTATTTTCGTGCCGCAGCAGCAGGGGATTATCCACGCCTTCACTCCCGGTGCTGCTGAAACGAAGATTTTCCTCGATATGTCGAAGAAAGTTGTCTACATCGACAAGGAAAATGAAGAAGGATTCCTGGGGATGGCGTTCCATCCCAAGTACAAAACCAATGGCCAGTTCTTCGTGTTCTACACGACGACCAGCCAGCCGCACACAACCGTTGTGTCGCGTTTTACGGTTTCCAAGGATGATCCGAACAAGGCTGATCCCAACAGCGAAGTGGAACTGCTGCGAGTTCCCCATCCGTACTGGAATCACAAGGGGGGGACGATCTGCTTTGGTCCTGATGGATTCCTGTACATCACCATCGGTGACGGCGGAGCGGGAAATGACCCACACAACAACGCGCAGAATCTGCAGACCCTGCTCGGCAAGGTTCTGCGGATCGATGTCGACAAGCAGGAAGGGAACTTGAAGTACGGTATCCCCAAGGACAACCCGTTCATCGGGAAACTCGCAGGAAACAAGCCGATTGCTCTGCCGGAAATCTACTGCTACGGTTTGCGAAACGTCTGGCGCATGTCGTTTGACCGGCAAACCGGACAATTCTGGATTGCTGACGTCGGCCAGAACCTGTGGGAAGAAATTAACCTGGGGGTTAAAGGAGGCAACTACGGCTGGAACCTGCGCGAAGCCAAGCACGAGTTTGCTCCGAGCAGCGTTTCGTCTGGCGCCGGCCTGATCGATCCGATCTGGGAATACCATCACGACATCGGCAAGTCGATCACCGGCGGCAATGTTTATCGTGGCAAGAAAGTCCCCGAACTGGCAGGACACTACCTGTATGCTGACTATGTTTCGGGAAAGATCTGGGCCTTGAAGTACGATGATGCCAAGAAGGCTGTCGTGGCGAATCGTCCGATTCCGTACACAGGAGCAAATCTTCCTGTGATCAGTTTCGGAGAAGACGAAGCAGGTGAAGTCTACTTCATGATCGTCAGTCCCTCGGGCAAGGGGATTTACACATTCAAGAAGAAGGCCTAGTGCACGGGGCGCAAGTTCGGCGCGGGTCTCCC
>CAZSTW010000223.1:0-6924 GCA_964609845.1 uncultured Planctomycetaceae bacterium | reverse complement strand
GAACGGCATTGAAGGACGAAGAGATCTGGGACGTTGTCAACTTTGTGATGAGCTTGCAATACGAACAGACACCGACGAAAGCAAAACCGGCGGAACACGTCGTTCATGCGAAGTAGTGTTTGTGTGAATTGACGTTGAGGATTCGGCGACCACCAACGGGTTGGTTTTTGAGTGAAGGCGAGTGCCGTGGGTAGATTTTGGTCAATCTTTTTTGTCGCGACGGCTGTGATCGCAGTCGCCGTGAGTTGGTTTTCACCATCTCTCCATTGGTGGTTCCCGGGTGATGGCACGGCCTATTCCACGCTGGGACGCCGAATCGATGACTTGTTTCACCTGATTCTCGTCATCGTGTCGATCACGTTCATCGGTACGCAGGCCGCTCTTGGCTACGTTTTGTGGCGTGGTGCCACGATGAAGCCTGAGGACAAGGTCTTGTTTTCACACGGTAGTCACAGTCTGGAAGTTATCTGGACGATCGTTCCAGCCGGGATTCTGCTGTTTATCGCTCTTTACCAGATGGACGTGTGGGCTCAGTATCGCGTGAAATCGAGTTCTCCTGCGAAGACGGAGGCTGTGGCCGAAGTCACAGCCCGGCAGTTTGAATGGCGCATTCGGTACCCCGCACGTGGTAAGAAATTGCAGCCAACCCCACAACCGGACGACGTTTATACTGTCAACGAATTGCACGTTCCGACCGGTCGGCCAGTATCGATCAGCCTGCGGACGGACGATGTCCAGCACTCGTTCTTCGTTCCCGAACTGCGAGTCAAGCAGGATGCCGTACCAGGACTGGTGATTCCTGTCTGGTTTGACGTTCTCGAGCGACGAACGGGAAACAAGGCTTTTGAACTGGTCTGTGCCGAACTTTGCGGCTGGGGCCACTACAAGATGAAAGCACGTGTCTTTGCGGAATCTGATGAAGAGTTTGAACAGTGGCGCGAAAAGATCGCTGGCGAACAATTCGATGATGGTTTCAAGAAGGCCGCTGAGTAAGTGGAATCAGTTTGCTACGATGTCCGTCGTGGTGATTGAAGAATAGTTAATTCAGGGCGTGACGTAACGTCGCCGAATACAGCCCAGAGGCAGATCAGAATCATGAGTACATTACATCCCACTCTCGACCACGCCGGCCATGCGGGAGACGATGCCCACGGGCATGGACACGGCCATCACGAGTTGAGCTTCATCCAGAAGTACGTTTTTTCAACGGACCATAAGGTGATCGGAATCCAGTTCCTGATCACGACAATGCTGATGTTGATGGTGGGTGGCGCTCTGGCTCTGGGTGTCCGCTGGCAATTGGCCCGGCCCTGGGAATACATGCCGATTGCCGGCGATCTGTCATTTGCTCGCGATGGCGGACAGATCTCGCCGGAATACTACACCATGCTCTTCACGATGCATGCGACCGTGATGATCTTCCTGGTCATCATTCCGGTACTGGCGGGTGCCTTCGGAAACTTCCTGATCCCCCTGATGATCGGGGCGGATGATATGGCATTCCCGACGCTGAACATGCTCAGTTACTGGTTCATGTGGCCAGCGATTCTGTTCTTCGCATTTGCCGCGGGGATCGGGCCTGAATGGTTGACGGGGGTCGTGGGAGGAATGGATGCTGGAACAGCACAAGGGTGGACGTCATATCCGCTGCTGTCCGCCGTGAAGACTTCGGCACCAGGTTCGGCGATGGCTCAGACATGGTGGCTGATGGCGGTCACGTTCGTCGGGGTGTCCTCGATGATGGGTTCGGTCAACTACATGACCACGATCATCAACATGCGAGCACCCGGGATGACCTTGTTCCGCATGCCGCTGACGATCTGGGCGATGTTTATCACCGCCATTCTGCAAGCGTTTGCTCTGCCTGTCCTGACCGCCGCCGGATTCATGCTCGTGGCAGACCGACTGCTGGGGACGTGCTTCTTCATCCCCGCCGGTATCGTTATCAACAACGCAGCTCCGACCATTGGCGGTGGCCAGACGCTTCTGTGGCAACACCTGTTCTGGTTCTACTCGCACCCGGCCGTGTACATCATGCTGCTCCCGGCGATGGGTATGGTGTCTGACATGCTGGCGTGTATGTGCCGTAAGCCGATCTTCGGTTACAAGCCGATGGTTTACTCCATGGCTGCGATCGCTGGTCTCGGATTCATCGTGTGGGGACACCATATGTTCATCAGCGGGATGAATCCGGCTCTCGGGATGACCTTCATGGTCAGCACGATCATGATCGCTCTTCCTTCTGCGATCAAAACGTTTAACTGGATTGGAACCATCTGGGGTGGTCGGCTGCAGTTCAATGGTGTCATGTTGAACTGTATCGCGTTTGTTTCGATGTTCATCATCGGTGGTCTGAGCGGGATCTTCATGGCGGCTGTTCCAGTCGACATTTACATCCACGACACGTACTTCATCGTGGCTCACTTCCACTACGTGCTGTTTGGCTCAACTCTGTTCGGCGTCTTTGCCGGGATTCAGTTCTGGTTCCCCAAGATGTGGGGCCGCCTGATGAATGACTCGGTCGCCAAGCTGCACTTTGTGCTGACGTTTATCGGCTTCAATGTCACATTCTTCCCGATGCACATGCTGGGTGTGGCAGGGATGCCACGACGTTACGCTGACCCGTACCACTTCGAATACCTCAGCCACCTGCTGCCATTGAATCAGGTAATGACGGCTGCAGCCGTTCTGATGGGCGTTGCTCAGTTCCTGCTGCTCGGCAACTTTGCCTACAGTATGTTCTTCGGCGAAAAATGTGGTCGGAATCCCTGGAATGCAAACGGCCTGGAATGGACGGCTCCATCGCCCCCGGGCCACGGTAACTTTGATGTCCTGCCAGTTGTCTATCACGGCCCCTACGAGTACAGCTCGCCAATCGTGAAGGACAAAGACTTCCTGATGCAGACCGAGTATGTGCCGCTGGCACAGCGTCAGGCTCATTCCGGACACTGATGTTAATATCCCGCTGGTATGTCGCCAGCGGGGTCAGGAACGTTTCAGAAAATGGGTAGTCGGATATGAGCCGGTTGCCTGTTAAGTTTCAATGGTGTTTTTTCGGGTTCGTTGAGTGGCATGAATGTCTCGTCCGCTAGTCGCTGGCTGCACCGGTTCGCCTGGTTGACCGCAACGTTAACGTTGCTGTTGCCGGTGACGACAGGGGCTGTCGTGACAACTCTGAAAGCGGGAATGGCATTCAGTGACTGGCCGTCGTCCGATGGCTACAACATGCTCGCTTACCCATGGCTGAGCTCAGCCCGTGATCAGTTCATCGAACACGGGCATCGTCTGTCAGGCCTGACAATTGGTCTGCTCAGTATCGCTCTTGCGATCGCAACCTGGGTGATCGAAACCCGTCGTCCTGCCCGCCTGCTGGCATTGGCCATTTTTGGCTCGGTGTTTGTCCAGGGAATGCTGGGTGGTGTTCGAGTCCTGATGGATGAGCAGTCGATGGCTCTGATTCACGGTGACTTTGCGGCCGGGGTCTTCAGCCTGATGTGTGTGTTTGTCGTCGTGACGGGAAGCGGATGGGAGACTCGCAGACCTGTGGTCGATGCGGTTGCCGGGCGACTCGCCAGATCTATCGCGATTGCTGTGCTGGTGGCAGTGGCCATCCAGTATTTTCTTGGTGGTGTGTTGCGACATCTCGGCCAAAGCTGGGCCTGGATGGCTCATCCTTGGTTTGCACTCGTACCGCTGGGACTGGCTCCACTGTTTGCAATTGCAGCCCGCAGAAGTGGTTCACCGCTGCTGATCCGCGGTGCTAACAGTCTGCTGGTGCTGATCGTCTGTCAGGCACTATTGGGGCTTGCTTCGTGGTACGTGAAATTCGGTGTCCCTTCGTGGGGTGTCGTTGCACAATTGAATTCAGCACCTCAGGTGATTGTCTGTTCCCTGCATAAAGTTGTCGGCATGCTCACTTTGATGACCTCGGTCGTCAATCTGTTCTGTGCAAACTCGGTGCAGGTCCCGTGGATGCATGGTGTGACCGCTCGTGGTCGCGAACTGGAAGGATCAATGATGGGGGTGGCGACATGAGCGCGATCTCGTCCCCGAATTGTCCGCCAATTCCAGCGGTTCGAGCGAATATTCTTGGAACACGGGTTGCCGATTATATCGAAATCGCCAAGTTGCGAATTTCGTTGATGGTTCTGATGACTGTTTCGGTTGGTTACTTCCTGGCCCTGCGTGGTCCAGCCTCCTACTTGACGCTGCTCAACGCGTGGGTTGGGGTGTCACTTGCTGCAATTGGTGCGTCTGCCATCAATCAGTGGATTGAACGCGAGACCGATGGCCGGATGCGCCGGACGCGAAATCGTCCACTGCCTATGAAACGGCTGGCCCCGGCGGAAGTGCTGATATTCGGTTTCGCGAGTGCTGGACTCGGCGTCACTTACATGCTGTTGACGGTCAATCCGCTGACCGCAGCAATGACCGGTCTGACGTTTGTGTTGTACGCAGGTGTGTACACACCGTTGAAACGCGTCACGTCATTGTGTACGGCAGTCGGGGCAATTCCTGGAGCGTTGCCGCCCGTGTTGGGTTGGCTGTCCGCAGGGGGGGAACTCGACTGGATGGCGTTCGCATTGTTTGGCGTCCTGTTTCTGTGGCAGTTCCCTCATTTTCTGGCGATCGCGTGGCTGTACAAGGATGAGTACTGTGCGGCAGGACTGCGAATGCTGCCTGCAGGCAAGTCGATGCCTCATGTGACGGGATTGCTGGCAGTGGTTTATGCGCTCGGTTTGATTCCCGTCAGCCTGCTCCCTGCATACTTCGGTGCTGCAGGAATGGTCTACAGTGTTGTGGCGATGGTTTTGGGTGCAGCCTACCTGGCCGCATCGGTTGGATTTGCGTGGGAAGAATCGCGGACAAGTGCCCGACGAGTCCTCTGGACTTCGCTGGTCTATCTGCCCGTGTTACTGATGGTATTAACGTGGGATCACTTGCGGCTGCTGGATTGGCTGCGAGCGGTCTAGCGCAATGTTATGGCTACGACTTTGAGTTGGGCTACGGTCAGAACCAGACGCTAACGCGTTCCGGCTGATAGGTCGAACTTGAAGCGAGCTGTAGCAACAGGAATAGAGATTTTGGTTTGGTGGCGGGAATTCTGCTAAAGACGTATTTCGGTTAGTTCACAGACGGCGGACACGATTGATATGACGCAACATCATCCCACAGCGCCCTTGAAGATGGGCATTCCGATTCCGAACTCAAAGCTCGGGATGTGGCTGTTTCTCGGCACGGAAATCATGTTCTTCACCGCATTCATCGGTACGTATATCGTACTGCGAATGGGGTCGCCGGGATGGCCGACAGATGTTCACGTCACCCACATTTCGATTGCGGCTGGCGGGTTCAACACGTTCGTCCTGATTCTTTCCAGCTACTTCGTTGTGGTGGCACACGACGCACTGCTCGGGCAGAAGTTTGCGAAGGCATGGCAGTTCATGCTGTGGACGTTGCTGCTCGGTTTTGTGTTCCTCGGTGTGAAGGGTTACGAGTACACCGGCAAGTTCCAGCACGACATTCTGCCAGGTCATATCCCCGAAAGTGACAAGCAGGCGATGGACAAGGTCGTTCGAGAATTCGGCGCGATCGTCGATACTCGCCTTGCTGCCATGTACCCAAAGCTGACCAAACGTGAAGACCAGAAGTCAGAGCTGGAAACTCGCATTACAGCTCTGAAAGACAAGGCCGACGCGACCCCCGCTGAAAAAGCGGAACTGGCCGCTGCTGAAGTGATGGCAGAACTGTACGCGGCACAGGTCGACATCAAGGAACACGTTCGCGCCAGCTGGACCCTGGAACTTCCGTTCGTCGCTTTTGATCAGTACCGCACGATGGACGAATCGAGCGAAGACTGGAAGAAGAAATATGAAGAGTGGAAAACGAGCAACGCGGCAAAGTTTGAAGACAAGTCGCTGAAGGATCTGAAGTCTTATCTGAACGCAGACGGAAAGATCGATGCGATCACGCTGCACGAAGTGAATGACCGCGTCGAAGCATTGAAGAAAGACCCCAAGCTTGGTCCGCTGCTGGGTTCACTTCAGCCTGCCCATCCGATTCTGTACGGCAACCTGTTCGCATCCAACTACTTCCTGATGACCGGTTTCCATGCGATTCACGTCATCGTCGGCCTGTTCATGTTTGTGCTGGTCCTGAAGAAGGGAAGCAAGCTCAGCCTGGCCGATGCGACGTTTGTCGAAAACATCGGCTTGTACTGGCACTTCGTGGACCTTGTCTGGATCTTCCTGTTCCCGCTGATTTACATCCTTTGATGGTGCGGATCTGACAGGCGTATTCCGAAGTCGAGAATTGAAATTGGAATGAATCGGGACCTCAGGTCGAGGCAACCCGCAGGAGAATTGGCAGATGTCAGACCATCACGACGAATACCATTCACACGGGAAACTGTATCTGTCAGTATTCCTTGCACTGTGCGGATTCACGGCGATTTCGATCGTTGCAGATCTGGTGCACATTCCGAATCGCGCCCTGCTGGTCGGAATCGTGCTGGCAGTTGCCGTCTGCAAGGCGCTGTGCGTCATGCTGATCTTCATGCATCTGAAGTTTGAACGGGCATGGAAGTACCTGCTGCTGGCTCCCACGTTCATCCTGGCCTGCACGATCCCGTTTGCCTTGGCTCCTGACGTCGGGATGCACTACTACACGGTTTCGGTACCGCAACTGGCGGAATTCGAAGCTCAGCAGGCCCAGAAGGGTGGTCACGGCGGTCATGGGGCAGACCATGGCGCTAAGGGTGGCGAAAAGGCTCATGGTGGTACAGACCATGGTGATCATAAGGCTCCGGAAAAGCATTGAGCGTCGGAGCGTCGAGCGTGGAATTTTGGAGACCTTCGGTCGGTCGTTTCGGCGGGGTCAGGAGACCCGCGCCCAACATGGTACAGGTTGAGCATGGAAGCCCGG
>CAZSTW010000222.1:0-7284 GCA_964609845.1 uncultured Planctomycetaceae bacterium | reverse complement strand
GGCGATCGCCGAGAACTCTCTCCTGGCATCGCATTTCGATGGTGTCCTCCAGGAACATTCACGATGGGAAGTCATGAGGCGGAAGTGGCTCGCCGCGATGACGAACGTCAAGTCGATGTTACGTTGACGAAAGGATTCTGGCTTGGAGAAACAGAAGTGACTGCACGCCAATGGCAGAAGCTAATGGGAACAAGTCCATGGCGCGGGAAGTCGTTGGTGAAAGAGGGAGAAGCCTATGCCGCCAGTTATATTAGCCACGACGACGCCGTCTCATTCTGTGAAAAACTGACGACGCAAGAGCGAGATGCCGGACGGTTGTCCAAGGTGTGGAAGTATGCTTTGCCAACGGAAGCTCAATGGGAATATGCGTGTCGCGCGGGGACGATGACCAGATACTCTTTCGGTAACCTGGATTCAGAATTGACTGAGTACGCTTGGTTCATCGAGAATGCCTACAGAAAAGACGAGAAGTTCCCACATGAGGTTGGTCAAAAGAAACCAAATCGTTGGGGACTCAAGGACATGCATGGAAATGTCTGGGAATGGTGTCGCGACTGGTATGCCAAGAAGCTTCCCGGAGGCCGTGACCCCAATTCAAATGAGCCAGGCATTTTCGAATTGCGCGTGGATCGCGGCGGTTGTTGGTACTTCGATGCCTCCTGTTGCCGGTCAGCTTCTCGGGATGCGTTATCTCCTCAGTTCCGCAGCAGCGGCATTGGTTTCCGTGTCGCCGCAGTTCCCGAGTGACAAGGGACTGTCGCGGTAAAATCTCACTGAGCGTTGCGCAAGGACAGACCGCTATTTAGTTGGCGATGTGGCCCAGACGTCGCTTTGGACGTCTGGGTTTACGAGAGGCTCAACTGCAGTATGCCTGCCTCAAGACCCTCTTGTGAACCCAGACGCTGAAGCAGCGTCTGGGCCACCCCGCCAAAACGCGTATCTCGATAACCCATTTGAGGTCGAAGCGTATAAGGTCGACGATACACGATCGGCGTGACTTCAGCTAAAGGTCACTTCTCAGGGTGGCCCAGGTTGGCCGTCCTGGGCCTACCTGGGTCGCAACGCGACGAGAAGTTTGTCACGATTTCAACCGTCTTCGCGAATCGCAGGGTGGCCCTGGTGGCCCTGGGGCCACCCTGCGCTTGATACTTTCAGTGTTGATGCGGACCAGTCCAGATTGGATGCCCATGCATGATGCCTGTAAGCCCTGAGTGTCGATGCCAAACGGGCAACGATGCAATTGTGATCACAAACAAAACGATAATTATGCAAATCACGTTTGTGTTGCAGACAGGTCTGTTGTCGCTCATAGGTCCTCCTTCCGTGCCCGCTTACAGTCCCGCGTTACGGTGCGGGCCATCGATCACCCTCTTTTTGTGGGGCGTTCTTCGGATCGAGAAGGTATTGATGAACACGTTCTGGTCCTATCGCGACGAGTAGTTTACCCGTTCTAAGCTTACAAAACTTTCTGTGACTTCGGCACCCCGATAGCCGAAGCGGCAATCGGGGCCACCCTGCGTCACCCTGCGATCAGCCTGACTTCATGCCACCGGCTGTTCCCGAGTCCGGCCATCCAGCAGGCAACTGACGTTGACGTCTCCCATGACGTTGATCGTCGTTCGGCAACGATCCAGGAACCAGTCAACTGTTAACAGCAAGCCGATGTATTCCACCGGAAGTTGAACTGCCGTGAAGACGAGTGTCATGGTAACCAGTCCCGCCTCAGGAATCCCGGCGGCACCGACTGACGCGATGATTGATGTAAACACAACCAGCAACTGCTGTGTCAGCGTCAAGTCCTGTCCGATCATCTGGGCTACGAACAATGCCGCCATCGCTTCGTAAAGGGCTGTGCCATCATTGTTGAAGTTGGCACCGACCAGTGCCCCCATGCTGGCCGATTCTTCTCGCAGCCCGACTTTTTCTCTCAGGCAGGCATACGTCACCGGCATGGTCACGGTGGAACTGCTGGTGGAGAACGCCATGACCAGGGCATCACGCATGCCGCGCAGCATGTCCAGTGGCCCTACCCACGAAAAGAAGCGGATTCGCAGCAGGTACCAGGTCGCTTGCAGAAGCAGGGCGAGAATCACTGCCAGGATGAATGCCCCCATGGCCTTGAACGGACCGAATCCTTCGGTTCCGACAACCTTCGCCACGATGGCAAACACGCCGATCGGGACCAGATGAATGATCCAGTGCAGCACCGTCAACAGCACGGTGTACGTCATTTCCACCAGGTCCTGAACTGTGTTGAGTGGCCTTTGCTTGACCCCTCGCAAGGCAATGCCGAACGCCACCGCGATGATGATGATCCCGATGATGTTCTGATGGTCCCCCAGCGGGCCAAGGATACTTTTGGGAACATTCTGAACCAGCAGTTCTACCGGGCTGAGATGATGTTCGCCCGACTTCTTCACTGTCTCAGGCGGTTTGAAATCCGAATGTCCACCTGGTTTGACGAGGTTCGCGACGGTCAGGCCGACGATGATTGCGACCGTGGTGTTCAGCAGTAGCAATCCTGCCAGACGCAGTGCCATCTTCCCGCGAATCTCGGTCGTCATCAGGACATGCGTGACGGCCACGAGAATCAGCGGGGGAGCCAGAGCACCGAGAAGTTGCAGGATGACTTTGCTCGGAATCTCCATGATGAGCGCCTGCTTGCCCAGCACGAGCCCTGTGATGGCTCCGGCAACCAGCGCCAGCATGATCCGGAAATAAAGCGGCAGAGCGTTCCAGCGCTGAAAGAGGCCGGGAGCTTTTGAGGGACCTGTCCCCTCTGAAGTCGCAGTGGATTCATTCACGAATGTGGTTCTTTTCGTCGAGAGTCATTACTTCTGAATCGCGTCGTAAATCAGGCCTTTGACCGCGAATTCCGTCAGAAAGGAATAGGGCATGGTTTGTTCGAGCGTAATGACAATCAGGTCGTCCCTGGGCGAAGTCCAATAGTGAGTACTCGCCGCACCACCCCATCCGTATTCTCCCACGCGCCCTTGCGGGTCCCAGTCCGACATCTTGCAGCGGACCGAGAAACCGAGTCCGAAGCCAACCCCTTCGCGCACACTCGTTCCAAACTTGATCCAGCCGATTGTCTCGGACAACTGGTTGGTCGTCATTAACGTGACGGACTCACTTTTCAGAATTCGGACTCCATCGAGTTCTCCGCCGCGTGAAATCATCACGAGAAACCGCATGTAGTCGCGTGCTGTTGAAACCAGGCCTCCCCCGGCCGAGAGAAGTTTTCGCCGCTTCAGATATTCGCTGGCCTGGGCCGATTCTTTCAGCGTCAGATTCCCTTTTCCATCAGAATTGTAATTGGACGCGAACCGATCGACTTTTTCTGCGGGAACGTAGAATCCCGTATCCTTCATATCGAGTGGTTTGAACAGTCGCGCCTGCAGGAATTCGTCCAGCGGTTGCCCAGAGGCGACTTCGAGGACTCGTCCAAGAACATCAATCGAAACGCTGTACATCCAGTCTGTCCCGGGAGCAAACACCAGCGGAACCTTGCCCAGTTTCGTCGTCATCGCAGCCAGATCTGAATCGGCATCGAGGACTTTCAATTCACGGAATTTGCGGTCTGAGATTTCATTTCCCGAAGCACCGTAGGTGAATCCCGCAGTATGCAACATCAGATCCTGGACAGTCATTTCTTTGTCAGGAGTGAAGCTGCCCTCTTTCCCCTGAACCTGACAGCCTTTCAGCTCTGGCAGGTACTTGGAAACGGGATCGTTCAAGCCGAGTTTCCCCTCGTCGCACAGGATCAATGCACCGGCTGTCGCGATTGCTTTGGTCATCGAATAGATCCGGACGACGGCGTCATCCCTCATCGGCTTTCTGGATTCTAGATCCATGAAACCCTGCGACTTCAGATGCGCAATCTTTCCATGCCGGGCGATCATGACGATGGCCCCTGCCAGCTTCTTTTCCTTCAGCAGGTTTTCGATGACTGCATCGACCTTCGCGAGACCCGCGGCAGACAGTCCCACCTCTTCGGGCTTTGCGACGGGCAATTCACCAGCGACGGTCACACAGACCATCAGGCAGACAAGCGTCGGAAGCTGCAATAAGTATTTCAGCATTTCGATGTTTCCAGATTTTCACGAGGCGGTAAAACAGGTCAGCCGCGACGCGAATGACCGGATCCATCGGGATCTTGTCTCAGGAAAGAGACAGTGTCCCATGAACCAGATGCGGGCGCGTCGCAGCTGATGTTTGAACGACGATTCAGTGAGCAGGCTTTACCAGCCCAGCGACATGTTTGTTTCGACGGCGCGTTGTGCTTCGTGGAGATCGGCACCCGTATCCTGCATGTACAGGCGGATGGCGTGCAGTTTGTCTCCCTTGGCTCGACTCAGGCAGTCTCGTGCCTTATCGCACGGTTCCACTGCACCTTCGATTCCCAGCATTCGCTTGGAAATGACCCAGACATCACGTGGTCGCTTGGCGACTCGTTTAACTTCCTCTTCGGGGTAGTTCTCACGAGTGATCGCCTCTGCCGCTGCCTGGCTGTCTGCCCAGGCGATCATGATGTGTGCGTTCGTCTCGATTTCGTAAAGGGCCATGACCTCACCTCGGTTTCCACAAGAGTACGGGACTGAACCGGGAACTGCGACGAAACGTTGCAGACTGCGCGGCAGTATACCCACATGATTTGCACGTCGTCCAGAATCACGCCCATGGAACTCGTCGTTATTCGGTATCGTCGAATGTCGGCGGGGTGGCCGGGTCTGAAGGCTTTGCGGAAGGCCCGGAATTCTTGAGGTAACCGCGTACACCGTTCGCGGGGCCATCTGCTTCGCTCCTGACCCCGCCACTCATCCGTCGTTCATGTGATCGACAAACTCACTGAGTGGCTGCAGATCGTCTTTGCCCATTGTTTCTGAGAGTCGTCCGACACGACTGATAATATTTCTCACAGAGTCACGGAGACACGGAGAGAGACAAGAACGAGTTCGGCTGCTTTTTCGCATCGCTGCAGCAATTTTAACTCTGTGGCTTTGCGCCTCTGTGAGAACCCTTTGCAAGGTTTTTTTCTGTTGTTGATCGCGCGTTACAGATAGCGGCCGGGTGGCCGGATCAGAAGGCTTTGCGGAAGGCCCGGAATTCTTGATGTGACCTCGTACAGCGCTCACGGGGCCATCCGCTTCGCTCCTGACCCCGCCACCCAGCCGGATCTGCCTGAAAACGAGATTTCCAACCAAAGGAACGGGTGCCACGGTCTTGGAGTCTGCGACAAGGCCGTGTCTTCGATAGATCTAGAGAATGAGCGAAACTTCATGAAGATGGTGAGGAGATCGGTCGTGAAATGGGCTGGAAACGAAATTCAGCACGACCTTGTCGCAGACTCCAAGATCGTGGCACCCCGACACCTAAATCATGCCATCGATCTCGTCGTTATTCCGTATCGTCGAACGTCGACTTCTTCCGCAACAGATGATGATAGCTCTGTGCGAACCGATGCGATTCATCACGGACATACTGCAGCAGACGAAGGGCAAATGAATGTTTACTCAGGATTTTTGGTTCAGACTCGCCCGGCAGGAAGATTTCTTCTTCGCGCTTCGCCAATGAACAGACAAATGGTGCGGTAACACCGATACTGGACAAGGCCGCCATCGCTGCGCCGAGTTGTCCCTTGCCACCATCGATCAACAGAATATCGGGAAACGGTTCCCCCTCCTGCTGTAATCGTCGGAAATGTCGGCTGACAACTTCACGCATCGACGCAAAATCGTCGACGCCATCGACCGTACGGATCTTGAACCGCTTATATCCATGCTTGAACGGCAAGCCATCGATAAACTGTACGCAACTGGCAACCGTCTCGCCCCCCTGCAGATGGGCAATATCCATCCCTTCGATCCGCCGCGGCAGGTTCGTCAGTTCGAAGACCTTTTTCAGGCCCAGCAGACCGCGACGGGGATCGACCTGGAAGACTTCCGGTTGGGCATGCTGTTTCAAGTCGCCTCGCAGATTCAGGTTTTCCAGAGCCTTGATCTGATCGCGCAGCCGTGCCGCCTTTTCGAATTTCAGTTCGGCGGCGGCCGCTGTCATTTCCTCTCGCAATTCACGAAACAGTCGTTTCTTCTTCCCTTCCAGAAACAGCCGCAATTTGCGAATGTCACGTCGGTAGTCCTCACGGCTGATCCGCAGATTGCAGGGGGCCGTACATTGATTGATGCTGGCCAGCAGACAGGGGCGAAACCATCGCCAGCGGTCTTCTGCTTCCTTGATGTCGAGCGAACAGTTACGGAATCGAAAGACCTGCTGCAGAACGGCAATCGCCCCGCGGAGTTTTTTCGCATTCGTGAACGGCCCGTAAAGCTTCGTCCCGCGTGAACGGGGCTTGCGAGTGAACTCGACACGCGGAAACTCTTCCCGGATGAAGATCTCGAGGTAAGGAAACGTTTTGTCGTCTTTCAGTTCCTTGTTGAACTGAGGCTGAATATCCTTGATCAGACGTGCTTCCAGCAGCAGGGCATCGACTTCGCTGTCGACCGGGATGAAATCGATATCTTTGATTTCCGGGACCAGATTAGCGGTTCGAAAGTCCTCAGCCGCCTGTTTCGTGAAATAGCTGGAGGCCCGGTTTCGCAGGTTGACCGCTTTTCCAACGTAGATCACGCGTCCGCGTGCGTCTTTCATCAGATAGACACCCGGCGACGTCGGAAACGTCTTCACCTTTTCGCGGGGATCAATGGGCTCGCTGGATTCAGTCGGTGCTGTCATAAGATCGACGGTGCTGTTATGAACAAATCCCGCTCGCGGTGGAATTCGGAAATCGACACAGAATCGTAGTGGTAGTGGCGTGCCGCTTGGTTCGTCAATGATTATAGTCGCAAATTCAGGAGGAATTGCCATGAAGAGTCGACGAATCCATTTTCCGGCCGCGCTGATCTGGTTGACGATGTCTGTCGGCAGCTTTGCCGCGGATGATTTCCCGAAGGAACTGACGTCATTCGAGCCCCTCGCTGTAAACCCCGTCTTTACGGGGGCTGGGGAAGGCAACTGGGACGTGAAGATTCGGGAACGAGGATGGATCATCCGGGACAGTCGCCAGTGGCGGATGTGGTACACCGGCTACGATGGAACTCGCCCCGGAAAGAAAATGCTCGGCTATGCTACCTCGCGGGATGGCCTGACATGGACGCGGCTTCCAGCGAACCCGATCCACAGCGAACATTGGGTCGAGGATATCTGCATCGTTCCTCATGAGCGAAAGCTGTACATGTTCGCTGAAGGGGAGCAGGATCGGGCTCAATTGCTGAGTTCCAACGATGG
>CAZSTW010000221.1:0-7569 GCA_964609845.1 uncultured Planctomycetaceae bacterium | reverse complement strand
AGAGCGAATGGCAACGAACTTGTCCATCATCGCGGCGATGCGCGGGAAGCATTCGCCGATCTCAATTCCAGAGACATTCGTGGCAATCGGATCGAATTCACCACGGATTTCACGCGGGGCATCGACCTTGATATCCCACATGTCCTGATGAGGGGGGCCGCCCCCCAGAAATACGTTGATGACTGCTTTACGAGAAGTGCTCAGTCCTGCCAGTGATTCGGCTCGCAGGATGTCCGGGAGCGATAATGAAGCCGCGGATCCGAAAGCGAAACCGCCGATTTTCAGGAATCCTCGGCGGCTGATGCCATCACAGTAACGAGCGGCTTGTCCCAGGACAGTCAGCATATTCGACACCCCGATCGGTAAGGCTTTGCAACGAATCGAACCGCGCAGGCTTTCGCCAGCGACGACTCACGAAGACAAAATCAACGGACTCTGATGTGAAAGTCTAGCTCGCCAACGCCAGACCGGTCAAGCGGACACATTTACGCATCGGAGTTTTCCTATCCCCTCTTATCGACGGAAACGAACTTTCCCAAAAGCAAGATCCCGCCGGTTTGACTGTTTCTCTGGTCATCTTCGGCAGATTCTGCCGGAAGAACGGGTCGTAAACGCCAGGAAATCCACCCTGCTTTTGTGATATGTCTACTTCCTGATGGAAGTGGAGATTTCCAGGTACCGAAGAAATGGGTGCCACGGTCCTGGAGTCTTCGACAAGGCCGTGTCTTCGATGCAACTCGAGAATGTACAAAATCTCGGGGACACGGAGATGTGGACGGATGCAAAATGAACGCTAATCAGCACGACCTTGTCGAAGACTCCAAGATCGTGGCACCCGCGGTTGAAACAGACATTCAAGCGTGTGGGTAACATTCCTATCGTTGGCCAGCGTCGAAAAGGGATCGGCTCTGGGGGTCCCGGCAACGGTGACTTGCAGACCGGTTCAAAAGGGCTACTCTGTCGTCATCGGGAACACAGTTTTACATAAGGATTATTCATGACCAGCGCCGTCGAACAGCGTCTTGAACAGCATGGACACCGAGTCCCCACAGCACCGGAGGCGGTCGGGTTTTATCTTCCCGTGTTAAAAACGGGGAACCTGGTCATCACCAGCGGACAGTTGCCGATCGTTGGCAAAGAAGTGATGTTCAAGGGAAAAGTCGGCAAGGAAGTCCACGAAGAAGTCGCATTTCATGCTGCGCGGATGTGTTGCCTGAATGCTCTGGCGCAGATCAAAGCCTGTATCGGAAACCTCGATCTGGTCACTCGAATTGTTCGCGTCGAAGGATACGTTCAGTCTGCGGCAGGGTTTTCCAACCAGGCACAGGTTGTCAACGGAGCCTCGGAACTGCTGGTTCATGCGTTCGGTGATATTGGTCGGCATACTCGGATTGCTGTCGGCGTCAGCGAACTGCCGCTGAATGCTGCCGTTGAACTGGCGGTGTGGGCTGAGGTCGGCTGAGGTTCGAAAACAAAATACAAAATGCGAGTTCAACGAGTTGGGTGGCACTGGCAACGAAGATTCGCAAATCAAATGCGGCTGTCATCGATGCCCTGATTCAAAAAGCGAGCCCGTTTGTTTCACCTTCACTGGCGGCCCAAAGTTGCCGCCAGTGCCACCCAACGCGGGTAACGATATTTTGGGCAGACGAAACACCGGTAGCCGAACTCGTGAGAGTTCGGAGATGGTCGAAAACCTCTGAATTCTCACGAATTCAGCTACAAATATCGTTACCCGCGTTGAGTGCCACCCGACTCTGAAATGTATGGCGTCCCTGTGCCATCCATCATTGCTGTTCCTCGACGAAGAACCCTGCGGAATTGATGAGCCTGGAATGATTGCATGACGGAACCGACAACGATCTGCGAATCTGACCAGGGCTCGTCTGTTCGCCGAACGGTGCGGGGTCGGTTTCTGCTCTGGATGGCAGTTGCCGTGACGGGGTTTGTCATCGTCGGCGTCTCTGTCGCAATACTTTGGGTTCAGGAGAATGGCCCCGATGGACACTACCGTCGCGGTCGTGCAGCACTGCTGGCGATCGACCGGGATGCGGTCTTTCGTGAAGTCGAATTCCTCAGTCAGACTCGCGGCTATGAGCATCACGCCTGGCTCTTGCAGGGGTTGCTGTTGACCCGCCTTGGCAAGCTTGATGAAGCGATTGTTTATCTCGGCAAGGCGGCAGAGCACCCTGCAATGTTCGTCGAAGCCAACACGGCGGCAGCGCAATGCCTCTATACGTCGGGCATGTACCTTCAAGCGATTGCGGCTGCCGAAGCGGCCCTGAAACGCGACGAAGAGTGTCTGGATGCACGGCGCTGGCTGGCAGCAGCGTATTATGATCTCGGGGCGCTTCCCAACGCCGTCGAAGAACTCAAACGGGTCTCGGCAAACGCACCGCACGACCCTCGCCCGGATCGGTTGCTTGGATTGATTGCCAAAGATGGCGAGCACTATGTCGATGCGATCAAGTTCTATCGCGAATCCCTGCGACGCGATTCTGCTCAGCCTGATCTTGGCGCGATTCAGGCAGAACTCGCAGAGTGTCAGATTCGGCTTGGTGAATTTGCGAATGCGATGGAAACATTGAAAAATGCAGAGCCAACCGCCATCGTCGCGACATTAAAGGCTGAGGGATTCAGCGGACTCGGAAAATCGGACGATGCCCATGAGTCGCTGGATGACGCATTGAAGCTGGATCCCGATTACTTTCCGGCCAAACTCGCCAAGGGGAAACTCCTGCTTGACGAAGGTGATGCTGAAGAAGCTGTTCAAGTCCTGCAGTCGGCTGTCCAGCAGGAGCCCGCCAACAGCCAGGGACACTTTCAGTTATCACAAGCCCTTCGGCAAACCGGAAATATCCTTCGCGCCGACGAAGAATTGCAACGCATGCGTGAGACTCAGGCCATTGAACGCCAGTTTACCGACCTTCACGAATCGGCGGCACAACATCCCAACGATCCCGAGATACGATTCCGCACGGGAGAACTGGCTCGCCAGCTTGGCAAACTCAAACTCGCGAAGATCTGGTTTCGAGCCGCATTGGCCGTCGACCCCAAGTTCACCAAGGCACGCCTGGCGATTGATGAACTTGAAGCATTGCCTCGCAAATCTTGATCGGAACGAGGCAATCCCATGTCGTGGTTCGCAAACAAATTCGCGAAAAAGTTACTGATCAGCCTGTTCGCAGGAATGCTGATCGTCGCGACTCTGGTCTTGATCGCGATCATACCCGGGCCATTTCGTGAAGCCCGTCAGCCCGACCCGGAACTGGCTGTTGCAGCAACCGAAGATTTTGTTGTGCCAGCTGTCGTGAACCCTGGTTACCTGGGTCCGCAAGCCTGTGCCGAATGTCATTCGGAACGAGTCGCCGAATTCCGTGGTACACGCCACTTCAAGGCGATGTGTGTTCCCGACTCCACCACGATGCCCGCAGGATTTCTCGCGGGGAAGGGTGACTTTCAGACGCCGGATGCGCCGATCCGTTTCCAGATGACTCAAGAGAATGGACACTTCCTCCAGAAAACGACGGACAGGACGACCTCGACCACGTCGGAAATCGCTTTTGTTTACGGTGCGGCCGGGGGAAATGACGAAGTTTATTTCACGTGGCGGGATGGAAAGTTAAACGAGCTTCCCATGGTCTGGCTCGGCCCGCAGCAGCAATGGGGGACCAGTCCCTTCGACCGGCACGCTTCCGGCGACTTCTCGCGCGAGATGACGATCCGGTGTGTCGAATGCCACAACACGTGGGCCGAACATGTCCCCGGCAGCCGAAACCAGTACAGTCGCGACCATTGGATCCTGGGAGTCAGTTGCGAAGTCTGCCATGGCCCGGGACGCGAGCATGTCAGCTTTCACCGTGATCATCCCGACATCAAAGAGCCGCATGCCGTTGTCCGTCCGGCAGAGCTGTCACGCGAACGCCGCATGGACCTGTGTGCTCAGTGTCACAGTAATGCGATAAAGCATCGCGGTCCGGCATTTCAGTATCGGCCGGGTGAACCACTCGACGACTTCTATGTGACGCTGCGTACGAAGTATCCCGAGGATGACCACGTCGCCAATCAGACAACCTACCTCCGCCAGAGCAAGTGTTTTCAATCGAGTGATTCGATGACGTGTGTGACGTGCCACAATCCGCATCAGCCTCATTCGCCCGGCAATGCGGGTGCACAATCGTGTCGAACATGTCACCAGGCCGACGACTGTCTGGATCGTTTGAAGCAGCCTGAATCTGTACGTTCAGACTGCATCGGCTGCCACATGCCCGAGCACCGGAAGATTCAGGTGTTCTTTCGAACCGAGACAGATCGCTATGTGGCTCCTGTCAAACGGTATGAACATCGAATCGGTGTTTATCCCCTCGCCAGACTTGCGGTCATCCTGGAATCGCTGAAGAAGCAAACGGACGAACGAAGCCGTGCTGAAGCGGCCGTGGTTACGAAGCAACTCGCCCAACGATGGAACGAAGAGTGTGACCAGCGCCGTCAGTCACATCGGCTGCTTGCCGCGATCGATGCCTGCCGTGAATCATTGCGGTTCGATGACACGCCAGAAACGCAGCAGAAATTACGCGACCTGATCTCCGTTCAGACGGCGATGGACGAGGATTACCAAGCCGCGCGATGGCATGAACGAGAGCGTCGCTATCCACAGGCGATCGAGTCCTTTCAACGAGTACTGGAGGCGAAACCGAATCACGCGATGGCACACGCCCGGCTGGGGACGGTTTATGCTGAACTGGGGGAAAAACAACTCAGCCGGCAGCACCTGCTGTCGGCCATCAAGGATGACCCGGACGATCCGTACGCTCCCGCAATGCTCGGCTGGCTGTCGTATCTGGACGGAAAGCCTGAAGAAGCTTTGAAGTACTATCAGCAGGCGGATGAAGTCGAACCGTTTAATGCCCGGATCAATCACCAGATGGGGTTGGCATTGGCCAAACTTGCACGCTGGTCTGAAGCAATCGAGCGTCAGAAAAAAGCGACGACAATCGACCCAAATGATCCAGGTCCGTTTCTTGCGTTGAGCGTCGCTCTGCGTCAGTCGGGTCAGCGGCGGGAAGCAATCAAGTATGCCCGGCGAGCTGCCCAGCTGACTCAACACAAAGACCTTGAGACGCTGATTGGACTCGCGGATGCCTATGCCGACAGCGGCCAGTGGAAAGACGCGATCGAAGCAACTGAGCAGGGGCTGGCGATTGCTCAATCGACGAACAAACAAATTGCCGCTCAACTTCGGATTCGGCTGGTTGAGCTACGCCAACACGGCAAATGACCCGGGAGTCCGCCCTGATTTCGACGGTTTTGTCCTGCAAAAAAATGAGGGGAGCGGGTGAAAACACCTCGCTCCCCATCCTTTGTCAATCGCATTGCCTGACTCAGGCTACGTGACCCTGATCCGAACAAATCAGAGAATCATTCTCCAGGGAGCCAGAGCTTAGAGGGGTTGGCTGCGGGTGCTGGTGCATTGGGACTCCAGACGCTGCTGGTGATCGAAGCACTTGCGGAAGTCACGATACTGATGGACTCCCATGGCGAAGGTACACCATACGTGGTCAGCATCTGTTCGATGTAACCCCGCATCTGGGGGACCTTCGGGGAATAGTAGTGCACGAATCGATCCAGCAGGGGTTTCAGGGCCGGATCTGACGGCTCTTCCAGACGCAAGGCCAGTTCGGTCATGTCCCAATTCCACTGGTATTCGAACTGCGAGACATCCTTGCTGGGCTTGCTGCGTGCGATTTCGACGTACTGCAACGCCTCATCACGTCGTCCATCACCAGCACACAGTTCGACCATCGCACGCAGGCAACGCTGAAGGTCCATGTGTTCTTCACACGCAGGACGTGTGAACGCGACCTTCAACGCCTTGTACAGAAAGCCTTCGTGCCGTGTCAGCAAGGCTCGATTAACAACTGATACCAGCTGCGGATCCGACAGATTCTCGATTGGCAAGCGATGCATCTGCATGACCGAGAGCTGATTCAGTTGCGTCGATTCGTCGACGTTCAGCGGCGGCAGTGGCTCAATGCCAAATCGGGCGAGGTACGCAGCCAGGTCGAGGTTGTGATTCTGCTGCTGGCAGTGCCCATCCAGAACGTAGATGGCAGCTGTCAGCGCGACTTTCAGACGTGGGTCGTTTGCCGCTTCGGCGGGCGACTTGCCCCCGAGTGCCTTCAGCGATGCATTTGGCCACGTTTCAGTGAAGATCCGATTCCACTGTTGATTTCGCAGATCACGGGTCCGCGTGATCGGCAGGTTCTTCGGGAGACTCCACGTCCAGCGCAGCGGTTGAGCTTCTGCAGGAACGGCACCGGTAACTTCGGGCTGCGTCTTATCAGTACGCCACTCGATGCATCCGGCTGCGGCTGATTCCAGCAGCGAACGCGCTTCTTCGAGGTCCACACCACGATCACCGGTCAAATACAGTGACGCAGGTTCGCCCGCTTCCGAGTCTGCATCGTAAACGGAAATATGAGCCTGGAATCTTGGAATCGTATCCAGTGACAATTGGGAAAAATCGGGACCGGCGATTTGCGGCCGATCCAGGATCTGGAACGCGGCAACTGGCGGCTTCTGTTCGTCCTCGGATCGCTTGGGGACATCAAACCGCAAGAATCGAGGCTGTTCGTCGAGGAGCGTCAGCAATCGCCCGACCGAATCGACTTTCGCTTCGTAGGTACAGATATCGATCAGGTCCGTGGTGTTGAACCGATCAAACATCTGAGCCAGAGTTTCACATTCCACGGCGGCAGGGAAATCGCCATAAAGTTGTGCGGCACGATGCAGTGCCTCGGCGGCCTGCACTTCGTCGCCGTCCCAGGCCCGGCAGAGACCGACGGAGTGCCAGAGTTCGGCGGAATCGGTGATAATTCGAGTCTGGCCGAGGAACAGGTCGGCCGCGGTGTTCCAGCATCCGACTGCGGCGTATTTCTGCGCTTTCTTGATTTCTTTCTGCTGTTCTTCGGTCCCGATGGACACTGCGGGAAGTGCGTGCGACCCACGAAGTGGGTAAGGGACGCCGCTATCACCGTCGAATTCCAGCAATTGAACGAACAACTCCTGCCGTCGTTCTTCGGGTGACAATCGCAGAGCCAGCGCCAGGTGTTCGCGAGCCGCCATGGTCCGGTGGCGTTGAGCCAGGACCATGGCCATCGTTCCTGCCAGGCCGGCGACCATCGAGGGGAACTTGCGAGCAGCCCGCTGGAACGCCTTGTGAATTGCTTTCTTGGCGCCGTCCAGCCCTTCTGCCTGAAACATGGCCGTCGCCATCAGCACGATGGCGAATTCGTGGTCAGGCTGGTGTTCGAGCAGCGATTTAAGAATATCGCGTGCCCCCGACGGTTCGCCCAGTTCAATCAGGATCAGGGCTCGGGTCGTGCCAATCCACGGATTGCTGGGGTGCTTACGAGCGAGTGCTTCGAGTTGCTGCAGGGCGACTCGAGGCTGGTTCCCATCCATCAGGCGAATGGCACGGTCCATTTCGTCTGCGATCGACTGACAGCAGAACTTCAGCTTTTTTCCGCTGCCACAGGGGCATGGATCATAGGGAGAGAGAGCCATCAG
>CAZSTW010000220.1:0-7602 GCA_964609845.1 uncultured Planctomycetaceae bacterium | reverse complement strand
GAAGAGGAGACCTTCGGTCGTCGGTTTCGGCGGGGTCGGGAGACCCGCGCCGAACGCGAAGTCGTGTCATGATTCATGATCTCTTCTATCGTTCTGCCCTCCATCGTTCTGCCCATTTCTGGTTCTCATTGACGAAAAGGAGACGTTTCTGCCAATCCCTGCAATTCATAGAATTGAAGAGGAGACCTTCGGTCGTCGGTTTCGGCGGGGTCAGGAGACCCGCGCCGAACGCGCGTTATGATTCACTTGCAGTGTGAGACAACGGAATGCCTGAACAACCTGCCTCCAAGATTCGGGCTGCTCCGCTGCCTGTCACCCCGCTGGAATCGGTGCGTGGAGCGGGTTACGCAGAATTACATTGCCTGACGAACTATTCGTTCCTGCAGGCTGCATCTCATCCTGATGAACTGGTGCAGCGGGCGGCAGGCTTGAACTACGCAGCACTCGCCATCACGGATCGTCACAGTCTGGCCGGGGTTGTTCGTGCCCATGCCGCCGCCAAGCCATTGAATCTCAAACTGCTGATCGGTACAGAAGTCGTTCCGACGGAATCCTCATCCGTTATCCTGCTCGCAAAGAACCGTACTGGTTACGGCCGTCTGGCCCGGTTACTGACCGTCGGGAAACGTCGAGCCCCCAAAGGGGAATGCCACCTGACGTTCGATGATGTTGCTCAGCACGGTACCGATCTGCTGGCCTGCGTGTTGCTCGACCGTGAAGCCCCTGAAGAGCAGTTGCCGGATCTGGCACGCTGGCGCGAAGCATTCGATGATCGTTGTTATCTACTCTCCGAACTTCATCTCGGCCCGCATGACAACTGGATGCTGCAACGGTATCAACAGGTGAGCAGCCAGGCTCGACTACCACTCGTGGCCAGCAACGGGGTCCTTTATCACGAACCGGCTCGACGATACCTGCATGATGTTCTTGTGGCAGTTCGACTGGGATGCACCGTCGCAGAACTGGGAGGGCATCGCCAAACAAACGGTGAACGGTATCTAAAGTCTGCCGACGAGATGCGGCGGCTGTTTCCTGGAGCAGAAGAACTGGTGACACGTTCGCTCGAAGTTGCCAGCCGATGTCACTTCTCGCTCGACGAGCTTCGCTACGAATACCCCGAAGAACTTTGCCCGCGCGAGCAGTCTCCACTAAGCTGGCTGACTCAACTGACCTGGGCCGGGGCGAGCGAACGGTATCCGGCGGGGTTACCAGACAAGGTGCGACGACTGATAGAGCACGAACTGAGACTGATCGAGGAATTGCATTACGAGGCGTACTTCCTGACCGTCTGGGATCTGGTTCGATTTGCCCGCAGTCGACAGATCCTGTGCCAGGGCCGCGGTTCTGCTGCGAACTCAGCCGTCTGTTTCTGCCTGGGTGTCACGTCCGTCGACCCAGATCGCATCGACGTCCTGTTCGAACGATTTATCAGCAAAGAGCGAGGTGAAGCTCCTGATATCGATGTGGATTTCGAACACGAACGCCGCGAAGAAGTCTTGCAATATCTGTACGAAAAGTACGGGCGCGAGCGAGCGGGGATGACTGCAGAAGTGATCACCTATCGACCTCGCTCGGCAGTTCGCGATGTCGGCAAGGCTCTGGGATTGTCGCTCGATCGAGTTGACGCACTGGCAAAATCGGTGGAGCATTCACGGCACGAAGGTGATGTGCTGGCGGCACGGTTCCGCGAAGTCGGATTCGATCCCACATCACGGGTGGGACGGCAACTGGTGGTGCTGGTGGAACAGTTGATGGGTTTCCCGCGTCATCTGTCGCAGCATGTCGGTGGCATGGTAATCACCCAGGGGCCGCTGTGCGAACTGGTTCCCATCGAAAACGCGGTTATGGCCAATCGAACCGTCATCGAATGGGACAAGAACGATCTGGATACGCTGGGTATTCTGAAGATCGATTGTCTCGCACTGGGAATGCTGACGGCCATCCGCAAAGCCTTCGATCTGCTCGAAAAGCACACGGGGACAAAATGGACACTGGCCACTGTTCCTGCCGAAGATCCGGCGGTCTATGACATGCTGTGCCGTGCCGAATCGATCGGCGTGTTTCAGGTCGAATCACGGGCACAAATGAGCATGCTTCCCCGCCTGAAGCCGCGCCGCTTCTATGATCTGGTTGTGGAAGTTGCCATCGTCCGTCCGGGCCCGATCCAGGGGAATATGGTTCATCCCTACTTGCGCCGTCGTAGCGGTGAGGAACCCGTGACATTCCCGAGTGACGCGGTCCGTGATGTGTTACACAAGACGATGGGGGTTCCGATTTTTCAGGAGCAGGCGATGAAACTGGCCGTCGTCGCCGCGGGATTCACACCCGGAGAAGCCGATCAGTTGCGACGGGCGATGGGGGCCTGGCGTAAACGGGGCGTGATGGAGCCGTTTCGCCAGAAACTGCTGGAAGGAATGCTGTCGCGCGGCTATGACGAAGAATTCGCCATTCGCGTCTACGATCAGATCCAGGGGTTTGGCGAGTACGGTTTCCCCGAATCGCATGCCGCCAGCTTTGCGCTGCTGGTCTATGCTTCGGCCTGGCTGAAGTGCTATCACCCGGCAGCCTTCACGGCGGCACTGCTGAACAGCCAGCCCCTGGGATTCTATGCTCCTGCACAATTGGTGTCAGAAGCTAAGCGGCAGCAGGTTCCGATTCGCCCCGTTGATGTCAACGCCAGTGACTGGGATTGCACGCTGGAACCGAGCGGTGATGCTCTGGCTCTCAGGCTGGGATATCGCGTCTTGCGAGGTCTGCGCCAAGTAACAGCAGAACGCATCGTTGCCGTTCGTCAGTCCGCCCCGTTTCGTTCACAATCCGAATTTGCTCAACGAACAGGACTCAGTCGCAGCGAATTGTCACTGCTGGCGAAATCAGACGCTTTTCGATCCCTGGCAACGACGCGACGCGACGCCGTCTGGGACGCGATGCCTGCGCGAGAATCCGCGCCGCTGCTCGCGGGAGTGGATGACGAGGAACCCTGTGTCACGCTGCCAACTATGACGCCAGCCCAGGAAGTGGTAGCGGACTATCAGACGGCAGGCTTGTCACTGCGAGACCATCCAGTGTCGTTCCTGCGAGACAAACTGAACGAGTATGGTGTGACGAAGGCTGCCGACTTGATTCATGTGGAACCGGAGCGACGCTACAGAGTCGCAGGCCTGGTGCTGCTCAGACAACGCCCTTCGACCGCCAAGGGGATTACCTTCATGACCTTGGAAGATGAAACGGGGACGGCCAACCTGGTCGTCCATGTCAATGTCTGGGAACGCTTCCGCCCAATCGCGCGGCAGGCGTCAGCGATCATCGCTCACGGCATCCTGCAACGCCAGCACGATGTTGTTCATCTGGTTGTCGATCGTATGGACGACCTGACAACGCTCCTCGGCCAGGTCGGAAATCGATCTCGCGATTTCCGATAATGCAAAAGTACCGAAAGTGCGCGTGATTCATGATCGATTGCAAGAATCAGGTTCAGGATGACGAACGCGTCACAGACCAAGTGGGGAAGAGCATCATCGCTCGAAAAGTAGCCTTCACACTCCTGCGTGAAGATAAGCCGATTGCACACCGACGCAGCTACTAGTGCGTGTCGCACTTCCGTGTCGCGTCGAAACATGGGTTAGACGCTGTCGTTTGATGCCCGCGGGACGCCACATTTAAGTGAGATACGCTCTAAAACTCACGCCAGCAATCGCAAGACCGACAATTGGCAAGGCGATTGTGAAATTTCATCTGATCGGTTTCAATACGCCAAACCATCTGTCACGCATTTACCATGGAAAGACAAATCGATTATGGAAATCAGCCAGTTGACCGCTCCACTCGTTGAAATCGCCGCCGATTGGCTGGTCGTGCCCGTGACCGACCCAGTGGAAATCTCAGGCAAGCTGGCGGTTCTGGATACGGCGCTGGCAGGTTCGCTGGCGCGATTGAAAGAACTTGGGGATCTCACTGGCAAGTTTGCCTCAACGGTTCCTCTGCGAGGCGTTTCCGGTTTGAAAGCGGCTCGCGTGCTACTGGTCGGACTTGGAAAAGCCGAAGAGCTGACGGCTGGTCGTCTGGACCGGGCTTTGGCGACCGCAGCCCGATCGATTTCCGATAAAAAAGACGTGAAAGTCGCCTTCGCAGTACCCGATGCTGCTGTGGGTGCCGTCAGCACCGCACAGATTGCGGCAGCCGCGACCGCTGCTGCGCTCACAGGTTCTGTTGGACAGGATTTGTACCGCACCGAAAAAAATCGATATCCGTTCGCGTCGTTTCAGTTGATCTGTACGAGCGAAAACAATGCGGCGGTGGCAACTGCTGTCAGTCGCGGCCGAATTATCGGGGAAGCAGTCAATCTGGCTCGCGATCTGGTCAATCGTCCCCCTCAGGAAATCACGCCCGTTGGTTTTGCCACGCGAGCAGAGAAGGTGGCGGCGGAGTGCGGACTGAAGTGCGAGATCTTCGATCAGCCACGCCTGGAGCAGGAACGAATGAAGTCGATGCTGGCGGTTTCACAGGGAAGCGTCGAGCCACCACGAATGGTAATTCTTGAGCATTGTGGCGGTGCTCCTGATGCTCCCAAGCTGGCACTCGTCGGCAAGGGGGTCACCTTCGACAGCGGCGGACTGTCGCTCAAACCGACCGATGGCATGCTGACGATGAAATGCGATATGGCTGGGGCCGCGACGGTTCTGGGAGCTATGACGGCGATCGCCAAGTTGAAGTTGCCGGTCAACGTCGTCGGGTATATGGGGCTCGTTGAGAACATGCCGAGTGGTTCTGCGTTCAAGCTGGGTGACATTCTGACCGCTCGCAACGGCGTGACGATCGAAGTTCTCAATACAGATGCCGAAGGTCGATTGGTGCTGGCGGATGTGCTGAGCTATGCGGTTGATGCCGGCGCGTCTCGCATTATCGATCTGGCGACACTGACCGGTGCCTGTGTGGTGGCTCTGGGCGAGGATGTCGCGGGAGCATTTTCCAACGATCAGGCGTGGTGCGATGCTGTGTTAAACGCTGCCAAGGGGTGCGGTGAAGATGCCTGGCAGCTTCCGATGTGGGACCTCTACGATGATCTGATCAAAGGTGATGTTGGGGACATCAAGAACACGGGAGGTCGCTGGGGAGGTGCCATTAGTGCCGCGAAGTTCCTGCAGCGATTTGTCAGCGGCAAGCCATGGGTCCACCTGGACATCGCCGGTCCAGCGTTTGCGTCGTCGAACAAGCCTCATCGTGAAGGGGGCGGGACGGGGTGCTTTGTTCGGACCTTGCTGGCCGTCGCAGAAGGGTTGAAGTCGTAGAAGTGATCTCACTGCGTCGGAAATCGTCGCAGCGTGGATCTCAGGGTACTCAGCGGAGGAATGTCATGCGTCAATTCAATCAAGGACTTGTTCTGGCTCTGATCGGGTTGACGAGTCTGGTTCAGGCGGGGGAATTCAACCAGGTCTTGAATATTGGCGATTCAGCTCCCGTCTGGGCTGACTTGCCGGGAACGGATGGTAAGAAGCATTCGCTCGCGGATCATAAGAACAAGGACGTTGTTGTCCTGGTGTTCACCTGTGCGTCATGCCCGACGGCGGTCGACTACGAAGAACGCATCAATGAGCTTTCGAAGCGATTCGGCGGCGAAAAAGGAAAAGTCGCCGTCGTTGCTGTTTGCGTCAATCGAGTGAAGGGAGATACGCTGGAGGACCTGACCGAGCGAGCGAAGAATCGTGAGTTTTCGTTTGAGTACCTGTACGACGAATCACAAAAGATCGCTCGCGATTATGGAGCGATCTTTACGCCCGAGTTCTATGTACTGAATCAGGAACGCAAAGTGATCTACATGGGGGCTCTGGACGATTTCACAGATGCCGCCAAGGTGCAGAAAAAGTTCGTCGAAGAGGCGATTGCCGCGGCGACGAAGGGCGAGGTTCCCGCAGTTAAGGAAACAATCGCGCGCGGCTGTCGAGTCCGTTACGCACGCGAACGGAAATAGTTGCTTCTCCGATGATCGGCATCCATGTGTCCAGGTGGCGGCTAGAGTGAGGTTGTTTGTTCTGATGTTCGCTCCCGACTCTGCTGTTACTTCCAAGTCGCTGCTTCCACCCGGACAAGCCGGGTGGAGAGCTGTTTCAAAGAAGATGACATTGGTAGCTCGTCAGTTGCTGGTTCCGCTGGGGCAAGCCCAGCGGAAACCGATACGTCAAGCACGCACGACAGAAGAGATTTCCGCCGGGCTCGCCCCGGCGGGATCACAACTTACAAGCTACCATGCAGCAAAGCGAAGCGGTTGGCTCTCCGCCCGGCTTGTCCGGGTGGAAGCAACGACTTTTCAGCTGGCAGATCTGCCCAGTGTCCGTCCAGTCATGCTCAAGTAGTTTTTCCTGATAGAGATTTTCCGCATGTCGTTTCCCGATCAGATTCCGTACCGGCGCTGGTTTCCGTGGTTGAACCTCTTTCAGGCGATTGAGATTGCACTTTCAATTCGCCAACTGGTGGTCGCGGCTGGTGCCATCGCGGTGTTTTCGTTGAGTCACCAGTTATTTGATCGGATTGCGCCTGAATCGGGGCCATCATTCCAGATGGAAATTCAGATCGGTACCCGACCAGAATCACGGGGGGCATTCATGCCGTCTCGCGAATCGGTCAATTCCATCGCACTTCCCTGGAGCGAGGTCCTGCATTCCGCTGAGCGTGTCATTGGACCATTTGGTTTCGGCGGCAGCGCAGCATCAGGTGTCACGTTGGAATTTCCCCGGAAATCGCCGAAGCTGGTCTCCATCGGAGTTCTTGTGTGGCACGTGATTGTCTGGACGCTGTTTGGGCTGATTCTCTGCCGACTCGCGGCTCGCCGGTTTGCGAAAGGTGAAAGTGGCTCGATTCGCAAGGGAGTTCAGTTCGGACTGACTCGCTGGGGCCGTGGGGTGGTTGCACCCCTGATTCCAACCGCAGCCGCAACGTTGATCGTTGCAGGAATGGTCGCCGGGTCAGCAATTGCCTGGGTACTTCCCGTGGTCAACTTGATCGTCGTTGCCGCGTTCTCCCCGTTCCTGCTGGTAGGTGGGATGATTGCAGGTTTTCTACTCTTGGCAACGCTGTTAGGCTGGCCGCTGATGGTGGCGGCTATCGTTTACGATGACTGCGATGGCTTCGGAGGCCTCAGTCGTTCTTACAGCCAGTGGACGGGCCGACCATGGTACTTTGTCTGGTGCTGGATCGTCGTCGCGACGGTCGGTTTGATCGCCCTGGCGATTGCCGGATATTTGGGAGAATGGACGTTCTACGTTTGCTCGGCAACGATTGAGCAAGGGATGGGAAGCGGCAGTGCAGCGTTGCTTGGTCGGCGTATCATCCAGTTTCTGATTCTGCTGCTGATGCGTGCTTATGCGATCAGTTTCTTCTGGACGAGTGCCACAATCGTCTATGCACTGCTGCGACAGAGTGTCGACTGGATGCCCTGCGACAACATGGCTCCAGACGATGACGAACGCCAGGCCCGTGATCCCTTGCCGGTGGTCGGAATCCCGGCCATGGAACCGCCTGCGCCGACGACGTGACGCACCGTTTTTCATTTGTGACAGAGATGCCACATTGAAGCTGGCAGAATGTAGGGTGGGACCAGTGGCGCTT
>CAZSTW010000219.1:0-7605 GCA_964609845.1 uncultured Planctomycetaceae bacterium | reverse complement strand
GGCGGGCGGTTCAATTGGGACTTCGCAGAGCCACACTCGACGCCTATGGCAAACGCGAGATGGTCGAGATCATCGATATGAGCGAAGATTGCCAGAACTGCCGCAAGGATCATGAGAAAAGGCCGAGGCGTGTTCTTGCACGCCTCGGCCCGAACGATTCGTCTGCTTTACGGAGCCCGATTACCTGGCGATTTTCACCGCGGGGGGCGCCCAGGAACCATCGATGATTGATGGAGCTGTTTCCTGTGGCCAGTAGAGGCGCATCATCAGGACAAACTTGCCAGACGGGGCAGGCAGCCAGTTCGACTCCTTCTCCTTGCCGGGCGAGTCTTTCTGGATGTAAAGATCCAGCGACCCATCATCGTTGTACTTGAGCTCGTTGCGAGGGCTCAGCGAGTACCGGTTGAGCGGATTGTCCACGAAGAAGTACTCGGCGTTGTACATCGTCAGCGACCAGAAGCCTTTGGCCGGGGTGTCTGGCCTTTGGGGAAGTGCATGACATACTTGTTCGCACCATCATACGGTTTCCCATCGCCATCAACTTCTGAGGTCGGATAGACGGCATCCTGAGGCCGGTTTGCACCAAGTCCGATGGCCGTAATGAAAGCCCGCTGCAGATAGCTGGTTCCGTAGGTTCCTGCATTGGTCGTGTACAGCCATCCATCCTTGTTCACTCCCGCATTCTTGAAGTGCCCCAGGATCTTTTCCTGGGCGACTTTCGGGACACCCTGCAACGCTTTCGCGGCAGCGGGATCGAGTTTGCTGATGTCGAAGTCCTTGCCAGGAACAATTCCAAGCTTCGCCAGCTTTTCCACCATCGGCGCGTCGGCCTTCGCTGGCGGGTTGTCCTTCATCAGCGTAGCCAGTGTTTTGAAGTAGTTCGCGGCATCGAGCCGATGGACCTGGTCCCGCACGGGCGTCTTCATATCAACTTCGGGGTCAACCTTTCCCTTGGGCGGAGTATAGGGTTTCCCGTAGGCACTGAGCGGGACAAGTGAATACTTGTCCTGCAGTGCGTGGACCGCCTTGTAGTCGTCTGGCGTTCCGGTGCAGTAGGTGCGACCGAGGATCCAGACCATGTTCGTCGGTGACTTGAGTTCCTTGACCCCTTCGGGCAGATCACCCTTCCAGCCGGGGCCGGTAATCGCGTACTTCTGCGCTTCGGTTCCAGTGGTCCGCTTCCCGGGAACCTCAAATACGTCGGTCCAGCCCGACAGCATCGGCATCAGGAAATAACGGCCCTTCTCATCGGGAAGACTCAGGACATACGGTTCCTTGCCAAGATCGAGCCAGGCGGTTGAGTAAAGCGTGTCAGCATTCGGGGCTGTCACATCCCTGAACGCAGCCGAAGGGTATTGCCTGAGGTTGACGAGTTGCCCCATTGGCCCTCGTGTCCCTTCGACGGTCGGCACATTGACCGAAATCCTTCGAGTCATCTCCATCGTGACCAGCGGGTAGCCATAGATGTAGGCTTCGACGCCGATCGCAGCGGCTTCTTCAGCGTCCAGTTTCTTCTCCTGCGCCTGGATCGATTGTGACGTTGTCCAGCCGAAGACAATGGCCAGCGCGATGCTGAAGGCGAACTTGTGACACTTCTGCATTGTTTCCCTTTCTGTTCGAGTCAGTGCGGCCGAGGGCGATGAGAATACGGCCTGATCTTTTAAGGTTGCCGCAAACCGAGCGCGCATTGCTGGCAAGTCGATCGCCACCCAGACCCGCTCCTGTTTACTAAGTTCCCCTGCGGAGTTCCATCGAAACGAGTCAGGCGTGAAGATGATCCATCGGAAGTTACCGACCCGTGATAATGCCGCGGGTAAACTCGCGTCCATCACATCAACGAATGATATTCCGTCGGGCTGGCAGGCCAGCGCAGTGTGAAGTTCATCGCGAAGGAAAGCCGGTGAAAGTCCCCGCGATGCGGTGTTACGGAATGCCAGACGTAGGCGGGGAAAATCAGCATCAGCCCGGGACGAGGAACGACCTTGACGTGATCGCGATGACAGACGGAAGTCAGGTTTGCATTGAAGCGAGGATCGTGAAGCAACAGCACTCCATCGCCCGCCTCAAAGTAGTCGTCGCCATCAGTGGGGTCGATGGGCGGCCGTTGGGATTCGGCTGTCCGGGCATAATAGATACCGATCAGATCGGCGTGGTGATTGTGCACCACGGTAGACTCCCCGTGACATGAGCGGTTACTGAAGAGCAGCAGATCGATCCCCTCAGGCCCCGCGATTCCCTCAGCGTCCAGCCACTGTTTCACCCCTGTGATGAATTTGGATCTGAGTTGTTTGATCGCGGGCACGGTATCCGCCAGACGGAGCAGATTCTGAGCGTCGGGGTTCAAGTTAAACCTGTCGTCAAGCTCCGGCCGTCGCTCAAACAATTCGCACAATTCCGCATTCAGGGATTCCGTGTCCGGAAACTGGATCGTCACCACCCGCGTCGGAAAAAAAGCATAGTTCGTCACTTCCATTCAATGACCTCCTCACACGAACCCGACCGCCCCCACTTCAACGCGAACAATTCTCCCAAGGAGATCAAGAACGCTGAGATCGTTGCCGAATTCGACTGATGTGCCACGTTGAGCGACCGATGACGAGTTCACGTTTTCGCTATTCCAGTTCCGTGGGCTGGGCGAGGAGAGAGATTCACCAAGCATTTCTCGGCTTTAATTTACTGAGCCGATCCTGGAATCGCGAACGGAGACACGTACGTGCTGCTGACGCGTTTCTCTCAAAACCGCTTTTGGGAATGGAAAATGAAAAAGGACTCACAGCTGTTTGCCATAAGTCCTTTTTTCATTTCATGCCCAGGACAGGAATCGAACCTGCACGGGTGTAACCCCACTAGGTCCTGAACCTAGCGCGTCTGCCAGTTCCGCCACCTGGGCGAGTTGTTCGCAGGGAGATCTTCCGGGCTTTCTGAGACTCCGTCTGGAGTCCGCGAAAACCTTTGGATCGGCTGCGGCGGGGAGAGTATAACGATGCGACTCCTTTTCGCAAGGTATGCGGTGACTCTTTACCGAAAATCAGTGGCACCATGGCGTTCTGGCCCGCAGATCCGGTTCGTTCGCTCAACTGGTACTGAAATTTCGCAGGAATTCTCGTTCAATCTCCGCTTGCCTCACTGCAATTCCATTCTCACTTGAACGACTTGAACTCCCTTCGGAATCCGACGCTTTGACAACCCGGGGCAAGACGGGGGCGGATTGCGTAACCCTAATGATGTGCGTGGGATATCGCGTTTCTCGTGGTGGTCGCTCTGAGGTCGTTCGACTTCAGGTTCTGGCGTTCAATGCGTGACTCGTGATATCGTCAGGATTGTCTGATATGGTACTTCGGATTGAGCGGCGGCACGAAAATCGGAGTTGCCGGGCCGCTCGAATGGTTTGACCGATGGATTGGAAAGAATTTCAATGACCCGACCTGCCCCGGCGCCGATTTCGGCGGCTGAACTTCCCGAATTGGCTCGACGGGTGATTCAGGCGGACCGGTTTCCGCTGCTCGCCTCCATCGATGGTGATCAGCCTCGGTTGCGACCAGTCTCCCCCGTTCGTACCGACGGGTTTGTTATTTTTGTGGCCAATCTGCGGTCGTATCACAAGACCGTCGAAATCGCAGCGAATCCCAAAGTGGAACTCTGCTACGTCGACGAACACCATGATCAAGTGCGAATCACCGGAGTGGCTCACGTTGAGACTGATCGGGCCGTGATTCAGGAGATCTGGGACGCCAACCCGCTGCTGAGACAATACCTGCGAACCATCGATAATCCCGAGTTTCTGCTCTACCGGATCGATCCGACACAGGTTCGATTTATGCGGGAATGGGCTCTGGAATATCACGATGTTCCGCTGGCCTGAGACGCGATGTGGTTGCAATACGGCCGTCCGACATCCCTGATCCCTGCCTGACTTGTCTTGATTTCCGGGCGGGGCCGGTACTGGAGGGGGCCGTCATGAAGCCAATGGACAGTTTTCACCCGCGTGCGAGCAACATGCTCGTCAAACCATCAGGCACTGTTGCATCATGTCGCCCTGTCGAGCCTGCTGACCTACAACGGCACAATCATGACTTGCTGACAATGTTCCGCCTGCCGGTGCTGATTGGTGCCATCTTGTTCACCAGCGGACTGTTGCATCTGCTCGTGTTGTTTGTGAAAGGTGCGGACTGGGACGGTCCTTTGTCACTGCGAAAACCGGCACTTTTCGGCATTTCTTCCGGGGTGACCGTCTGGTCAATTGCGTGGATTCTGACGCAGTTTGTCCCTCGCCGAGGTGACCAGCGTCTGGCGAACCTGTTGTCGGGTGGACTGTTGCTCGAAGTGAGCCTGATTACACTGCAGCAATGGCGGGGAGTTTCTTCTCACTTCAATCGGTCAACACCTGTCGACGCGGTGATTGAATCGACGATGCTCGGGCTGATTCTGCTCGTGACGGCAGGCATTGCCTGGCTGTGCTGGAGAACACGCTGGCTGCGACCGATGGCTACATCGCAGGCGATCGCCATTCGTGCAGGTCTGTGGCTGCTGCTGGTCTCATGCGGTCTGGGGTTGCTGATTACGATCACGGGAGAAATGAATCTTGCGAAGGGACGTCCACCCGATCTCTGGGGACCGGCGGGAGTCCTGAAATACCCTCACGGTGCAGTCCTGCACGCCGTGCAGACGCTTCCATTACTCGCCTTTCTGATGCACAAATTCCGGGTGAGATTTTCCAGCGGGATGATGCGATCGGCCGTGGCAGCACATCTGCTGTTTCTCGGTCATGCGTTGTGGCAGACATTTCTCGGTCGGGCACGAATGGATGTTGATGTGACCAGCGCCGTCCTGCTGGCCGCGAGCGGGGTGCTGATGCTGATACCAACGATCGCGATCGTGCACGGTGCCGTGGCGAGGGCCAGCACGCCCCGGCCCGCAAAGACGTGACCTGCTCATGAATCTGCATAAGTCCTCAGAATTCTCGTTAAATCCGAGATGTTCCTGCGGTGATGGGCGTATGATCGCGGGAGACGTTGAAATTCATCCGCTTTAAATGTGGTTGAACAGGTCGTGATTTCGATCCATTGAGATCACTCAGTGCAGCAGCAGACGGAACTTCAGGATGTCGGGATTGATTTTATTGACCGGAGCAACAGGTTACGTCGGAGGACGCCTGTTATCGCGTTTGCAGCAACAGGGGATGCCGGTTCGTTGCGTGACGCGGCGTCCTGAAGCGTTGCGAGACCGGGTCAATGCGACGACCGAAGTAGTTCAGGGAGATGTCTTTGATTTTCCCTCACTGGCAGCCGCATTCGAGGGAGTCGAGACGGCCTATTACTTCGTCCATTCGATGGGAGACAACCGCGACTTTGAATCTCAGGATCGGATCGCCGCCGAAAACTTTGCCAAAGCGGCCACGCAGGCGGGAGTCCGTCGTCTGGTCTACCTGGGGGGACTCGGAAATCCCGACGAAAAGCTTTCAAAACACCTTCGCAGCCGACAGGAAACGGGCGATGTTCTGCGAGCTCATCATTCCCAAGTGATTGAGTTTCGAGCGTCGATTGTGATTGGTTCCGGCAGTCTGTCGTTTGAGATGATCCGGGCATTGAGTGAGCGGCTGCCGATCATGATCTGTCCGCGCTGGGTTCAGGTCAAAGCCCAACCCATTGCCATCGAAGACCTGCTGGCTTATTTGATCGCGGTTCTGGAACTTCCCACGGCGGCCTCGCAGATTTTTGAGATTGGCGGGCCTGACCAAGTCTCCTACGGGGAGATCATGCAGGAATATGCCCGGCAACGTGGATTGACTCGCTGGATGATTCCTGTCCCATTGCTGACGCCGTACCTGTCGAGCCTCTGGCTGGGACTGGTGACACCGCTCTATGCCCGCGTCGGTCGAAAGCTTGTTGAAAGCCTGCGGAATCCGACACTGGTCTCGAACAATCTGGCGGAGTCTGTTTTTGCTGTCCATCCGCGAACTGTGCGTCAGGCGATCGAACGGGCACTGGTGAACGAAGATCGAGAGTTTGCGGAAACCCGCTGGTCGGATGCGTTGTCTTCTGCTGGTAAAACACGGTCGTGGGGAGGTGACCGATATGGATCCCGGCTTGTTGATTCACGAACGATCATGGTGGTGGTATCGCCTGAGCAGGCGTTTGCGCCAATACGCCGCATCGGCGGACAGACGGGCTGGTACTACGGCAACTGGTTGTGGTCGTTACGCGGATTCCTGGACCTGCTCATCGGTGGCGTCGGCGTCCGCCGGGGTCGGCGTGATCCCGAGAACCTGCACGTTGGTGAACCACTCGACTTCTGGCGCGTCGAGATCTTCGAACCACCGCGCAGGCTTCGTCTGCACGCAGAGATGAAACTTCCCGGGCGGGCGTGGCTGGAGTTTGAAGTCACACCCTGTCCGAAAGGGAGCGAAATCCGTCAGACGGCAATCTTCGACCCGGTTGGTCTGGCAGGTCTGCTTTACTGGTACGGGATCTATCCGCTTCATCAAATTGTCTTCGCAGGGATGTTGCGGAACCTGGCTCGAGCCGCGGGATCGGTCCACAAGCCGGATCTGCGAGTTGATGTTGCGGGCCAGGCGGCCACCGCGGAATCACAGGCGTAGCGGTATTAACCGCAGCTTGGATACCACTCCGGCAAGTCGGCGTCGGCCGTCGAAACGAGAGCAATCCCAAAAGCATTTTCCCGGAAAATTTGCGAACTGAAACGGCACCAGGCTTGTCCTGAATTGCGGTGTTCGTAGTGTAACGGTGTTGCACGCGACGTTGTGGCCGTCGAGGCGGCGGGTTCGACTCCCCCCGAATACCCTGGCAATGAGGGACATAATCGTGGTGATGCTCAATCGACAAACTCTGGTACTCAATCGCTTCTGGCAGCCGGTCGGAGTGGCTTCTGTTGCCCGGTCACTGACGCTGGTGGCTGCAGAACGGGCTCGGATCGTCGATCCGAATGACTTCCAGTTGTATACGTGGGCCGATTGGGCCAGGCTGATTCCGCAGGACAATGAGCCATTCGTTCAGGCGGTCACGTTTCGAATCCGCGTTCCTGAAGTGATTACGCTGACGGAATACGATCGCGTTCCTGCGAACACCGTCACATTCAGTCGGCGCAACATCTTCAAACGAGACCGTTTCACGTGCCAGTATTGTGGAGCGCAACCGGGTTCGGAAGAGCTGACGATTGATCACGTGCAACCTCGCTCGCGTGGTGGAACCAGCACGTGGGAGAATTGTGTGCTGGCCTGCATGGAATGTAATTCAAGGAAGGCCGATCGTACGCCCCTGGAAGCGCACATGCCGCTGCGGAAGCCACCGGTTCGTCCCAAGTGGCAGCCGATCTACGCTCGGCATGACGCCCGGATTGAAAGCTGGTCCAAGTTCATCAGCGAAGCCTACTGGACAGTTGAGCTGGATGAGTAACGCGAATTTGCATTGAGCCTGACCTGCAATAAGTCTGGTCGTGCCCCTGAGGTTCGGGGTGCTGCCAGACTTTTGCATTTGTGGACGGAAACAGAAAGCCGACGAGAGCCTATGCCATTTTTAATAGTAGGGTGGAGACAATGTTACCCACATCTTTTACTCTCAGAGTCGATTGAGTTGCGGGCGCGCTGGC
>CAZSTW010000218.1:0-7718 GCA_964609845.1 uncultured Planctomycetaceae bacterium | reverse complement strand
AATTCACACCTTGTTGGCGACAGCATCTGGCAAGCACAGAGACAAGGATGTGAGTAACATTGACTCACCCTACATTGAAAAAAGCGATTCCCTGACCCTCGATCGCGATGTAGCGAATGCCGCCCGGATGACCAGTTCGCAGACACCACCACAGCAGCGACTTTTCGGCCCCGTACGAGAGACGACAAGTACCTCTTTGACATCCCAACCGCGGCTCGTTGTAATCGAGGCGACTGCGGGGTTCGTCCCGCGAAGGAAAAATCGAACGGAGTCTTGAATGCATCGAATCTGGCGGATTGCGGGGCACGACGAACGGCTGGTGCGCGAATTGAGTTCCTCGCTGCGAGTGCCACCGCTGCTGGCGCAAGTCATTGTCGCCCGAGGCTATCAGACACCTGAGGCCGCGGCCGCGTTTCTCGCCAAGAAGCTTGTGGACCTGCATGAACCTGAAAAGCTTCCGGGAGTTTCGCTGGCGGCTGATCGAATCGTCGCCGCCGTCCAGGCCGGACGACGGATTACGGTCTATGGTGACTATGATGTCGACGGCGTCACCTCAACCAGTCTTCTCTGGCACTGTCTGCAACTGACCGGCGCCAAGGTCGACTACTACATTCCCAGTCGCCTCGAAGAAGGCTACGGCCTGAATTGCGATGCGATCCGCCAACTGCATGCCGAAGATCCGAATCGGCTGGTCGTCACCGTTGACTGCGGTATCACCAGCACTGTTGAGGCGGCACTGGCTCGCGAACTCGGACTGGAACTGATCATTACAGATCATCACCAGTTCGCGGACAAACTTCCTGAAGAGACCGTGCTGGTCCATCCCCGTCTGCCGGGAGATTATCCGTTCGGCGAACTTTGCGGTGTCGGTGTCGCGTTTAAACTGGCGTGGGCGATCTGTGCCCGGTTGGGGGACGGCAAGCGTGCGTCTCCCAAGATGCGTGAGTTTCTGTTGGGAGCAATCGGACTGACGGCGATTGGCACAATCGCGGACGTCGTGCCCCTGATCGATGAGAATCGAATTCTCGTTCATTTCGGGCTTGCCAGTTTAATGGAGCGCGCGACTCCTGGCCTGAAAGCCTTGATGCGTGTTGCCGGGCTGTCTGATCGTCCCGCCTTGCAGGCTGAAGACATCGCCTTTGCGATTGCGCCGCGAATTAACGCCGCAGGAAGGCTGGGGCAGGCGCGACTGGCTGTTGAGTTATTGACGACAGACGATGCTGAACGAGCGGCCGCGCTGGCGACTTACCTGGACGAGTTGAATAAGAACAGGCAGACCGTTGAGCGGCGGATGCTGAAGCAGGCGAAAGAGTTGGTTGCAGAGCGTCCGGAATGGCACGATCAGCGTGCTCTGGTACTGGCTCACGAGGAATGGCACCCGGGGGTGATTGGAATCGTTGCCAGTCGCGTTGCGGAGCATTTTCAGCGGCCGGCAATCATGATTTCGATCCACGGAGTCAACGGACTGGCTCAGGGAAGTTGTCGATCATTCGCGGGATTCAATCTGCACGAAGGCTTGACCGCATGTCGACATCTGCTGGTCGGATTTGGTGGGCACCATGCGGCAGCGGGGTTGAAGATTCAGCCGGGTGGGATTGATGATTTTCGAACGGCGTTTGCTCAGTTTGTCGCGGAGCATCACAACGTCCGTCCGGGCGAATCGGAATTGAAAATTGACGCTGAAATCCGCCTGGGGGATCTCAGCGTCCGTTCGATCACCGATCTCGAACGCCTGGGGCCGTTTGGCGCGCACAATCCAAGGCCGGTCTTTGTTGCCAGCAATGTTCAGCTCGCCAGTCCTCCCAAAAAGATGGGGGAAGGGGAACGTCACCTGTCGATTCAGGTGCGACAATTTGGCGTGACTCTGCGAGGTGTCGCATTTGGAAAAGGAGACTGGGCCGATGAAATGGCTCAGGCAACTGGGCCGATTTCCGTTTGTTTTCAACCGACGATCAATCGATTTCAGGGACGCGAAAGTGTCGAGTTTCAGCTTCTCGACTGGCATCAGGGAGAGGCCGGTGGATTGATCTGATGAATCAACCTGTCCGAGACTTTCACAGGCCGAAGTCATTCCAATTGAGGAAACCAACAGATGGCAAAGTCATCACTTGATTCAATCTGGTCTCGTCGCAGTTTCTTTGGAATGATCGGTGGTCTGAGTGCCCTTAGTGCTGTGAGAGCCGTTCGCAGCAATGCCTCAGAAAATGAGTCCCAACGAGACGGGCGTCCGATGGTGACGCGTCCCCGCGCCACATCAGGGGACAGGGCCAGTGAACCGAATTGGGACGAAAAACTGACAATGACCGTCGGCCCCAAAGATGCTGATCTTGTGGGGACCTCTCAGAAAGCGATTCAAGCAGCTGTTGACTATGTTTCGCGACTCGGCGGCGGAACAGTCCACGTCAAAGCGGGAACCTACATTCTGCGAGGGGCGGTTCATTTGCGCAGTGGTGTGAGGCTGACAGGTGATGGGAATGAGACCGTCCTGACGAAGCCCGCTTCAATCACCACAAAGCTGGCTCTCGATTCTGACTGGTACGATCAGGAAATCACCCTGCTGGATGCCAAAGGGTTTGAAGTTGGGGATAGCGTCTGCCTGCGAACCAGGAACCCTCACAACGGGGGAGTTGACGTCCTGAAACGAACTCTCGTGGCACGCTCAGGAAATCGATTCAAACTTGATCGTCCCTTGCGGCAAAACTTCTGGACGACGGGTGATCCGACCTGTGCAACCTTGTTCCCGCTGATCACGAGCGAAGAAACGGATCATCTGGTGATCGAAAACCTGACGCTCGATGGAAATCGTGCTAACAACGAAAATCTGGACGGAAACTATGGTGGCTGCATCTTCCTGCAGGATGTCAGCAACGTCCTGATTCGCAAGGTGACAGCGAGAAACAATAATGGCGATGGAATCAGTTGGCAGATCTGCCACGACGTCACGGTTGAAGACTGCCATAGCCACGATCATGCGGGTCTGGCTCTTCATCCCGGATCGGGGTCGCAGCGGCCTCTGATGCGCCGCAACACCCTGGAGCGTTGTCAGATCGGCCTGTTTTTCTGCTGGGGAGTCAAGTTTGGTCTGGCAGAGGACAACACGATTCTCGACATCAAAGGGCAGGGGATTTCCGTCGGTCATCGGGATACGGACAACATCGTGCGAAAGAATGTCGTGCGGAACAGCGGTCAGACGGGGATCCTGTTTCGCCCGGAACGCGGCCCCGGCTTCTGCGGTCATCGCAACGTGATCGAGCAAAACCTTGTCGAAAACAGTGGGCCCGACAACGGAGTCGCTATCGATATCCAGGGTGGGACCGAACAGATTACACTGCGACAGAACAAGATTCAGGAAACGCGCGGGGCGGCTCAGCGGGTCGGTATCCGTCTGGGTAAGGAGACACGCCAGATCACTCTCGATGGTAACACCGTTGCGGGTGTGGCGAAGGACGTTGAACAGCTGTCGTAAACCGCACTTTCGGCCCCGATTTTCCCTATTGATACAGCAAGTCATTCATGGAACTGCGTAGCTTTGCCGAACGTGTTCTGCTTTCCGAATCGCTTGACGCGAAGCTGGAACGAGTTCGTGACGGATTCACGGACGAGGCACCGGGTGAAGCGATGCAAGTGCCTGAGCCTGCGAGGTCTGTCGAACTGAAGTTTGCGCCACGCCGGTCGGCTCCCGCGATGCCTCATCCCACGACGTTTTCCGACCCGCATCGTCGAGCCGTGGCGCATCACATCATGGCCAATCATGAATTGCAGGCCCTGGAAGTGATGGCATGGGTACTGCTGGCGTTTCCCGAGGCTCCCACCGACTTTCGCATGGGCGTCGCGCACGTGATGCAAGACGAGCAGCGTCATACCATGATGCACATGGAACGGGCCGCCGCACTGGGTGTGCGATTCGGATCTCTTCCTGTCAATTGTTACATCTGGAAGAAGGCGTTGTCGTTCCAGTCCGTTCTGGAATATCTCGCGGGACTTCCTTTGACGTTTGAGGGACGAAACCTCGATCACACGCTGGAATTCGAAGAGTATTTTCTGAAAGCTGGCGACCCCAAGAGTGCCGCGATCATGAAGACCATTCATCGCGACGAGATCTCACACGTCGCTTTTGGATTGGAATGGTTGCGACGTTTGAAGCCCGCATCGCAATCTGAGTGGGACGCCTACGTTGAGAACCTGCACTACCCTCTTCGACCCGACAAATCGATCGGTGATGTGTTTCATACAGAACCGCGGCTGGCGGAAGAGTTCATGCGGAGACTACGCGATTTTCAGCAGTAGCAGCAGCTGTTCAAGTGCTGTTTGACACTCATTCACTCATCATCCCAGCGGACTTTTGGGGAAGGGCGTTCGATGGGTGTTGTCTGGACTTCGACAGACTCGGATTCCGCTGGCAAGGTTTCGGAATCATTGAAAGTTTCGTCGCCCGACAGAGTCACTCGGCCGGCCGCATCTTCCTGATCGGGATCGACTGTTTCCGGTTCCAGCAGTCGGACCAATGGCTCATCGCGGTTGGCTGCCGTTCGAGTCAGGGTGGACTCTTTACCAAGGTCGACCATCTGCACACCTGGCATTTCCGGCATTGCCCAGATCTGTGAAGGGATGGACGGTGGATTCACTTCGACATGCCCCAGGTTCATAACGAGCGACATCTTGTTCTGCGGCCAGTCCAGATTGACGTGCCGTGCGAGGATGGCACCACTTTTCCGATCAACGCGGAAGTCTTCCAGGCGAGCCTGAGCGACCTTGACGCCGCGCCCATCATGGACACTGTGTTCGACGATGACGCCGTTGACCAGGTCAACCATCATCACTTTCTGCATGGTGTGCCCATGAGCAGTCATCACAGGTTGCACCAACCGGGCGCGATGATTTGAGGCATCGATCTGCATGGTGAGGCCATTCGGATTGATCGGAGCCACCCCGAGTGCCTGCATCAACCATTCCGGTTCAAAGGGAACGCCCAGTGTCTGGCGGGCTGCGTCGATCTGGTCGTGACGGCAATAAACGTAACTGGGTTCCATTCGCTTGGCCCAGATCCAGAAAACTTCTTCGTTGCTTCCCATGTCGACTTCATGGCTGACGACTGTATTCACCTGCAACCGCAGATGGCCACCCTTTTCCACTGCCAATGTCCCATGCAATGGCATATTGTTGGCGCGGATCTGGACGCTGTGTGCCCGCCATGAGGAGAGCTTTTCAACATTTCGATTGAGATGATCAACAACTTCTTCGAGTTGGGGATCATCCGAGAATTTTGGTCGGACAGTCGTCAGTTGATCGCGAGGATTGCGAAATCGCAGGCTTCCCAGACTGAGGCAGCCTGGCAGGAATGAGAGGACGAGTGCCAGACCGATGAAGGAACGGGAAAGACGCGACGAAGTGAGGCACAGAACGATTGCAGTCAGGCTTCTCGGACTTGTCATCAGTTCCACTCCGTCGCGAGGTAGACCTTCAATTCGGCCTGAATTTGGCGAGTATCGGCATCTGACAGCTTCAGATTCGGAATTTCATAGGCCCCCTCGCCATGCAGTCCGCTCAATTCCAGCACTTCGCCGTCACTGCCTGTATGCGAACCATCCAGTCGCAGTTTGCGCTGCTGAAGCAACAGCAGGGCAAGGACATAACGCTGGCGTTCGGTCGTGGGGCTGGATTCTTCGCACAACTGTTCGAAGTAACGATAAGCGGCTTCGGGATCCAGGCGTTGTTCACGAGGATCGTTCTGGCTGGGAACGATCGTTTTCCAGTATCCCATGTGTCCTTCGGGAGGTCCCTGCCAGCCCTCATCGGAGTAGTCAATGCGGGTCAGGACGCCCGCTTTATCGATCAGGACTGAATGACACACCGATCCAGGTGCCAGTGGACGACCCGTGGCCGCACACGTCTTGCTCGGTGTTTTAAAGTGATAGTCCATTCTGCGGATGCATCCTGCGAGACCCGCCAATTCGGTTCCGGACGGGGTCGGCGTTTTAGTGGAGAGGTGTCAGACTGACAAGGCGAGATTCTCCCCTTGGCACGCATGGCGACTTCGATTATTTTGCTGATCCCCGCGACCGGAGATCAGATCGGAGTATCTGTTACGGTGGCGTTGTTCCGGCAGATGATGAGAAGGCAAGGAGGCCCTCATGAGCTTCGGGAATAGGCAGCGAGACCCCCACCCACAACCTCGTTGCGATGTGCAGATTCGCTGGATGATTCGGCGCGACATGCCCGAAGTTCTGGAGATCGAGCGCCAAAGTTTCGAATTCGCCTGGACGGAAGAGGACTTTCTGTGCTGTCTGCGCCAGCGCAACTGCATTGGAATGGTCGCAGAACGTCAGGAGAGAATTGCCGGGTTCATGATTTATGAACTCCTGAAATCGCAATTGCACGTCCTGAACTTTGCAGTCTCGCCCTGGGCTCGCCGCCAGGCCGTCGGGTCGCAAATGGTAGAAAAGCTGGTGAACAAGCTGTCGCAGCAACGTCGCCAGGAAATCTGCCTGGAAGTGCGTGAAACGAATCTGGCCGCCCAGCTCTTCTTCCGAAAACAAGGCTTGCAGGCCCACGGAGTCTTGCGAGGTCACTATGAAGATACCGAGGAAGATGCCTACGTCATGCGGTACCAGTTGTACCCCAGCGACGAAATCATTCTCCCCTTTGTCCCCAGGAATCGAATCGCTGACATCGAAAGCGATAGCGAACCGGATGCTGAAGCCGCGTAATTAGTGCGTGTCGTACTTCCGTGTCGCGTCGAAACATGGGTGAGACGCTGTAGTTTGATGCCCGCGGGACGCCCACTTAAATGAGATGAGTTCTAAGCCGAGTGACACCAAACCCCTTTTCCAGTCACGGGATCGGGGTTTATTCATTTGCGGTACGTCAATTGAGTTTCGTCGTCGAGATCTGGTGAACGATCTATTTCACGGACACGACCTTGACCTGACACATGACTCTGCGTGAACCAGCCATCTGCATCGCCGTCGTCAGGGCCACTTGAACGTGGTAATAGCAACTGGCCCGACCGTTCAAAATGAGATCGCCACCTGAATAAATGCAGCGAATGCCGCACAGACGATAATCCGATTGCTCGAATGCCGCATTGATCTTAGCCGCCGTCTCGAGTCCGGTGGCTGTATCGACAGTGATCTGACGATTGTCGTGACGAAACTCGTGCCGACGTCTTTGAGTTCTCCGTCTCAATTGCTGCAAAGGGCGATTACTGAATTCGAAGCTGGAAAGTCCAGGTTCATCCGCGAGCAGGTTGACCATCGTTGAGGGCATGGTGGTGTGGTTTCCTGAACGAACGGGATGTCTACATTTCGGCGGCTCGAATGCGGCGCCACGCTAACCGACGTGCGAATCGACAATCCGCCGGTTAGCAATCCGTGTACCGATGGCATCCTTTCTGTGAGTTTCGCGAAATTCCCGCAGAAAACAGGCTCCCCACTTTTTGAAATCACCTCATTTTTACACGACAGACTGGCAAGTTTTGGTCAATTGGTTTCCGCGCGTACAATCTGCGGCCGGAAATTGTCAGTCTGCCAATGGCGATTTTATACCGAGAATTGGCTGAAAACTTGCCAGAATCAACTGCCATGGCGAAGGCTGTTCGCGCAGATGGGATCGTACCTTCGAACCACTATCTGTTTTTGACGTTTCCTTTTGGTGGGCCTGCGCACGAAGCGAGCTGGTCCCACCCTACGTCTGCACAGACGTGACTGTGGATGTGTTCC
>CAZSTW010000217.1:0-7785 GCA_964609845.1 uncultured Planctomycetaceae bacterium | reverse complement strand
ACGACGGAGCATCCGGAAAGTGCTGACCGGGATGGCAGTTCACCGTGACAAAACGTCCGCCGGGCTTCAGTGATCGCGCGATTCCGTCGCACATCGATTGAAGCTCATCGCGCGTCCTCGCATAGTTCAGCAGATACGCCGCCACGGTCAGATCGTACCGGGCGACGTCCCCCAGTTCCCGGGCATCCGCGACGACGTAATCGATCCCCAGTTGATATTGGGCTTCCTGCTGACGTGCCAGATCAATCATCCCTTGCGATAAATCGACGCCAGTCACCTCGGCAGCGCCACGTTTCCGGATCATGCGGGTATAGAATCCTTCCCCGCAGGCGACATCAAGGACGGCCAATCCCGACGGGTCACCCACCAGGTCCATCAACGTGAAGCTTTCCACAAACGTCCGCCAGGGTTGCTGCTTCGAACGCTTGTACTGCTCGGCGATGGGATCGTAGTCAGTCGTCATGGTTTCTCCGAGTCGAAAGTCGTCCGAATTCTGGCAGAATTCAGACGTCGTGTATACTGAGTCGGGCTCATGCAAAGACGTGGGTGGAAGAGAGTCTCACGCAAAGACGCGAAGACGCCAAGGAAAACAAAGAGGGTGGCGAGGTTAGTTCTTGGTTCTTAGTGCTTGGTTCTTGGTACAGGAAAACGAAAAGGAACTTGAGAGGCGATATCTGGAGTGCTTCAAAACTTTGCGTCTTGAGCGAAGCGGGCGTGAGATCCTGATTTCAGATTGGCCCGGGCGATCGATCGGTACCCTCATTTTCAGGAATCCTGATAACGGAATTGCATCAAGCGGACCGATCAGACATCATTAATGTATTGCGGGCGAGATTGGCCCGTTCCTGCCTTGCTGTTTATCACGGAGACCCCGCCATGTTGCTCCGACTGGTTCATTTGGCTTCGACTTTTTTGTCAGTATTCGCGCTCGCCATGATCGCCCGGGCTGATGAACCGTTTCAGATTGTTCCTGCCGAGATTGCACTCAAAGGGAACTTCGCGCAGACACAACTGCTCGTCACCGCCCCGGGGAATACCTCGACCGCTCAGGATCTGACGTCGCAGGCAACTTACGTCTCGTCGAACGAGGCGATTGTGACGGTCTCTCCTGCGGGGCGTTTGATTCCGCGCGGCGACGGGATGGCCGAGATCACTGTGACGGTCGCGACCGCCGTTCGCAAGATTCCCGTCACGGTCGCGGGAGTGTCCCCTGAACCGGCGGTCAGTTTCCTGGATCACGTTCGGCCCGCGATTAATAAGGCGGGTTGCAGCATGGCGGCTTGTCATGCTGCCCAATTTGGCAAGGGCGGGTTCAAGCTGTCGGTCTTTGGGTTCGATCAGGCTGCTGACCATTTTGCGATGACCAAAGATAGCCAGGGACGACGCTTGAATCTGCTTGCGCCCGAGGAAAGTCTGTTGCTGCAGAAGCCGACAATGCAGGTTCCTCACCAGGGTGGCCGACGATTCGATCCGAAATCGCGTGACTATGAAATGATGGTGGCCTGGATCAAGTCAGGAGCACCAGGCCCGACGACCGAACGTGTGATCAACAAACTGGTGGTGACTCCCGCTCAACGAATCGGTGAACCAGGGCTGAAGCAGCAGTTGCGCGTCGAAGCGGTTTACGCCGATGGCGAAGTCCGCGATGTGACGGCCTGGGCCAAATATGATTCGATGGACGAAGGGATCGTTGCAGTCACACGCGACGGCTTTTGTACGGTTTCCGGTCGAGGCCAGGCCCCGGTCATGGTGCGGTTCGAAGGACAGGCCGAAATCGCGATGTTTGTCATTCCTTACGGCCCCCCCGCACGACTGGAAGGCTGGGTCAACAACAATTTCATCGACGAACTGGCCGCCACAAAATTTCGTGAACTGGGAATCGAACCATCGCCTCTTTGCGATGATGCCACGTTCCTACGGCGTCTGTTTCTGGATGCAATGGGAACCCTGCCGACTCGCGACGAGATCGACGAGTTTCTCGCTTCGAAGGAACCGAACAAGCGGACACTGTGGATCGATCGAGTCCTGGGACTGGTCGATTCTCCCCAAAAGGGGCTGTACAACGAACGGTATGCTGCTTACTGGACTTTGAAATGGTCGGACCTGATTCGTAACAACAGTCGCGACCTGCAGGACACCGGGATGTGGGCCTTGCACAACTGGATCAAGGGGGCGTTCCGACAGAACCTGTCGTTCGACAAATTCGTCTCGCAACTGGTCCAGGGGAAGGGATCGAGTTTTTCCAACGGGCCTGCCAATTATTTCATCGTCAACAACAATCCGAATGAACTGGCCGAGTCGACATCGCAACTGTTCCTGGGGACTCGATTGACCTGCGCACAGTGTCACCATCATCCGTTCGAGAAATACAGCCAGGACGACTACTACAGTTTTGCCGCGTTCTTCGCTCGTACCGGATTGAAGACCAGCCAGGAATTCGGGCTGTTTGGTGGTGAACGTGTGGTGGTAATCAAGACCGGCGGCGATGTTCGACAGCCACGGACAGGCAAGGTGATGCCACCCAAGCCGCTGGATGCAGAACCCGTCGATCATCCGCTCGACCGTCGAATTGCTCTGGCGCAGTGGATGACGTCCCCGACAAATCCCGCATTTCCGCGAGCGACCGTCAATCGCTATGTCAGTTACCTGCTGGGACGCGGCATTGTCGATCCCGTGGATGATCTGCGGGCGACGAATCCTCCAACCAATCCCGCCTTGCTGCAGGCTCTGTCCGATGACTTCGTGAAGAGTGGCTTCAATCTGAAGCAGCTTGTCCGAACGATCATGGTTTCACGGCTGTATCAACTGGATTCTCAACCAACGTCGCAAAACGTGGCCGACAGCCGGTTCTACAGCCATTTTGAAGTGAAGCGACTGACGGCGGAACCACTGCTGGACGCGATCGATCAGGCCGCAGGAACTCAGACCAAGTTCAAGGACCTGCCACTGGGAACGCGCGCGATTGAAATTCCTGATGCCGAGTATCCAGACTACTTCTTGAACACCTTCGCCAAGCCACGTCGGACGAGTGTGTGTGAATGCGAACGCTCACCCGATGCCAATCTGGCCCAGGCCCTGCACACGCTGAACGGCGACATTCTGTCGACCAAGATCAGCGCCAAGGGAAGCCGTGTCGACAAACTGCTGGCCGAAAAGAAAACACATGCCGAGATCGTCACGGACCTCTACTATGCCACTCTGTGCCGGGCACCCTCTCAGCCGGAGATTGCCGCCGCAGAACAATTGTTGACAGATTACCAGAACCCGAAGGAATGCTACGAAGACTTGTTGTGGGCGTTGATCAATTCCAAGGGATTCTTGTTTGTGCGTTAAACCGCGATACGAGCAGGAAACGAAGATGCGGAATCGAAGCTGGTCTGAAAGATTTGTCGGCTGGCGCATTCCCGTCGTTCTCATTCTGTTGGTGATCTACATTGCCAGTTTTGTCTTCCTGTCGCGCCGAGGCCTCGCGATCGCTCGTTCGTACAATTCAGAAGGCTACTATTTTACGGCCCCGACAGATCATCGCTCGGACCAGTTCGAAATGGTGATTCAATTTTTCTTTGCACCATGCGTGTTGGTCGATGTGATGATCTTTGGCTCGCCGTCGCCAGCATCATCAGCTCCGTTGCGAAGTCTGAGTTGAACAGCGGAGCGACCTGACGGCGTTGTCGCGTCGCCAACAGTCTGCCGTCAACAGTGGCAATCAACAGGCCGTTCGATTCAAATCGTGTCCGCCGTGGAGTGAATGCGAGTCCACGGATTCCGCGTCCCCCTGCACAGAAACAGCACGTTCGCTGCTTTCACGACGGGACGGATTTCACGAATTCTGGTCGAGATGCAAACTATGCTGCTGATGGAATCTCAAGGGGGAGTGGTCCGATTAACGTTGAATCGGCCGGAACGGCGGAACGCGTTGTCTGAGGCGATGCTGACCGAGCTTGGTACCGCGTTGGACCAGATCGCAGCAGACCGGACTGCTCGTGTCGTGGTGCTGGGGGCTGCCGGGTCGGTCTTCTGTTCCGGACACGATCTGGGCGAGATGGCAGGTCGGCCCGAGGCAGACTATCAAACGCTGTTTTCCCGCTGCTCACGAGTCATGCAGCAGATCCGCAAGCTTCCACAACCCGTGATCGCTCGAGTACAGGGTCTGGCGACGGCAGCAGGCTGCCAGTTGGTAGCCACGTGTGATCTGGCGGTCGCAGTGAATGAAGCCAGATTCGCCACGCCTGGAGTAAAAATCGGGCTGTTCTGTACAACCCCCATGGTTCCGCTCGTCCGGGCAGTTCCTCCCAAGGTGGCGATGGAAATGCTGCTGACTGGAATCCCGATCACGGCGGCCCGAGCATTAGAAGTCGGGCTGGTCAACCGTGTTGTCGCCGCTGAGCAACTCGATGCATCGATCAAGGAACTGACCGACGCGATCGTCGCCAGCAGTGGTGCCACATTGAGTCTGGGCAAACGCGCCTTCTATGATCAACTCGCCCTGGATGAAGGGACTGCGTACGATCAAGCGACGTGTGTGATGGTTGAAAATGCCATTCAGTATGATGCTCAGGAAGGAATTTCGGCCTTCCTGCAGAAGCGTCCACCGCAATGGAAAATCGAATGATGCTGAGCTTTATCGGGTGCGTCGATGGACTCGCTCGGCGCGGGTCTCCTGACCCCGCCGAAACCCCGACCGAAGGTCTCCTCTAGCTCGGCGCAGGTCTCCTCTTCATCTTGTTCTTGTATCCGACACCACATCGATCACCCTCAGGCCCATGAAACATGTCTCTCATCGGTTTTGACGACCTGTACCAGTTCGCGGACAATCTTCCGGCACCCATCTCTGTCGTTGCGGCTGGCGGTGCCGATCCGACAGTACTGCAAGCCCTGTCACTAGCACAGCGCCGAGGTTGGATCGCTCCCGTGCTGACGGGGAAATCGAAAGAGATCCAGCAACTCGCCAACGATCTGCAGATCGATCTGACAGGTTTTCGGATCGTCGATGCGGACGATCCCGCAGGTGCCGCCGTTGCCGAGATTCAGGCAGGACGGGCTCAGACCCTGATGAAGGGACAGATCGCCACACCTGCGCTGATGAAGGCCGTACTGTCGCGCGACACGGGCTTGCGGACCAACCGCTGTATCTGCCAGGTTGTCCTGATGGAGATTCCGCGCGATCGTCGTCGGTTCCTGCTGTCAGACACCGGAATCACAATTCAGCCGACCCTCGATCAGAAGGCCGACATCCTGCAAAGTCTGGTGGAGGTTGCGTCTGTTCTGCGCGAGAATGGTTCGACGGAACCTCCACGCATTGCGGCGATGGCTGCGACGGAAAAGCCGTCAGAAGCGATGCCTGATACTCTCGATGCGGTGGAACTGACGCGGCGAAATGCGGCTGGCGAAATCCAGGGATGTGTCGTTCAGGGGCCGCTGTCATTCGATCTGGCGTATGCGACAGATGCGGGTGAGAAGAAGAAGATTGAAGGGGGCGTCGTCGGTGCCGCAGATGCGATGTTGTTTCCCGATTTGCTTTCTGCAAACCTGACCGTGAAAGCCATCATGTATACGGCCGACTGCCGGTTCGGTGGCGTGCTTTGGGGAACTCGCTGTCCTGTCGTCTTCATGTCGCGAGCCGACACGACTACGACGCGATTGAACTCGCTGGCCCTGACACTGCGAATGCTGTCGTCGATGAACACGTGAAATGGCTGGAACGTGCCTGCCCCCGTGTTGAAATTGCGGTGTGCCGAATCGGGAGTTTCGAGAAATGCAGACTCACCAGAAACCTCATGAGTGCGAATGCCCTTCATCGGAACTCGCTCGTGATGACACGACGCATCCGAACCCCGTCTTCAGATCCATCGCTATCATCGTGGCGGTGCTGATAATCTGCCTGACAGCGATGACGGCATCGAGCACAGCTCAAGAACCCGGGCGTTCACCTCGACCGAATGACGAACGAATTCCCGAGGCCATGGACCCTGCTGCGGCAAAGCAGTCGATGAAAGTCTCACCTGGCTTTCGAGTCGATCTGGTAGCCTATGAACCATTGACGATGGACCCGGTTGCAATGGACTGGGGACCTGACGGCAAGTTCTGGGTTGCCGAGATGGCCGATTACCCGCGCGGTATGGACGACAAAGGTCAGCCGGGGGGACGAGTCCGTTTTCTGGAGGACACCAACAGCGATGGCATCTATGACAAGTCGACGCTGTTTCTTGAGGGTGTCGCTTTTCCCAACGGAATTCTCGCCTGGAGGAAAGGTGTTCTGGTCTCTGCCGCTCCCGACGTTTTCTATGCTGAGGATACCGATGGCGACGGAAAAGCAGATCTGAAGATGGTCCTGTTTACCGGTTTCGCCGAAGGGAATCAGCAGCATCGCGTCAACGGGTTTTCGCGCGGGTTAGACAATTGGCTGTACCTCGCCAACGGTGACAGCGGTGGAACAATTCGAGCCGTCGCAGCACTGACGCGACCATTCGCAGTGGAAGAAGTGAACGCCATCGATATCCGCGGCCGAGATGTGCGGATCAGGCCTGACACAGGAGAACTCGAAGCGATTGCTGGTCAGTCTCAATTCGGTCGGAATCGCGATGACTGGGGAAACTGGTTCGGAAACAACAACAGCCGCCCGATGTGGCATTATCTGCTTGACGACCACTATCTGCGGCGGAATTCGTTTCTGATCGCGCCTGCACTGCAGAAGGATATCTCGGTTGCACCGGGTGTGGCACCGGTCTTTCCTGCCAGTCGCACGTTGACCCGATTCAATGATTTCCATGCCTTCAACAGATTCACCTCCGCCTGTTCGTCCATGGTCTACCGCGACGATGTGATTGCCAAAGAAGGGGATGCACAGATCTTTATCAGCGAGCCGGTTCACAATCTTGTTCATCGCGAGATCCTGCGGCCTGACGGGCTGAGTTTCACCAGCCAGCGAAATGACCAGGAACAGAACTCCGAATTCCTTGCCTCGACAGACAACTGGTTCCGCCCGACTCAGATTAAGACCGGTCCAGATGGTGCACTCTACGTGGCTGACATGTATCGGCTGGTGATCGAGCATCCCCAGTGGATTCCGATTGAATGGCAGAGAAAGCTCGACTTGCGAGCAGGCCAGGACAAGGGACGCATCTGGCGCGTTGCGCCGATCGAAACGAAATTACGTGCGATACCTAGTCTCAACAGTCAGACGAATGAACAACTGGTCGCTGCCTTGTCACATGCGAATGGATGGCAACGTGATCTGGCACAGCAACTGATTCTGGATCGAACTGATCCCGCAGCGATTCCACTGCTGGCCGCAGTCGCCGCGGGCCAGCCACGTCCTATCGATCGAACGCCGACATCGCTGGCTCTGGGGCGACTCCACGCGCTCTGCACGTTGGATGGACTTTATGATCATGAAGCGATGCGGCCTGCTGTGCGAGATGTCCTGCTTCAACTGCTGCCGACAGTCCTCAATGATGCTCACGCAGGGGTGCGTCGGCATGCTGTACGAATCTGTGAGCGGTTCCCCGAGCCCAGCGCAGCGATCTGGCAGCGTTTGATTGAACGAGTCGACGATGCTGATCCACAGGTCCGAATGCAACTGGCTTATTCCCTGGGTGAATTCCGGCATGCAGACGTGGGGAGAGTGCTCGGACGTCTCGCTGTCGCCGGGCCAACTCAGCATGCCGATTCTGGCACCCGGCCGTTGCATCCACAGTTCACTGCTGCGGTTCTCAGCTCGCTGAACTCTGTCAATCTGGAATCGGTGTTGTCAGAAATCATGCAACATGCGACCAGCCAGTCTGA
>CAZSTW010000216.1:0-7971 GCA_964609845.1 uncultured Planctomycetaceae bacterium | reverse complement strand
CAAGCTCTACTGGAACCATAAAGAATTGCGGCCGGAACTCCTGAAGCGATTGCACCACACTTCGCGTGTGATTTTTTTTGAACCGCAACCGCATTTCGTTGAACCGTACGTTGTCCAGCCGAATGACCGGCTGAGTTCCATCGCAAGCAAGTACAATCTGTCGTGGGAATACGTGGCCAAGTTGAATCGAACGGAACCGAGGCGGATTCAACAGGGGCAAAAGATCAAGATCATGAAGGGGCCGTTTGCAGCGGTCGTTGACCTCAACGAATTTGCCCTGACGATTCATCTGCAAGGCTACTTCGTCAAGAAGTACGAAGTCGGGATCGGCAAGGATGGGGCATCTCCGATTGGCAAGTTCACCGTTCTGAACAAGGTCGAAAACCCTCAATACACGGGGCCCGATGGGAAAGTGATTTCTGCCGACAGCCCCCTTAATCCGCTCGGAGAGCGCTGGCTTGATCTGGGCGACAGCTACGGAATTCATGGCACGATTGAACCCGAATCGATCGGCAAAGCCGCATCGCGCGGGTGCATCCGGATGCGCGAAAAAGACGTGATCGAAGTCTACGACTTTCTGGTGAAGGGGTCAGAAGTCACCATTCGCAAATGAGCGGAGACTCGCAGGTGAGAAACCGGTTGGGCCACTGGTCACTACTCATCGTGTTGGTAACCGGATGCGCCACGTCGCACTCGTCCGTCACCGCCGCGCGATATCGACCCGCCAATGAGATTCAGCCATCGATCGCGCGCGCCGAAAGCGATCGACTGAGTGATCTGAGCGATAGTGTTCGCGAAAAGAAGTCGTCCGAGAAAAAGTCGACGGATCACAAGTCTCATCGTGATCGAGACTCACACCATCGGTCGTCATCGGGTTGCAGTCGCTGTAATAGCTCACCGTGCACCTGCTCCAGTCTTTCGTCTGATGGCAACAGTTTCCTCGGTACAGTCTTTCTCAGCGCAGTCCTGTCCCCCTTTACAGTGCCAAAATCGCTGGTCGAAACCGAAGAGTCGGAAACCCTTTCTTTTCTCGACTATCCCTACGCGGACGATTTGCCTGGGATGATGACTAATAGACCAACGGATTCGCCCCACGAAAAAACATGGGGTGGCACATTCCAGACGTTTGTGATTCCTGAAACCCACGACATCATGCGCTATGGCGGACGCCTGGTGCTGGAGGCGGACCGAGTCGGTATTGATACTGAGACGAATTGCTGGACGGAATCACTGACGTCAGACAATAGTCAGCTTTGGATCGGAGATGCCAACTTGATTGTTCGTTTTGCACAAAGTGAAATCACTCAATGCCGGGCAGGGATCGGGGTGAACTGGATGGCGGACAGCAAGGGAGCCGAAGCGGGTTTCAACTTCACTTATGGTTTCGACTGGTTTCCGAGAAAGCCGTGGACCATTTCCACGATCTTCGACATCGGCACGCTTGGCGGAAGCTCTCTCTTTCACAACAGGACCACAGCGGGCGTCATGCTGGGACCTGTTGAAGCGTTCGCTGGCTATGACTATTTCAAAATCGGCTCAACCAATTTCCACGGACCAGTCGCGGGCCTGGGATGGCGATTCTGAGCCGTCAATTGTTGTAGAGGAACTCTTTCGTATTCAGCACGGTCCAAAGGATGTCTTCCACGGCCGTCCGGCGATTTCCCGAGGCAGCTTCGAAGGCCGATTTCATCAACTGGCGTTCTTCATCTGTCGGGAATCGATTCAACGTTCCCAGATAGATTTCGTCCGTAATCTGATCGTCGCTCAACATCGAATCGGCCAGTTTACGAGCCGTTCCGTGACGGTGGGTGATCTTCGCGTTCACTTCGGGGGAGTTCAACAGGTGCAGCGCCTGCGAAATGCTTGGTTCATTGCTTCGCTCACACTCACACACTGTCGCCCGAACAGGACGGCCGAAGATCCGAAAGAAGTAAGAGGGCATTCGATTGTCCCAGACCTGGATTGAACGAACTCCTTCCGGCCAACCGTTGAACTTTTCAGGAACGCCTGTGGTCTGACTGATCGAATCCAGCAGAACTTCTGCTGGAACGGCCTTGGGGCGGACGTGTGAGAAATGCTGGCGGTCATCGCGATTGGCATCGGTCGCTGCCCCCAACTGATAGACGCGCGACATCAGGATCGTCCGGGTGAAGGCCTTCAAATCATACTTCTGAGCTTTCAGATGGGCTTCCAGTGCATCCAGCAGCGGTTCATTAGTCGCGGGATTTGTCGCACGCATGTCGTCGATCGGTTCGACAAGCCCCCGTCCCAGATAGTGTGCCCACATGCGATTGGCGATTGCTCGAGCGAAGAACGGATTTTCAGGAGCCGTCATCCAGGTTGCCAATGTCTGACGGCGATCAATGGCATTCCCAAAGTCGGCAGACGGGGCTCCGAGAGCACGTGCGGGAACCGGCACACCAGATCGAGGATGCTTCTGGTCGGTCCCACCTCGCGAAACAACCGCTTCTGTACCATCTGGAAGTTTTTTCAGACTCAGCCCGGTAAAGAAGCCTGCCAGTCCGGCATAGTCATCCTGACTCCAGCGTTCGCTCGGGTGATGATGACACTGGGCACATTCAATGCGCACCCCCAGGAAAAGCTGGCTGTAGGCACGACTGGTGACTTCGGGGGTATCCAGCGATTTGAAAAACGCGGCGGGACTTTCACCTTGAACCGGCCCCTGTGCGGTCAGGATCTCGCGCGCCATCTCATCGTAGGGACGATTATTCGCGAATTGAGTTCGGAGCCACCGAGTCAGCCCGACGGTCCCCTGCGGCGTGATTTTCAGCTTATCCGCCTTCAACAGGTCGGACCACTTCATGGCCCAATACTCGGCGTATTCCGGTCGTTGCAGCAATGCCTCAACCAGTTTGGCCCGCTTGTCCGGTGCTGGATCTGCCAGGAATCTGCGAGTCTCTTCGGCTGTTGGCAATGTACCAATCACGTCGAGCGAAGCTCGCCGCAGAAAGGCGGCATCCGCGATCGGTTCACTCGGAGCAATCCCCAGGCGTGTGAGCTTGTTCCAGACATGAGTATCGATGAAGTTGTTCTCGGCGGGGCGGGTGAAGACGCCGCTGGGACGAGGGAGTGCCACGCGACAGATCGCGACATGTCCGAGGTATCGAACAAGGATCGCAGATTCTCCCGGAATATCACTCGCCTGCAACAGCCCGCGTGCATTGGCGTCACAGATATGCGGTGCATTGGAAATGAAGTCGGATTCGACGGTCGCACAACGACGTTGTCCCTGATCGTCGATCGCCCAGACGCGCAGTTGCTGAGTGCTTCCGGCGGTCATCACCAGTTCCGCGGGTTCCACGGCGATGGAAACGACCTGCCGTTCCATCGGAACAGAGATCGGGGCACCGGACGAAATCCAGCGAACCAGACGGCGATACTGAGGACTGCCGGCCTCAATCTTACGCCCGCCACCATGCGGTGCTTCGGCAATCGCCTTGCGAACCAGCAGACTGGTCTCGGGTGAAGTAATCGATAGCCTTCGTCCCTTTCCTTCTTTCGTCAGTGCATCGTGGTCAAATTCGTTGTCGAAGCCCAGTAGACTCAATTTGAATCCGTTCTGACCTTCGGCTTTTCCGTGGCATCCTCCCGAATTGCAGCGTGACTTCGTCAGGATCGGCTGAATTTCGTGCTGGAACGAAACGGGAGTCGGCTGTGCGAGTCCCGATACCGTGACTGGAAGCGTCACTTCGCCCGCATCCGATCGGATAACCAGTTTGGTGGATCCGTCGGCCAGCGGATGAATCAGTCCGTCCTGGTCAACTTTGACGATCGCCGGACCATTGACTTCATAGCGGACCGAACGAGTCGCGTCGCGGGTGACAGCCCCCTGAACATCAGTAACGAGGATTTGCAGCGAGTCTTCCGGACGATCGAGGCGAATCTCGTTCGGAGTGACTTTCAGTTCTGCTATCGCAGGCGATGGAACAAGAACGGCTCCAATCACTGCGACGCCGAAACTCACAATTCCAAAGGCGGAATGAATCATTCGTTTGACAGCCGAGACCTGTTTAGATTTCAAATTCCCGCTCCAACAGAGAATCTTCAGGGCATGGTATAGAGTCTGGATCGCAACAGAACCCGCATCAAGAATATCTTATGGAACCACAGCGTCGATGCAAGAGGCGTTCCCAGTTTACCCTGTTCAATGTGGTTTCGTCATCGCTTATTCGCTTAAACTGGTTCGCCGCGAAGTCAAAGGCCTCGCAACCAATCCCCTTATCATCATAAGCGTCACCCATGCTCACCCGCATTCTTGAACCTGAAGTGATGGATACTGTTTCTGAGGCTGTCGACTACAACTCGATGGATCACAGCACCGTCAATCGAGTGTTCGTGGACGATTTCCTGGCAGCAATTGGCAATTTTTTTAACACAGGACCAGTGCAGATTTTTGATGCCGGGACCGGTACGGCACTGATTCCATTAGAGCTAGTCCGGCGAGACGTTCCAGTCATGATCACAGCAAGCGATCTGGCGGAACAAATGTTGATTGTCGCGGCTGAAAATGTGAGTGCGGCGGGTTGTGACAAATCGATCCGACTCGTTCGCTCTGATTGCAAACAGCTTCCCGATGCTTCTGAAACCTACGATGCCGTGATCTCAAACAGCATCATTCATCATATTCCCGAACCGCGCCTGGTGCTGGCGGAACTATGGCGGATCTTGAAACCGGGAGGGTTGCTGTTCGTCCGCGATTTGATGCGTCCCGCAGATCTGCCAATGTTGGAATGGCTCGTGGAGACCTATGCAGGCCAAGCGAATCTGCATCAAAAGCAGATGTTTCGCGATTCACTGCATGCGGCACTCACGGTTGTCGAAGTCGGTGACATGTTGCAAGAATTGGGAATTCCCGACGATTCTGTCCAGGCGACCAGTGATCGGCACTGGACGATTAACATTCGCAAGCCCACTGCGTCCGCCTGATCTTTCTTTTCGAGGTCGCCGGAGTACTGCCGTTTCTAGCAAATCCACGTCTCCTGATGTATCGTTCTTGTCTACGCAGGCGTGGGCGGTGTGATGCCCAGGCCCGTTTGGATTTGCAACTATTGATTCGGGACCAACGGCATGAAGCAAACTCAGACCAATCGTCGTGATTTTCTCAAGCAGTCGACTCTGCTGGCTGCGGCTGGAAGTACGCTGCCCTATTTCCAATGGACTCAGCCAACATTCGCCAACCAGTCTGCCAATGCACGTCCTCGGATCGGGTGTATCGGCGTGGGAAGCATGGGAACAGGCGATGCCCATCAGCATGCCAACTTTGGTGATATTCTCGCAGTGTGCGACGTTGACAGTCGCCATGCAGAACGAGCCAAAAACGACGGGAAACTCGGAAAGGGCAAGGCTGACGCCTATGGCGACTACCGGAAGGTGCTCGAACGCAACGACATTGATGTTGTCAGCATTGTGACCCCGGATCATTGGCATGTGAAGATCGCGATCGAAGCCTTGCAGGCTGGCAAGCATGTCTTCTGCCAGAAGCCGCTGACACTGACTCTCGAAGAGAACCAGTTGATCCGCAATGCATGCCGTAAGTACAAAGACAAGGTGATGTTCATCGGGACACAACAGCGCAGCGACCGCAATCTGTTCCTGCGAGCCGTCAACATGGTCCAGAAGGGGCTGCTGGGACAGATCAAGACCGTGACCGTCGGGATTAACGGCGGCGATGTGGGTGGCCCATTCAAAAAGGATATGCCGCCAGAAGGTCTCGATTGGAACATGTGGCTTGGCCAGGCCCCGATGGTCGATTACATCAAGGAACGCTGTCACTACCAGTTCCGCTGGTGGTACGAGTATTCCGGTGGAAAGTTCACCGACTGGGGGGCTCACCACGTTGATATCGCAACCTGGGCGATTGGTGCCGACCAGGAAGGAATGGGCCCCATCGAAATCGACGGGACGGACGCCAAGCATCCTGTTGAATTCAAAGATGGCTACCCGACCGTTGACGATCGCTACAACTCCGCTCATGACTATGCCGTGAAATGCAAGTACGAGAGCGGCATTGAAATGATTGTCACGAGCCGCGGCGACAACGGCATTCTGTTCGAAGGATCCCAAGGTCGACTGTTCGTCAATCGTGGCAAGATCACGGGGACACCGATTGACGAAAAGTTCGACGAAGGCAAGTACGGCGACGAAGATCTGGTGAAACTCTACAAGGGCAAGCCCTATGAAGGTCACAAGCAGAACTTCTTCCGCTGCATCGCCGAAGGTGGACTGCCTGTTTCGGACGTGTACTCACACGTGCAGACGATGAACACTTGTCACCTGGCTGCCATTGCGGCACGCGTTGGTCGCGTCATCAAGTGGGATCCGAAGGCAGAAAAGATTGTCGGCGACGAAGTTGCCGCCAAGCTGTTTGCACGAGAACAACGCAAGGGGTTTGAGATCCCTCGCGTGTGAGATTTCACGATCGCTGAGGTTTGTTCTTCCGAAGGCTGGTGAGATCTGTATGCTCACCAGCCTTTGTTATTGACCGATTGACCTAGGGGGTGGCCGGGACTGGAGCGTCTTCGCGAAGTCCCGGAATGTGCGATCCACACGAAGACCGGGCCTTCCTTCGCAAAGCCTCAGTCCAGTCCCGGCCACCCGACGATTGACCTACGGTTGCAGATGTCTCAGAAAGAACTCGGCCCGGCGGCGTTTTCCATACGGTGATTCGGCCGCGCCGTGGCCTGCTCCAGGAATGATGAGCAGATCGAAGTCTTTATCGGCTTTCACCAGAGCATTGGCGACCTGCATCGTACTGGCCGGGTCGACGTTTTTGTCCAGTTCACCCACGATCAGCATCAGTTTTCCCTCCAGGCGTTTGGCCTGTGTCACATTCGACTGCTCTTCGTAATGCGGTCCGATCGGCCATCCCATCCATTGCTCGTTCCACCAGATTTTGTCCATCCGGTTGTCATGGCATCCACAGTCGGAAACCGCAACCTTGTAGAAGTCTCCATGGGCGAGCAGGGCCCGGGTACTGCTCTGGCCACCGGCACTCCCTCCATAAATGCCAACGCGAGTCAGATCCATCGAGGGGTATTTTGCTGCGGCAGCACGAATCCACGCGATCCGGTCCGCAAATCCCGAGTCCCCCAGGTTCTGCCAGCAGACATCGTGGAATGCCTTCGACCGATGACTTGTCCCCATTCCGTCGCACTGAACAACGATGAATCCCAGTTCCGCCATTTCACGCACCCAGCCGCCAGCTGTTGTGCTGAATGACTTCGGGACAAAAGCACTATGTGGTCCTGCATAAATGTATTCGATGACCGGATACTTCTTTGTCGGTTCGAAATCGGTCGGCCGATAGATGACTCCATAGATGTCGGTCGTTCCATCTCGCCCCTTTGCAGCAAACCTTTCCGGGGCGATCCATCCCTCAGCCAGCAGTGACGTCCATGTGGCTCGCTCCAGATCGCAGACAAACGAACCATCATCTCGCCTCAATTGAATGACGGGGGGAAGATCAACGCGCGACCATGTATCGATGAAGAATTTTCGATCGGGAGACCAGTCGATCGAATGCGTCCCGTCTCCTTCCGTCAGGATTACCAGCCCCTGACCATCAAAATTGACACGGCAATGGTGAACAAAATACGGGTCCTGCCCCGGACGGATTCCACCAGCCCGAAACCAGATCTGTCGTGCTTCTTCATCGACACGATCGACTCCCCGAACAACCCACGATCCGCTGGTAATCGGATTCTTGACAGTACCGGTCGCCGCATCGATCAGCCACAGGTGGTTCCAGCCACTCCGTTCTGACATCCAGATCAATTCTCGCGTCTTGTTCAACCAATAATCGTACTGCTTGCTGCTGTAGCAGAAGATGCTGCGTTAGTTGCCTGTGTTGTAGCAGTGCTAGCAGATGTAGCAGCGTTAGTTGCTGATGTTCCTGCTGCAGTAGCCTGTGTAGTTGCAGTAGATGCAGACCCAGCAGCTGCTGTTGCGCTG
>CAZSTW010000215.1:0-8029 GCA_964609845.1 uncultured Planctomycetaceae bacterium | reverse complement strand
CAGCGTGACACCGGTACGCAGTTTCACGAGTGGGTTGCGGGCGAAGCCAGCGCTGTGATTCTCTGTGCCTTTGTGTTGCACCTGCTTCCAATCTGATCTGAAAAGGCGGCGAGTTGAATACCACGAGCGACATTTCACCAATAACGTCCGCAACTGGCCGAATTGAATGCACAAGCCAAAGCTCAAACTCAACGGACGACGGTCATGATCCACCATGACAGAAATGTGTCACCCATGTCCCCGAACACCTGTTACCCATGTCCCCAGTCTGTACAGAGGCAAGCTGGGGGCCGAAGGTCCAAGAAACCTCAAGCCGACATTTGACAGATTTCGCGTGACTTGTGCATTGGCGCACGGCTTGAAGTTTCTTGTGCTGCGCACCCAGCTTGAAGCAAGCTGGGCCACCCCGCGGACCGGAAATCACGGTGAAAATCTGGCGTCTCCACAGGTTTTGGTAACACAATCCCCGGGCTGCGTAAACCACACGAGACAGCTGCCAGCGGATACCGGTCATGAACTCCGGAACATCAAAAACAACGAATCCGAGGAGTAGCATCCCACCGAATGCTACGGAGAGGTGTGCTTGGGAGGTTTAGGAGGCATAATCAGTTTTTGCAATGGTCTGAACTTCAGGGATCGACTTGCAGATTTTGAGACACTGGCGATGGTTGCAAACCTTGGCAGCGACCTCTACAACGGACGTCATCCTGCTACTTTGAACCGTGGAGATTCTGATGGCTCTCGTCAATGACAACTTCCTGAAACTGAAAGCTGGCTACCTGTTCCCGGAGATTGGTCGCCGTGTCGCAAAATTTGCCAATGAAAACCCGTCGGCGAAGATCATTCGTATGGGAATTGGCGATGTGACCGAACCTTTGCCAACGGCCTGCATTGACGCGATGCACAAAGCTGTCGATGAAATGGGAAATCGCGAAACGTTTCGCGGGTACGGTCCAGAACAGGGCTTCGATTTCCTGCGGAATGCGATTGCGGTCAACGATTTCCAGAGTCGTGGTGCCAACGTTGCCGCTGACGAAATCTTCGTGTCCGACGGTTCCAAATGCGATACCGGCAATATTCTGGACATCTTCGGAGCCGGGAACGTCGTGGCAGTCACTGATCCGGTCTATCCCGTCTATGTTGATACCAACGTGATGGCGGGACGCACCGGCGCTGCCGACGAGAGTGGACGTTATGCGGGGCTGGTCTATCTGCCGGTCACCGCTGCAAACAATTTCACACCCGATCTTCCCTCGGGAAAGGTCGATCTGCTGTACCTCTGCTATCCGAACAATCCAACGGGGACAGTTGCCACGCGTGAAACACTGAAGAAATTCGTCGACTACGCCAAGGCAAATGGCACGATCATCTTCTTCGACGCCGCCTACGAAGCCTACATTACTGACAAATCGATCCCTCATTCGATCTATGAGATCGACGGGGCTCGCGATGTCGCGATCGAATTCCGCAGCTTCAGCAAGACTGCCGGATTCACGGGAACTCGCTGTGCATTCACCGTCGTCCCCAAGGGCCTGACTGCCAAGACTCCGTCTGGCGAATCGGTCGAATTGCATGGTCTCTGGAATCGACGTCACTGTACCAAGTTCAATGGAGTCAGCTACGTCGTCCAGCGCGGGGCAGAAGCGGTGTACAGCCCGGCGGGCAAGCAGCAGGTGCAGACACTCATCGATTTCTACCTGCAGAACGCAGCAATTCTCTGTCAGGGCTTACGCGATGCCGGGCAAACCGTCTACGGCGGCACGAATGCTCCGTATGTCTGGCTGAAAACTCCTGGCGAGATGACCAGCTGGCAGTTCTTTGATCACCTTCTGTCGAAGGCCAACGTCGTCGGTACCCCTGGAAGCGGGTTTGGCGCCAGTGGCGAAGGTTACTTCCGCCTGAGTGCCTTCAACAGCCGGGCGAATGTGGAAGAGGCTGTCGCCCGCATCAAGCAATTGCTCAAATAGACGACGAAACCGTGACGCAGTCACACCACGTTGAACTTTATCCGCGTCCCTGAATGCAGAGATCCACCATGCGGCTCGCAAAACTGAAACTGGCAGACAATTCCATCCGCGTGGCCATCGTCGAAGAAGACGGACGCCTGCGAGTCCTCGACATGCTGCAGGTCGAGAACGTGCGGACGTTGATGGATCTGCTCCATTCTCCGGACCCGATCGGTCTGGCGAAGTTTCTGCTCGATACGAAAGCCCCGGCACTTGATCCGAAGCTGGTGACGATCCTGGCTCCAATCGACCGCCAGGAAGTCTGGGCTGCCGGGGTGACGTACAAGCGGAGCCAGGTGGCTCGGATGGAAGAATCGAAGGCGGGAGCTTCGCATTACGACAAGGTCTACACCGCACCACGGCCCGAGATCTTCTTCAAGGGGACTCCCAACCGCGTTTCCGGACCGGGACAACCGTTGCGAGTTCGCGCCGACAGCCAATGGTCTGTCCCCGAGCCGGAACTCGCCCTGGTCGTTTCCCCCGCCGGAAAGCTGGTCGGATTTACGGTCGGAAACGACATGTCCGCCCGTGACATCGAAGGAGAAAACCCCCTCTACCTGCCTCAGGCCAAGGTCTACAACCAGTGCTGCGGTCTGGGACCATTCGTCTGGATTCCAGAAGGTCCGGTCGACCGTCCAGCCACAAAGATCCGACTGAAGATCGATCGAGGCGGAGCAACAGTCTTTACCGGGGAAACAGACCTCGATCAGATGAAACGGGGTTTCGAAGAACTGATCGGCTGGCTGATCAAGGAAAACGAACTGGTGACTGGTGCGTTCCTGCTGACCGGAACCGGTGTCGTGCCACCGGATAACTTCACGCTGGAAGACGGTGACTCGGTCAGCATTGAAATCACCGGAATCGGAACACTGACGAACCCGATCGTGAAAGCCAAGTAGATCAGGCGCGGCGTGGTATCTCGGAAGCCATCCGGAGCGTGCCAGCGTCGGGTCCAATGCCACGCGTGCCCAGAGCGATGCAGCGTTCCTTCAGAACGCGGGAATCACGCTCTTTGCTCACCCAGAGCCCTGCTCTGGGCTGGTATGTGATGTCCCGCTGGGACAAACCCTGCCCCCACGGGGCGCTGCATTCCCGCCCGGGTGAAACGGTGACCCCCTCACCGAGAAGACGACAGGCAAGCGTCGCGGCGAATGGACACGTCTAATCCGTCTCGCCGGCCTCGTTTCTGGCGTACAGCCTTTCGTTGAAGGTGGTGCGTCCGGCTGAACATCCCCTCTGAGTGGCTGACGAACCATCGATCGGGATAGGGCCCCGGATTGCTCCGAGGCCCCTCCCACACCACCTGGCATGCGGGTCCGCGGGGTGGCCCAGCTTGCTTCAAGCTGGGTGCGCAGCACAAGAAACCTCAATCCGAGCCCCGATGCACGAGTCACGCTAAACCTTGCCAACTGTAGGCCTGAGGTTTCTTGGACCTTCGGCCCCCGGCTTGAAGCAAGCCGGACCACCCTGCGGTCAACTTGACTCGCAGTCGCTGGTGGTTCAAAGTGTTGTTGTGTTGATTGGAAGCCCGTCGTTGATCGCGGGCAAGTTACCTTGAACGTTATGTGCCAAAAATCCCATGTCGTCTGAAACACAATTCTGGCACTGGTTCCAACAGCACCAAGACGAGCTCTTTGACTTTGAACGCGACCAAGAATCGATATTCGACCGGCTCAACGCAACGCTCGGCGCTGTGGACGATGATCTCACGTTCGAGTTCGGTCCAGTACGGGAAGGGATGCGAGAATTCGTCATCAGCGCTGCCGGTCTAAAACAAGCGTTTCCCGCCGTCGAGCGGTTATACAACGCCCGACCCTCACTCGATCGCTTTCACGTCACGGCATTCCGTCCTCGTCGACCCGTTGTCAATAACATTGAATACGGCGATCTCACAATCAATGTCAGCGACGTTTACTACCACTTGTGCAAAGACAAAGACCCAAGAAAAATTGGCGTTCTGTTGTTCCTGCCGGGATACACGGAAGATCAAGAATCTGTTTTCGGTCAAATCGGCTACCTGTTCCTTGACGAGGCGCTCGGCGAATATGACGTGGAAATGAAGGTCGGGTTCATCGAAATGATGGGACACGATTCAAGACACTTTGCGGGCGCGTATCACATCAGCGAAATGGCCGAGCACTTTGACCAGATGATGCGTTCACAAAGTGGCACTTAACCAATAAGGCTTTGACTTCGCGTGTCCGGAGATTTCGCTCAGAACATACGCGCGGGGTGACCCAAGCTGCTTGTGTGTGGTAGCGGAAAGTCGTTGCTACCACCCGGTCAAGCCGGGTGGAGTGCTGCTTGCACGTGTCGATTAAGGTTCTGGTAGCTGGTCAGTTGTGGTCCCGCTGGGACAAGCCCAGCGGAAACCAGTGTGACAAATGAGTTCATCTCAGACCACGAAGCCGAATGGCATGTTCAGGCGAGCCTGATCCTGCCGCGAGGCTCGACCGAAGAGATTTCCGTCGGGCTTGCCCCGGCGGGATCACAACTGAACAGCTACCCTGATAGCGAAGCATCGTGCCTGGCTCTCCACCCGGCTTGACCGGGTGGTAGCAGCGACTTTCCCGCTGGCTGGCCCCGTTTGACTGGCAGGTCGTTCTTCAGGTGCAGGAAGTACTTTCGCAACTGACTTTCTGTGATCTGATCTGGAGATTGCTGGTAGAAGTCGGCCAACTTCCTGACGGCCCTCAAATACCCCTCGTGAGTCCGTTCGGACATTCCTGCGAGTGACAGGCTCAAAGCAGCCAACCGGGGCTACCGGGGCTACCCTGCGCCGATAAACGGTCGGGGTTGCCAATCAAAAGAGAGAGAGTTGAGGTACCGAAGCACGAAATTACGAATCCATTTACCGGCAAGAAGACGACCGTTTCTGCAAGAAAGAGAATAAACAATCGATGCCGAACGAGGTGGTAAACTTGACCCGCAGTCGTTGGTGCTTCAAAGTACTCGTGTGTTGATTGGAGGCCCGTCGTTGATCGCGGGCAAGTTACCTTGTCGTTCGTGCCTCAATCGCTTTTCCATGCCTTCATACCACTGCATACACTGTGGGCAACACCACGATGGCATTCCAGCGTTCCACGCTGATAGGCCAACGCCGTATTGGGATGTCCCGATCGACACACGCGAATCCGATGTGTTCCTCACCTCGGACAGTTGCGTCATCGCGGAACGCTTCTTCTTCATTCACGGGTGCCTGGAAATACCACTTCAAGGAACTGACGACGTTTTTACGTGGGGCGTATGGGTGTCGCTGAAGGAAGACAATTTCTTCATCTGGCAGGAACACTACGACAATCCCTCACGAAGCCATATTGGCCCATTTTTCGGTTGGCTTTGTACGAGCTTGCCCATATATCCGGATACGCTTCACCTCAAGACACTTGTCCACCTGCGTGACGGTGGAATTCGTCCGAGAATCGAATTGGAAGAAACTGATCACCCGTTGTCCGTCGAACAGCGCGAGGGCATCAGTGTTGACCGTGCATTGGAACTGGTACACTTGGTTCAGAGATCCCCGGCAAACGAAGGCTTGGGGTGACCGGGACGAACCATCGTATGCACGGGAACAGTGGTGGCCAGCCGGTTTTGAAATCAACATCAACTCCCGCCGCCCCGTGATGCGGGTCGTTCTGTTGGTGAAGTAAGCCGTGACTGCGCACCATCAAAAACGTGAAATCCTACGGCTTGCACGAAGCGGTCACACTCGCAGGTTACAGTCGCTACTGGAGAGCAAGGTTGACATAAACTTTCTTCACCGCAAAACCGGTATGACGCCGTTAATGACGGCCGCGCATGCGGGGCGCATCGCTGTGGTCGAACTGCTACTAAAATTCAACGCCGATCCTAACCTGCGGGCCGACGACAATGCGTCGGCACTACATTGGGCAAGCCGCAATGGAAACCTCAATGTCGTTAACATGCTTATTGCGGCTGGGGCCGACTTGAACGCCCGCCGTCAAACTGATTGGGATGGCGATGGCCCCGCCCCAATCCACATGGCACTTGGGGAATCACATGATCATGTTGCGATCGCACTTATCGACGCAGGAGCCAGTGTTGACATTGAATATATTGGACGCACAGTTTTGCAATATGCGGAGTGGTGCGAATGCGTTTGTGTTGTGAACTATCTTCGCCAAAGTGGCGTTCGGCGGTAACACGAAAACCATCAGAACCGATAAGGCATTGACTTTGATGGACCAGGTTGGCCGTACCCGGCCTACCGGAGACACAACGCGACGAGAGGTTTATCTTAGTTTAAGTTTTCAAAACTTCCTGTGACGTCGACACCCCGGTAGGCTCAAAGCAGCCAACCGGGGCTACCCTGCTCTCCTACAAACTGAACACCCCCATCGCTGTCATCGAGGTCAAGGACAACGATCACGGGATCGGCGCGGTCGGGTGGCCGGGACTGGACTGAGGCTTTGCGAAGGAAGTCCCCGTGCTCATGTGGAGCGCACATTCCGGGACTTCGCGAAGACGCTCCAGTCCCCTCCAGTCCCCTCCAGTCCCGGCCCCCGCCCCCCCCGAGGTGGCACGACGTTGCCTTCCGCTGCCAAGTCTTGTGCTTCAATCTTGAAACTGTATACGGCATAATGTTGTCTGCGAGGATTTCCGATGTCGTTAAGAGATTTCCGATCAACCGGAGTTGCAGTTCGTGTAAATTCAGTAGTCCAAGCGAGTTGCCGATGTCCGGTTGTCCATTACGTTCAGTAACATAATAAAGGTCTTTGCTCCACTTTCTTAATACTTCAAGGCGGCAAGAATACGGAACTCGAGCCATGTTGCATGTGTTCGAACCTGCAGCAGACGCTCGCGGGATAGACCGAATCCGACGAAGCCCGGCGTTACCCGTTTTGTCCGCTATTGCCTTGGGAATCATCGCGGATCGATTGGGCACGATTTCGTGGGCAACTTGGTGGATTGCGACCGCTTCACTGGTGCTTGTCTGTGGCATCACCATTGCTTTTCGACGCCTGTTCATCTCCTCAGTCATACTATTGCTCGCATGCAGCACGCTGGGGGGATGCTGGCACCACTGGTGCTGGTCATGTACGGCTGAGAATCAGGTTGCCTCATGGGCTGTCGATCATGGACGCCTTGTCCGCCTGCAGGCCAAGGTCGTTCAGGCACCATTGATCCTGATTGCAGAGCCGGATGACAGTGTGCCGTGGCGCGTTCCTGAGCGGACTCTGACAATTGTTGACTGTCACACACTGGTCGGAGGGATGGATGGCGTGATTCCGGTGACAGGTCGGGTTCGGATGTCCGTGGACGGGAAACTCGAAGACCTGGCGGTTGGGGATCTGATCGATGTTATTGGCAAGATTGCCCTCCCGAATGAGCCCGCTAATCCTGGTGAATTCGACTATCGTCAGTGGTTGCGTGCCCAGGGTCTCCACGCATCTCTGGCCGTTGAACATGTCGACGCCATTCAGATTCGCGGGCAAGAACGATCTGTGATTGACTGGCTGCTCGTCGTACGGGCTGCGGTACGACATCGTGCCGAAAACTTGATGACCAGCCATTTGTCGCCGCGAACTGCCGTCGTCGCACAGTCACTACTCCTCGGAACTCGCGTTGAACTGGACCGTGATCTCAGGCGAGCCTTTGCCGAAAGCGGGACGCTTCATGTTCTGGCGATCTCGGGAATGAACGTGGGGTTACTCTGGAGCTGGCTCTGGTTTGTTTGCCGCCTGCTGCACGCGTCACCTCGAATGTCACTCGGTGCTGTCCTCATCCTGTTGCCGACATATGCCTGGATCACGGATGCCAATCCGCCAGTTGTCCGGGCCACGATTGTCGCGGTCGTCATGGCCATCGGTCAGATCATTGGTCGAAACACATCGCAATGGAATTCGCTGGGACTGGCAGCCATCCTGGTTCTGGCGTGGAATCCGTGCGACTTGTTCAACTCCGGAGCGCAGCTTTCGTTTGTAGCCGTCTGCTCGATCCTGCTGACCACCAGCTTCCTGAAGTCGTTTCGCATGCCACTGGAGTCAGACAATCAACCAGTC
>CAZSTW010000214.1:0-8078 GCA_964609845.1 uncultured Planctomycetaceae bacterium | reverse complement strand
AGTCCGGGTGGGAGATCGGAACCGGACGCTAGCGCGTTCCGGCTGATGGCTATTGCTTCCAATAGTCTTGGGGCTATCCGACCGTCTCATCATACCCACGCGGCATGGGGTTTCCCGACATCGCCCGATCCTGCGGAAACGGTAGCCTGAATTCGTCTCGACATGAAATCATGACCTCGGCAGAACGATGTGGGGCAGAACGATGAAGAATCATGATTTTCTTCGATCATTCTGCCCTCCATTGTTCTACCCAAATGAATTTGATTTGACGAACGGCACCGCCGCGTTGTGTCGGGATGAGGCAACTTCCGCCTCAATGGAATCGGCAGTATGGCTCTGATTCCGTTTTCGGTGCATCGAGTTGGCGCGCTTCGTCACTGAACCTGGCCACGAAATCTATGGGCTTTCGTCGCTCGCTGGCAGCGGTTGTTTCGCATTCTTGCTGAATCGTGCCATCAGGGCTTCGCGAAGTAATTCGGTTGGTGTCGGGGCCTTCAAATCATTCGCGGATCTGGCCAGTTCCGCCGGGACGAATTCCAGGAACGCAATGCACATCTCATCCACCGTGTTTTCGCCCCAGCGGACATTTTTGGGAGGCCGATTCGGGTTGGATGGGTTGTCGGCTGAGTTATCAAAGTGCGCGACAAGGTCGAGTCGAGTTCCCTTGGGTAAGTTCATCGGTTCACGGATCTGATAACTCTCCTGCCAGTTAAAATCCCAACGTCGGAGTTTGATCACGGTTCTTGTCGAACCGTCAGGCAGCGTCGCGATCACTGTCATGTCTTTCCCCAGCAGATGCATATGCGGAGTGATCGTCAAGGCCAGAACATCACGTGGCAGCGTCAGGGAAACTTTGACTTCGGCGTTACTGTCGTTGGCAGGAATGTTCATTCCTGACAAAGGACCGCCGAATGGCATGATTGGCAGGACACGAACGGCCCGAGTCACCGGCGTTTTGTTGAAGTAAAGTCCGATTTGCGTCTGATCGCGTTCAGGCTTTCCGGAGGGATGATAGTGGACCTGCACGACGAGTTTTGCTTTCGATGGGAGTACCTTCGCCACTCCATCCGGCAATTGGCGCGGCAGGTTTCCTGGGGCCCAGCCTCCGAGACCTCCGGCTGGCAGAAATCCTGGAAAGCCTGCCGAGGTAGAATATCCCGGACCTGGGTCGCTGGCATCGAGTTGTCGGCTTCGGTTTCCCGTGTCCAGGAATACGATCACGTGGTGAACCACGCGGCTGTTACCCGGACGCACTTCAACTGACTGAACAAACTGATCCGAGTGAAAGTCGGTTGGAATCACGAAGCAGCGATAGATGTCCTTTCCGTCAGCTGGGACATCAAATGGTTCGTCCGGTTGCACGATCAGGTCGGGGGTTCCAAAGGCCCAGTCGTCCGAAAATTGACGTGGAGCAGGGAGCTTGCTGCGGTCCCCTTCGGGGGATCCTGCTTCCACCCATTTGCGGATCAGTTCGATCGCATCGTCGGACATCACCCGTCGGTTATGGAAATCGCCCGCTTCGTCCTCTGGCAGCCAGGGGGGCATCTGACGATTCGTCGTAAATTCGCGAATGTCATCCGCCCAAAGCACAGCCTGCTCATATGTTTGAAGTGCGAACGGCCCGATTCCTCCCGGGCGATGGCAGTTTTCACAGTGCATCTGCAGCAGCGGGGCAACATGTTCGGAATAGGTGACGCTCGATTCCGTCACCTTCTGTTTGATAGCAGGACGCGCAATCGGGCATCCAGTGACTTTGGTCGTTTCAACAGTGACGGGTTTTCCGTCGAGGACTTCCTGCAACGCGATCCGCAGGTCATGTCGCTGGACATCGCCAGCAGCCCCGCCTCGCTTCGCATAGCGATCATCAATCCGGCCGCGGTATCGAATCGCACCCTTGTCGTCCATCACCATGACTTCGGGGCAATGTGTCGCTTTCAATTCATCCGCGATGATTGCACCTGCATCTTTCAGGACCGGAAATGAAATTCCGAATTCTTTTCGATGATTGGCCATGTCGCGCAGGCTGCAACCTTCGTTCGAATTGATGCCAACGACATTAACACCTTTGGGCTGGTAGTCAGATGCAAGCCGATTGACCGTAGTAAGGTATCCATTGGAAATCGGGCATTCGGTCGACAAAAAGACAAGCACGGTCGCGCTTTTGCCGCGTAACTCTTGAAGGGACATCGGACCACTCCCCGCCGAGGGAAGCTGACGATTCAGGACCGAGGCGGAATCAGGTTTTTCTGGAGAGTCCGCAGAAGCTTCTCCCGGCTTTGAATCGCGATCCTGACTCTGGCCGTGCGTCTGCAGGAATATCCCGGCGGCAACGGCAAGCACGAGTCCTGTGGTCCAACACATCATTCCAAAGAGATAACGACGATGAAGTGACATCTATTTGTTCCTGTTGGGTTGGCGACGAGCGTTGATGTTGCAAGGGAGCGATTTGTCACCATTGTGAGATGGGTATGACGAATACTTTTTCAATCAGTCCCGTAAAAGTCGCTGGCGTCCTTCGGGACGGTACCAGTTGTCGGGCAACTGTGATTGAGAGACGAAATCAAATTGAATTCGCTCCAGTCCATTCGGTTCAACGGGATTACAGTGCAGTACCATTCGGACGATTGTTCCTGTTTCGCGTTCCGCGTGGATTTCGATCTCTTTGGGCAACCAACCTGGAAGTCCTTTGAGCCGACGGACCTCGGCACGCAAGTGCTGGCAAGCCGCGACGGGAGTCAACGAACCACGATCAGGGATTTCGTCTGGAAGCAGAGTGACCCGATAAGCATCAGACAGTCGATCAAGAACGGTCGTCAGCTGCAGAAATGGGGCACCTTGTTCGCGTCCATGCAGGAACCGTTGCTGCATCAACATGGCTCCCGACCCCGACAGCAACGGACCAACAGCGGGTTTGAACCAGGCGCCCGATCGATCCTGTCCAAACCAGACATCACCGGGCCTCAAGATGGCCGGCGCTCGGACGGCAAATGCTTCTCCGCCTCGCACAAACAACTGCGCTTCGACCTGGCGATCCTTCGTTTGATGGGTGTCTGAGGCGTAAAGTATCACGCGATACTCGCGGTCACGTGCGACAGATGCCGCTTCGCGGATTCGCTCAATGGCCGCGAATGCCTGTCTCTGCGGATCACGAGACTGCAGCCAGATCCCCAGACAGAGAACCAGTGCCGCTGCCGTCACCCAGGCAACACTCTGACGCCACTTCGAGCGAGTTCGCACGGGCGCGTCACTTCGAGCGGGTGTTGAATTGACCGCCTGCAGATTTCGGATCGACGCCATGGCATGTTGAATCCGCTTCTCGCGAGCGGTTTCCTGAGATTGAAATGCGGTCTCCAGCAGTCCTTGAATCCAGAGCAGATCTGCAAGCTGCCGTTTCTGACTTGAAGCGACTTGTTTCAGCGAATCGGTAAGACCCTCATCAAGCCAGTCAGAGGCCGCTTGATTTGCCATTCCATCATCTGGAAATTCTTGATCGTCGGTCATGGCGTCACCTCCGCCAGTGCCAGTTTTCGCTGCAGGCACTCAAACAATCGAACGCGAGCACGTTGCAATCGTTTCTTCAAGGTTTCGAGATTAATACCCAACTGCTCTGCCACAGATACTGATGTGTCGTCGGTGGCATTGAGTCGCGTTTCAATGGCAGCACGATATGGTTCCGGCAAAGAGCGGACGCATTCCCGCAGGGCTTCAAGTTTTTCCGACAGCGTGTCTCCGCGTCCGTGACTGGCGAGCAATTCACAACGGGCGTCCAGATGTTCCAGCAGTTCAGAATCACTGAGTGGAAAAACGCGTTTGTTTTCTCGCATGGCAGAAAGGATGACATTGCCTGCGATCCCTCGCAGCCAGGGGCCGAACGGACGTGAGCGATCATAATCAGGCAATCGTCGCCAGGCGACGAGCAGCGTCTCCTGAAAGACATCATCAGCAATGGTCTGGTCTCGAACGAGAGAGCGAATAAACACCATGAGAAGGTCTGCATGCTCGCGGATCAGTATTTCAAAAACGTCATGGGCGTCCATCATTCATTCCCGTGTTCAAAAATCCGGGACACTTGCGTGGTGTGTCACCTGAGAAATGTTGTCGCAGATCTGCAGTTTAGGGACAGAAATCTGGATCGGGCAGCAAGAATCCGTCGTTTTCTGCAAACGGTTCGCCACAAAGGCTCATAAGCATTTCTGTTAGATCGCATCTCATTTAAGTGTGGCGTCCCACGGGCATCAAACGACAGCGTCTAACCCATGTTTCGACGCGGCACAGAAGTGCGACACGCACCAGGGTGGCGTGCACGTTTGCATGTCGGCAGCATCACCGTCAAACTGTCGGGCAACAATGTGACGACAAATCGGGACTCATGGTGGGAACCCGTTGAGGTTGCAGCTCGGTGTAAGGACTTTTGGTGATGCCGGGGCTGTTGTTGGTAGAACGCGATGCGGCGAGGCGAGATGCGCTGCTGTTCGTCCTGGACGAAGCCGGGATTCCTGCGTCATCGTGCACCGATCATCCCGAGGTGATCAAGATTGTCACCACGACGACGGTTCCGCTGGTGCTCGTCGGCGATGACGATCTGGCGTTGCTCGACGAACTGCCACGACGTCCTGATGGAATGATCTCTGTTCCCGTATTCGTGCTGGTCAATCCCGTCAATGCGGCAGGAATTCTTGGCAGCATTTCGGTCGGAGCGCGCGCGATCGTTTCCAGAGACCGCCCAGCCAGTGAAATTGTTTCGCGCATTCGGGGACTTCTGACGTCGACTGAGCCCGCGGCAATTGATCCTCATCGAGTCACGATCAGCGGCGACGGGTCAACTCAGGAACGAACGTATCGGCAACAGGACCTGGTCGAAGCCCTGGAATCGGCCTGTGACGAAATCGCCCGTCTTCAAAAGCGATACGACGATGAATTGTCGCAGCGGCGTAAGGTCGAGCTGGCATTGATGGAATCGGAGGCGTTCTATCAGTCGCTGGTAGAGACTCTGCCCCTGGCAATGCTGCGCAAGGACTTGCAAGGACGATTTACGTTTGCCAATCGACTGCTCTGTGATGCCCTGCGGCGGACCCCGGATGAGATTGTCGGACGCACGGATTACGACTTCTTCCCGCGTGAGCTTGCGGAAAAATACCGGGCCGACGACCGGATGGTGTTGGAGTCGCAGCGAGACCTCGAAGTCACCGAAGAGTTTCAGACGCCAACGGGGGAGCGGCGATACACCCATGTCGTCAAAACACCGGTTTACGATGCCAGCGGCAATCTCGTCGGAATCCAGGGAATTTTCTCGGATGTGACCGAGAAGAAACGGGCGGAAATCGAACTCGAACATACTCGAGCCCGATTGCAGGCCGTACTTGACGCTGCAACACAGGTTTCCATTATCGCCACAGATGTCAACGGCGTAATTGACGTATTTAATGCGGGCGCCGAGCGAATGCTGGGGTATACGGCCGAAGAAATGGTCGGACTGCGAACCCCCGAGATCATTCATCTGGAAAGCGAAGTGATTGCTCGCGCCCAGGAACTGAGTCGCGAATTTGGCCGACCCATCCAAGGGTTTCGTGTGTTTGTGGAAAATGCGATTTTTGGCCAACCCGATCACAGGGAGTGGACCTATGTTCGCAAGGATGGCAGCCGCTTACCCGTCAGCCTGGTGGTGACCGCCCGCTGCGATCGCGACGGAAATGTGATCGGCTTCCTGGGTATTGCCACTGATATCTCGGCCCGGAAACGTGCGGAAGCCGATATCCTTAAGGCCAAGGAGGCTGCAGAAGCGGCGAACCGCGCCAAGAGTGATTTCCTGGCGAATATGAGCCATGAAATTCGAACTCCGATGAATGCGATCATCGGGATGACTGAACTGGTTCTGGACACCGAGTTGAGTCTGACTCAGCGCGAATATCTCGCCATGGTCCACGAATCAGGCGAATCACTGCTGGCCGTCATCAATGACATTCTCGATTTCTCGAAGATCGAAGCAGGCAAGCTGACTCTGGAACGATTGCCGTTCAATATTCGCGAAGTTCTCGGCGACACCCTGAAATCGCTTTCTCTGCGAGCACATCGAAAGCGTCTGGAACTTGTCTGCCATATCGCCCCCGATGTCCCATTTGCGGTTGAAGGGGACCCTCATCGATTGCGACAGATGGTGATCAATCTGGTTGGCAACGCGATCAAATTCACTGAGGTGGGCGAGGTCATTCTGGATGTCGCGGTCGACCGGATCGAAGCAAGCGGACCGATGCTCCACTTCCGTGTGTCGGATACGGGAGTCGGAATTCCGCAGGAAAAGATGGATACGATCTTTGAAGCCTTCGAACAGGCAGATACTTCAACAACTCGCCGTTATGGTGGTACCGGTCTCGGACTGGCCATCGTCTCCAGGCTGGTCGACCTGATGGACGGGAACATCTGGGTCGAGAGTGAAGTCGGACGAGGAAGCGAATTCCATTTCACCGCCAGATTTGGAACTGCCAGTGCGGAACTGATTCCTTCAATTTCAGAAATTCATCCACCAGCGTTGCGGGGGCTGCGTGTATTGATTGTCGACGACAACGCGACCAGCCGCCGGATTCTGATGGAGATGCTGAACAACTGGGGGATGCAGCCACAGGCCGTTTCGACAGTAGCAGCAGGACTTGCGGAACTGGAGCGATCGTATGCTCCGGGGACACCCTATGCATTGATCCTGACCGACTCGAACATGCCCGATCAGGACGGATTTGAACTGGCACGCCAGATTCAGAATCGCCGTGGCTTGTGCGGTTCCATGATCATGATGCTCACTTCCGCTGATCGAAACGACGATCAGTCACGCTGCCAGGAACTGAGTATTTCGGCCTATCTGATCAAGCCCGTAAAGCAATCCGAGTTGCTGGATGCCATCGTTCAGGCGGTCGGAACAACGACGCAGTTGGCGGGTTCGGCGGTGTCACCAACAGCGCCGGCCCGGACCGCAGAAAAGTCCAAATCGATTCTGCTCGCTGAAGACAGTCTGATCAATCAGAAACTCGCGATCGGTCTGCTGGAGAGATGGGGGCATCGGGTCACAGTTGCCAATAACGGGGTCGAGGCTGTCAATCTTTCGGGAGCGGGTGCGTTTGACCTGATCCTGATGGATGTGCAGATGCCGGAACTCGATGGCCTGGACGCGACCCGTGCCATTCGACTTCGTGAGCAACAGGCGGGTGGGCATCTTCCGATCATTGCAATGACGGCACACGCGATGAAAGGGGACCGCGAGTTGTGTCTGGCAGCTGGGATGGATGGTTACCTGATGAAGCCGATCCGAGCAGAACAGCTCTTTCGTCAAATTGAGGAACTTGAAGGAGGGGTTGCCACGGCGACGCGTTTGCCGGAAACGTCAGCGACGCCGCCTTCCGTTGCCACGGCACCGATCCCGCTGGTCGACTGGAATGTAGCACTCAAGGCGGTCAACAAAGATCAGGAGCTTCTGCAGCAGGTGGTGGACGCGTTTTTGTCGGAAGGTCCGCAACTGCTGGAAACGATGCGGAGTTCCTTCGCGGCGGCAGATCAGAAGCGATTTCAGCGGGCGGCACATACTTTAAAGAGCGCCCTTCGTACCTTTGGCGTCACAAGTGCAGATGTGGTTGAGCAATTGGAACTGGCCGCGAAGGAAGGCTTTTCAAAAATCGACGAATCAACCGTTTCCAATGTGATCCGTCAGGTTCAACCCGTCTTTGAAGAAATGGAGCACCACTTGCGGTCGATCCGTCCAAATGGGACGATCTGAAACTTCGGCGGTGCCGTTAGCGCCGCCGTGGTTTCGCGCAAATGATGAATTTCAACCAAGAGGAATGTCATGCCGACAATTCTCGTTGTCGATGACTCCGCAACAGACCGTCTGCTCGCGGGCGGATTGTTGTCAGAAAACGGCGATTTCGATGTCGAATACGCAGTCAATGGCAGCGATGCGATTGTGAAAATCGAGTTGCACGTGCCTGACTTGATCGTCACCGATATGGATATGCCGGAGATCAATGGTCTGGAACTGGTGAACAAAAAGATCGATGAGGTGCGCATTGCTGTCTCGGGCGCGGGCGCAGCGGCCA
>CAZSTW010000213.1:0-8582 GCA_964609845.1 uncultured Planctomycetaceae bacterium | reverse complement strand
TGCGGATCGAGTTCTTCCAGCGGTTGAAGCCGACCATTGGGATTGCGGCGAATTCGGCGCAGGATGTCACCCAGTTCCTGCTCGATGATGACTCCGCCAATATCTTCGTGCGTGATATCGAACTGTTGCAGGAAATGTTCGTCGAAGAAGTGGCCGAAGGGACCATGTCCGACATCGTGCAGCAGGGCCGCCATCCGCAACAGACTCTCAACGTATGCTCGCGACGGCACGTTGCGGCAGGAATCGACCAGCGATTCGTACCAGTGATCAATCGCGACGGACGAAAGATGCATCGCGCCCAGGATATGCTGAAACCGAGTATGCTCGGCCGATGGAAAAACCCACCATGCGGTCTGCAACTGGTGAATCTGCCGCATCCTCTGGACCCACGGGTGATCAATCACATCCTGCTCGGCCGCTTCACCTTCAGGAAGTCCCGAGCGAGCGATAAAAGGGATGTAACCGTGAATCGGGTCGTGCGAAAGGCTTTCGTTGGCAAAGTCGCGAGACATCGGCAAACCTTCAAGAAATCAAAACACAGGGGGGCGATGCCCCTGCCACATGTAACAATCAAATCCAATCCGTCAGCCAGAACGTGCCATCGTCCGAATTTGAGCGATGGCTAGGTTTGTGCTGATGATCCAGTCCGACTTCAACGCCGAAATGGATTACTGCAGGAGAATAGCGGAGGCTCGCCGATGACAACAGATCAGATCTCCACCAGTTCGATTCGCGCATCACACTCGCGTAGTGACATTCATCGATATGGCGTCGCCTCGGCAGAAACATCGACTATCGATGGAATCGAAGGATGACTCACAATGGCAATCATCAACAGGTATCCCCAGATCGATACGTTGACCACCCACGCCATGACGCTTGACATCAAGTTTGTCGAGACGTTGGTGTTCGTTGTCGAAGTGTGGGCCAGCCAACCACAGCAGATTCCAACGAGAAACGTATACAGCACCGCCAGGATCAAAATCCATGTGGCCAGCAAGAGTCTCTCTGACGCGTCGTCTTCTCGCATGCCAGCGACCAGTGCCAGCAGGATGACAGGCACGGTACCGATCAACGCGTTGATGGCTCCTGCCCTGACGGCGAGGTCGAGGTTCTGCCTCCGTCGCCGGTCAGCTTCCCAAGCGAGATCATCATCTGAGTCTGTCATGTTGGGATACGACTATCAAACTGGAAAAACGAATCTCGCAATACGGACGATCCCATGCCACCAAAGCATTTGCCGATGCTCTTTCGCTCGAAAGATGAACCGTACTTGGCAAAGGGGATTTACGATCAATCACTTGTGAAAGGGCAACCGGTTCCCAGTGAAGCGTGGATGTGGATGAACCTGATGCATGCCGTCACGCCGCGCGGATTCGTCTATCGGGTCGAGGACCTGCAGGCCGATACAGTCAAACGGAGTACTTCGTCCGGATTTGGATTTGGAGGGCCCAGGAGCCCGCGGCGCACGCGATGGAAACAGGATCAGTCTGCGACGCAACACGCAGAAGACTTATCGCAACACCTCGTTGGAATCCCGTCACCCGCAGGAACGACGCAGTTCCATCATCACGAATTGAAGCTGAACCCCGTTTCACCGCTTAAGCCCCGTGACCCCTTATGGCGCACGCGGGCTCTACAGCTAGTCAGTCTGCTGAAGAACGACCCACCCGCTGTCTATGAAGACCGCGACCCGACGAATTGGCAGATGGAACTTGCCAGACAGGCTTCAAGCCGCAAACGAAATCCTTCGAAGCCTGGGTTTGAAGCAAAAATGCCGACTCGGGCTCTCGATTCGCTTGAAGCAGAATCGCTCGAGAAACTGCGAGCCGGAACCGATCGTGTCATTGCGTGGAACCATGAACACCAGCGTTTGCAGATGCTGGGAGCGATCCGCGCGAAGGATCGATGCCTGAAGTGCCACGACGTTCATCGAGGTGAACTGCTGGGCGCATTCACGTTCTGGATTGAGGCGCTGCCAAAAGAGGCTTCCGATCCGTCGACAGCCAATGATGAAAAGCAGCATACGAAGACATCGGCTTCAACCAGCCAGTGAATGCCGAATTCGTCTGACATGACAGTGCGACTTAAACTTGCTTCTTGATCTGAAAAGGAGACCTGCGGTCGGTCGCTTCGGCGGGGTCGGAGACCCGCGCCGAGCAGTGAACGCGGCCGAGGCATTCTCAAGCGAACGATTAGCCAATAAGGCCGGGCAGTGTTCCTGTGGCGTCGGCGAATTTTTCCGTCTCGACACCCATTTTCTGGGCCATTGTTAACAACACGTTCGATAGCGGAGGATGTTTATCGGGATCGAAGGCCAGGTGTTGCCCGTGCCTGGCTGGTCTCAACCGGGCGATTCAAAGCGATCGATGCGCTGCGGCGGCGTTCACTGTTCGACACGCTACAGCCAGAAATTGCCAGCAGGATCGACGCGATCACTGCTGCGAACGCGTCAAAAGCAGTTACGGAGCGAAGGCGGTTTTGTCCAATTCATATCCATTTTCTGACACGCATGATGTGCATTCAATGATTGCTGCAATTCAATCATGGCGATCAAGTGCAATTTTGATTAACCATCCCCAGACTGACAGATTGACCACCCATACCATGACACTCACCATCAGGTTCGTCGAAACACTTGTGTTTGACGTAGTTGCGTGAGCCATCCAACCGCAAAAGATTCCGACAGCAAGCGCGTACAGAATTCCCATGATCAGGCCCCAACCTGTCAGCCCGATCCATGTCGCGAAGTTGTCCTCACTCAAAGAAAATGTCACGACCAGTACAACAGGGACAATGCCAATCAATGCGCACCTGATCCCTGTACCAACGGCAAGATCGATGCTCCGCATCCGTTTCTGTTCAGCTTCGCGGGCAAGAGTGTCGTCTGAGTTTGACATGATGTGACGGTCTACGTGGAAGAGCGAAGAGAAGGCATGCGGTCGGCATATTCAGCCCGCCAGACTGTGAAAATCAAACAAGCGGTTCCGAGTTTCTCGATGAATCGGGATGAAAATGGTTCTAAACATCAATCCTTAAATGCGATCTTTTGAACAGCATCCACGACTTTTCGAAAGTCCCAACCGTACAGATTGGCAAAACTGAAACTTCCAATCTCGATCAGGCGATATGATCCAGTTGCGGTGAGTGCAACATCAATTGTCCATACAGGATCAGGTTCCCACCCTGACCGAACTACGCCTTCTGCAAACTGGAGTGCCTCGGGGGAGCTGGCTACAGATCGGGTTGGATTACCGTGATCACGATAGCAACTTCCAGAGACCACGCGGCCATCTGCGATAACAAATCGCCATTCGCTGACTATTGACTGCGTGGGTGAAACAACGACAAGTTCGTGATCGGGAACGTCATAGAATGATGCGAGTTCGAGGTCTCTGTCGAACGTCTCGTGATTGATCACCATTCCCGCAAATACTTTTCGAGTCGTATTTGGTCGCATGAAGAACTGCCCATTGCTGCCAAAACGGCTGTATAACTCTTCTTTCAGTCTGCGTACATCACCCAGAGGTAACATGGAATAGCAGTCGTTCAAGAGGAATTTGCCCAATGCGGAAAAATACGAGGTACACGCGAGTCGGTCGAAATTCCCGTAGATTCCTGGTTTCCAATTTGTTCGTTCGACAATTCGCTCGGCCAGACCAATACAGCCATGAAAAATGACACGTTCATGATCGTTGACAATGCGAAGATCGGGTTGCCCTGCCTCTTCAAATGAATATTCGGCTTTGATGGCAGTCAACAACGTGGCCTTGGCTCCTGTTTCACGGATCGTACGAAGGAGTTCGTCCTGATAGTCCGGGAAGACATCGGCTTCAATCAGCCAGTGAATGCCGAGTTCGTCTGGCATGACAGTGCGATCTTAAACTTGCTATTTGATCAGAAAAGGAGACCTGCGGTCGGTCGCTTCGGCGGGGTCGGAGACCCGCGCCGAGCGGGGCGAGTATGCTCAAGCGAACAATTAACCAACAAGGCCAGGCAGCGATCCTGTGGCGTCGGCGAATTTTTCAGCCTCAATACCCATTTTCTGGGCCATCGTTAGCAGCACGTTGGACAGTGGTGGATGTTTGTCGGGATCGAAGGCCAGGTGTTGCCCGTGCTTCAGTCCGAGTTTCTGTCCCCCGGCAATCAGCGTTGGCAGGTTGCGAGGCGAGTGTTCGCCTCCCTTGCCGGAATTCATGCCGCTGCCGTACAGGACCATGGTGCGATCAAGCATCCGTCCATCAGCCTCTTCCGTTGATTTCAGCATCGACAGGAATCGGCCAAGGCGTGACAGGTGGAATTTGTCGATCACAGCCAGTTTGGCCAGCATTCCAGGATCACCACCGTGATGAGATAACTCGTGATGGTTTTCGCCGCCACCACCGTAACCACCCGCCTCGCGAGACCATTCAAACGTGATGACTCGTGTGGTGTCGGTGATCATCGCTAGATAAGACAGTTCCAGCATCACGTCGATCCACATCGGACGGTCATGAGCATCGCCTGGCTTGCTGCTTAACTGCAAGCCGGTGTTCTTGACATCGGCCTTGGGGCGGTCGATCCAGGACTGTAATCGTTCCACCTGCTTTTCGGTCTGGCGGACACTGGAAAGGTATTCGTCAAGCTTGCGTCGGTCGTTGACCCCCAGCTTTCGATTCAACGCTGCCGCATCGCCTGCGACATCATCCAGAATCGAACGGCGTTCGACATAACGCTTCTGCGTCAACTGGCGATCACCTGCAGATTCCGGCACAAACAATCGTTCAAACAGTCGCTGAGGAGAATTCTCGGATGGCAGCGGCGTCCCGTTAATATCGAAAGACAGCGTGTGGCTGTGACCAGCCCCGCCGGTTCCAGACATGTCGCCTAGCTGAAGCGAAGGATAACGCGTCTCTTTTCCATGGACTTGGGCGACCAGTTGGTCGACAGACATGCTGTTCGTGTAATCCGCTCCCGGCTTACTTTTCAGATTTGCAGCGGTCAGCCAGGTATCAGCACCGCTGTGGCCTCCGGGCGAAGCGGGGTGGCCGAGGCCCGTCATGACAGTAAATTCCGCCCGATGTTCTTCCAGGGCCTTCAGCGTTGGTGACAGGGAATACCCCGCACCGGCATCGGTTGGGACCCAATCGAGAATGTTCACGCCGTTGGGGACGTAACAGCAGATCATTCGCGGTTTGACGACATCTGACTTGCCCCATGATTTGAATGTTGAAGGGGCGGCGAATGCGTGCGGCAACATCGCGTCCAGAAACGGCAATGCTATGGCCGCTCCTGCCGCTCGCAAAACGTGCCGACGTGACAATGGTTGAGTCCGAATATGAAACATCATCAATCCTTCACGAGGGCAGAGCCCTCAACCTCAATTGAGCCGTTCGGAAAACGCAATTATCACTACTTCACCGAGAACGGATCACTACACACAATAAACTTCAGCAGGCTGCGGAGTGAATACTGATTCGACTTCAGATCGGCGACAGCCCCCTTCACTGTCGGCTGGTCAGCCAGACCGAGTTCACGACCACAAGCATAGGTCAGCAGTTTGCTGGAAAGAGCCCCCAGAAACAGATCTTCTTTTGCCAGCATCGCTTTCTGTAACCCAACTACGCCATTAATCTCAGTTCCATCCGGCATCTTTGACGAAGCATCGATCTTCGGATCGTTCCGTTCGATTCGCCCCTTGTACCCAAAACCTTCCTGGTCGCGCCATTCGCCAGCAGCATTGTAGTTTTCAAGTGCAAATCCCAGTGGGTCGATCTTGTTGTGACAACGGGCACATTGAGGCAATTCTCGATGAATCTCCAGACGCTTACGAACGGTTGCTTTGTCGATCCCAGGGACTTTCGGAGCGATTTCACCTGCGTTGGCAACAGGGAGCCCGGGATCAGTGCCGAGCAACGTCTTCAAGATCCACGTTCCTCGTTTGACAGGTGACGTTCTCGTCCCGTTTGACGTGGTGGTCAGGATCGATGCCTGAGTCACGATGCCTCCCCGGAAAACACCTTCAGGCACAGTGACGCGACGGAACTCATCACCACGGACACCTGGTATGCCGTAGAATCTTGCCAGTCGTTCATTAATGACAACGAAGTCTGAGCGGATCATCTGCCGACAGTCGGTTCCTTTCTTTAAGAACTCAGCGAAAAACGCTTCTGACTCTGTGACCATGGATGTCTCCAGGTGCCGATCATATTGCGGGTACAGATCTTCTGCCGGAGGATTCGATCCGACGTTCCGCAACCCCAGCCATTGCCCGGCAAAGTTCTTCACAAATGCTTCCGAGCGGGGATCGTCCAGCATGCGATCGACCTGAGCCTGTCGTACTTTCAAGTCGCGCAATTTTCCGTCGGTAGCCAGTTTCAAAAGGGCATCATCCGGCATACTCGACCAGAAGAAGTACGACATCCGGCTGGCAAGTTCATGGTTTCCGAGAGGACTTGGCTTCCTCGGCTCGTTTGAGTTCTCGGCAGGCTCAACCAGATAGAGAAAATGCGGACTGGTGAGAATCGAAATCAGTGGCAACTTGATCGCTTCGACCAATGATTTTTCCTTACGGGCGTTCGTGAACAGCGCCAGCTTCGGTGTCACTTCCGTTGCATCAACCGGGCGGCGGAATGCACGCTCCATGAACTTTTTCAAGACGGCCGTGACATACTTCTTTTCATCGGATCTGTCGGGATGCTCAAACAGCATTCGCGTGTGAGTTGACGGAGGCCAGGCGTCATACAGCGGCCCTTCGATTTCGAACCAGCTCAATAACAGTTCTGGCCGGGCAAACCTGTCGTTCCCCTGCATCCAGAAGTTTTCCAGAACCCTGGGAATGGCATAGGCATACTCAAAGCTGACGCCAGCCGATTCTGTCGTGAATCGGGCTCGATATTCATGAATCCTGGGGGCCATCGGAGATGCATCCGCATCAAATTCGGCCAGCGTTCTGGGTTGGGGACCTAATTGCAGGACCAGCTTGATGCGCGGAGCACCGTAGGTATACATCCGGTCATTGCGAAAATGTTCCAGATCCCGCTCCAACTGCTGCTGGGTGAATTTCTTGCCGTTGGGATTCTTGGCATCCTGTTCATCGCGGCGATGTTCCAGAAATCGCTGGGCAGATTCGACAACTTTTTCCCGCGATGGAATTCGACCGGCGGCTTTGATGCGAATCGCATAAGTTCCCGCAGTTGGAACACGAAAATCGCGGGCACCGACCCCCTTGTCCCATGAGTTGTGATGGACGACGACCCATTCGTCTTCCTGCTGGTTGTTGCCCCCGTTAACGATCGGATTGTTCTTTTCATCCAGACGTTTGCGGGTTCGATCTGCGGGGCCGACTTTTGGTTCAAATCGCCACTTGATGGTGGCGGGCCGGTCCCCTTCCACGAGGGCGCGATTCAAAATCTGCTGAGCAGCCGACAGATACATTTCCACGTGAAGCGGTGACAGCGTCAGGGCTCGACCATTGTTGTCGAATCCTCCGGCGGGCGGATCCTGCGGAAAGCCCGACGTATCAAATTCAATGCCGATCAGATCGCGGATGGTGTTTCGATATTCGTTGTTATTCAACCGCCTGAGGACAACACTTTTTTCGCGGAGTACCAGTTCTGCCTGTACTGTCTGAGTCGTGATCCAGTCCACCAGTTTCGCGACCTCATCGACACTCGGTTGCTTTTCCTTCTCTGGTGGCATCTCGTGCGAGTTCAGGACGTTGACAATCTCGCCCCAGCGAGAACGGGTTCCGGGATCAGCGAAGTCGTTGGGTAACCGTCGCGCATCAACAGCGAAATCACCTTCAGGCTTTTCGGCGTCATGGCATTTCTGACAGTACTTCGCAAAGAATGGAGCAACCACTTTTGTGTATCCCGCCTGATCGGTCGGAATATCGGCTGCAGACGAACCAGAAATGAGAGACAAAAGGGTTAATGGAATTGCAAACAGTTTCATTGGATCACCGAATCTTGAACGCCCGAAAATCGCGGACAAGAATCGTAATCGTGCGTTGCCCTGACAACCAGCCCGGGACATATTCGAATCGCGTTAACGGTTCTGGTGCGAAGTTTATTGGGGCAGGATTGGTGCGACTTTACCTCAAACGAAACGCGATGACGTAACCCTCTCAGGGTAAATCTGTTACCGGAATCATTCCCGGGGTAGCCGCGAAACTCTTTAGACCGGGGACATGGGCAACAGGTTGAAATGGACGAGAACTGGTTCCAAAGTCTGCGGCGAGGGCGAAGACACCGGCCGCGGGGAGTGAATGACTGACCGTCATTCGCCTCAATCAGGCTCATTCGCGGAGAACGCAGTGGATGTTTAAAACTTCGGGGCTGCCGTGCGGGGTTTGGCTCACGTCGAACCGGCCCCTCTGTGATTCTCTGTGCCTCTGTGTTGCACCTGCTTCCCGTCTGATCTGAAAAGGCGTCGAGCTGAAGGAAATGAGCGACATTCATCAACTTTCACCAGGCCGAACTGGTGGATGGCGTGCATCGAACCGTGAATGGATATTGAATGGCAAAGACTTCGAAACACAGAGGCGCGGAGAGCACAGAGTTTGAGTCCGCCGTTTCCTCTGTGATTCTCTGTGCCTCTGT
>CAZSTW010000212.1:967-8811 GCA_964609845.1 uncultured Planctomycetaceae bacterium | reverse complement strand
GAGTCCCAATAGTTGTCAGTTCCAGCAGCGACGTCAGTTGAAATCGAGCGTGACTCATGCAAGACACGATCAATCCCTATGCTGGGCTTATTGCTGATAGTCGCGTTGGGAATGATCATTCGCTGGCTTGCCAGTCTGGACAACTTCTGGTTTGACGAGGTCTGGTCCTGGAAGCTGGCAACGGCTGCCGAGTCGTACTGGAAGATTGCCACAGCGATCCGGCATGATAACAACCATATTCTTAATAGTTGGGTGATTCATGCCCTCCCGCAAAATGCACATTGGACGATTGACCGGCTTCCCGCGGTATTTGCGGGAACCATTGCGGTTGTCCTGGCGGGGTTCTGCGGTTTCAGACGCAGTACCATCGAGGGCGTGTTGACGGCACTGCTGATGAGCAGCTCGTTTGTGATGATTCAGTACACATCCGAAGCTCGCGGCTACGCATATCTTCTATTGTTCCTTTCGGTTTGCATCTGGCTGATGGGACGCGCCGACGATCGGTACCGACCATACGAGGAACTGTTGTTCGCCGTTTCCGCCAGCCTGGGATTTCTCGCTCATATCAGTTTTGCTTCTGCATATATTGGACTGGCTTGCTGGTCGATTGCGATGTTGGTCAAGCGGCAAGTCCCGCGATCCAGATGGATCGCATCCCTGCTGCGTCTTCATGCGCTTCCCATCCTGACCCTGGCCACGTTTCTTTACTTCAATACCGCGAATTTTGTGATCGGTGGTGGGAACCAGAACCCGCTTCGCGAGGTATTGATTCAAACAGGATCACTGGTTGTTGGAGGCCCTGAACATGGGGGCGTTGCTGTCATCAGTGCGATCATTTCCGCGTTGGCGGTACTGATCAGTGCCGCGATGTTGATTCGCCAACGTGACGGGCTGGGATTTTACGTTGCCGGTTCATCACTGACGCTTCTGATCGTCGTCTGCGTGGCACGCCCAGATGTCATTTATGTGCGGTACTTTCTAGTACTGATCGCCGGGGCCTTGCTGTCAATCGGCCATCTGCTCGCGTTCCTCTGGACCGCAGGGGGATGGCGCAGAATGGCTGCCGGCTCCGCTGTGTTGCTGGCCCTCGGAGGAAACTTCGTTCATATTCGAAATCTGCTGATGATTGGCCGCGGTGGGTACGAAGCTGCTGTCACACTTATGAACGACGCTTCTCTGGCTGAAATTACAGTCGGAAGTGATCACGATTTCCGAAATCCAATGTTGCTCAATTTCTACCACCAGCGGATTGATCGCCCGAAGCCCATGACCTACTTTAAGAATGGCCAGTGGCCAGTCACAGGCCCAGAGTGGGTCATTCTTCACACTTTTGACAGCGAACAGGTGCCGTTGCCAACCCTGAAGGATGGTGGTGGAAACAACTATCGAATGATTCGCGACTACCCTTATGCTGGTCTTTCCGGTTGGCGCTGGGTGTTGTACCGAAATGAACGGAATCATTTGCCAGCGGACAGGACATCAGCACCATCGAAAGAATCTCTGTCAAACGTAGGGCAAGAAAGATGAATGCATCGCGTCCCCATGTAAGCCCGCGAGTCCTCATCGCGTTCGCGATCATCGGACTGTTGGCCCTCTGCAGAGCTTCGCGAGCTGATCTGACCCCAGAACACTTGCTGCTCGTCGTCAACGGTGGAAGTACTGCATCACTGGCTGTCGCGAACGAATACGTACGATTACGGGGAATTCCAGACTCCAACATCCTGGTTCTTGATGGAATCACAAATGTCGAACAATTGTCCGTGGAGGAATTTCGCCAGCAGATTCTGGGCCCCATCCTGACAGCGATTCAACAGCGAGGACTGAAATCGCAAATTCGCTGTGTCGTTTATTCGGTCGATTTTCCATCCGCAATTCATGTTGCGGGGGATGCCAAAGGACAGACGTTACCGCAGGTCTTGACGCCCGTAGCGTCCATCAACGGACTGACATTTCTCTATTCCTGGGCGATGTCCAGGAACCCGCAATACCTCGATTTGAACATTAATGCCTACGCTCGTCGATTCGGAACACGATCCTCCGATACACCCTGGAGTGCTGCAGAGACAAACCAGTACGGCAAAGCCATGCGAACGCTGCAGCTTCAATCGCCACGTCCACGTTCGGCCCAAGCCCCTGAAGTGACTGCTGCTGATGCACTCGTTCCAGTCAATGGACGCGTATTGTCAGAAGCAATCGAATCCCTCGTTCAATTGAGACAGGCACATCCTCGATCAGCCGAACTGCTGTACAATCTCGCTTGCAGCCTGGCGACCGTTGATCGAAACGGTGAAGCGATGGCGACATTGAAGTCTGCGGTTGAGGCAGGCTGGTTTGATCATCGCCACGCCGCACGTGATCCCGATCTGAATTCTCTGCACGGGACCGCAGAATTTCAGGCTCTTTTGAATGACATGAAGGCGACGAAGCTGAGTGTCTTGCCCGCGCGCGGTTTTCGCAGTGATACTGGCTGGCTACCCAATGGCGAACCTGCAGACGATGCTGTGGCTCCGAGATACTTGCTGTCGACCGTCCTGGGAATTACAGCGGGACGCGGCAACACAGTGGCAGAAGTGGTAACGCAACTTCAACGTTCTACTGCGGCCGACGCGTCGCGTCCAAATGGAAGCATCTATTTCGTCAAGAACGGTGATGTTCGATCCACGACTCGCGAATGGGGGTTTGCTTCCGCCGTCGAACAATTGAAAGATCTCGGTGTGGAAGCTGCAATCGAAGAGGGAATCCTGCCACAAAAGAAGACTGCTGTTGCCGGAGCCATGATCGGGATTGCCGATTTCAACTGGCCATCGAGCGAAAGTACGATTCTCCCGGGTGCGATTGTTGAACATCTGACAAGTTTTGGCGGAGTGATGACCAAGGGAGCCGGGCAGACGCCGCTTACGGAGTTTCTGCGTCACGGAGCGGCCGGAGCGTCAGGGACCGTCACAGAGCCATACGCGATTCAAGCCAAGTTTCCGAATCCGTTCATCCATGTTCACTATGCCAGCGGAGTCACTCTGGCCGAAGCTTTTTACTTATCTGTCACAGGCCCGTACCAACTGTTGATTGTTGGTGATCCGCTTTGCAGCCCTTGGCGTCGGGACCTGAAAATCTCTGCAAAACTTCCCGAGACTTCGATGATGCGCGGAACGATCACGTTGCATCCTATCGTTGAATCCTCCGGCAGATTGAAGCCCGTCCGCATCGAAGCCTATGTCGATGGGAAGCTGTTGCGAGACTCCCGCCCAGGTGACGCATTGGAACTCGATACCAGGCTTCTTGCGGATGGATCGCACCATTTGACGCTACTGGCTGTCGGATCGGATGCCGTCGAAACGACGGGTCGCTGGTCGAACCGTTGCGAAGTCAGTAATCGGCATTCGAAGTCAGAATTTGTTTTGAAAGCCCATGGCCCAGCTTTCCCCTATGAGCAACCGCTGGCCATCGAGACCGCTTACGCTGACGCCGTCGAGATCACGATTCATCACCTGGGTCGCTCGATCGGAACAGTGAAAGGCCCATCTGGTACAGTGAGAATTGATCCAAAACACCTCGGACATGGGACGGTTACCGTTTCCGCATCGGCGGAGCTATCGGACGGAACCTTGATTCACTCGGGACCGGTCGCCATTCGAATCGAATCACCGAAGTAGGTCGGGCCGCTGATTATCCGTGATTCGATATCGTCCGATTCCGGATGGACATCGATACACTTCCCTGCCCCCCTGTACCGCGATTACGATGCAGGGATGAAGCCTGTCTCCTCACGCCACCGATTCGCTGCCCCTTCTCCCCTGATGTGGGGCGGGATGAGCCTTGGGCTGATTCTGGCCTGCGTGCTCGCTGCCAGCTCTGTTCAAACCGTACTGTCGTCACGAATCCTTGCGACGAACTTTGTCAGCCCGGCGACGTGGCTCGTTCTGACAGGTACTCGACCGTCCGCCTTGGCCCTCCCGGACCAGGCGACCGTCAGCTACATGGTAATCGCCACGGTGATCACATGCTTGATCCTGCTGACATGGGGCATCGGGGCCATCAGTATAGCTCGCAATACGAAGCGAGGGGCCGCGGGAAGCATTGTCACCTGGGGAATCGCAACGGGACTCTGGTGGAGTGCGCTCGACATTTGGGAATGGATCTGGATCGTCTCCAGCATGATCGGCTGGGAAAGCCTTACTGTCGTCGTGGCGCTGACACCGCAACTCTGGCTGGGATTCTGTCTCGCGGGACTGACCACAACCTTCATGGTGCTGGTATTTCCTGATGAACCCATTACAAGGTCAACCAGCGACTTGCACCGAGCCGCTCGCTGGGTAGCGGTGGCGAGTCTGATCTATCTTGTCACGTTCACAACGATGAACTGGCGGCTGTACTTCAACTTGCTGATTCCTCATGGTGACTCGGCCATGTACGAAGAGCACCTTTGGAATATTTTGCATGGCAAGGGCTTTCGGAGTTATCTGGATCAGGGGTTGTTCTGGGGCGAGCACATTCAGTTTGTACACCTGTTCCTGATCCCGATCTATGTGATCTGGCCGTCCCACCTGCTGCTTGAATTTGCCGAATCGACCGCACTTGCATTGGGAGCCTTCCCCGTTTTCTGGATGACCCGTCGTCAGACGAAATCAGAGCGGGCTGGTTTGGCGGCTGCAGTTGCCTATTTGCTTTACACTCCGATGCAGTTCCTGGACATCGAGATCGATCTGAAGACATTTCGTCCCGAAGCGTTTGGCATCCCGCTGCTATTGTTGACACTCGATCAAATGGAACGTCGCAACCTTCGTGGCTTCATCGTTGGATTGCTGTTCACGCTGACCGTCAAGGAAGATTACGCGATCATATTTGGTCCACTTGGGGTTTGGCTCATCTGGCGCGAGTTCCTGCAGTATCGGTATCAGCGATCCTCGCCTCCGCACGAATCCGGGACGTCAATTCCTGGATTCAGTCGACTGTGGGCCGTCACAGGGGTGCTAGTTGCGATGGGAAGTGTTGTTTATCTGTGGATCGCAACTCGCGTCCTGATGCCGTGGTTTCGATCGGGCGTGGAGATCCATTATGCGGGCTACTTCAAAAAGTTTGGCGCAACTCCAGAGGAGATTGTCCTGACGATGTTCACCAATCCCGGGCTGTTGTTCGGCGAACTGGTCACGCCGGAAACGATCTTATACGCACTGGCGATGCTCGCGCCGGTCGCATTTTTGCCACTCTTTTCCGGCGGTCGGCTGGCAGTGGGATGTCCGTTGTTTGGCATACTTTGTCTCAATTCATTGGCGCGAGATCCGCGACATCATTTTCACGCGCCGCTCGTCGCCATTGTCTTCTGGAGTGTTGCGGGTGCACTGCCTGTAGCGAAGTGGTGTATCCAGTCCATGGCAAATCGCTGGCGGCTTTCCGGCATCGGTAGGGTAATACCGATCCTGTTGCCAACGATCCTGTGGACCAGTTCCCTGACGACCGGCCTCTTCGTGACACTCGGACCACTTGGTGTGCCATTCTGGGACCCTGGTTCGCCCTGGAACTGGCGAAATCTTTACGGTTATCAGGTACGTGCCGAAAAGTTCGCACGGATTGCCTCGCTCGTCCCTCGGAACAGTCGCGTTGCTTCTACGGATTTCGTACATCCGCGTTACACGCATCACGAGCGGTCGTATGACTACAGCAACTACAGCCGAAAAGTGAGTAACTATGAGCAGCGGGTTCCGGACGATACCGAATTCATCGTGATCGATACGCAGCATCGCTACAGTACGATCAAGCGTCCGGAAGAAATCCCTGAGTTCCGTGACCATCCTGATAAATGGGAACTGCTGCCTGATCAAACAGATGGCTTCTTTATCGTCTTGCGTCGTAGAAGCTCGACGACTCCATAACAATGGTTACCAAGTCGCTCGTACTGTGAGGAAATCAGATCCAGCGTGGCGGGATCGACCGGTGCGAAGGATGAATGGTCGTAGTATCACCACGAAAGCGCGAGCTTGATTTTTGTCGCCAGGGCTGCGAGTCGTTCCGCATCTTTCAGCAGAAGTGGAACGCTGGATTTTTCCGTGCCTAGTGCAACTGGCTCGACTTCAGAGGTCTTCCATTTCTCCAGCAGCGACTCTGCTGTGCCAAATTTTTCCGGACTGATGGCTGTGACACTGTATTCCACAACGTTGGCCACCCAGACCGGCTTGCGTTTTCGGGGGGGCATCTCAACGCCAGCCAGACCAGAGCAAAGCGCGCCGTACAGGAATGCCATTGAATCACCAAGACCACTTCGATTGCTGCGGCTTACCAGGGGTTTCAGTCCCGGAGCAGCCGGAACCGACCAGGCGATGTTGGAAAGAGGGTTTCCGTCGGCATCGAGATCCATGCTGATGTGGACCAGACCGATCAACCCCTGACTTGCAGCCAATGTTGCGATCGTACCGAGATCACCACCGGGACGACTGTTTCGAATGACAACGTTTCCGATTCCACCCACGTTCGCTTTTTCGATTGCCATCAACATCCCGCGGGATGCTGCCACATGCCCCATTCCGGTACTGCCATCAAGAACGGCAACCGCCGGTGCCTCTGTCACCGTAATCAAGCGTGCTCGCGGATCGATGTCACCCAAGTCCATGGCATCCAGAAAATCAGGGAGCGATCCAACTCCATCCTGGGAACGGCCACTCTGATCCGCTTCGATCATTCGATGGACGACGATTTCCGCTTCGGCAGCAAACATTCCTTTACGCTGAAGCAGTTTGCCAGCCACCAGTTCCAGGGCCGTTCGTTCCAACCAGACATACGACGCGGAATCAGAAGTTGCAGAATCCATCGGTGACTCTCATTACCTTAATAGACGGGGACCGCCTTTTTATGAATCGGCCAGTTTGGAAAGGGGCATCATTTTTTCGGTTGATCCGGCAAACACAATGACAATCTTCAGGGGAATTCGTCGCGGATGTCAACTCCTGAATATTCGTCAGAACTCCTCACGATTCGTCATTGTTCAGTGATACACACAAACGATCCGCCGGAATACATCGGCCCGCTGCAGGTTAACTCTCAGTCGAGCTTGAAGCCGGATTACTCATTGCTCCTACCAATCGCGCGACAAAAGCGGCCAGATACAACTGACCTGTCAGGATCTCGATCACAGCCAACATGCGGGTGACAGGACATGCAGGAACGATGTCACCATACCCGACGGTCGTCAACGTGATAAAGCTGAAATAAATCAGTTCCGCCGTATGCTCGCCAATATTGGTGACTCGTTCCACCCCGAGTGGTTGCCCATTGAAGGAAATCGCCGTTGGATCCTCAAAGATCAAGACGAGATACCCGAAGGTAAAGACGTAGCCGATCAACAGATATCCGCAGATCGCTCCGAGGACCGTGTGAGAAGTCACTCGCTGGTGTGCGATCACCCGAACCAGCACAGCCACTGTCAGAATGGCGAAGTACATTCCACCTGCAACGTGCGACGCGACAATCAGCAACGGGTATCTGTCACCAACGCATTGCGCGACAATACGCAAAGGAACGCAAGTCAGAACACCAATGATTGCAGTAATTCGCATGGATCTGTTGTGGCGAACGGCATAAAGGCCAGCCAGCTCTGCTGCGGCAGCGATAAGTCCCGTCACGATCGGAAATGGCTGCGCAATCGGGGTAATCAGAAGGATCGCAATCAAGGCCAATAGCAATGGCAGGAACGAATCTGTTCCGTAATGCCTGCCGGGCGCTGTTCCAGGGAGCGTCGTCAAATTCAAAATCCATGTACCAACCATCATCCATGCTGTCTAGTTCAGCGCAATCTGCATTGTCGCTGAAATAATCATACATGTTGATACCTTCTGGGTTGTCTGGGTCTATGCCTT
>CAZSTW010000212.1:0-957 GCA_964609845.1 uncultured Planctomycetaceae bacterium | reverse complement strand
CTGGTCGGGGAAACACCAACAGAGTGCATCTTATCAATCTCTGTTCAAAAATCCCTGCCTGCGTTACCGGCCAATCAAAGGATGTTGCGGATCACTTCGCCGTGAACATCGGTCAGACGACGCTGAATGCCATTGTGGTAGAAACTCAACTTTTCGTGGTTCAAACCGAGCAGGTGCAGTGCCGTCGCGTGCAGGTCGTAACTGTAGCAGGGTGATTCGGCAGCTTTAAATCCGACTTCATCGCTGGTTCCATGGCTGGTACCACCACGAATTCCGCCCCCCGCCATCCAGGCCGTGAAAACGCCCGGGTTGTGGTCACGGCCCTTTTGTGCCCCTTGCATAAAGGGCTGACGACCGAACTCGGACGTACAGATGACGAGCGTCGATTCCAGCAGGCCCCGTTGCTTCAAATCTGAAAGCAAGGCACTCGCTCCTGCATCCAGAATGCGTCCCCAATAGCCGTGGTCACGAACGATATCTTCGTGACTGTCCCAATTCGGACGGATCTTCTTGGACGAAGTGTTTTCTGCCCCGCAGAAGATCTGGACAAATCGGACACCTCTCTCGATCAGCCGCCGCGCCAGCAGACATTGGCGACCAAACGGCCCGACATCAACATCGTCCAGTTCGTAAGGATTCAGTGTCGTTGCGGATTCTCCGGAAAGATCGACCGCTTCTGGAGCACTCAACTGCAATCGTGCCGCCAGTTCATAGGCCGCAATTCGGGCATCCAGCAGTGAATCGCTGCGAGATTCCAGGTGAACACGATTCAGCACTTGCAGAAACTGTCGGCTTTCGCGTTCGGTATCGGCCCCGATGGCCTGGTCTGCCGGTGGAAACAGGTCCGCGATCGGAGGGCGCTGGGCCGACGTCTCGATAACGGTTCCCTGGTGAACAGCAGGCAGAAATCCCGCCCCCCAGTTTGCCAGCCCCCCGGGAGGAAGGCCGCGCGTGTCT
>CAZSTW010000211.1:0-8974 GCA_964609845.1 uncultured Planctomycetaceae bacterium | reverse complement strand
GCAGCAACTGGCAAGCACAAAATCAAAGATGTGGGTAACATTGACTCCACCCTACGTTGAAAAACTCGATTGACCTGTCAGAACACGTAAATTCCCTTTCATGTGTCGGGCTCACTCGATATCCTCACTTGTTGCCCGCGAAATGTCCGGGTCTTCGTTCTTCAGCGGTTCTCGCGATCAGGAGCACGCTCATGTCCATTAAGGTTCCTCGGCGTCAATTCTTAAAATCTGCTGCCACTCTCGGCGGTGCTGTGATGGCTCCGCAGATCATTCCCAGTTCGGCGCTTGGGCTGGATGGCTTCACTGCTCCCAGTGAACGAGTCATCGTGGGAGGGATCGGGATCGGTAACCGTGGAACGTATGACCTGGGTTGCTTCCTGGAACAAAAAGACGTTCAGTTCGTGTCTGTCTGCGACGTCAAAGAGGCACGTCGTGTCGCGGTCAAGAAGATCGTCGATACAAAGTACGGCAACACAAACTGCGACATGGTCCGCGACTTCCGCGACCTGCTGGACCGCAAGGATATCGACGCGGTATTGATTGCCACCGGCCCCAACTGGCATGCCACCGCCGCGATGAATGCCGCCAAGGCGGGCAAGGACATGTACTGCGAAAAGCCCTGCACGAAGAACATCGCTCAAAGTCTGATTCTTGCCGAAACGATGCGCCGGACCGGTCGTGTCTTCCAGGCGGGAACTCAGCGACGCAACCTGCCTCACTTTGCCTTTGCCTGTGAACTCGCTCGCACCGGGAAACTCGGCAAGCTCACCAAGGTCTTCGCTCACCCTGCCGGGATGCAGGCCATGACGAGCGGCTGGTTGATCCCGGAAACGGAGCCAAACAAAGACGTCGTCGACTGGAACATGTACCTCGGCCCCGCGGCCTGGCGACCATTCAATGCGAAGCAGTTGGACGGTTTCAATTTTGAAAAGGGTGGCGGACTGGTCGGTGGTGGCGTGCTCGAATGGGGTTCACACTGCGTCGACCTCTGCCAGTGGGCGGTTGGGGATGTCCCGCCACCCGTCGAATACAATGCTCCCAAGGATGGGCAGCTTGTCGCACGGTATGAGAACGGCGTCGAGTTGATCTACCGCGAGACGGGCTGGATTCCGCTCGGGTCCTGTCCGGTTCGTTTTGAAGGCGAAACGGGCTGGGTCGAAACAGGTGACAGCGGAAAACTGGTCCTCAGTTCGCCGACCCTGCTGGCCGGACGCACGGTCGAGGAAATTGGTGGCTATCCCGCCACATTCCATGTGCGTGATTTCCTCGATTGCGTGAAGACTCGCAGCCAGCCGAAGGGGAATGCGGACGCCGCCTGCAATGCACACATTGCCTGCCACGCCGCCAACATCGCTCTCTATCTGAATCGTCAGATCAAGTTCGACAACAAGACGAATGAATTCATCAACGACGAGCAAGCCAATCGCCTGCGTTCCGAAGCACTTCGCGAACCATGGCGGCTGTAATTGCCAGCCGCGAAACGTAAGTTTCGAATCTCGTTCCGGCTGACTCGTTGTCCATTTGTTCATTCTCCCATTTGGATTCACATCATGCGACTTCCTGCATTGACCATCAGTGCCTTTGCACTGCTCATTTGTCTCTCGTTCAGTTCCACACTGCGTGCCGAAGGCCCCAATCCTGAAAAGGAAAAGGAACTGATCGCCCTGCTTCGTTCCGAGGCTCCATCCGCCGACAAGGCTCTGGCCTGCAAGCATCTGGCTGTTCACGGAACGGCGAACGCAGTTCCTGATCTGGCTCGCTTGCTCGAAAACCCACAGCTTTCGTCCTGGGCACGCATTGCTCTGGAAGTGATTCCGGGACCCGAAGCTGACGCCGCGTTGCGTCAGGCAACCAATTCCATCACGGGACTGCTGCTCGTCGGGACAATCAATTCGATCGGAGTCCGTCGCGACGCAGCTGCCGTTGATCTGCTGATCGTTCGCCTGAATGATGCAGACGCTGAAGTGGCATCTGCTGCAGCCGTTGCCCTTGGCCGCATCGGCAATGCTGCCGCAGCCAAGGGGTTGTCTCCACTGCTGGCGACCGCCCCCGCAGCCGTTCGCCCGGCCGTTGCAGAAGGGCTGATTCTGTGTGCCGAACATGCTGTGGCAGGTGGAAAGTTCGAAGACGCCGTGGCTCTTTACGACCAGGTCCGCAAGGCAGACGTTCATCGTCAGCGGACACTGGAAGCGACCCGTGGTGCGATTCTGGCTCGCAAACCTGAGGCTGGAATTGAACTGCTGCTGGTTCAGCTCAAATCCAATGATCGCGGTCTGTACCAGATTGGACTGAGTACAGCTCGTGAATTCCCGGGTAACGCGATCGACAAGGTGCTCGCTGCTGAATTGAGCAAGTCAACTCCAGACCGAGCCCCGCTCCTGATCAATGCCATGGCCGATCGGAAAGAAACCGTGGTCTTATCAGCGATTATCAAGGCCGCAGCGGAAGGTCCCAAACCGGTGCGGTTGGCAGCAATCAATGCCTTGAGCAAAGTCGGCAACGACTCGTGTGTGACTCCGCTGCTGCAGATCGGCGTCGAAAAGGATGCGGAACTTGTTCAGGCGGCCAAGCAGGCCCTTGGTGAGCTACCAGGTGCCAAGGTCAACGACGCCATCGTCGCCCGCCTGGGCAATGCCGAAGGGGGACTCTATCCGTTCGTCATCGACGTCATCGGACAACGACGTATTGTCGCCACGGCCGAATTGAAGAAGGCACTGGGCCACTCAGACGGCAAGGTGCGTCAAGCGGCACTGATGGCTCTGGGGGAAACCATCCCGCAGAAAGATCTCGGCGTTCTAATCGCTCCGTTCCTGTCGGCTGCCGACGACGACGAAGCGACTGTCGCGGAAAAGGCACTGAAGACCGCCTGTGTCCGAATGCCAGACGCCGAAGCCTGTGCAACGGAATTGATTGCCGTGTTTGCCAAGGCAGACGTACCGACGCAGGTGGCGTTGCTGCAGATCCTTTCCGCCGTCGGAGGCAAAAACGCACTGAAGACGGTTGCTGCCAGCGCAAAGAGTACCGATGCCGATCTGCAGGATGTCAGCAGTGAACTGCTGGGAGAATGGACCACGATCGACGCTGCCCCTGTCTTGTTTGAATTGATCACTTCGGCCCCGGGTGAGAAATACAAGACTCGAGCATTCCGTGGGTATGTCCGCATTGCCCGGCAATTCATCATGCCGGAACCCGAGCGAATCGCGATGTGCCACAAGATCCTGGAAGCGGCAAAGACTCCAGCCGACAAGAAGCTGGTATTTGACATCGTCAAGAAATTCCCCAGCATCGAAGGATTGAAGATTGCGCTGACTTTGACTCAGGAAGTCCCAGAATTGAAAGATGAAGGGACTCAGGTCGTGATGGCAATCACACAGAAGCTCGGAACCAAGGGGCCTGAAGTTGCCGAACTGCTTTCCAAGGGAGGCCTGGGGAAGGTGAAGCTGGAGATCGTTAAAGCCGAATACGGTGCCGGAGCAACTCAAAAGGACGTGACCGGTGTCCTGCAAAAGCAGGCAGCTGAGGTGCAACTGGTTTCGCTGCCAATGGCAACCTACAACGAATCCTTTGGCGGTGACCCCGCTCCTGGAGTCGTGAAGCAATTACGAGTGCAGTACAAAATTAACGGGAAAGACGGTTCAGCAACGTTCGCCGAGAACGCGTTGATCGTCCTGCCGATGCCAAAATAGTTGAGGTCAACTGACGGCGATCTTCGGAACAGGGCAATGTTCGGCGCGGGTCTCCCGACCCCGCCGAAACGCCCGACCGAAGGTCTCCTCTTTTCAAAGAGAATTCGCTGCGACGCACCTGCTACCAGAACGATCCCGCCTGTACTTCAATGACGCGTGTTTTACCGCCTCCCACGCGGCTTCCGGTCAATACGGACGATTCCTGATGAACAATTCGACTTCGTACGCTGTGCGAATCATGGCCCTCTGTGCCATGTCTTTTCTGTTGGCAGATTCCGCCAGCGCTGCCGAAAAGGTCGAGTTTAATCGAGACATCCGTCCAATCCTCTCTGACAAATGCTTCATCTGCCATGGCCCCGATTCCGCAAAGCGGAAGGGAGACCTGCGCCTTGATCGGCGTGAAGCGGCGATCGCAACGCGAGACAACAGTGCTGCAATCGTTCCAGGAAAATCGGCCACAAGCGAACTGACTCGCAGGATCTCAACGTCGGACGTTGATCTGCAGATGCCGCCGCCTGATTCGAATCTGAAACTGACTCCTGCCGAAATCCAGTTGTTGAAGCGGTGGATAGATGAGGGGGCAGAATATCAGGCTCACTGGTCATTCCTGCCGCCGCGAATTGTCACTCCGCCAGCGACGCGACAAACAGGATTCGTTCGCAACCCGATCGACAGTTTCATACGTTCCCGCCTTGATTCTGAAGGTTTGACAGCTGCGACTGAAGCGGACAAGACTTCACTCTTGCGACGAGTCCATTTTGATCTGACAGGTCTGCCGCCAACTCCCGCGGAAGTTGATGAGTTTGTTTCGGACAAGTCTCCTGATGCCTATGAACGGGCCGTGGACCGGTTACTGGCGTCACCGCGGTATGGCGAACGGATGGCAATCCAGTGGCTCGATGCCGCCCGCTACGCGGATACAAACGGCTACCAGACGGACGGACCACGATTCATGTGGCGATGGCGCGACTGGGTGATTGACGCGTTCAATCAGAATCAGCCGTTCGACGAGTTCACCATCGATCAATTGGCAGGCGACCTCGTTGAAGAACAAGCGGGAGCAAACTCCGCGATCGCAAATTCTCGACTGATTGCCACCGGTTTTAACCGCAACCATCGCGGGAACGCCGAAGGGGGAATCATCCCCGAAGAATTTCGGATCGAATACGTCGTTGACCGCGTAGAAACCACTGGCACCGTCTGGCTCGGCCTGACCATCGGCTGTGCCCGCTGCCACGATCACAAATACGATCCGATTAACCAGCGTGAATTCTATCAGCTCTTCGCGTTCTTCAATCAGGTCCCCGAACCCGGCAAGTACATTCGCAACGACAATTCGATGCCCTACCTTCCGGCTCCGACTGCGGACCAGCAAAGGCAACTGACGGCACTTGATCGCGACCGCCAGTCGGCCGAAGTCGCCTGGAACACAATGTCGCCTGCGGTCGATGCCGGGATGCAATCACTGGCGGAACAGATTCGAAAGAAGGGAGTCCCTGATTGGTCATTTCCTGACAGCCTCGACACTCACATCCCCTTTGATGAGCAAGCCGGGGTCAGCGTCCGCTCAAAATCCTCGAAAGATGTCTCTGACAAACCCCTCGTCTGGAACCCTGCCGGCGCAGGGAAAGTCGTGGAAGGTCGGGTTGGTCAATCGATGTCGTTTGACGGAAGTCGCTGGATTGAGACGCTCGAAGGAGGCGACTTTGGTGAAGAAGAGTCCTTCGCAATCTCGGTCTGGGTCAAACCAACCGGTTCATCCCCGATGACAATCCTGGCCCGAATGGATCATGACAATTCGTCACGTGGCTATGAACTGCGCCGAGAAACCAATGGTCGATTGCAGGTTCTGTTTTCAGGCCGAATCCTTGATGACCTGATCCGGATTGAAACGAAAGCCTCCATTCCGACTGACAAATGGTCTCACCTGTTCGTCTCGTACGATGGTTCCAGCGCTGCACGTGGTGTCGCTGTTCGGATCAACGGCGAGTTGGCCGAAACGACCGTCATCACAGATCTGCTCAGTAATCCGTTTCGAGTCAAGTTGCCTTTGGCGGTTGGCGGTCGAGGCAGTGCCGCGCCGTTTACAGGTATGATCGACGAACTGCGATGTTATCGCGGACGCCTTTCTGCCGAAGCCGCTCAGTCCCTTGCCGCAGGTGATTCGATTTCGCAGATTGCATCTCGATGGGATAATGAGTCGATTCCTGCTGCTCATCGTCAGAAGTTCCGTGAGTTCTACCTGGCCGAACATGCTCCGAACGAGCAACGTACCGCTCGCCAAAAGCTACTCGAAGCTGGCAAACGATATGCGACCTACCTGGCGACGGTTCCCACCACGATGGTTATGCAGGATCGAAGCCCTCGCCCGACTCATATGCTGAAGCGGGGCGAGTACGACAAACCGGGCGATCAGGTTGAAGCCGCAATTCCGGCAGCAATTACTGCGGCATCCATCAAGGCCGAAGCGAATCGACGGCTGAATCGCCTCGATCTGGCTCGCTGGCTCGTTGCATCCGACAATCCACTGACGGCACGCGTGACGGTGAACCGGATGTGGCAATCGCTGTTTGGAGTGGGGATCGTCAAAACCGCGGAAGATTTTGGAACTCAGGGAGAAGCCCCCAGCCATCCAGAACTTCTCGATTGGCTCGCTATCGAGTTCAGCGGCTTCCGTACGAATCCAGGAAACGCCAGCTCGCCCTCAGTAGGCCGCTGGGACCTGAAACGAACGATGAGACAACTGGTGACATCGGCCACATACCGGCAGTCGTCACAAGCATCGCCAGCGGTTCTGGCACGCGATCCCGATAATCGTTGGCTGGCTCGCGGTCCAAGGTTCCGGCTGCCTGCCGAAGCGATCCGTGACTCGATCCTGGCGACAAGCAGCCTGCTGGTCGAAAATCTCGGCGGCCCCAGTGTCAAACCGTATCAGCCGCAGGGACTGTGGGAAGAACTGAGTGCCGATGCGGTTCCCGGGCCATTTTCGATCTATGTTCAGGATCATGGTCCGAACCTGTATCGGCGTGGGGTTTATACCTATCGCCGACGAACGGTTCCTCCACCGTCACTCGCCATTTTTGACGCATCGCCAAGAGAAGCCTGCCGCGTCAGTCTGCCACGTACCAACACGCCTCTGCAGGCACTGAACCTGATGAACGATGTGACCTATATCGAGGCCGCGCGAGTCCTCGCCGAAAAGGCCATGAAAGAAGGGGGAGCATCCGCCCCATCGCGACTGGCCTGGACCTTCCGGCAGATTCTTTCGCGAGAACCCTCCGAGCACGAACTGAAGTTACTCGTCGATGGCTTTGATCGGCGTCGAAAGGCCTACGAGCGTCGAGGGAACGACGTCGAACAACTGTTGAAACTGGGTGAAACCCCCTACGATAAATCACTCGTTCCCGCAGAATTGGCAGCCTACACCGCGACAACCAGTCTGATCTACAACCTTGATGAATTCGTCGCAAAGCCCTAGACGCTCTCGTGGCAATGAACCGACCTCCCCTTCATCCCCACATGAACAGTAATCGGTAATCCTTCCATGCACCCAGAATTCAAGAATGTCGTTCAAGGCCTTTCACGTCGTGCGTTCCTGAATGGGGCGGGTGGTTCGCTTGGACTGACCGCACTTGGCTCGCTGCTGGCCGCGGACTCTCAGCCTGCTGCGAAGCCTGCAGCAGGTCTTCCTGTCGGATTGCCGCTGGCTCCGAAAGCGAAGCGAGTCATTTTTCTGTTCCAGTCGGGTGCCCCTTCGCAGATCGAGCTGTTCGACCACAAACCGGAACTCGAAAAGCGGCGCGGCGAAGACTTGCCGGAATCGATTCGACGTGGTCAACGTCTGACGAACATGACCGCTGGCCAGGACAAGTTTCCGGTTGTCCCTTCGATGTACAAGTTCGCTCGGCATGGCAAGAGCGGCGCGACGATCAGCGAACTGCTGCCACATCTCGGTGGGGTGGCCGATGATCTCTGCTTCATCAAGTCACTGCACACGGAAGCCATTAATCACGATCCTGCCGTCACGTTTCTGACGACCGGGGCTCAATTGGCAGGCCGACCAAGCCTCGGTTCCTGGTTGTCGTATGGCCTCGGTTCAGAAAACAAGGATCTGCCTGCGTTCGTTGTGATGCTGTCGCGCGGCACCGGCCGCCCCAATGACCAGCCCCTTTATGATCGCCTGTGGGGTTCGGGCTTTCTGCCATCGCGTCATCAAGGAGTGAAGTTACGCAGCGGTGGTGACCCCGTCCTGTATCTCTCCAACCCGCCAGGAATCGGTGCAGACCTGCGGCGTGACATGCTCGACGACCAGGCGGCCCTGAATCGTCTGCAGTTGGAACGGATCGGGGATCCCGAGATTGAAACTCGTATCGCGCAATATGAACTCGCCTACCGCATGCAGACATCGGTGCCTGAGTTGGCAGACGTCTCAGGTGAAACTGCGGCGACATTCGATCTCTACGGCCCCGATGCCCGCAAGCCAGGGACGTTCGCAGCGAATTGTCTGCTGGCCCGACGACTGGCCGAGCGCGGAGTCCGCTTTATTCAACTGTTCCACATGGGCTGGGACCAGCATACGAATCTTCCCACGCAGATCCCTGGCCAGGCCCGCGACATCGATCAACCCTGCGCAGCATTGATTCGCGATCTGAAACAACGTGGGCTGCTGGACGACACTCTGGTCGTGTGGAGCGGCGAGTTCGGCAGAACGGTCTACTGCCAGGGAACTCTTTCTGCCACCAACTACGGCCGAGATCATCATCCCCGTTGCTTCACGATCTGGATGGCAGGTGGAGGGATCAAAGGGGGCGTCACGCATGGCGAGACGGACGATTACAGTTACAACATCGCTCGCGATCCAGTTCACGTCCACGACCTGAACGCGACGATCCTGCACTGCCTGGGAATCGACCATCACCAATTGACATTCAAATTTCAGGGCCGGCACTATCGCCTGACCGATGTCCACGGAGAATTGATCCGCCCCATTCTGGCATAGTCGCTTTTGCGTTCGACGTGAAGCCAGCCGAGCGCAGAGGATGGCCAGATCAAATCACAGGCAAGAACATAGTCTGGACTGCCTTTTACGGCTCTCTACCAGCTTCTCTCACCACGAAGCACCTGGCGCTGGCTTCACCCGCAACCCACTCGTGAAACTGCGTATCGGTTTCACGCTGATTGATCTGAAACTCCATCGGCTGTCACTCAACGAGTGGTGGTGACGCAACCCCACTTGGGGTAGAAGACCGTCGTATGCCACGCACCCAGGGTAGCGAGCTTTGCTCGCA
>CAZSTW010000210.1:0-9000 GCA_964609845.1 uncultured Planctomycetaceae bacterium | reverse complement strand
ATGAGTTAACAGCGGATTTCGATGTTCCTTGCCCACGTTGAAGCGTTACGACTACCCGAGCCTGCCAGCAACCCGCAGTCATGCGGGCGAAACGGTGGCACGAGAGTTACTCGGTCAAACAAAACTTATCAGGCGTCAATTAGCGTCAACACAGTCGCAACCCGCGTCAAACAATATCGAGACTTCAGAATCTGATTTTGAAAAATTCACTTGACGATTATGGTTGACGCGCTGATTGACGCACGACAATTCAGCAATACGACAGTTTCACTCCCGTTCTTGCTTCCATCGGCCAGGTTCATCGATCAGTAGTTCCGACGAGCGCCAGAACAGCGCGGCGAAGTGGCTCGGCTAACTTCGGCCACGCGTTGATGAGACGAGCCAGATCGGGGTCGATTTCTGGTGAATCAGGTAAGCTGGACGGTAAGACGCTCAATGCCTTTGACGCAACTACTTGTTGTGGCAAGCTTGTTACGTCAATCGCACACCGCTTTGCTAAAGCGGCGTGGGGGTCAAACCCTACCGGGGGTTCGAATCCCCCCCTCTCCGTTTGACCAAGCCCCGCCTTTCGCAACCCCTTGTTTAACAGGTGGTTGCGGAAGGCGGCTTGCTTTTAATCTCGGTCACTGGGACAGAAGCTGAGGCGTTCGCGAGCACGCAAGATTGTCTCACGCATAAGGGCGCCGCATCGCGTTTCACTTCGCAGTTCGCCTTCTTCTCAGCCTCAAGGTGCTTTCGAGCATGCACGTCGTGCCTCCCGTCGCGGATCTTAATTCGCGGCACTACGGAAGAACCGAGTCCTGTCAGCATTGTGCAGCGTATTTCGCTAGCGAGACGGACGGCGTGGTGAATGTGTGACCGTGAGTTTCATTTGACGGTATGATCCGCTTGTGCATCGCTTAAGTGGTTTCGATTGTTCCGCAATACCGGTGGCTCTGGTGCCTTCCAGCCGCGCGGGGCATTCACGAGCACGACGGGTTTGCCTGTGATGTCCGCGATGCGGAGGTTGTCGGCGATGACGCCGTTTCGCGAATGCCGCCAGCAATGGATTGCCTGGCCGTCACTCTTGATGACGTTTCCGATGACCTCGTAGCCGTCGAGGTTGAAGTTCGGCTCGATAGCGGTAAGCCCGGTCTCCATGTAATTGCCGTTGCACTTCACGTTACGCAGCACACCACGGTGCGATGGGTGGCCAAGCAGGTAGGCTGCGCCGCGCAGGTTCAGCGTGCGAGTGCGCTGGATGGTGATATTTTCAGCGTCAAACGACTCACCGGGGCCAACCTCGCCGCCGGGCAGGAAGGCTCCAGTGTGTTCGCCGTAACACATCACCGAACGCATTGTGTCAGTCATCGTGATCCCCTCGATGGTCACGTTCCGCACGCGTCCGTGAATGAGAACACAAGCGTTGATGTTCTTCACGAGGCCGCTCGGCTGAGAATTGTGCGTGGCGTTGAGGTCGATCGTGCCTTTGCCGAAGATGCGGACGTTTTCGATAAACTCCGACTGCTGTCCATACCCGATGCGAATGCCGTATGCTTCGGGCGCATCGTAGCTCAAGAACCACACGCTCCGCAGACTGTGCCCTGTACGGTTGCCAAAGCGGATTTTCACACCGTGAGCGAGTTCCTGCCAGTCGCCAGTGATGGGCACTTTTTTGTGCGGCGTCTCGAATAACTTGCCATCGCCCCAGGCAAACGTATCCGGTTGGCCGTCCGCACCAACACCGTCGGTGATGACGGTGAAAATTGTCGCGCCATACGCCTCTGGGCCGTCCACCGCCGGGCGCGTGGTATCAAAAGTTCCGCCGATTTCGAGGTCGTCAAGTTTCTTCCCTGCATCCTGGTCGGTTGTGATTTCGCCCTCAGTTTCCAGCTTTGTCGTGCCTGGCGCGAGTTTCAAAATGGCGCCCTCCTTCAGTTCTATCTCCACCGATTTATCGACGTAGAGCATGGCACGGTTTTTCCCCAGGCTGTGTTGATGTATCCCGGGTAAGAACACCAGACGGTCACCTTTCGCAGCGGCATCCAAAGCGGCCTGCGGCGAATCGCCGGGATGAATCAGGCGTTCCACTGCGGGCAACGGATTCTGGAATACGAGCAGCGAGACGGCGATGAGGACGAGCGTGGGTCTCATGGCAATGAACATTCCTGAAAGGGAACTAGCGGTCGGTAGCGAGGCCGATATTGCCGCGACTTGTCACGTTTTCGCAACCGACCGCGGGAGCAATGTCCCGGACGGGGCCGCTGAAGACATTGTCGGTGACGAGAATGGTGTCACCTCCGGGCGCAAACGTTATCGCGTGGGTTGCGTGCGGGCCGCTGGTAAAGAGGTTGCCGCGGACAGTGACTTTGCCGTAGCGACCACCGACCTCATGGGTTGTGAAATACAACTCGGCATAGCGTTCGTAGTCGCCGGTCAAGAACGTGCGACGTCCGCGGCGCGGGTCGCGTTCGCACTTGGTGGTGTTGTTCACGAAGATGTTGTCGGCGAGGACGAAATTACGCGGTTGGTTGATCCACGAGCCGCGCCCGCCGTTGCGGAAGGTGTTACCGACGATCGTCACGTCCTCGCATGACTTTTCCACACTGATGACACGCGAACCATTCGTGCCGTCCACGGTATTGCCCGTGATGACGGCGTTCCTGCAAAACTCCGCGAGGAAGAACGCGCCCATCCGTGAGCCGGTGATGTGATTCCCGGTGAACACCACGCCTCGCGATTTTTGAATGTGCATGGTGTCGCCCAATGCACTGAATCGACCACCGCGCACGACGACGTTTTCGCAGCCGACCAAATCGAACGCTCCTTTGCCCGGGCCGCTGCCCGCCGGGGCGTAGAGCGCCAGATGGGCTTGAAACAGATTGCTGATGAGCCGTGTCTGCGGCCCTGCATCGCTCGCAAATTTCACCGGCACGCCGCCCGCCGTCTCCGCGATGCGAATGAAATCCGGCGTGCTCTCGACGACGAAATATTGCCGACCACGCACGAGGTTCGACGGAAGCACGTCGCCGAAAAAGCACACCGCATCGTGACCGCGATCTGCTTCTGCCCCCTCACGCTTCTGCGTCACTGGCAGCGATTTTGCATTGTCAAAGAACACACGGTCGTCGCCTGCTTTCATGCGCACCGGTCCTCGTAATAGGTCGTGGCGAAAATACTTCGCCGCCATCTTTCGTTCGGCGTCGCTGAAGTCCTCGGGCCACACCGTGATTTGCCACAGGTAGCCATAGTCCCACATGAATTTCCCGCTGCGTTCCAGCATGCAATTCTCAAGAGTCACATTCCGTGCGTACGTTTCCACCTCGCGCTCGCTCCCCTTCTTCTCAGCGCCAAGGACCGTGATGACGGCCCCCGCCACGCCGTCGCTCGTCACGTCGCGAAAAGTCACATTTTCCGTACGACCGCCCGGCGAAGTCGTGATGAGGATCGCCCGCGTATTCACGTTCGGCTCCCACGAGTTATCTGCCTTTGCCGGGTCGAAGACGTGTCCCGCGAAATGTCCGCCGAACCAGCGGAAGTCGCTCACGTTCTCACCTGCGAACAGCACCACGCGCGCCTGGTTCCCGAGCGTCTTTGGCAAGTGAAACCGCGCGCCGTAAGCGAACACCGTCAGGTGAGAAGCGATCGTCAGTGGCTTCGTTCCATCGAGTTCGTAGTCACCCGGCGGGATCGTAACCGTGCCACCTTGCGCGGCAGCAGGCGTAAGGATCGCAGCCAACTTTGCAGTGTCGTCGGCCTGCAATGCGGCCAACGGGGTAAGCAGCAGGACGGTGAGAGTCACGATTCTCATGGTGATCATTTCTTATGGTCTGATCCTTGTCTCTCCGTTGGGAATCATCGCAGTCGTCGAGACATACCTCGCCGGTAGAATGAGGCTTTCCCAGTGGAAGTGGAAGGGTAGTCTGGCTGGGGCGATGGGGGACTCGGGTGCCGGATTGTAATGAGATGGGGACCGAGCGACTATTGTGGCTCTCGATATCACGCGGGTTGTTCTGTTCGGCTCACCAGGTGCGTTGCCACTTGATGAAACCGGTCCAACCTGCCTTCACCAGGTGCGACTGGCCGTGGCAGTTCCACGACTGGACCCGGCAGGTATATCGGAAGGCCCCTGGAACTCTGGAAAACTTACTGTGGAAACAGCCTTGATGACCATGCCGGGACAGAACCCGACTGCGAGCAGCACGGCGCTGCACAAACAGCTCACCAGCAGCGCAGATCGTTTGCCTTGTGGCAGAGTCCTTGATATCGGCTGCTCCAGAAGCAGGACCCGAACGAATCGCAGAACCACGAGTGTCATGATGAGTGATACGGTCGTCACCGCGATCAGCAATGCGATCAGACCGGGATGTGATGTGGGAAGCTCACGGCCGCTGACGGCTGGGACATTTAACCCGGCAATCAGCAACAGCCAGTTTGCCCAGAAGCCCCATAACGGTGGCTGACTCACAAGACTTGCCAGTATCACGACAATCGCAATGGCTGCGAACGGTCGCAATCGGGCTCGACTTCTCGACCTTCGCGCGACAGATAAGAAAGCATCAGGAACAACCCGGCCAGCGCCACCTGACTGGCCGTCAGTGCGAAATTCAGAATCCCCAGTGGACCGCTTGGCACCGTAGACATCTGTTCTGGCGATGCAAGGTTTGCGGTCACGGCGATCATGCCGACAGACAGCCAGGCTCCTTGCAACATAACGATCGAACTGGTCCAGCGCCGCAGACGTCCCTCGCCGTTTTTCAAGTCTAATCCGGCCAGGCCGGAAACGACCAGGCTGGTCATTCCCGCTGTCACCAGCAGCAGCAGCACGACTTCGTCTCGATATCCAACCCAGACGCTGCCACAAAGCCGCGTCAGGGCCAGGATTCCTGTCAGCTGCCCAATCGATTGCACGCAGCCTCCCGTCCAGTAATCAGGACGTCGACCGCATTCGACCAAACCAACTTGCCAGGGGACCAGGCCAATGCGACTTCCCAATCCGGCAATCATTAATCCGATCGCGAGCAATCCCAGTTTTGAACCCGTTCCAATCGTTGCTCGAGATCCGTAAAGGCCGTAAGCATCGGTGAGGACTCGTCGGACATCATCGAACTGAGTCGATGCAGTGAGGCAGGCGAGAAAGGCAATTCCCAGCCAGAGGCAACACGAGGATACGATTCCCAGCCATAAAGGTATTTCATCCATCGCGATCGACGCTTCAAGTCCCGGATTGCGATTTTGGGGGTCACCCCAGGTTTCAGCGCGATGACGCTGTTGCTGCCCCCACGATGCGAATTGGACGATCTCGAGCGAAAGGGCCAGGGAAATCAGGTCATTTGCGCAGACGACCAGCATCGCACCCGCAATCTGCAGGCTGAGAAACCCGAACCGCTCGGCGGTACGTTCTCGGGTCGATGCGATTCCGAATGAGCCCAGCCCGTAAAGAACACCAGTGATCAGTGCCAGGGATTGCCCGGCCTGTGCCAGTGAATCGGCGATCCAGCCGGGCGATGCGTCGTCAAGAATTTGCGGATCGATGTTTGAATCACTGGAGATGATCAACCAGCCAGCACCGATCATCGCGGTCAGCCAGACTCCTTCAAACCACCTTGAGGTTGGTAGCCAGCGACTGAGCAGCAAGGCCATCCCTCCCACAACCAGCAACATGGTTGGCGCGGACGGGATCGGCATAAACGGGGTACTCGATGTGGTAAAGAGAACGACGGAGTTGGGAACGCGGATACGTTAGCACGATCACCTGATATCCGCGAGGTTCGTTGATCGAGGAGAGTTCGTGAAGAAACCTGCAGAACCTGACTTCGTGTGATGCTCCCTCGGATTTGACGCAACGATCAACCATGACACGGTATCTCATGTTTCCTTCAGGAGTTACATCTCTTCGCCTAAGGCTGACACGTTGTGCAATGGCCATGGAGCGAGTCAAATCCGGTCACAGTAGTTCCGTGGGACGAGGTCTCTTTGTATTCTCGTCGCGGGTTTCACAGGGGCGAGGAGGTTTGGGTGGCTGGTTTTCGATTTTATCTGGACGCGGTTGATCCGGGGACTGGCGCGCGGACGGGCCGCTGGGAAACGCCCCACGGGATCGTGGAGACCCCTGCGTTCATGCCGGTAGGGACACTGGCAACCGTCAAGGGGCTGACTCCCGAGCAACTGGTGCAGGCGGGGGCTCAAATGGTCCTGGCCAACACCTATCATCTGGCATTGCGTCCAGGTTCCGAAGTCGTTGCCGAACTGGGTGGTCTGCATAAGTTCATGTGCTGGGACGGGCCGATCCTGACGGACAGCGGCGGATTTCAGGTCTTCAGTCTGGCGACGATGCGTAAGATTGATGACGACAAAGTCGTTTTCCGCTCGCATATTGATGGAAGTCTGCTGCAGCTGTCTCCCGAGCAGGCGATTCTGATTCAGGAACAACTCGGTGCGGACTGCATCATGTGCCTGGACGAGTGTCCGCCACACGATGCCCCGATCGAAAAGATGAAAACGGCGGTCGAACGGACGACTCGCTGGGCCACCCGTTGCCGGGACGCCCAGCGACGTAGCGACCAGGCGCTGTTTGGCATCATTCAGGGGGGAACGCATCAGGAAATGCGTGAATATTCTGCCAGGGGCCTGTTGCCACTGAATTTTCCCGGATACGCGATCGGGGGATTGAGTGTCGGCGAAGCACCTCAGGAAATGTATTCCACACTCGACTTTACCGTTCCGTTGCTTCCCGCCGATCGGCCTCGTTATTTAATGGGGGTTGGCCGTCCGGTGGACATTCTGGAGGGGGTTTTGCGAGGAATCGACCTGTTCGATTGTGTGATGCCAACCCGAAACGGGCGGAACGCGACCGCATTTACAAGCGGTGGTGCATTGAAGTTACGTAATTTGAAGCATCGCACCGACCCCGGCCCGCTGGACCCGGAATGTGAGTGTCCCGTTTGCCTGCGTTTCAGTCGGGCGTACCTGCGACATCTGTTCATTGCGGGTGAAATGCTCGGTCCGATCTTGCTGTCCTGGCACAACATCGCGTACTACCAGAAGCTGCTGAAGGGGTTGCGGCAGGCAATCCGGGACGGGCGGGCGGGGGAGTTCCGGGCGGCTCAACTTGCCGGTTGGGAGCGATCCGTTTAATATGCCGACTTCCTTTTCTGGCCGGATCGTCTGTCGCCTGTGGGACTTGTTGAAATCGAATGCTCGTTACACTGAATTCACTGTTGTTGCTTGCCGAAGGGGAAGCTGCTGGTCAGCAGGCTCCATTATGGTCCCTGGCGTTTCCGCTTTTGGCAATTTTCTGCCTGTTTTACTTCATGGATGCTCCTCGGCGGCGTGATCAGGCGCGTCGGGAATCAATGTTGAAGAACATGAAGAAGAATGATCGTGTGGCGACGATCGGGGGAATTCTTGGTTCTGTCGTGAATATCTCGACAGATGGCAAGGAAGTCACACTGAAGGTTGATGACAATACACGGATTAAGTTTCGCCGAACGGCAATCGCCGAAGTTTTTGGTGACGAGCCGGCGGAATCGACAACGAAACCAACGTGATTTGAGATTCAGCGAGTTTTGAGATATTGCATGAGCCAGGCCACTGTCATTGGACAGATCACTGGCAAAGGTACAGGGCAGCGATTGACGCCCTTCACAACATTTCCAGTGGTTGGAATTCACGAACAACGTAGACAACGTTAGGGAACGGAACTCACGAATGGACGGATTTGGACACTGCCTTCTTCTGCTCCAGGCGGAAATTGATCCGCCCCGAGCCAATGGATGGTTAATTCTGGGAGTGTTGGCCGTCGTCTTCATCGCGCCGTTTTTGCTCGGCAACTTGATTGGACGACTGCTGCGCCTGAATGATCTCTCGGGCCGAATCAGCGTAGTGCTGATGAGCCTGTTCATGGCTCTGGCACCATTTGCTTTCATGGAAATCGCTGGCCGGATGGAACATTCGAAGCTGCTGGCCGACCGCGCCAAGGCTGAAGAAAACCGGAAACCCGGCGATCCCGAGCTTCCTCCACTGCCAAAAGCGAAGTCCTGGATGGATGCGATTCACCTCGGAATCGACCTTGCCGGGGGAACCAACCTCGTCTACGAAATCGATGTGGCTGGGGCCAAGTCGCAGGGGAAGACGGTCAACAAAGAGACCGTCGATAAGATGGTGCAGGCAATCGCCAAACGTATCAATCCGTCAGGCGCCGAAGAAGTTGCCGTCCGCCGGGTTGGAACTGATCGTATCGAAGTCATCATCCCGGGTGCCGACCCTGACCTCGTCCGTCAGAAAAAGTCGTTGATCGTGAAGCTGGGAAGTCTGGAATTCGGCATTGTCGCCGAACCCCGGTACGACCAGCAGTTGATCGATCAGGCCGCCAAACTGCCAGACGCCGAAAATGAATATCGACCAGACGGTCAGATCATCGCTGCCTGGCATGATGTCTCGGATCCAACGGAACGCGACCAGAACTGGAACACTGCCGGTAACCGAACAGTCACCCGTTTTGATCCCCTGACAGGCGCGGAAGTTAAAGTCTTACAAGTCCTGATCAAGCACGATCCCCCGGATCGAGCGGTGACCGGCTTCTACCTGACCAATGCTCGTGCCACGACTGACGAAAACGGCTCACTGGCGGTCGCGTTCTCGTTCAACGCTCGTGGTGCGGCCCTGTTCCACAAGCTGACGAGCGACAATCTGCCTGACAAGACCGACAATTCGCGAAAGCGGCTGGCAATTCTGCTGGACGGAAAAGTGAAGTCTGCACCGACGATCAACAGCGTCATCAGTGCTCACGGTCAGATTACGGGCCAATTCAAGAAGAAAGACATCGACAATCTGGTTGGCGTCCTGAATGCAGGTGCGCTGGCCGTTCCACTGAAGGAAACCCCGGTCAGCGAGTTCACAATCAGCCCGCTGCTGGGGATCGACGTTCGTGAAAAGGGTGTACGGGCGATCGTATTTTCGGCCGCAGCCGTGTTTGTGTTCATGCTCATTTACTACATGGTTGCTGGTGTCGTCGCAGAC
>CAZSTW010000209.1:0-9013 GCA_964609845.1 uncultured Planctomycetaceae bacterium | reverse complement strand
GAGTCCGACGTTGATGTTTGGCAGCCCACAACCCCGATTGCTGAAACCGTCAGTCGAATAGTTGACTCGAAAATCGGTCGGGACGGCGTGGTTGCCGGTCACGACCAGACAACGCGCCAGAAAAGTCGGAGCATTTATCAATTTCCATTCCCAAATTTCCCACGTTTCATATTCTTCAAGGCCGAGAAAATACCCCGTCACCTGGACATTTCGCAGTTTGTGGCCAGGCTGCAGATCGGCCGGTAGTTGCGAACAGACAACTCGATAGGCTTGCTTTTCGTCGGAAACGATCCACGCCTCATACAGATGTCGAAAGTCACTCTTACTGTTGGTTGGAAGTTCGTACAAACGCCACAAGATCCCCTGAATCGTGATCGGGAGGCCACGATAGTCCAGCGGGCTGCTGGTGAGTTTGGCGTACGGAATGGAAACTCCAGCCCGCTGCAATGCCGCTTCATCGACTCGGGCGGCATGCTTGAGGAGATACTCAGCCCCATCCCAATCGTCCGCAAATCCACGATTGATGATCTCTTTCAATTCCGCCTGATCAACCTGGACCGCCGCCTGGCTGGAGTGTTGCCCACAACCCGTCGCAGCCAATGCGATCAGAATCAGAGTGATGATCGAGAGCAAATGAGACCGCATTTTCGTGATCTCCGTACGATCACCCGGGGATTCGCTTCCCATTAGCTCCAGAGTTCAGCGAGCTTGTCGAACGGAACCAGTGGCTGTTCTGCCTGGTTCATGGTGAAGGCGAGTTTTCCGATATCGCCACCACACCAATCCAGCAATGTCGCGGTCAGTTCGCCCGGCGCAACAGGACGTTCGATCGGCTGTGAAGCCGTTCGATCACTGGCACCGATAACGCGCCCCCCATTGATCTTTCCACCCGCCACCAATGCCGACCAGCATTCCGTCCAGTGGTCTCGTCCCATCCGGTCATTGATCTGTGGAGTGCGGCCAAACTCACCCGTCGCGACGATCAGGGTGTCATCGAGCAACCCTCGCTGAGTCAGATCATCCAGCAGTCCAGAGAGCGCCCGGTCAAATTCCGGGCAGAGACGATCCTGATAATCCTGCAGTGTCGCGGGACCGCAATGAGCATCGCCGTGGCAGTCCCAGGTAGTTCGCTGGTGCAGAGAATCAAATAGATTCACTGTCACGCATCGAGTCCCCGCTTCAATCAACTGACGAGACTTCAAAAGTAATCGCCCGAAGTCGGAATCGCCGTACATTCTTCGAACGGCATCCGTTTCAAATGTGGCGTCAGCTGACAGAATCGTCGGTTCCCATTCGGTCCCCAGCAAACCTGCCCCCTGGCCTCGATACGCATTTACTCCAGTTCCAGAAAGTGTCGCGGGGATAATTACGGATGACGGAACCCCGTGGCGCACGGGGGACTGGCTCGCAATGACCGAGCCCCAATGCGGAAATTTGATGTCGCCCAGGGCCAGCCGCCCTGTCTGCAGCAGTTGCTGTCCTGCTTCATGGATCGGAGCGGCGTCGTGATTCATCGACCGAACGATCGCCAGCCGATTGGCCCGTTGTGCGAGCAACGGAAGTGTTTCACTGAAGCGAATCCCGGGGATCGCCGTTTCAATCGATTTGAATGGCCCCCGAATGGACGACACGGCTTCCGGCTTGGGGTCAAACGTCTCCAGTTGGCTGGGGCCACCTGTCATGACGATCAGAATTGCTCGACGGTGAGCAAACGTAGCAGCAGCGCGAGCGAGTGCCGAGTGTGACAGTCCGACAACACTCAACCCCCCGACGCGAAGAAAATCGCGACGTGACACGCCATCCCCCCGTTCCATCCCTGCGTCGGCTCCGGACATCTCGACACCCCTTAATTCACCAGCCCGATTTCCAGATGGCCATGACTTTACCGTCACTCGGACCGGAAGGGAATCCGCAAATCACTCTGGCAGGATTCGGCGCGAGGCAAACGCCCCGCTCGCCGCGGGTCTCCCGACCTTTCCCAACCCCGCCGAAACAATCGACCGAAGGTCTCTCAAAGTAGCCTTCACGCTCCTGCGTGAAGATAGCCGTCTGCAATTGGGCGTCTGATGTTCAACGCCAATACAACAGCCAAGTCATAACCAAAAACGCCAGAAGAGGATACCAAAGCCAGAATTCGGGCAGAATGATGTGGGGCAGAATGATGAAGAATCCTGATTCGGAATTCCTCCATCGTTCTGCCCTCCATCATTCTGTCCAAAGTAGCCTTCATCGCTCCGCGTGAAGTCAGCCGATCTTCACGTGACGCCATCTTCTCATCGAGCGTGCAAGTTATCCGGCAAGGCCGCCATCAAGCGTTCAATGCGACGATGACGACGGAATCAACAGATGCCGCAGTGCCCCTTCGAGCGAGGGGAACTGAAACTTGTAATTGGATTCACTCAACCGGTACGGCATGACACGGGAACTGGCCAGCAGCAGATCATCAGCCATCTCACCGAGTACGAGTCGGGCCGCAATGGCCGGCATCGGGAATATCGTCGGACGGCCCAGAACGCTTCCAAGTGTTTTCGTGAATTCCCGATTCGTCACCGGGCTTGGCGAAGTGACATTGATCGGGCCGGAGATGGTGGGATTTGTCAGGCAATGCTGGATAGCTCCGACAACGTCATCCAGAGCAATCCAGCTCCAATACTGTCGGCCGCTCCCCATGACACCACCAACTCCCATGCGGAATGGAGGCAGCATTGCTTTCAGGCCCCCTCCATCGGGACTCAGGACGACCCCAATTCGCAAGTTGACAACGCGCATCCCCTGCTTTCGAGCGGGCTCACAGGCCGCCTCCCAGTCTCGCGAGAGATCCGCGAGGAATCCTGTTCCACCAACGGCCGATTCTGTCAGAATTTCCTGCCCGCGATCCCCATAAAATCCGATTGCAGAAGCACAGAGGAATGCTTTCGGGGGACGTTGCAACTGGCACAAGGACTCGCATAAAAATCGGGTCGTTTCAACGCGACTTCGGCGAAGGCGATCTTTGACAGCCGTGTTCCATCGCTTGGCTGCGATATTTTCTCCCGCGAGGTGGACAACAGCATCCAATCCCTCCAGCCGCGATTTGGGGAGTTCGCGATTGTCAGGATCCCAGGTGAGATCATCTGCTTCGACCGGATTTCCACGGATCAACCGCAATACTTCGTGCCCATGCTTACGGAGATCTGCGACAAGTGCCTTACCAACCAGGCCCGTTGCGCCCGTGACGAGAACCTTCATGGTCTGCTGTCCTTCTTGGATGCCATCTGACGGAATGTCGAAAAAATTCTGATCAAGACACCAACGCCGTTTGAGATTTCGAGACAATCCATTCTAGCAGAGGTGTCACATCAGAACCCAGCAAGTGACAATCAGAATGTGATTTTCGCGTCACTTCGAATTTGTCGCGGACAAAGTTCACGTAACAAGACGACTTCAGCACGAGTCTCCTGAAGATGGCAAAAGACACTGAAAGTCTCCAGTTTGCCATAGGCAGCCATCGTCCTCGCCAATTTTGCCTCGCAGTATCGCATGATGGTGAACAATGAACATCTTCGCTCCGAGTTGTCTTCAAGCGGACTTTGCCGAAGTCTGCCGTCGAAACTTGCCCTACCTTTCCCTTTTCGCGTCTCCTTGTGTCATCCCGATTGCCAATTGGTCGTGTCGTAGGGAACAAAGATTCTGCGAAGCAACCTGCGGCAAGCGTTGACCATAAAATCAGCCATGCTACAATCCGTCCGCAGTTCCCGACCAGGATTCGCACGCAACGACGAACCGTCCCGCAGTGCGGTCACGAGCCGAAAAAACATCAACGGGATGTAGCTCAGCTTGGCTAGAGCGCTACGTTCGGGACGTAGAGGCCGCAGGTTCAAATCCTGTCATCCCGATTCCTTAAGTCTATTCTTCCAAGAGAGTTGCGGCAAGAAGGTGTTGGAAGGAGTGCGTGGCCGTTTTTTGGGGATGAATCGGGAAGAACCCCGTGCATCGTTACACGCGAATCAAAGCCCCGGAGCTGATCTGGGGCTTTTCGTTTTTCACGGGATTGCCTTACTCGCTGGATTGCTTCACCGAGGTCGCAAATCTGGCTGCCTGGTGCAACATCGTTTCGGGGCGAGTATCAAAATAATCAGGTTTGTTGATTCTGATGACTTCCGAGAGATCCCCTTCGCTTCGGCCATGGTTCCGGAAACGGCCTCACAAAGGACACGAGTCCACTCGTGCCGATTCTCCCCGACTGCTTTTCGAAGCCCAAGGCTCGAAAGGCGTCAGGCGGATCGTAATCCACCATTTCAAACAGGTCTGATTTCGAATTGTGTTCTTCAACAGCTGACTCGCCTTCATTTCCTTCGACCGGATATGCGCTGAATTTCTCAGATAGCATCATCGCATGACTTCGCACGGTGATAGATTCGATCAGCCATTCCGTCACGCGTCGGCTGCACATCGACAGTCCCATCTATTCCCTCAAGACATTAGCGCCTCGTCCGTCTTGGGAACACGTTCGGCGGTAGTCAGAGTGTGCTGCCTGGCCACCGCTGAATATCCAAGAACATATCTTGAGTGATTCAATCCGTCATGCTTTTGAAGGCCTCGCGGCGCGGCATCAAATTCGATCAGCTGGTTGCAGTGCCATGTGCAGACGTGATAATGCTGGAAGCTCGGGCTGTTCCATATCCTCCGCAACTCAAGTGAATCTGATGTCGCGAGACGCTTTCTCAAAGCCTTCCAGGCTTCCGACAGCCTATACCCAAAGACGTCGCTTGTGGACTCTGGGTATCGCGATCATTTTCCTTATTGTGGTAATCGTTGCGGCACGGCGAGTCGATTGGACGAGTAGCCAAAAACTCAGTCAACAGGCTCAGGAGGCACTCGCACGGGGCGACTATGCGGAATCGCTCAAGCTCGGTCTGCGTTTGATCGAACGACCGGATCGCCGCGCCCAAGGGCTCTTATTTGTGGGAGAATCCCAGGGAAAGCTCGGTCACTTTGAGGAGGCTCTGCAACTCCTGAGAAGCGTTCCGGAAAATGATCCTTTCATTCAGCGCATGGCAATCCTGCTGACCGCCCGCATTCTGTGCGACGATCTGATGCAGCCTGCCGAGGCAGAAAAAGCATTGCGGAAAGTGTTCAAGGATTCTCTTGCCGCCCGTGAAAAGCTTTCGTTCATTCTGGGATTGGCTGGCCGCAGTTGGGAGGCAATTCCACACCGGTTGAACATCATCTCGCAGAACCAGTTCCAGCTGCATCATCTCAGCTTGCTGGCCTTGGGGAATACGGCGGCGGAAAACACTGACCTGATCGCGAAGTTCGCGGTTGTTTCACCGAATGATCCTGTCGTGCAATGCGGGTTGGCTCGAACAGCATTGCGCGAAGGGCGAATCGAAGATGGAGAGCGAACGCTTGACGACATCATTCGGCGATACCCGCAGCTGCTGGCCGCGCAGGCCTGGAAAGGAGAAGTGCTGCTCGACCGACACGACGTCAATGGGTATCGATCGTGGACATCCGCTCTGCCGGACGGAGCCGATGAATTTCCTGATATCTGGTTTGTTCGCGGTGGCTGGGCTGCCAGGAACGATGATCCCCGAGTGGCAATCCGCTGCTATTGGGAATGCCTGAGACGTGATTCAAATCATCACGCGGCCAGCTACCAGTTGGGACTGCTGCTGTCACAACTCGGCGATGTGGAATCTGCCGAGGTCTTTCGTGAACATGCTCGCTTGCTGGGCGAGCTAATCACTGCTGCCAAGACCATCGAAATCACCGGCTCACTGGATGGCTGCGAGCGAGCCGCCGCAGCGTGTGATGCCCTCGGGCTGAAACTGGAAGCCTGGGCCTGGAGACGGATCGACAACGGACCCGGTTCAGCCATCCAGTGGAACCCGCAGAGCGCTCCGCGGCCTGATTGGAGCGACGGATCACCACGGCAGGATCCCGCGTTCGACCCGACGAAGCGAATCGATTTGTCCACCTACCCACTGCCGATACGCGAACCGACTGTATCACCCGGCACAGTCTCAACAGCAACAAAATTCACTGACGGAAACAGCCATATCAGGTTTTTCGAGCGAGCTAAAGAGGCTGGAATCGACTTCACTTATCACAACGGAAATCGTCCTGAAACCGACGGAGAATACATTTACGAATTCAGCGGGGGTGGAATTGCCGCAAGCGACTTCGACCAGGATGGCTGGCCCGACTTGTACTTCACGCAGGGGTCGTACGATCCTCCGTATCTCGCACAAAACAAATTGCTGGACCGGTTGTATCGCAACGATGGTCATGGGCGATTCACTGATGTGACGTTACTGAGTGGCATCCGTGAGACCGGCTTCAGCCAAGGGTGTTCCGCCGGCGACTTTGACAACGACGGATTCCCCGATCTGTATGTTGCCAACATCGGCGCGAACCGGTTCTTTCATAACAACGGTGACGGCACTTTTACCGATATCACTGACCTGACGAAAACCGCCAGTGATCGCTGGACGACGAGCACCGCGATGGCAGATTTTAACGGCGACGGGAACCCTGATCTTCTTTCGGTGAATTACGTCACAGGGAAGGATTTGTTCACTCATGCCTGCCGAATGGCGGATGGTTCACCTCGTCTCTGTACTCCGCACGAATTTCCGGCGGCTCACGACCAGCTTTTTATCAATCTGGGGGACGGGCGATTCGAAGACCAGTCGATGGTCGCCGGAATCGAAGTCCCCGAAGGAAAGGGGTTGGGGATCGTTGTCGGGGCGTTTGGCCATTCGAGCATGCCAAGTATCTTTGTGGCGAACGATGCCGTGCCGAATTTTTTGTTTGCCAATATCACATCCGGCCGGGGGCAACCGGTGCAATTCGAGGAACGCGGGTTCCTCATGGGAGTCGCTGTTGATGCCGTGGGCCAGTCTCAAGCGTGCATGGGTGTTGCCGCGGGAGACGCCAACGGAGACGGACTGCTGGACCTTTACGTCAGCAATTTTCGCAATGAATCAAATACTCTTTACGTGCAACGTGAAGATGGATTTTTCACGGACGAAACCCGGCAATACGAGTTGCGCGAACCAAGCTTTCGCATGCTGGGGTTTGGCACACAGTTTCTCGATGCCGATCTCGATGGCTGGCAAGATCTCGTTCTGACCAACGGTCACGTCGGCAACCTGAAGCATCATGGAATTGCGTACGAAATGCCGCCACAGTTCTTTCGCAATCTGCACGGTGAGAGATTTGTTGAACTACCATCGGCCAGTCTCGGTCCATTCTTCTCTGGAGAGTACCTTGGCCGTGGATTGGCTCGGGGCGATTGGAACCGCGATGGACGCGAGGATTTCGTTGTCACTCATTTGAAGTCTCCTGCCGCGTTCGTGATCAACGAAACTTCGCCCCGGGGAAACTTCCTGATTGTCCAACTACGCGGCGTGGAATCTGAGCGTGACGCCATTGGAAGCGTGGTGAGTGTCACGGCAGGCGGACGAAAAATCGTAAGACACCTGACAGCGGGCGACGGCTACATGGCGAGCAATCAACGACATCTCGTCTTCGGACTTGGCGGGGAAACGAGCATTGAACACATCGAGATTCGATGGCCGAACGGTCGTCTGCAAGCGGTAGCATTGCCCGAGATCAACTCCGAGATGCTGTACATCGAGAACCGGGTGACCGGGATCAAGATTGGACCTCCGTAATGCCCAGAGGGTGGCGTTCGAGCAGATTTCCGAATGCTGCGCGACGACGTCGCTGAGCTGTTGCGGTGTTCATTGTATAGCAAGCATAACGCCCAGCTTCTGCAGTTCTCCTGATCGGAGTAATTTACTTCGGTTTTCCGGATTCTGTCAGGTTCTCGGCCTGTGGAAATTTTATTTGCAGTCTGGAAATGCGAACGTTATAAGCAAGTCACATTTCGATTCTGATTTCTTTCTGGCTCTTCTGTTCTGCGTTCATTCCGTTCGTAGATCTGTTCTTTTACTGTCCCGTTCGGGACTACGAGGTGCCGTCATGAGAATTCGATGGATGCGTCGGCTGGGGTTTACGTTGATCGAATTGCTGGTAGTCATTGCCATCATCGCCGTCCTGATTGCCCTGCTGCTACCGGCTGTACAACAAGCCCGTGAGGCGGCTCGGCGGACCCAGTGCAAGAACAACCTGAAGCAACTGGGGCTGGCATTGCATAACTACCATGATGTTTACAACCGCTTCCCGATCGGCGCCCAGATGGCGGTGAGCCGTCCCAACTGGCGAGTGGCGTTGTGGCCGCAAATGGACCAGACTCCGCTTTTTAACAGGCTGGATTTCTCACAGGATTTTCGAGCAGCGTACAGTGGCAATAACACTGTCCTGCAAGGGGTGAAGCTGCCCGGATGGAATTGCCCCTCGAGCCCCTGTCCGATTACCGGTGCTGCTGGTTCCGAACAGTGCTGGAGTGGTGGCAATCCTCAACTGGCCGATTACGTTGGGATCGGCGGGGCCTGTCCTGATCCGGGGGGAAGGGCGTCTGTAAACAGCACCAGTAACTACGACGGTGGGATCTATGGGTCAAACGGACTGTTGAGTGTTGCGATATCCCGGAATATTTCGGCGTGTACCGATGGAAGCTCTTCCACGTTGCTCGTCGGTGAAAATTCCGACTATACGACGGTTGGCACCACCAAGAGTGATCTTCGTTCAAACTACTATGGAGCCTGGAGCGGATGGTCGGCTGTAGCAAACCCGTGGAGTGGTGCGCCCGACACGTGGAGTACCAGCGTGACAACGATTCGATACCCGGTAAATACTCAGGGAACCCCTGCGGGAGCTGTTCATACATGGGAAGCCAATCTTCCGCTCCGTTCAGCACATGTTGGCGGTGCTCACGTTTTAATGGGGGATGGGGCAACTCGCTTCTTGTCTAACAATCTGGACCTCAACGTTCTGCTTCGTCTTTCGTCACTTGACGATGGGCAAATCGTCAGCGACTTCTAATCGTCGGTAAAATGGATCGGGGGCGTCGCAAAGTTTCATTCGTGACGCCCCGCGTGATCTTTTTCTGCATTGATGTACT
>CAZSTW010000208.1:7018-9025 GCA_964609845.1 uncultured Planctomycetaceae bacterium | reverse complement strand
CCGTACGTTTACCACACCCATCTGCGAGATACGTCTCCAACAGAAATCCAGGTTTCTGTCGGACTGGGTGAAGTCGACTACAGCCGCATCATCGGCCAGCTTCGGCGATTCAACTACACGCGAGCGTTGTCGGTTGAGATCCTGCCAGGCCTGCTGAATGGTCAGGACCGATCTCTGGAAATGCGAAAGATCAGGATGCTGCTGGAGACCCTGCTGTAGAGTGCTGATGGCTTGCCCGGATATTGACGCCGAATTGCCAGTCTCCCCTTGGTGCGCCCCCTCGGAGATTCTCTGCCATGTCGCGCTACATTCTGTCGCTGGATCAGGGAACCACATCCAGTCGGGCTATTGTTTTCGGGCGTGATGGCCGTGTTGTGGCCTGTGCGCAGCAGGAATTTCCACAGATTTATCCGCAACCGGGACACGTCGAACACAATCCCGAAGCGATCTGGGATTCCCAGTTAGCGACGGCTCGTTCCGCGCTCAAGATCGCAGGACTGACTGCGGGGGACATTGCTGCTGTCGGGGTGACCAACCAGCGTGAGACAACGGTCCTGTGGGACAGACAGACGGGAAAGCCGGTTGCGAACGCCATCGTCTGGCAAAGTCGCATCACGGCGGAAATCTGCACGCAATTAAAACTGGCAGGACACGAAGAGACATTCCGTTCCAGAACTGGCCTGGTCCTCGACCCCTATTTCTCAGGGACCAAGATCAAGTATCTGCTGGATTCCATCCCTGGATTGCGAAGTCGCGCGGAACGGGGCGAGATCCTGTTTGGAACGATCGACACTTTTCTCGCCTGGCGACTGTCGGGCGGAAAGCTACATATCACGGATCCCAGTAACGCCAGTCGTACATTGCTCTTCAACGTTCATACGGGCGAATGGGATGACGAACTGCTGCGGTTGATGAACGTCCCACGAGCCATACTTCCCGCTGTGCGCGCGTCGAGCGAAGTCTACGGAGAAATCGACGCTGTTCATCTTGGTGGATCAATCCCTCTCGCGGGAATTGCTGGAGATCAACAGGCGGCAACGTTTGGGCAGTGTTGTTTTGATCCCGGGACTGCGAAGAACACCTACGGCACAGGCTGTTTCATGCTGATGAACACCGGCCACCGCCCTGTCGCCTCGACGACGGGCCTGTTGACAACGGTTGCCTGGCGCATCGGTGATCAAACGACCTATGCGGTAGAAGGCTCAATTTTCATAGCAGGCGCGGCAGTCCAGTGGCTGCGCGATGGGCTCGGGCTCATTGAACGCGCGAGCGAAATTGAAGCCCTGGCAGCTTCGGTACCGGACAACGGTGGCGTCTACTTTGTTCCGGCCCTGGCAGGGCTTGGAGCCCCATTCTGGGATCCGCATGCCCGCGGTACAATTGTGGGGCTGACGCGTGGAACGACAAAGGGGCATCTGGCTCGAGCGACACTGGAGGCGATGGCGTACCAGACACGCGATGTTCTCGACGCCATGCAGCACGATGCTGGGGTTCCACTGGCAGAACTGAAAGTCGATGGTGGAGCCGCGGCCAACAATTCGCTGCTGCAGTTCCAGTCCGATATCCTGTCTACGCGTGTGCGGCGTCCCGTCGTGCAGGAGACGACGGCATTGGGAGCCGCTTACCTGGCGGGACTCGCCGTCGGTTATTGGAAAGACATGAACGACCTACGCCAGAACTGGGGGCTTGACCGCGAGTTTACACCGCACATGGATTCGAGGATCCGTGACGGACTGTACGGTGAATGGCGGCGCGCGATCGAAAGATCGCGCGGCTGGACTCATTGAGTTGCTACTGGAACAAGTTTCAGCAAGCCCCGAGGGGCGTTGCTGAATGACCATGAGCGATTTTTGATCGAAGGTCGAGGAGGATGTCGCCGCGAAGCCACTGCTTCTCCGAGGACTCCGAAGCAATGGCCCCCAGCGCAACAACCATAATCGCGCACGGTCATTTGGATCGCGTTGCATTTAAGTGTGGCGTCCCGCGGGCATCAAACGACAGCGTCTA
>CAZSTW010000208.1:558-6896 GCA_964609845.1 uncultured Planctomycetaceae bacterium | reverse complement strand
TTCGACGCGACGCGGAAGTGCGGCACGCACTAATGCTTGTAAACTTTGTGCTGAGGTCGCCCTGAAAGAATCTGCTCCTTACCCCAGTTGGTCACAGCACGAAATGCGTCGCTGCGGATGAATTCCTGGAATGCGGCCTCGTCGGACCATTCACTGGTAATCAGATACGACGCGTCGTCGGCAACATCTTTCCAAAGGGTGGAACTCGTATGCCCGGGGGCAGCCTTCAATGCACCAATGACCCCTGCAAACTTATCCTCAAAGTCCTGTTGTTTCCCTGCAATGACGTGATAGTTCATGCCGACCGTAATCATGCGATTGCTCCCGTGTGAGTATTCTGGTTGCCACTTCGATGCGGATGCGAGTCTAGCAGAAAACTTGTCGGGAGATCGCTTCCTTGACCAAGATTCGGACTTGCCCCATTGTTCCAATCACAGGGCACATGCGGCTTCGGATACCCGAAACGATCCGCGTGACTGCCGTCTGAGCTCACGACAAGACAGCGGTAACCTGAGAAACTTCGCGATGTTCGGATTTCCGCGCTGACGCGTGAATTCTCAACTTTAGCAATCAAACTCAAATTCCCTTCTGCGGCTCAACATCCTACTATCGCCGTTCGTCGACATCTTGAATCGGCAATCAAACTCACTACTGAACGATTGATCATGACGAACCTGACTTTCGACGGTTACGACACCACCGGCTACTTCGACGAGATGTTTCTGGAGGATGGTTCGCCGCGACAAGGAGCAGAGCGATTACTGCAGCGAATCAACAGTCTGCCCCCCGGTGAATTGCGTGCCCGGCAACAGGAAATCGAAAGTGCTTTGCTTCGCATGGGAATCACGTTTACCGTTTACGGTGACCAGGCGGGAACCGAGAAAATCTTTCCGTTCGATGTCATTCCCCGCATCGTACAGGCGTCCGACTGGCGACACATCGAAGCGGGACTGAAGCAGCGAATCAACGCTCTCAATAAATTCATCGACGATGTCTACCATGACCAGTTGATTGTCAAAGAGAATGTTCTGCCACGAGAAATCCTCGAAAAGGCGAAGTCATTCCGGCCCCAGTGCATCGGGCTGAATCCTCCCAAAGGGATCTGGTGTCACATCACGGGAACAGATCTCGTACGGCACACCGACGGTGCCATCTATGTTCTGGAAGATAATCTGCGCTGCCCGTCTGGTGTTTCTTACGTCTTGCAGAATCGCCTGGTCATGAAGCGGAGTTTCCCGCAACTCTTCGCCGATTCCGGAGTCCGACCGGTCGTCAATTACCCGAGTCAACTTTTTCAGACACTGTCGAGTGTCGCTCCGCATGGAATGTCGGATCCAACCGTCGTTGTCCTGACGCCCGGCATCTACAACTCGGCGTACTACGAACATTCGTTTCTGGCTCAGCAGATGGGGGTCCCACTGGTCCAGGGTGAAGATCTCGTCGTCGAAAATGACCGCGTCTACATGTTTACGACTGACGGGCTGGAACAAGTCGATGTCATCTATCGCCGCATCGACGACGATTTTCTTGACCCCGAAAGCTTCCGGCCAGACTCGATGCTGGGCGTGCCAGGGCTGCTGAATGTTTACAGAAAAGGAAACGTGGCACTGTGTAACGCGCCGGGAACCGGAGTTGCTGACGACAAGGTGATCTATGCTTATGTCCCGGACATGATCCGCTATTACCTGGACCAGGAACCGATTCTGCCCAACGTTCCGACGTATATCTGCCAACGTGAGGAGGATCGCAAATACGTGCTGGCTCACCTGGGTGAACTGGTCGTCAAAGCGGCCAACGAAGCAGGGGGCTATGGAATGCTCGTGGGGCCCCATTCGACTCTTGAGGAACAGCGTGAGTTTGCTCAGCGGATTGAGGCCGATCCAAGAAACTACATTGCGCAGCCAACGTTGTCGTTGTCGCGAGTCCCGACGATGGTGGGCGATCACTTTGAAGGGCGGCACGTCGACCTGCGTCCTTATGTTCTTTATGGCGACTCGATCTGGGTTTTGCCGGGCGGCCTGACGCGAGTCGCACTCAAGAAAGGGTCGCTGGTCGTGAACTCTTCGCAGGGGGGCGGCAGCAAAGATACCTGGGTGGTCGACATCCATCGCAACGATACTGCTGACGACTCGTCGATCTGACACGTTGAATTCGCTTGGAATACAGACAAAGTTGGTCCCGGACAGGTGTTGGCCCCGGACAGTGATCAGGAAACATCAGCATGCTCAGTCGCGTTGGGAGTTCGATTTACTGGATGGCTCGCTATGTGGAGCGAGCCGAGAACCTGGCGAGATTCATCGACGTCACGCTGAACGTGATTCTCGATCACTCGACCGAGGAACAATGGGAACCGCTCGTACGTGCGACGGGTGACGAAGAGTACTTCGACAAGCACTACGGTGCATTTACTTCGGAAAACGTGCGTCACTTTCTGACATTCGACCGCGATTATTCGAATTCAATTTTTTCGTCGGTCAGTATGGCTCGTGAAAATGCCCGGACCGTTCGCGAAGCAATCTCTTCAGAAGCGTGGGAAACGCTCAACGAATTCTACCTCTACGTCAAGAATGCTGCTGCGACGGGGGTTACCTCTGCGAATCCCGATTTCTTCGCTGGCGTCAAAAAATTCAGCCACCTGTTCGGCGGTATTTTCGATAGCACGATGTCACGCGACAAAGGGTGGCACTTCGCAAATATCGGTCGATATCTGGAACGCGCCGACAAGATCAGCCGGATTCTTGATGTGAAGTATTTCACGCTGCTGCCCAACGTGAATGCGATTGGAACAACGGTGGACGACCTGCTCTGGTCCTCGGTTCTGCGGTCTGTCAGTGGGTTCGAAATGTTTCGCAAACAGTACCATACGATCACGATCCATCGGATCGTGGACTTCCTCGTTTTGAATACTCGTTTTCCGCGGGCAATTCAGTACTGCGTTCGTACAACGGGCGATTCCCTCGGTCAGGTTGGAGGTCCCGAGCCAGGAGCTAACCGGGCGTTGCAACTTGTGGCAGAAATCGAGGAACGTCTCGCAAATACAAATAACGAAACCATTATCAATGGCGGTCTCCACGAGTTCATCGATGCTCTGCAGATCAGCCTGAACGACCTGGGAACAGCCATCAACGACACGTACTTCTCGCGCCGACGAACGCGGGCCAACTCCCGTATGTCGCAGAGTCAACGTTCACTTTCCCATTGAAGAGAAAACTGCGACTTCTCGGGTAATCGTCCTGTTCGTGAGATGTGCAATCAGCACGCATCCACCGCATAATGAATGTCGGCACGGCACATCCATGGCTGTTGCTTGATATCCGCACCTTCGAATTCGTGCTTGTGATCCACGTCAAATGACGCGCTGTCACAGCCTGAGTTCCAATTCGAATAGACCTTCACGAAATAGAAACGCTCGGGGTTATCCCGACTGGAGTTCACATGCCTCGACGAGAAAGTCAGACTGCCGCCTCAACGAAGAAAGTTGCCAAATCCAAGGCAGAACGCGATCCCTCAGTCCCGTTGAGTAAGAATGTCCATCTGCTTAAATGGGTCGAAAAGATGGCTCGACTGACTCAGCCCGACAAGATCCACTGGGTTGACGGATCGGCTGCCGAGTACGACGCGCTTTGTTCGATGATGGTGGCCAACGGCACGTTCATCAAGTTGGACCAGAAGAAATGGCCGGGTTGCTTCCTGGCGCGATCCGATTCCAGCGATGTTGCTCGCGTTGAAGATCGAACATTCATCTGTTCACTCTCCAAGCAGGCAGCCGGCCCGACGAACAACTGGGTTAATCCCTTCGAAATGCGCAAAAAGCTTCGAGGACTGTTCGCGGGAAGCATGCGCGGTCGGACCATGTACGTGCTCCCCTTCAGCATGGGGCCGATTGGTTCACCGATGGCACAAATCGGTGTCCAACTGACGGATTCTCCGTACGTGGTTGTCAATATGCGGATCATGGCCCGCATCGGTCAGCCCGTCTTTGAGTTGATCGACGAAGGTTCTATTCGCGTTGTCCCTTGCATGCATACCGTCGGAGCACCACTCGAGGAATCCCAGCAGGACGTTCCCTGGCCGTGTACCAAATAAAAATACATTGTTCATTTCCCGGAAACGCGTGAGATCTGGTCTTACGGATCGGGTTATGGCGGCAATGCATTGCTCGGCAAAAAGTGTTTTGCACTGCGAATTGCTTCGGCGATGGCACGTGATGATGGGTGGATGGCCGAGCACATGTTGATCCTGGGGGTTGAAGATCCCGAAGGACGTAAGACCTATGTCGCCGCTGCTTTTCCCAGTGCCTGTGGAAAAACGAACTTTGCCATGCTGATCCCTCCACCGCATTTCCAGAAGGAGGGCTGGAAAGTCTGGACGGTTGGCGACGACATCGCCTGGATCAAGCCGGGTGCGCATGGTCGCCTTCGCGCGATCAACCCCGAAGCGGGGTTCTTCGGAGTCGCACCTGGCACCAGTGCGAAAACAAATCCTAACGCGATGAAGACCTTGTCGAAAAACACGATCTTTACCAATACCGCTCTGACGGACGATGGCGGGGTCTGGTGGGAAGGGATGACAGATGAACCACCAGCTCATCTGATCGACTGGCAGGGAAAGGACTGGACGCCACAGCTTGCCAGGGAAACGGGAGCCAAGGCAGCACATCCAAATGCCCGATTTACAGCCCCCGCGAAACAGTGCCCGACGATGGACAAAGACTGGGAACGGCCTGACGGTGTTCCGATTCATGCCATCGTGTTCGGCGGTCGCCGGGCTACAACATTGCCACTCGTCTTCCAGGCATTTAATTGGTCCAGCGGCGTCTATATCGGAGCGACGATGGGTTCCGAAATGACGGCCGCCGCTGCCGGGACGATCGGAAAAGTGCGACGCGACCCGATGGCAATGCTTCCCTTCTGTGGCTACCACATGGGTGACTATTTCCGTCATTGGATCAACATGCAGCGGACACTCACTGAGACGCCACGTGTCTTTCATGTGAACTGGTTCCGTAAGGACGCCAACGGCAAGTTTCTGTGGCCCGGGTTCTCGGAGAACATGCGAGTCCTGAAGTGGATCGTCGATCGCGTCCGCGCCGGTGGTAGGGCGAAAGAGACTCCAATCGGCTGGGTCCCCAGTTACAAGGACATGGACTGGAAAGGCCTGGAATTCTCGGAACAGCATTTTGAAGAATTGCAGAAGTTCGATCGCAACGCATGGCGGACCGAAGTCCTTGGGCATGAGGAACTGTTTATCGACCTGCATTCGGCCCTGCCAAAGGAATTGATTTTCGAACGCGAGTTGCTTCTGTGTCGCATGTCATAAACGATAAGCCGGGTTCTGCAACTCACTCAAAACTCGCTGCTGCCGGGTGCCACGGTCCTGGAGTCCGCGACAAGGCCGTGCGGTTTTCAAACGAGATTCAGAATTTCGCTCGAGCCAGGGATTTCGGTTTCGAAGCGGTCGGGTGGCCGGGATTGGAGCGTCTTCGCGAAGTCCCGGAATGTGCGATCCAAGTAAGACCGGCCACACGGACGAGTCACGTTGGCTGCCCAAATCGAGCAATTGAGTGAACTGCTGCCCCACTTGGGCCGTAAGACCGGAATCTCGAAGCCTCTGCGAAAAACTCACCTCGACGATTTCTTTGGCTCTCTGTTTCTGAACATTGCCGCATCGCCGCACTACCGCTCGAGCGGTATGATTCGTGGCAATCCGTCGTCTACGTTGTCTCCTGCCATCGTGATCTCGGGAAAGGCCCGCCAACCGTCCCATTCCTGCGTGATCAGCCACGAAACACCGACACAGTTCAGCAGCACGGTCAACCAGAACGTCGATTGAAACGCCCGCTTTTTCGTCTTGTGACGGAAGACTGCCTGGGCAAACAACGCGCCTGGCCAACCACCGATTAGCCCAACCAGATGGAGCGTCACTTCCCGGGTACGCCAGCAATTCGTGATTGCGGCTAACTTATCCTTACCATACAGCCAGATCGCAAGAGCACTCATCGAAAGATAGGCCGATGCGACAATTGGAGGAACAATTCGGTGGCATGCACCGAAAGCTACCGCGCCCAATACTAACGCGCCAACAAATATTCCGCTTGATCCAGTTTGATCGCCAGAGTGCTTTGGATGATAATTGACTCTACAGACACAGGTTGCGCGTGGTCGACCTCTCTGATCTCTGCCAAGTTCGTACGAGATTCGCATTCCACGAGCAGGACGATTTGTTTTGAACTCAAATGCGCTTACGTGGATGAAGACCCGTTCGCCACCATGATCTGGCGTTACAAATCCATATCCCCTTTCGTAATAACATTCTGTGATGCGTCCGATGTATCGAAT
>CAZSTW010000208.1:0-548 GCA_964609845.1 uncultured Planctomycetaceae bacterium | reverse complement strand
CACAGTGTTTTAAAGACGGCGCTGCGGGACGATCATCCAATCCCGGTTATAGCAATATAGCACACGAAACACCTGATCGACGCAAACTTCGCTACAGTCCGTCACCAGTTATTCGCCGCGTGGCAATTCGATTGCCAGCAAGGGGTACTGTCACTTCGCCCGCATCCGGTTATTCCTCGCGTTATGCTCCAATTCGCAAAGGCCCAACTCTTCCATCAGTGGCGGTACATAAACGCCGAATCTTCCGCGGAACCCCTTCTTCAAGCCATACCAGCCTCTGACGGGGTTCTCTGGTGAGCGTCCCCATGCCTCAACCGTCCCTTCTTTGGCAGGTTTCTGCTCGTCGGTGCCACCGAGTTCAACCCAGTCACCTACCGCCTTGAGCATTGTATGAAGATCATCAATACAACGAGCGTCATAGTGCAGAACTGTGCTGCCGACCGTACAGACAAGAATCTTCTTCCCCTCTTTCTCGTCCGTATGCATCGTGAACTCGGATGTGCCAGGCGGTGTCTTGAGTTTCCACGGATTGTCTTTCGTACGATTCA
>CAZSTW010000207.1:4858-9124 GCA_964609845.1 uncultured Planctomycetaceae bacterium | reverse complement strand
ATAATGGGGTTCCCACACCGGTCATTGGCGCATCTGACAGTCCCGATCAATCCAAGCCGAAAAGCGACGAACCATTGCGCGAGCGTCGCAGGCGACGCAAGGTTCCACGGCCACATCTGGCTGCAACCCCGCCGGAAGAGGCGACGCCAAATTCGTCAGCGCCACTGCCACACGATGACCTCGTTCGGCTGGCCGTTAAGCAGCCGCCACTGCGCGAAGGAAACTGGACAACGACGATTGGGCAATTGTGTGCCTATGGCGGTGTCGCTGTTCTCACGCTGGGAACGGTGATGGTGCTGTCGGGATATTTTGGTGGCCCCACGAACTACGCACCGACCGGATGGCTCGTTGCCGCCGTAGGCCAGATGCTGCTGTTCCTGGGAGTCGTCACGCTGGTTTCAGGCGGAATGGAACAGACGGTCGATGAAGTCGCCTGGCGGATCGACCACTTGGCAGCCCAGATCATGCATCTGGAAAAAGCGATCGATCTGCAGCAGGCTCAACTCGAAGCCATGCACCGCCGCGAGGAACGTCATTCACGTTCCCGACGCGGCCGATCGGACGCTGCCTGATTTTCCGATTGACCGCAGCCACTTCGCTTGCGATCGAATGCGCGAAGAGTTCCCAAAAAGACTGCTTTCGCAATCTGAGGCCTATCAGCAGGTTCTATGCATCATGCCTTCCCCAATCGGATCAGATGCCGCTGCAAAACAGTTCCTCGCGATGCTCATCGAGGCTGGAGTGACATCAGAGTCCCCTGACTTCGGCAAAGCGTGGCAGGTCTTTCAAGAATTCTGTGAGTATTCAAATTGCCCCACTGACGGCCTATCTCAAAGAAACAGCTGAACTGACTGATCTGATTCAATGGATCAGCCAGGCCAAGGTCAAAAGCTTCAGTGTTTACGCCGGAAAACGGTAACCAGGGGATCTTAGTGCGTGTCGCACTTCCGTGTCGCGTCGAAACATGGGTTAGACGCTGTCGTTTGATGCCCGCGGGACGCCACACTTAAGTGAGATGCGCTCTAATTTATCCGATTGCTGGCGAGGTTGTCACCTTGCCCACTTCGTTCCCTTCGTTCGCTTCTGTTCAACGTCTCCCATTTTTGAAAGGCGTTGCTTATGCCACGGCATTCGGCGCCTGACACATGTCTGCTTTGAACAGAAGGGAACGAAGGAAGCGAAGGGGAAAAAGGAAGGAAGTGGTAATTACTGGCCAAGTCCCAACTGCTCTCGATTTGCTTTTTTTGAATCGCAGGCAGCGAATGGAACAAAGGGGCGAACGGAAATTACGATTGCAGGCGAGATTGCCATCTTGACCTCTGTAATCGCCTGGGACTGAACCTGCCACGCTGCCTCCGCCGCTTGGACGAACTCGCGCAAATGTCGTGACGACTTCACCCCGAAATCGCACCTAAGTCCTTATTTGATCGTCCCAGCTGCGTAATTTGGGTGAACTTCGCGTCATCACACAAATTGCTCAGGAAATTATCAAAAGGCCGAACAGAAAGACGAGAACTCCTACGCCAGAAATGAGCGATGAAAGTGGCCATGCATTTCTGTAATCACGGATCAGCCGATGAACGGAAATCGTGATACCACTCAGAACGATGGGTGCAATCAGGTACCGGCCCGATGCGCCGCCAAAACCCGTACCTCTGGGAACAGTAATCGAAAGGAAAATCCATACGGGGGCCGCACATAACAGCATCACAATTCCAAACGCATCGATTTGTGATTTCGCCATTCGGGCGTCCCCGTTGAGATTCGATTCGGCCTCACTCATTTCATTTCGCCAGCAGTTTGGCCAGCAGAAACTCATTCGCCGTCGCGTACTTCTCGGACTTGGAGGTGCCAGGAATCAGCAGGTGGCATTCGTGGCCGACGCTGTCCGATTTCTCTTTCAGCTTGACTCCGTAAACAGGATGATGAATTCCGTGGCCCGCATCCTTGGAGGGGAGCGTCATGTCGCCTCCATAGGTCATCAGCAGCGGCGGGTCCTTGGCGTCGACGTGATTGTACGGTGAGAACTCGATGTACAACGGCTTGTGCTTCTCGTAGTTCGCCAGAGCATCCTCAATGGTTCGTTCGCCGACCGCCATGTTGATCATGCGATGCTTCAAGACATTGGGACCCAGCCATCCTTCAATCACTTTGGGGTCGATCGAAGTCTGTCCCGCGGAGACTGCTGCGGCACAAACGCGTGATGATTCCCGCAAAACCGGATCTGTTGCCTTCGGATCGGCCAGATCATCGTGCAACAACAGCCACATGGAAGTGCATGCTCCGGCACTTCCGCCGGTCAGGGCAATGTGCTGAGTGTCGATGTTCCATTCCCTGGCCTTGGTCCTCAGGAATTGAATCGCACGTGCAGCGTCGTGTACGGGGGCCGGAAGCGGAGAATCAGGGGTCAACCGGTAATTCACGGCAGCACAGGAAATCCCTTTTTTCAGGAATGGCTCGTAAGCGGTCGTGTTCTGTTTTTTGTCACCGGCGGTCCAGCCACCTCCGTGAATATAGACCAGAAGCGGTCGCGGTCCGTCCCCTTCGGCCTTCCAGAAGTCGAGAACATTTCGCGCATGAGGTCCATACGAAACGTCCGCATGAGTCGGTTCCAGTTGCGGCTTCGGATCGGCCGCCACAACCGTGGTTGCCAACGTCAACAATGAAAACCAGGCGATGAGCTTCATGTGATCCCCTTGTCTGATTCAACAGAATTGGCCCACGCATTCAATGGTGCGAGGGAAGCGATCAACGATACTCAGTTTTCTCCCGATTTGCGGTGATGCGGCCAAAGAATTTTGGAGAGGTACCATCAGCCAATGGGCGCTATCACACAGTTCGAACCGGAAGATAGCGCGTTCCGGCTGATGGCTCGAACCGAATGAAAGGTCATGACACGGATTGGGGTGTTATGCCAGATCGCGATCTTCAAACAGGATGAATGCCAGCAGGACAGTCGCAGTGCAGTAGCACCCACAATAGATGGCCGCGTAGCCGAGATAGACCGGGGGAACCAGGTCCCCTGTCGCGACGGCTGCACTGATGTTGAAGACGTCCAGTCCCGGCATTGCCGTGGCAATCAGCTTGGACATGAATCGTACGAATTCCAGTCGTGTTTCGCCGACTCGAACCAGAATCCCTGCCAGGTGTCCGACGACGAAGATCGCAAAGCAAGTCGTCAGGTTCACCACCATTGGAACTCGTGTTGAGATCGCGACGCTGATTCCTGACAACACCGCGATTTCCATGAACAGCAGAACCAGTCCGGGAATTACCTGGGTCACTTCAGCGAGACGCTGAGCCAGTTCTGGCAGCTCCTTGCTGGATTCCTTCGCATCGTAGGCCACCTTGTAGTAGATGCAGCCCAGAAACACGATCACGAGGGGAAGCATGTACCATAGGACGGCCTGCAGAATCCCGAGGTACTTACCCAGCACGAACTGACGCCGGGTAATTGGCTTGGACAGCAATGTCATGGCCGTCTTGCCTTCAATTTCGTCGGCGACGCTGGTGCTGGCAGTCCAGACGGCAATCAGCAATCCCGAGATCAGTATCGTTGCCAGGCTACAGTCTTTCAGCATCTTCACGTCTTCGCCGAGTGAATAGAACGGCAGAATCGTGTTGACCAGCAGAATGACAATGGCCAAGGCCATGCACAGCAGAAACACCGGCTGACGAACCGCCTCCTTGGTAGTCGCCCGAGCGATGATGCCTGCTTTGGTTGTGTAGGAAAACACAATCAAGCCGATCAGCATCAGCAGTCCCACGACGTTGGTATACATCCATTCCGTCGGAGTACCACGCGACAAGGCTCCATCGGCCGCGACAGCGTCTGCTGCCCCAAGAACCATTGGTACCCAGAAGTTCGTCGAAAGCATTCGAAACCTCAAACTGGAACTGGCCCGGAAAATGGGCGATGAGAAATCTAGGGAGTCTTCCGCCCGAGCGTACGCTCGTTTGAAACAATCCGTTGGACAAACCGTCAGGTTTTCCCCAAAGCCAGAAATGTACCGTAGTTGAGTCGGGAAGAAAACCGAGTTGCTGCGTGGTCAGTGCAAGTCCTACGTCTTTCAGGAAACAGGGCAATACGAGCGCAACCACTGAGTCGTGGTTCACCCGCGAACCAACGCTGTGTTTTCGTCCAACTCGAAGATTTGTCTGGTGCAGAGAATACAAACAAGAGAATTCAACGACACGTTAGTTCGCGGCGCGAACTGTGACTCTCTAAGTTAAATCACGTGAACGCTTTACTTGGAATTGGCAACA
>CAZSTW010000207.1:0-4758 GCA_964609845.1 uncultured Planctomycetaceae bacterium | reverse complement strand
GAACTGTGACTCTCTAAGTTAAATCACGTGAACGCTTTACTTGGAATTGGCAACACTCAGTGGAAGGGATCGCGTTGCCTGGTTTCCCTGGACTTGTGACACGGCGTGAATCAACCGCCGCGTCGGAGGTGTCCAGGGCCGAGCCGTCAGAAAAATCTGTCGCTCGGTCTCTTTTGCTCTGACGAGAACTCCGGATAGGCCAATATTGTCGACAATAACGCCATGTGGAAGGTTGTCGACATCAAACTTGACGTCACCATCGAAACCGTTTCGTTCGACAACAATCTTGGCGGTGATCGTTGTTCCGGGCTGAATCACCAACCCACCATCCGCACCCACGTAACGCGCATCATCGGGAACCAGCGTCACTCGGATTTGAGGTGCCTTATCGAGTTTGATCTCTCCCAGATTTCCTGCGGTCCGAGTCACCAGTTGTCCGTCGATGACTCCCGTTGCCAGGACGGTTGTGCGGTTCCAGTCTGCCGCCGATGGTTCGACAGCATCGCTATTGGCCGTGATGACGCAGTTGGTCTCAAGATGCCCCGCAGGGATCAGAACTGGTGACGATGCCATGAAGCCGTCGGGAAGTCCAAGAATGTCCAGGCGGACATCTCCCTCAAAATTGTCGATCCGGTTCAGAGTAAACTTCAAACGTTGACCACTTCCTGCGGGAACCTTGGGGTTCAGGGTATTGACGGTCACGGAAAAGTCAGGCTGAGGTGCCCTGACCGTCAAACGGTAGGTTGCTTTCTCGCCGACGAACCCACGGACATCCGTCACTTTGATGAGATATGTTCCGTCTGCAGGGGCGGTAAAGGTCAGTCGCGAATCCTTGTCGAGTTTCCGATCAGCATCGTCGTCGTTGGCATAAGTGAGTGGAAAGATCGGCAGACCGTTCTCCACGATCTTCGATCCAGCCGGATATGCTTCCACGATGTAACATGGCTCGTCCTTGGCGTGTGCCGTCGCACTTGTATCAAAGTAATTGCGACGTTTCCCGTTGACGGTGTAAAGCTGAAATCCCGAATCCGGGCCCTGCGGTGCCCGGAACGTCTTGCAGATCTCGCCGTTCATGTAGACAAACTGGTTCAAGTCCATCTCTTCCCAGAACTCCAAGCGAACATCCGGGGACGATGAATCGATCGGGCGAAAGTTAATCCACGAATCGCGAACAGCCTGCAGCAACGCTCGCACTACCGGTTTTCCATCAGCATGCAGAACTTCAATTCGCGTGTCTGCTGTCGAACCACTGCGTGCAGCGCTTGTTTCGATGATCCAGGTGCGACCTGCCGCTGATTCGATCTTGTACAAATCAATATCGCCAGCATCAGTCTTGCCGGCGGGGCCGTCCGACAGAAACTTTCCTGTCGCGGTTCCAGGGATTTTCAACGGCGTGGCTTGTCTGGGTTGATCATTCGGCTCAACTTCAACGACGGCGGCGAGGGCTTGCGATTCCGATGCTCCCGTCGATTCAGGGGTGTCTGACAACTTTGGCAAGGGCGATACGGCAGTACTCCAGGCAGGATCGATCGGGTAGGCCGTCACTTCACCGTTCATTCGTCCCACAAACAATTGACGATTGTCATGCGAGAAGCTGAGAGCCGCTGACCAGTCGGGCTGACGTGGCAGAACAGCGACCTGAGTGAACGTCGCTGTTTCCCATAACTTGATCAGGCGATCTTCTGACGATGTTGCGAGCAATCGACCGTCGGGTGAAAACGCAACTTTCAGAATAGGGCCTTCATGAGCAAACCGTGCGTAAAGGATCGGGTTGGTCCCTTCCTTCGCGCTGTCACTCACCTGCCAGATTCTCAACCGGAAATCGACTCCGCCAGCGGCGATGAATTTTCCATTGGGACTGAATGCGACCGTGTACTGGTCCTTGGCGGGTTGTGAGAAAGTGTCGAGTCTCTGCCCTGTCGAAGTATCCCACAGCTTGACAGTCCGATCGCCGCTGGCGGTCGCCAGCCAGCGCCCATCGGGTGAAAATGACAGTCCGTAAACTGCATCATTGTGCCCTGCAATCGTTTTGACAGGCTTGGCGGAAGCGACGTCCCAAAGCAGGACATCCCGATCATAGCTCGCCGTCGCCAGAACCTTGGCTCCGGGAGCGATCCGAGCGGAGTACAGGGAGTCTCGATGTCCCCGGAAGATTGGGCCGCGCGTCCAGTCGGCTGTTTTCCAGAGCGTGGCTTCGCCCGACAGTCCTGATTCCCCGGCTGCGACACTCAACCACTGGCTGTCATCCGAAAAACTAACATCGTTGATCTGTCCTGTATGGCCAGCCAACGTCTGGATCAGCTTCTGATCGTTCGCACTCAAGATCTGGACGGCATGACTTCTGGCTCGTGCAATCCAGCGGCCGTCGTTGGAAACGGCAATGGCGGTGACGGGATCACGAACGACACCGTGGACGGCAATTCGCGGTGTGATCAGTCCGGTTGTCGCTGCGTCACCTCCGGTCGGTGGCTTCGCGCCACTATCAATCCACGCTTTCAGAATGGCCAGTTCCTCGGGCTTGGGGGCCGCCTGATCTTTGGGAGGCATCCGGTCATCGTCGCGGCTGGTGACGAGTTTCCACAGTCGGCTGTCGGCACTCTTGCCAGGGATAATTTCTGGACCCGACTCGCCCCCCTTGATGGTCCGGGCAAAGTCTTCCAGAACAAGCCCCCCCTCCGCCTCTTTCGCGTTGTGGCAGCCGTTGCAGTATTTGCGAAAAATCGGCAGTACCTGGCGATTGAAGTCGGGAACTTCCGCTCCCATCACATTCGAAGCGATCAAGACCAGACTCAATCCCAGCCAGCCCTTCATGCGTCGACTCATCGAATCGCCCTTCAATCACTGGTACTGCAAATCATTTTCAAGCGAAGTTTTCACTGGCGTAGAAGACGCGACGTCATCCGGCAGGCACAACAGGAGCGCCCCAACCTTCGTAGTCACCATTATTTTCCATGGCGAGATCGAAGAGTTCAAACGTCATCTCGTCGATAATGTCGAATTCGACCGCGCTGACACGTTGCAGGCCGACCGTGAATGGCGTTTCGCAGTCTGGTTCTTTGTTGTACTTTTCGCTGATGACTTCATAGCCCGCATCCTTTGCTGCCTGGATAAATGCAGCACGATCGGCCTTGGTGGGGAAACTGGCAAAGTGATCCACCGGTCGGGGAGTCGTCAGTGTGTCGCCTGATTCCATCAGGTTTTCGATGACATGGCGGTTAAAGATCTGTTGAGAATCTTCGGGGCCGGGCAGCAGCACTTCCTGGTACTGACGCCACTCTTCATCTTCCTGGACTCCGGTTTCGAATTCGTAGCCTTCGAAGGGTTCCATCGCTTCGGCGATTGTGTCCTCGAATCCTTCGTCCGACTTGGCATAGAAATAGAATTCTCGCCGTCCACAGGTGGTGACGCGACCGACAAACGTTGCTCCGGTGGTAAGTTCAACGGCGTCGATAAAGGCGTCTTCAATTTTCACCAGTTGCGGCTCTTCTTCTTCGCTGGCGAAGCCATTTTCGTCAGGGGACTGCATCTGCAACCACATCCACAGCAACATGGGGCGTTCGTCATCGGGGATGGATTCAGCAATCCCAAGATCCACCAGGATGGCGGCCGGCTCTTCGTCCACGGGGGCGAAGTACATTTCCCATTGATCAGACATCACAAAACTTTCATTCTTAAAGGTGGGCAACAGACGCGCAGTCTCGAAGACAATTCCGAACATTTCCAAGCCCGGATGTCGTTCCAGGTGCCGGTCGAAAACGAGATCCGTTATACCGCGTCGTGCACCGCTGGCGTAGCCTCGTCCAACCAGAATGCTGACGCATCGTCAATTTGTGGTCACCTGAGAATCGGGTTGTGGCTGCGCGAATACTGTTCAGACGTACATTGGACTGTTGATTCATCGGAAAATTCCAACGATCGGTTCGGTGAGGCATGACCGAAGACATCCGGCTCTTGATCCGCTAGAATAGACGAAACGACACCATTCCGATCAATTCATACGGGAGCATTTATGCGAACATTGATTCAAGGGGCCACGTGTGTTTTGGCAACGGGTACGGTTCGCACATCTGTTCTCATCGAAGATTCAAAGATTCTGGATCTTGCCCCGCCTGCCAATGCGACGGTTGACGAGGTTGTCCAGGCTGATGGACTGTTTTTGATTCCTGGAGTCGTCGACGATCAGGTTCATTTTCGTGAACCAGGGCTGACTCATAAAGAAGACCTGCACACCGCGTCTCGTGCATGTGCCAAAGGTGGGGTCACATCATTTCTAGAAATGCCAAACACGAATCCTGCAACGATTACGTGCGATCGATTGGCAGAGAAGCTTCAACTGGCTGCAGGCAAGTCACTCGTCAATTATGGCTTTTACATTGGTGCAACGCCGAACAATGTCGAGGAACTGGCACGTGCGAAGCGGACACCCGGGATCAAGATTTTCATCGGCTCCAGTACAGGAGACTTACTGGTTGATGATCAGGCTGCACTGGAGCGGATCTTTGCAGAAACCACTCTGCCGATCTGTGCCCACTGTGAAGATGAAACAACCGTACGAGCCAATCGGGACGCGATTAACGGCGGCTCGACGTATGCGGACCATTCGCGAATCCGCGATGAACGTGCCGCGGTGATTGCAGTGAAGCGAGCTTTGGATCTGGCGTTTCGACATCATCATCGCTTTCACGTCCTGCACGTATCGACAGCGGCCGAAACGGAACTGCTGCGTGATCATCGGGATCTGATCACCGGCCAACCCTG
>CAZSTW010000206.1:8229-9346 GCA_964609845.1 uncultured Planctomycetaceae bacterium | reverse complement strand
ACATGTTTGATATGAAGCCTGATGCTCCGTCTCAGATTCGTGGCGAGTTTCAGCCAATCGCGACCAATGTCCCTGGAATCCAGATTTGTGAGCACCTTCCTCGAATGGCTCGCTGGATGGACCGATCGGCGATTCTGCGAGCAGTCCATCACAAGGCTGGCTGCCACAATGAGATTCCCAGCTTCTCAGGTTACGAATCCCCTTCCGGGATGCAGGAACTGAACGACCAGCATCTGCCCCCCAGCATGGGATCCGTCTGCGAATACCTGAAACCCGCCGGCCAGCGGCTGCCGGCCTATGTCAGCCTGCCGAACCCGTTGGGATACCTGGGCGAGACTGGCCCCAGCGCCGGATTTCTTGGCCAGCGTTACGCCCCGATGCAGGCGGGAGCCGTTCCCGAATTTGATACGGGAGCGAATCTCTTCAAACGCGACGAGCCGATTCTGGTAAAGGGGGTGCCACGGATTAATGACAGTCGACTGATCGATGGTGTGACTGCAGATCGGTTGGGGGGACGTCGAAGTCTGTTGTCACAACTGCAACCTCACGGATCGCTGGCATCCGCTTCAGAGCAGTATTCGCAATTCCAGAATACGGCCTTTGACGTTCTGGCCACTCCGCAGCTTCGAGATTGCTTTGACCCTCGCCACATCGACGCCCGCGTCAAGGAACGGTATGGCAACTCCATGTTTGGCAACAGTGCCTTTATCGCCACGAAACTGGTTGCGTCCGGTGTGAAGTTCGTGAACGTCATCTGGACCTGGTACAACGTCGTGGTTTCCGGCTTTCAGGACTTTGGCTGGGACACGCACGAACACAATTTTCCCATCCTGAAACGCTACCTGCCACATCTGGATCAGGTCTACTCGTCAATGATGGAAGATCTCGAACAGGCGGGACTACTGGACGAGACGCTGGTGGTGCTGACGAGTGACTTCGGGCGGACTCCGGGGGTGAACGCAACCGCTGGCCGGGATCACTGGATGCATTGCTATTCAACCATACTTTCGGGTGCCGGAATCCGGGGGGGAACCATTCACGGCAGTTCCGACAGTCAGGCTGCGTGGCCGCTCGATGGTCCAGTCCGCCCCGCCGACATCTGCGCCACAATCTATAA
>CAZSTW010000206.1:4892-8219 GCA_964609845.1 uncultured Planctomycetaceae bacterium | reverse complement strand
TCGGCTTGGCATCGACCCAGACACCATCATCCACGATCGGCTGAATCGTCCGCATAAAATCGCTCTGGGTGGCGAACCGATTGATCGGATTCTGGCGTAACGGATCAGCACAAATCACACTGGCACAGATTCAATCGCAACAGGCTGGGAGAGGGACTTGAACCTCGATCCCCGGAGATTTGAATGAACATCACGCGACGCAAGTTTTTGAAGACCAGCGGGGCGACACTGACGCTGCCCTTCCTGCATTCGTTGGCAGGAGCGGCTGATCGCACGGTCAACGGGGCAGCTCCCAGCAAGAAGCTGGTGATCATGTATATCCCCAACGGGATTGTGCGACGTTGCTTCTTCCCGGGAGAAGAAAATGCCGAATTACCAGGCTTCATCGGAGGATTTGACGCCGACAAGATCAAGGCTCAACGCCGTAAAGAAAACAAGCCCGGCGTTTATCCGCTGGAACTGACATCGACCATGCAGCCGCTGGCGGATCTGACGGGCGATGTCACTCTGATTACCGGACTGGAGCGATCCTATAAGAACGGGCAGGATGTCCATGCTCAGGGAGCGTCATGCTATCTGACCAGCATTTCCCCGCAGCAGGCCGCCGAACGAGGCCTGCCGCATCCGAATGGACGAACTCTCGACCAGGTCATCGGAGACGCCGTTGGTCACTCGACGATTTTCAACACGCTCGAAATCAGCTGCAATGGTTTCACTGCCGGAAAAGAACCGATCGAATTCGATAACATTTCCTGGTACGGGCCAGACAAGATTGCACCCTCAATCCGAGATCCACAGAAGCTCTACGATCGTCTGTTCCTGCGAGACAGCTACCGCAAGCATGTGGCGGACGTGACCGATCTGGTGCTTGCCGATGCTCGGTCATTGTCGAAGAAACTGGCTCACGAAGATCGTCAGACCATGGATCACTTCATGGAGATGATCCGCGACATTGAAATCCGCATTGAAAAAATGCAAAAGCTGTTGACCAGTGTTGATGTCGCCATTCCGAAGAACGAAGTACTGCCGCGAGGGAGTTATATTCGATTGCAGACCGACCTGATGCTGCTCGCATTTCGGATGGGAATCACCAATGTCTCGACCTTCATGATCGGCCCTGAACGCTGGGACGCAACGCTGATGTACGAAGGAGTGTTCGACAAACCTGTGCAGCACCACAACATGACTCACAATCAGCAGGGTGACGGCTACAAAGATCTGCAGAAGATCGATGTTTTCCACATGCAGCAATTCGCAGACCTGCTTCGAAGAATGAAAGAGATCAAGGAATCCGACGGAAGCACGATGCTGGATAATTCGCTGGTCACCTACGGTGCCGGACTGGGTGACGGCGCAACGCACCAGTTCTACGACCTGCCGATGATCGTTGCGGGCAAGGGACAGGGGCAGATCAAACAGGGACGCCACGTCAAAATGAAAAGTGGCACTCTGAATTCCAACCTGTGGCTCACGGTCGCTCAGTTGATGGGGTTGAAGCTGAATTCGTATGCGGACAGTACGGGTGTTGTCTCGGATTTGTGGACGTAGAACGCCCTCGGCAGATTCACCATGCATCTGGCCATGGTCCCAAATGGCCGGGAACGCGAACCGAGGAATCCTCTGGCAATGTCTTTCACTGATTTCTTTCGACCGTCACTCGTGCTGTCTGGCATCTGCATACTCGCGAATGTGTGCTGTGCCGATGTGGTGGAATCCTTTCTGAATCCCCTGGTGACAAAGCACTGTCTTCAGTGTCACGGCGGCAAAGAGGTGAATGGCGAAGTCAGCTTCAAGCAGCTTTCGACTTTAAAGCAGTTCCTTGCGCAGCCCACACTGATCAATCGTATGATCGACGCGATTGATGCCAACGACATGCCGCCCGAAACAGAACCGCCGCTGGACGAACAGACTCGTACCCGATTGCTGGCGACTCTAAAAGGAATGCTGCACGAGGCGACTTCGGGAAAAGAACGCCCTCTCCAACCCGTACGTCGGTTGAATCGCTTTCAATACAACAACTCCATCAAAGATCTCTTCCAGTTGAAGCTCGACGTCTTCGAACTGCCCGAGAAGTTGATGACCCGGTCCGAGAATCATCTGCACAGGGAACCGGGAAAGATGCCCGGTCGAGTCAGCGTGACGTCGCATTCGTTGCGTCCGATCGCAGGTCTGCGCGATGTCAAAGCTTTTCCGAAGGATCTGCGGGCCGAGCATGGATTTGATAATCAGGCAAATCAACTGACCCTGTCGCCGCTGCTCCTGGATGCCTTTCTACGTTTGAGCGTCTCGATCGTGGAAAGCCCCGACTTCAATGAACAGAACGTCGGCCGCTGGAATGACTGGTTTCGTGAGCCCGCTCCAGGGACCGACATGCAGGCCGAAGTCAAACAGCGGCTGGCACAGTTGCTTTCAATCGCCTTTCGCGGCCCTGTTAATCCCGAAGTCCTCGATCGATACACGGCCTATGCGACCGGAAAAATGGAGCAGGGTCTGCCGTTTACGGAGAGCATGAAAAAGGTGGCGTCGGCGGTTCTGTCGTCGCCGCTGTTCCTCTATCGAACAGGGAGTGCATTACAGGAGGACGCCCCTTTCGAAGTTGCATCCAGGCTCTCGTTCTTTCTCTGGGGAAGCGGCCCTGACCGGGATCTGTTGAAACTGGCCGAATCTGGCGAACTGCTGCGTCCCGAGGTGCTGGATCGGACGATTGAGCGGATGATCGCCGACCCCAGGATTGAGCGGTTTCTGGATGCGTTTCCGTCGCAATGGATGCAGCTCGAAAACATTCTGGCTGCGACCCCTGATCCACAGATTAACAGGTACTACACACTCGACCGGACGTACCCGGCGAGTCTGCAGATGGTCCTTGAACCTTTGTTGCTGTTCGATGCCGTCTTTATTGAAGATCGGCCCATCAAGGAACTGATTGCTCCCAGTTTCAGTTACCAGAGCGAATTCCTGAAGGCCTGGTACAACTCCCCGTTGACGCCGCCGTCCGTCGACGTTGCCAGGGTCACTGAAGAAAACCAGCGAAACAGCGCACGTCGCAAACAACTGGAAACGGAGATCAAGCAACTTCGAATCGAGATGGAGAGCCTCGTTGAACCGGTCCGAGTAAAATTGCTGGCTGATCGCAAGGCGAAGTCCGGCGAAAAGCCCCCCGTGGATCTGAAGCCATTCGCCGCATGGGAATTCAATGGCGATTTGAAGGAGTCGATCCGATCACTCGAACTGACGCCGCACGGCAAAATTGAATTCAAAGAGGGGGCGGTGGTCCTCAACAAGTCCTATCTGCAGAGCTCCGGCTTGCCCGTGGAATTGAAGGCCAAA
>CAZSTW010000206.1:0-4780 GCA_964609845.1 uncultured Planctomycetaceae bacterium | reverse complement strand
GGCCTATCTGCAGAGCTCCGGCCTGCCCGTGGAATTTAAGGCCAAGAGCCTGGAAGTCTGGTTTCAGGTGCAGAACCTCGATCAACCAGGTGGTGGCGTGATGGGGATCCAGGGGCCGGGAGATTTCTTCGATACAATTGTGATCGGTGAGCGAAAGCCCAGACACTGGATCTCGGGCAGTAACGGATTTGCCCGCACTGAGGATTTTCCAGAATCGACCGAAGAAACGAAGTCGGGCGAGCTTTTGCATCTCGTCATGGTCTATCAGGAAGATGGCACAACCCTGCTTTACCGTGACGGCAAGCCCTATGGAAAACCGTTTCGCAAAGGGGCAGCCACGTTTCCCAAAGAACAAAGCTTTGTTTTGTTCGGGTTGCGCCACCTTCCCGCAGGAGGCAACAGGTACCTGAACGTCAGTATCGACAAAGCTCGCTTGTATGATCGGGCGTTAACCGCTGACGAGGTCGCTGAATCCGCCAGCGGGAACGGTCTGTTTATTTCCGATGCCGATCTGCTGACGGCGATGACTGCGGAACAAAAAGATAAGCGATCAGCACTGTCAAAGTCGCTGGAACAGTCGACGGCGGCTTTAAAACAGGTGCCGGCTGACCAGGATCCTGGCAAATTGCAGCTGGAGATGCAGCGGCGATTTGAAGACGATCTGCGGAGCAAGTTGCGATCACATACGTTTGAACGAGTCGCGATCACGGACCAGCGTTACGGTGGAATCATTACCAACGCCGCAATGCTGAGTATGAATTCCGGCCCGAAAAGAACTCATCCGATTGCACGAGGGGCCTGGGTGATCGAAGTGATTTTCAACGATCCCCCGCCGCCACCTCCCAACGATATTCCTCCTCTGAACGAAGACGATTCTGCAAAAGATCTGACGATCCGCGAGAAGTTCGCTGCGCATCGCAAGAATCCGTCATGTGCCGGATGTCATTCGCGGATCGACCCGTTGGGATTCGCTCTCGAAAACTACGACATCACCGGCCGCTGGCGAGACAAGTACGAGAACGGCAAGAACGTCGACTCGAGTGGGACATTACTGAGAAAGTATCATTTCGAGGGCGTTGAAGGCTTCAAACAATCGCTGGTCAAAGAAGAGGAACGATTCGCCAAAGCATTCACGGGCCACCTGCTACGCTTCGCACTGGCCCGAGAACTGACGCCCGCCGATTCGATCACAATCGAATCGATCATCAACAAGACCAGAAACAACGAATTTCGCCTGAAATCCCTGATCCGGGAAGTTGTCCTCAGCAGTATTCGATGAGGATATTTCCAACGTCTGAGCAGAGGCATTGCGACGGAAGCCACAGGCTTTCGCCCCCCCCGTTCGCATCGACCGCAATGTCGTCCAATCTCATTGCAAAAGTCACCATGGCCTTCGCAAGTCCGCCCACTCCGAATGAGGTCGCCACGATCAGCCTCTGGTGGCCCTTCAGCCCAACAGATCGAAGAACCAGGCATCACGAACTAGAACGCATCTCATTTCAGGGTGGCGTCCTGCGGGCATCAAACGACAGCGTCTAACCCATGTTTTGACGCGACACGGAAGTGCGACACGCACTAAGAACAGGTCTCTGCCTTGTGTCAGGACAATGCCCTGGGCTTCTACGGAAATGCTTTTGAAACGCAGAGAGAGCGAAGGGCGCAGAGATCGGAGCAGCGGTGATCCATTTCTCCTGGATCCTCACCGTGACCGCCCTCAGTCTCATTTAAGCTGAGGGCAAACAGCACCAGGAACCAGGCCCGATTCACCCCGCCATCGGCGAATGACGAGATCACATGTCTTAAAAACCGAGGCCTTCGCCGTTCAATTCGAACGTTCCGACGGTTCCATCCGTGATATCAAACATGGCTGGGAACCGCTTGGCCCACTGCTTGTTGGCGGCCGGACAGTACTGTCGGCTGTTTCCTTCGATCGCTGCGATTGAGGGGATGCGGGCGGCCAGGCTGGCGGAATGCAGGAAAGAATAGCCTGGGCATGTCAGATCCTGAACACACAGGAACATGCCGAACTTCTGAGCGGCAGCACCCAGCAGCAATGATTCGGTATGGCCCTTACAGGCTTTCAGGGCAACTCCCGTGTATCCCATTTCCTGAGCCAGCAGCAGCGAATCGTAGTCGGTCAGGGATTCATCAATGACGACCGGCTTCAGCTTGGCCGCTTCGTGCATCCGATGATCTGGATGCGACTTCAGATCGCGATGCGTCGGTTGCTCGATGTACTGAATCCGATCGAACGTTGCGGGAGAGGCTTCCCGGATCTTATTGAGGAAGCTGATCACGTATTCTGGGTTCGGGCATTTCTCATTGAAGTCGGCAGAGTAATACCACTGCGTGCACCCGCGGGCCGCCTGAGCTTCCTCGGCAACGCGATTCACGGACAGGGTCCGATTGACGTCCCAGTCAAAATCGTTTCCGGCCAGCTTGATCTTCATGTGAGTCAAGCCATTGAACGGAATCCACTGTGCCAGTGTTTCGGGAAGTCCGTCACCAACTTTTGTGGTGATATCCGCATCGGTCAACGGGTCCAGGGCTCCCACCAGGTGATAGAGCGGCATCCGCTCCTTGGGTTGCCGTAATGTGTATTTGTCGAGGAACTCGCCGGCGAACTGCTTGTCCAGGTATTCAGAAAGGTCGTACGAAACATATTTGGACGACAGCGTATCATAGCTGTTCATTCCGTGAAGCCGCCCATAGGCATCGTGCAGTGCGGCATCAAACGGACTCGCAGCGACAGCCAGACCGAGCTTGGGAATCGGTTCCGGTAACTTCAGACGGTTGGAAAGCGTCTTGCCCAGGTGCTCGTATTCGGCCGACAGATGATACGAAAGTTCCAGGGGATGTCCGGTCTCACTGCAACCAAATGCCAGTTCGACAACCGCTTCGGCGAACTGTTTCATCGCGTCTTCGGACTGTTCGGCGGTCACCTTGTCGGACGGCCAGGCCCAGATATTGCCGACGGGCATACTGCCGAACCCGGCGGCGTGGCGTTTGCCATCGCGCGATTCGACTTCCACGTCGACATTGATCAGGAACGACTTGGACTGTACGCGTCCGCCGAATTTGATGGGAGTCCGAAACGTCACGGACTCGAATGTGCAGTTGGTACTGCGAATGCGGATGTCGGTCGCTTTCGTCATGTTCTTCTGAAAGTTTAGGAGGCTAAGGTCGACACAAACGATCTGCTGTCACCCAATTCGATCTTATCGACAGAAATTGAGACGTTCAACGACGGCACGATATTGAAGGATTCGGAAATGAAGATATGAGGGGATCTCGGGCCATCCGGTATGACGGAAATTGACATCGCGGCAAGTCCTTTGGCACTCCCCCGGCTTCAATCCTGAAACCGTTCGACGGGCTCATCACCTCGATAGTTGACCATTTTCCAAACCGTGTCAACCCGACGGTTCAATCTGGCGACACATTCTTCTTCGGTTCTCCCGTACGAAAAGACCGTACAAATCGGCCAGCCCACCGGAATCGGACTCTCTGGAACGGGAATATCCGCTATTCCGGGGATCTGCCAATCGTCGGTGGAAGCAAGTCGAGTCAAGTCGCCGATCACGACCGATCGCGGTGCGTACACGACCAGTTTCATGACAATCGGCCGTTCACTCAGCCGACGCAACGGGGCTTTATCGCCCCATGCTTCAAGAAATGACTGCTGGTTCGAGAGTTCCAGAATCTCAACCGACGCTGTGTACCGGGGATTGACCTCGAGGATCCAGGGGATGCCGTTTTGATCGCGGACGAAGTCGACTCCAATGATGCCTTGCAACTGGCATTCTTCTGCCAGCGCTTGCAATTGTCGGGTCACAAGTGCACCGATCTCGAAATAGTGGTCGGTTGGTTGCTCGCAGGGAAGTGGGCCAAGTGACCCGCTGTATAGAAATGGAGCCGCCGCCTCGGAAAGAATATGGCCAGGCAACTGGCGGGACATCCCCAGCAATGTGATTCCCGTCGAATCACATCGGAAAACAGCCGAAAGTGCATCGCCTTGACAGAGACGCTGAAAATAGACGGGTTCCTGGATTCCCTGTGAGCGACGCGACTCATTCCAGACGCTGACAGCTCTGCCGCCAGCACTGCTGATTGGTTTCAGCATCCAGTTACCGTCTGCCGGGGGCTCGGTCGCTTGGGTTTTGACCTCCAGCGCACGATGGCCGCATTGCCGCAGCGTTGAGGCAATCCAGAATGGACTCCGAATCTGCTTCAATGCTGCTGATCGGGTTCCCCAGAGGGGACCGTAGGAAGTACCTGCCCGATCCATTCGCTCGATCAGATCCGGGCGATTTTCCAGGGCTCCCGTGTAGAACCAGCCATCGGCTCGGACATGAGCAACATCGTCCGGCAGACTCTCTGGAAAGCTTCGAACCGGGATTATTTCAGCGATTTGTCGTGTATCGTAATCCGCAAACAGATCCGCGCAGACTGGCTGCAGCCCCGCTCGCCGAGCCGAACTTGCGGCGGCTCGGGTACTTCCCCCGACGATCAGAACTCGACGTTCGCGATGTGTCGTGGGGATGTCGAATGGCGCAGTCTGCGCATATGGGGGGAGATGGAGCGGCAACTGGGCGAATCCTTTGGAGTTTGCATCCCCATAAGACTGTATCGTGAATGATTTGCCAACTCTTCTCAAGCAGGCCGTATTCCTGTCACAGGGCCAATCCCTTTTCGAAACTGGAGAGGATGTAGGGTGGAGTCAAAGTTACCCACATCTTTGTCTCTGTGCTTGCCAGTAGCTGCCGCCAGCCAGGTGTGA
>CAZSTW010000205.1:0-9430 GCA_964609845.1 uncultured Planctomycetaceae bacterium | reverse complement strand
TGTCGGCCCCGTAGCCAAGTGGCTAAGGCAGCGGATTGCAAATCCGTCATCGTCGGTTCGACTCCGACCGGGGCCTCTCATTTAACCCTTTGCTCAGCACAGGGTTAAGTCGTTCTTTGTGCGAACATTCTGGGCCCGCTCTCCTCCACTTCATGACAGAGCCAACCTGACGTACCGCGTCAGACTTTGAACAGATCGCACCCGGCGGAACGCGGCCAAATGGATTGAAATTCAATCCCAGCAGGCGAGCCGAGAGCCCCAACGCCGGAAAGGGCTTCTGCCGAGCCGTATCGTTCGAGCGTTCGCAGATTGGCGAACGACTCGTCGCCTCGTCCTTCCGAAGGGATAGAACAGCGATCAACGGATTGATCAGAAACTGCAATCCAGCCCGGCGAACCATGAAAGGCCAGGGTTCTTGACGAAGCTGATGTTGCCTGTCTGGTTGACGATGGCCAGTGAGTTGTGCTCATAGTAGTTCAGGTCGAACACATTCAGCAGTGAGGTCCGCAGCGAGATGTGATCGGTGAATCGATAGTTCGCATAGATATTGTGAACGATGAAGCTGGGTGTTCCAACTTCACCCAGGCTGTAGGCAAGATGGTTCTGCCGTGCAGCGGCTCGACTTTGCCATTCCAGAGTCCACTTGCGATTCTCTGGTTCCACGAGTCGAATGGAGACAGCTCCGCTAATGGGATAGATCCCAGGTAGTCCTTCGCTTGAACCAAGCTGATTCACCTGGCCCGTATAGACATCCACCCATGTCGGATCGCAGTTGTTGGCGTATGTGTAGTTGATCGACTCCGCAAACTCGAGCCATGGACGTGCCTGCTGTTCGCCAATCACGTCGAAGCCCGAGAGTGTCACTCGGTCAATGTTGCGATAAATGTAACAGAAGGACGCCGAATCGGCGTTCAGATCCTGATTCGGAATATTCGGGTCCGCCATGTACGGACGACCACGTCCCAGCGTTCCTGGTGGTACCGTACCGATGAGCGGAAAGGTCCCGTAGTCTGATGCCGCCAGGCCGATGTAATCATGAATCTCGCTATGGAAGGCTCGCGCACCGAACTTCGCTTTTTCATAGCGTTTCGTAAAACCGAGATCAAATTGCAGGTTTTTTTCCGACGCGAGGGCGGAATCTCCAAATGCGAAGCTGTTTCCGAAGCGAACCATCGGTGCAAATGGTTGATCACTGTACAGTTCGGTGAGGTTTGGCGGTCGCATTGCATAGGCCACACCCGCATTCAATGTCAGGTCGTCCGTTGCCTGAATGCTGCTCGTGAAGTACGTGGTACTCAGTAGTCGAGTGGAAGTATCAAATCCCGGGTAAAAGTCCAGGTTCGGAGTGTTTTGAGTGGATGTCACCACCAGATCGGAAGTCGTCAGCCCGTACGCGACCGCATCCAGACGTTGACCTGCGGCCAGCGTCCAGCGATCCACTGGTTTCCACGTCCCCCCTGCAAACACCCCAAAGTCATCCTGAGAGGAATTGGGAATACCAAAAGTATCCCCCATCAGGGCAGGGGCGCCGTTGGCCTGAAAATCCTGCTCACGGTAGAACTGTCGAATCCGACGCCAGTCGACCCCGGTGCGCAGCTGCCAGACTTCCTGATCTCCGAACAGTGCCAGACCTCGTGCGCCCCAGTTGTCGGACAACCCGTTTCCGATCAAGGTTCCGCCACCCGCCATATCCGGATACGGTTCGTCGATCAGTCGACTGACGAAGGTGATTTGTTTTGAGGGCCGCGAAGCATCAGCACTGTAAGTGGCTTCGTTCCACCAGAATTGAGCCTGAAAACGATCGGTGTTTGTTGAATCATCGCGCCAGGCAAATCGCAGGTTGATCTGATCAGCGTTCTGGCGGTTGATGTCGTAGGCAACACCGGGTAACTCGGTGTCCTGAATCGCCTGGTGCAGGAAGCTGGCGTCAACTCGGCTGCGTTCTGTGATGTCACCGCTGATGACGGCGTAGACATCCTGAACATGATAACTGGCTGGAACGTGGAAATCCGTTGACGGTGATCCTGCCCGGTAGTCGTTCCCCATTCGCTGACCGAAGCTGACAATAGCTCCCGAATGCTGGTCGGAAAAACCAGCGGTTTCGCGCCACATCAGTTGCTGGCCATTCGTATTGAAACCGAAGTTTGAAACGGATGTGTACTTCATCACATTGGAGCGACCGGGGCTTATCAGTTGAGCATCGAAGAATGCGAATCCTGGTCCGTATTCGACGGAATAGGGACCGGCAATGACCGTGATCGATTCGACAAGATTCGGGTCGATCTGGCTGAAGAGCGAATCAATATCGAGTCGTGTTCGTCCTTGATTCATTCCATTGGCAACGGCAACAGCTTGAGACCCGGAGTAGCCCCGAATTCGTGCATCCTGATTCAATGCCGACGTGCTCCGGCTGATGACACCCGGAGCATTCGTCAACAATTCCCCGATAGAATTGGCGGTGTTGTGATTCTCATTCGGGTTGAATACCAGGTCGGGGCTGATCGCTAATCCACGCGGTGCCTCTTTAACATTGATGGACTGCAAAGTTTCTGGAGCCTTGTCGGCCAGATCCAGGAGTGCATCCAGGTTCACATCGGCTGGGTTCGCCTCATTGACCGCGGCAGATGGTGAATCGACGCTCGTATTTACGGAACTCGGCAAATCTTCCGCAAATAGCCGTCCGCCAAGGACAATGACAATTCCCAGGCAACAAAGTCCTTGCCCCCAAGTCCATCTGTGAAATGTGCCTGCTCTGCGCATGTTCGAAATGTCTTCGAAGGCAATTGACAAACGTTTGGATGAGAAGTGGCCACTGCAATCGTTTGATTCGACAGGCGCATTCGTCGCCATCACTCACGACCGGATTGCCCACACCATTGGGGTGATCCTCATTAACCGAACAGGCATCAGAAGTCCTATCATCCTCAATTGGCTCCGGATCTCGTCATAAATACGCGATGCCCGGCAATACCGAATTTAACGACAATTTCGAGTATTCGGGATAGGTGGACGAGCGCAACATCACGGATGGCTGATTTGTCAGCACGATGCGAAATCGCAACCTATGTTCCCAATATCCACATGCTTCGTTGAATGGCGCAGACGCCCTGAGCCATTTGCGATGCTGCATTACTGGGATATTGGTTTCGTGTTCTCAGCAAGGCTCCAACGCCGTCCCCAGAACCGGGTCATTTGCCTGGTTGTGACCGCTGCTGTCGCGGTGTGGGGGCTGGTGCGCGAACAGGAGACGATGCTGGCGGCAGAACGTGTCCCGGGGGTTGCCGCTGAATACGACTTGAAGCTGGCTCGACTCTACGCGACATCCAAATTCATCGCATGGCCGGATGATGCCAAGGCTCATACTGCACCGTTCGTCATCGGTGTTATCGATCCCGACCCGTTTCATGGCGGGCTGCAGAAACTGACAACTCGTAAGTTGAAAGATCGCCCAATCCGTGTCGTTGTGATCAAGAGTGCGCAGGACTACCAACCGTGCCATCTGCTCTTCATACCGACTGATGCCAAACCGGACGTCGTTGAGGCCATATTGAAGCTGACGGCCAATCTACCGGTACTCGTCTGGCGCGATGAAGCGGATCCCCTGAATGCCACAGGAGTCGCCTGCTCATTTGTTCGACAGGGGGAATCTCTTTTGATTGAAGCCGACCCCGTCGAGTTGAAGCGGCGGAAACTGGAACCAGATGGACGGTTGCTCAGCCTGAACCTTGTACGAGTTGTCAAACAAGGCAAATAGTTGCCACCAGCATAAGAAACTCACCATGACAGAAACGACATCCAAGACACCTGCAACGATCCGGCGAAAGCTGATGTTGCTGGCTACGTTTTCCGTGACGGTAGCACTGTTGCTGGCGTGCTCAGTGTTTGCCGCATACGGGGTGATCACACTACAGAATGCCAAATGGGATCAACTGGAATCCCAGGCGGAACTGCTGGCGCTGAACAGTGCCGCAGCCGTTGAATTCGTCGACTCGGTCCAGGCGGACCGTCTTCTCGCGGCTCTTCGTGCAGAAACCAGTGTCACGGTTGCTGCGATTTATTCCATTTCTGGAGAACTCGTGGGGGCTTATCCGAATCGCCCCGCTGCCCACGAAGCATTCGCAAGTGATGCTTCACTTCCCCGCGGCCACTACATCCTGGAAACGCCCGTTCGCAGTGATGGCGAAGTGATTGGAAAACTGAAGTTTCAGGTTGATTTCACGACGGTCTGGCGAGCGATTCGCAAGTACGGCATCTTGACGGCACTCGTTGGACTTGGCTCGTGGATCGTTGCTGTCGGCGTCGCCTTGTTCCTGCAGCGGGGGATCGTACAGCCCATAGACCGCCTGGCCAATGTCGCACGTCAGGTCGCCGACGAAGATAACTATGCCTTGCGGGTAGAAGGAACCGTCGATGGCGAACTGGGTGATCTGTTTCGAGCTTTCAATGGAATGCTGGTTCAGATCCAGGCTTCCAAGCAGGAACTTCAAGATGCGAACGATCACCTTGAACAGCGCGTGGCCAGCCGGACTGCGGAACTGAAAACAGCCTGTGAAGCGGCCGAAGCAGCGAGTCGTGCCAAAAGTGACTTCCTGGCAAACATGAGCCACGAGATCCGCACACCGCTTAATGCCATCATGGGCTACGCCGATCTGTTGCGACGTGGCTGGGTTGATTCTCCCGAGGATCGCGACGAGATGCTGTCAACGCTTCATACAAGCGGAAAGCATCTGATGACGGTCATCAACGATATTCTGGATATTTCGAAGATCGAGTCCGGTCAGTTGCAACTGGAAAAACGAGCCGAATCTCCGCACCAGTTACTCGCCGAAGTTGTCTCGCTGATGCGAGTCGGATTCCGCGAAAAGAATCTGAGTCTCGATTACAACTGGCAGGGACCAATCCCTGAGCAGGTCGATACCGATCCCGTTCGTCTCCGTCAGATCTTGATTAATCTGCTCGGAAATGCCCGTAAGTTTACGGCCACTGGTGGAGTGCAGTTGATTGCTCATGTCGAACCCCAAAGCCATCCCACGCAGTTGGTGGTCAACGTCATCGATACCGGAATCGGGATACCACCTGAAAAACAGAAACTGGTGTTTGACCCGTTCGTGCAGGCCGACACCACGGTAACCCGCAAATACGGCGGAACAGGCCTGGGGCTGTCCATCAGCCGGCGCCTCGCCCGGATGATGGGGGGAGATCTGACTGTTGAAAGTGAAGTCGGACGGGGCAGCAATTTTCAGTTGACGATCGATGTTGGTGACCTGCAGAACGTACCTATGATATCTGCCGGTGCCGCCGGAGACATCGTTGACGCCCATACACCAGTCGCAAAGGAACTCGACGCACCGAAATTTCAAGGACTGCGTGTCCTTGTTGTCGACGACGGCAGTGCGAATCGACGACTGATTTCGCTGGTGCTCTCGCGTGCCGGGGCTGTGATGACTCAGGCCGAGAACGGCCAGCAGGCTTGCGAACTGGTTCTGGGGCGACATGCGTTTGATGTCATCCTGCTCGATATGCAGATGCCGGTCATGGATGGATACGCGGCCGCTACAAAAATGCGAGCCGCTGGTGTGATGGTCCCAATCATCGCGCTGACAGCTCACGCGATGAAGGGAGATCGTGACAAATGCATCGCTGCCGGATGCAGTGACTTCCTTAGCAAGCCCGTCAGTGCGGATGAACTGCTGCAGCGAATTTCGGTGATCTACAACGAATTACATTCGAGTGCGGCCAAGGATAAGTCTCCTGATCTGACTCCGATCCATTCAAAGCTTCCGACGAACGACCCCGAATTTGCTGAGATCGTTGTCGATTTTGTGGACTCGTTGCGCGTGAAGGTTCAGGAACTGGAACTTGCGGTGGCTGATCGAAATCCCGTTGAGTCGCTCGTTGCGGCCCACTGGATCAAGGGATCGGCTGGCACCAGTGGATTTCCCTGTTTTACGAGCCCCGCAGCACAAATCTGCGAAGGGATTCGATCGAACGACTGGGCCAACATCGATCGCCACGTCATCTCCATCAAGAACTACTCGGACCGGATCAAGACCCCAGAAATCGCATCCGTCTGAACACGAACGAAAATGCACGTCAATCTGGATCGATTTGCCAGAACGACACAAAAGGACCAAGAATGCTCGCCGAATTGGAACCCGTCACAGAATCCGCGTTTTCAGATCTTGATCTGAGGGGATTCTCGTCGGCAAAACTGGGCGTCAAAAAGACTGACTGGTCGATTCCCTGTCAGGATCCGTCACTTCAGAAGATCTTCATCATCGACGATGAGGAACTCAACATCCGCGTTGCGAAGAAGTATTTGCGGACCTGGGGCTTCGAGAGTGTCGATTCGACGACCGATCCTGCGAATGCTGTGTACCGGATTCAGCAGGAGGAACCGGACCTGATCCTGCTCGACATCATGATGCCTGACGTCAGCGGTCTGGAGATTCTCAGTGAACTTCGATCGGACGAATCGACGCGTCATCTTCCCGTGATCATCCTGACCGCCCATGCAGAGGAGGAAATCAAGCATCAGGCGCTCGAGCTGGGAGCAAACGATTTTCTGAGCAAACCGATCGACCCGATGGACATGCTGCCCCGTGTCCGCAATCTGCTGGCCTTGCGAGCTCAGCAGAACTTCCTGTTGCGATCATCCGAAATGCTCGAAGCGGAAGTGCGCCGACGTACGGCGGCTCTCGTGAAGGCCGAACAGAACATCATCAATTGTCTGGCGCGTGCTGCAGAATACCGCGATAACGATACAGGACGACATGTCATCCGGGTCGGAGGCTATGCGGCTCTGATCGCCGAAGCGATGGGGTTTGACGACACCTTCGTCAAGCTGATTCAGGATGCCGCCAAGCTGCACGACGTCGGCAAGATCGGAATTCCAGATTCCATCCTGTTGAAGACGGGGAAGCTCGATCCCGACGAATGCTCTTTGATGCGCAAGCATTGCAGCATGGGGATTCACGTTCTTCAGCAGTGTGATGAAACCGACTTCGAGGCGTTTCGTCGGCATGTGCAGATGGGAGCCAATATTCTGGACGAGATTGATTCGCCACTCCTGGCGCTCGCATCACGAATTGCCCTGACGCATCACGAAAAATGGGATGGCAGCGGATATCCGTTCGGGCTGGCAGGTGAGCAGATCCCGATGGAAGGACGCATCACTGCCGTTGCAGACGTATTTGATGCTCTCAGTACTCGTCGCCCATACAAACCCGCGTTCCCGCTGGAAAAGTGCTTTGCGATTCTTCAGGAAGGGCGAGGAACGCATTTCGATCCACAAGTTGTGGATGCATTTCTGTCTCGCAAGGACACAGTCGTCGCGATCCAGATGCGTTATTCAGAGCCTGAGTGAAAAACTTGTTTCTTGCACGGAAATCTACGTCAGTCAATGCTCGGATTTATGCCATGAAGACTCAATTTGTTCTCCAGTCAACGTCAACACTTACAGGTCAGTCCGATAGCCTTGTGGCGTCATCGTCGACGTCACTAGGTGATTTGTTTCGCAACTGGGATCGCAGTGGACCACCTCATCGACTTGTACAGAACGAGGTGGGTGTGATTGATGGAATCGTCGACATGCGGTACGTCCAGAAACTTCTGGCGACGACAAATCCTGTCGAAAGAATCCGTTGGGAAGCGGTGACGGTTGGATCGATCGCCGAAACCGTCTTCGCGCTTCCATCCGAAGCGGACTCGCGGCCACAGGCCGTCGATGCGACAACGGGCGAAGCGATTCAAGAAACGCCGATACTGATTCATGATAATGCGGGTTGTGCAGCCGTCATTATCGATGGGGAAACATTTGTCAGCTGGGGACGGATCTCGACGGCAATGCATCAGAATCACCTTGATCCTGTCACGCTGCTGCCTCCCCGCGTCTCTTTCAATCGAAGAATGCGAGAAGAACTCGATCGCGCTGCACGATCGCAGCAGGCAATGGCGTTGCTGCTGATTGACCTGGACAACTTCAAACTGGTCAATGATCGATATGGGCATCGAGCTGGTGATACGATGCTGCGGAAGGTGGCTGACAGCTTGTGTGCCGGAGTTCGATCATACGACTTCGTCGCTCGCTTCGGTGGCGATGAATTTACGGTGATCTGTTACAACTGCAGTCCGCAGGAGATTTCTCTACCTGTATCGCGGTTGCAACAGGTCGTGTCGGAACTTCCCGCGACAACTCAAATTGGATTGTCGATCGGGGCCGCCGTTCTTTCACGTGTTGATGAACGCTGCCCACCGGAACTGATCGTTGAGCAGGCGGATGCTTGTCTATATCGAGCCAAGCATTCGGGACGAAACACAGCCTTTGCCGTGGAACTCGATCCGTTTGGCATTCCGGTCTCTTCGCCCTATCGCCTTCGCAGCGAACTCAATCCGTAATTCTGTGACGTCGATTGCCACCCGTGCTGGTTGCCTGCCGCGCGTCAACGGTCTAGAATCGGCGCGTGGTGCAAGTTGGGAGTCACGGCTCAGAAATCGAGTACGTTCATCATCCGTCGGGTGCAGCGCACGGTCAGAACCGCACGTAAATGCGTTCTGCGATGATGGATCGAATTCGAAATCGAGTCATGCCGCACCACGAGCGTCCTGTCATGCGTTGATTTTTCGGAAGCTGCATGCCCGGCTGGGCTGAGGTGCTGCGAAGTCTCGGTCACTTTGCCGCAATCGATCCGGATACAACACATGAATGGGTACTGAATTCCCTCATCAGGTTTGGGCGTCATGTCTTTTGTCCCGGATAATTTCGGGTGCGAACGGATAACTGCGAATGGACTTCGATCAGCGACTGGAACGAGCCATCGAACGAGGCCAGCGGAAGCGATCGGCGGAAGATCGTGAACGCGCCGAGCGTGCGATGACGGAAGATGAATTCAAGAACCTCCATTCCAAGGCTCGCCTGGAATTGTCGGAACACATTGAAGCCTGCCTTCGTAAACTTCCCGAGGTCTTTCCAGGATTCGATTTTGTGACGGTGATGGAAGCAGACGGCTGGGGAGCGAAGATTTCGCGAGATGATGTGGCCCCTGCTGCCGGAAAAGGGCTGACCCGTTTGTATAGCCGACTGGAAATGGTGATTCGCCCCTACTCACCGAGTCATATCGTGGAACTTGTCGCACGCGGGGCCATCCGGAACAAGGAAGTCCTCAGCCGGTCGCATTTTCAGATGCTTGCACAAATCGATCTGGAATCCTTCAGTGAACTGATTGATCAGTGGGTGCTGGAGTATGCCGAAAAATTCTCTGCACGCGCCTGACATCGTGCGAATTCCTGGCAGGTGTTGGCGAGCCAATCACCGTTCATCGTTTGTTCTTCAACTTCATTCTCGATTGAGCAAATCTCTATGAGTCGTCACGAAAACCTGCAGAGAGTACTGGATCGCGGTCTGGTCGCAATTATCAGGGCCTCTTCCAGT
>CAZSTW010000204.1:5883-9433 GCA_964609845.1 uncultured Planctomycetaceae bacterium | reverse complement strand
GGCCGGGACTGGACTGAGGCTTTGCGAAGGAAGGCCCGGTCTTCGTGTGGAACGCGCATTCCGGGACTTCGCGAAGACGCTCCAGTCCCGGCCACTCCCTAGCCGTCAACGGGATTGCCATAAAAATGATTCAGGCCCGCCATCACATGTGATGGCGGGCCTTTTTTACAATCTGGGGTCCATTTTCTCCGACAGGAAGGGGCACGAGCCAGACTGGCACCAGAAAGAATCAGTCCGCTTTCACGGTCCCATCAAACTCTTGACCTGTTGATCACTGAGCGCTTGATTCCAGATCCTGACATCGTCGATGACTCCGTCCATGAACTCGCCCCCCTGGCCTGTATTGCCGATCGTCATGGTCTGGCCAGATCGCATCAGACGTGGCTCCCCCTTGAACGGAATTGTCTTCTTGCGGTCGGCATCCAGATAGAGGCGACTTTCCTTGCGCTCGTTGTCAATCACGAATGTGATCAGATACCAGCGTTGAATGGGCAGATCGCCACCCTGGTCGTTACTGCCGACATCGTTCTTGTAAAAGTTGACACTCGTTTCGATCCAGCGAGTGCCGTCACCGATGTCGCCGTGGACCTTGTCTGCATTCACTTTCATATCAAATGTGAATTCACCGCCCGTCCGAGTTCCCAGAATCCCCGAGAATGTCGGCTCCTTTGTCAGCCAGACCCAGGCCGAAACGGTGTAAGTCCCGATCTCAAAGTCTGGCGAATGAGGAATCTTGATGTGATCCCCTTTCGCGCGATCAAACAAGCGGGCCTTACCGAACTTTCCATCACGAATCACGGTTCCATGGGCTGTTCCGTGGTGATTTCCCGCACTGTCGCGAGCTTCGCTGTCATCATCCTCGAACTGCCAGTGAGCGATCGGTTTGGGGACGCCTGGTATCGGTACAGAGGGTGGAGCCTTGGCGACAGGTTTCAACCCGGATTGAATCAATGCCAGCAGATCTGCGACTTCGTCCGAATGACATGTGTTGAGCAGTCCGGCCGGCATCAACGACACCGGCGAAGGACGCATTTCGGCAATGTCCTTGCGAGCGATCTCGCGAACATCCGAGGGAACGTACAGGTTCGGTTGAATCTGTACCTTTTGAGGGTCGTTGTTGACAACGCGACCGGTCACGACTGTTCCATCTTCCAGTTCGATGAATGTCGCCGCGTATTGATCACTGACGACTTTGCTCGGCTCAATGATGTGCATCAGCATTTCACGCGTGGGAAATTTGTTCGCGGACAATGTCAGATCCGGTCCGGTAACTCCTCCTTCGCCTCGGAACAGATGACATGCCGCACAGCCCGTTTCCTTGTAAAGGACTTTGCCACGCCCCAGGTCACGCTTCCCTTTGAGCAATGGTTCGACTTCGGCCAGCAGATCATCAGTTTCCCAGTTCCTGACGAACAGACGTGAGGCCAGTGGAGGCTCGGGTCGCGTTTCGGGAGCCGCATCCAGAATCGGTTTGAGTGCGACTTTCTCTTCCTCGGACAACGATGCCACGGCGTCCTTGCGAATATCAGTGATGAACTTCGCAAGATTCCCGGCCTTGTGGAACTTCTCGAGCAGGAACCAGCGGAAGAACTTTTCCTTGCCCCCCTTTGGCCAGCCCTCGGCAATCAGTCGCAAGCTCGCGGCGTAGGCGATTTGCTCTTCCTGTGAAGCGGCCTTTTCAAACAAGGGGAAGATCAGCTTCGCGGCCAGTGGTGACTTCCAGCGAGCCAGCACCTGAGCCGCTTCAACATTAAATCGATCGTCCGTCGAAGGAATCGTACGGTGCAGTTTGTCCAACAACTTTGTCTTCAGTTCCCCTTCAGGGTCACCCAATCTTACAGAAATCACCTGCAATGCACGGATTGCATCCAGACGCGTTTCAGTATCCAGCATTGCCAACGGCAGAGACTCCCAGCGTTGCAGCACCAGTTCCCTGGAATCCTTATTCTCAAGACGAGCCAAGGCCAATGTCGTCTGGACAATCGCGCGCGGATGAGTCAGCGCCAGTCCCTTCTCTTTCCATGCTTCGAGAGGCCGGAATTCCAGCAGGGTTCGGGCAGCAAACCGGATGAACCGGTCATCGTGAGACAGACATTCGAGAGCCAGCGTCAGCGATGCATCGTCGGTTGCATGATAGGCCCCCTCCAGCTTGTGCCGCAGGTCGCGCAACCCCTTCGCTTTCGGGTCTTCTGCGACAGCAACAGTCGCTGTACTTTCCTTGCCGGTATAGGTCACGCGATAGAGGGCACTGTTCGAATTCCGGCTTCCGCCGGCGAAATACAGAGCCCCGTCAGGGGCGACGACGATGTCAGTTGGCTTGGTACCATTTCCCTCCAAAAAGACTTCCTGCCGAGCCGAGTAGGTTGCTCCCGCTTCTTTCATGTGGACGGCATACAACAGGCCATAGGTCCAGTCGGCGATGAACAGTGCTTCCTGATAGCGGGAGGGAAACTTTGTTCCATATCCGAACGCAACCCCTGTCGGGCTGCCACGTCCGACATTGATGACCGGCGGCAACGAGTCGACGTAGTACTCAGGCCACTTTCCTGAAACGCTGCGCCAGCCGAATTCCGCTCCATCGACGACATGACAGACTCGCGTTGGTCGATACCAGGGTGTCCCCAGGTCCCATTCCATGTCGGCGTCGTAAGTGAACAGTTCACCGTGTCGATTGTAGGCTGCGTCATATTGATTGCGCAGGCCGATCGTGGCGAGAGTCCACTCTTTTCCGTCAGGAGACATCCGGGCGATATAACCTGCAGGAGCACCTGCCCCCAACATGAAACCGTGTCCCACGAGCTTGGGCAGTGCGAGGTCATCTTTCCAGATCGGCGGAACCTGGTGTTTCTGGATGTCTGTAATCCGCGTCGAGTTCCCGCAGACGACTGTGATCGACTTCCCGTCGGGTGACAACAGCAAGGCGTGCGGTCCATGGTCACCACTGCCGTGCAGCTTGCGCAGCAATTCGACCTTGTCGAACTTGTCATCACCGTTGGTATCCGTGACACGATAGACACCTGATCCCGCTTCGTAGACACCTTCCTGGCAGACCATCACATACAGACTGTCAAACGCCCACAGCAGACCGTTCGCATGCCCGACGGGAAGCGCGATCGGCTCAATTCGAGTCTGTTTCACATCTCCGCCGATCGGTGGCGGAGTGATCCGTACCATGCGGCCTCCAGCGTCGGAGGCGATCAGTCGACCTTTTCCGTCCACACACATCGCCACCCAGGAGCCTTCGGCCTCATCCAAAGCATGCAGCAATTCTACTTGAAAGCCTTCCGGGACTTTGATCGCCTCCACCTTCGTGACCGATGGACGCAGGACTGCATACACATCGCCCCACGGAGAATCGGCATACGAATGCAGTACTTTGGCGGCAACAGCCTTCTCGCCAGAAATTACCTGCCAGGAACCATCCGTTTCCAGCCGTCGGCGGACACCGTCGTGTTCCGTCACAAACATCGTCAGTACGAGCGCATCGGGGTTGGCCCCACGTTTCGCTTCGACTCGAATCTTGTTTTCACCGGCAACAAGCTGCCCTTTG
>CAZSTW010000204.1:0-5727 GCA_964609845.1 uncultured Planctomycetaceae bacterium | reverse complement strand
GCTTGACGTCTGTCTGATCGCCGACCTGTTCACCATTGATGGAAACCACGCAACCCGCGTGCGTCATGACGCGAACACGTCCGCTCGAAGGCTTTTTCTCTAACGAGAACGACCTCTCGAAAACGACGGTCTTGTCATTGGTATCGGCCGGATCGCCCCAGATCCACTTCAATTGAGACGGTGCAATCGCATCAGGCAAGGAATCGGCCGCACGACTTGTGGAATTCAACACAAGCGAAAACAAGGCGGCCAGTACCAGGCCCTGACAATCGCGGAGAAAAGAAAACAGCATCGCGGGATGGCCTTTCAATGAGTGAGCCTGCATTGGAGTTCATCAACAGAGGATGTATCAAGGACAACGAACGTACCAAAACCCACACCAATCGGGAACCTTTCACGCGTGTTCATCAGCAGCCTCGAACCAGCGATTCCGACAAAAGTTTTCGAAACGTGGAAAATCCTCTTGTCTCTTCGTCCACTTTTGGGAATGATTCGGGTGTGGGTCGCGGGAACGTACGCGACGGAACTGGACGGCTCGTGAGGAGGTCGGCACTGGCTGCCGGTCGAAGCGAGGAACTCTAGCACGAAAGGACGGTGATCGCGTGAATCCAGACAGTAAACGCCAGCGAGGTGGCGAAGCCTAACGGCAGTCGACGGGCTGTCGTTCGGACGGCTACCCCTCGTTCGTGACTCTTTTGGCTCCGAACGGGAAAAAACACATGCAGGCCCGGTGCTCTCGAAGTGCCGGGCCTGTGTGCATTTTCAGCGTAGGGTGGGACCAACTCCCTTCGAGCGCCGGCCCACAAATAGGAAACGTCGAGAATTGATGGTGCGCCGGCGCGGCGGAGCGCCGCTGGCCCCACCCTGCGTCAGCACAAACGTGACTGTGGATGTATTCCGTTTTTCCGAACCCGTTGATATTCCAGAAGTCATCAACTGGGTGAAACCGTCGAATAACCTCCAACCATCAGCCGGAACGCGCTAGCGTCCGGTTTCTGGAGATGCGTGTCTTCAGTCGTCCATCGGAACCGGACGCTAGTTCAGCTGCGAGCCCCATCGCTGTGGCCGCTGACGAATCGATAGCCTGTTCCTCGAACGGACAGGATGTATTGAGGTCGAGCCGGATCAGGCTCAATGAGCTTGCGCAGCCTGAGTACGAAATTGTCGATCGTCCGCGTGGTCACATCGACATGCTCATCCCAGACTTCTTCCAGGATCTGAAATCGTGACAGCACTTCCCCTTCGTGGTCGATGAAGTACTTCATCAATTGCATCTCTTGCGTGGTCAGGCTGTGACGTTTGTCACCAGTTACCACTTCAAATGATTGCGGATGCAGTGTGAAATGAGCGAATTCGTATTTCGCCTGGGGCGCAGGCTCGGCCGGTTCCACCTTGGCAGCCGCGAGCAGAGTCTTGTGACGCTCCAGCAGATTGCGCACCCGATTCAACAGCTCCGGCAGCACAAACGGCTTGGTCATGTATTGATCGGTCCCGCAGTCGAACGCATGCATCCGGTCTTCACTCAACGTCCGGGCACTCAGTACGAGGATCGGAATGGTTTTGTTCTGCTGACGGATCGCCTTGCAGATTTCGTAACCACTCATTCCGGGCAGCATCAGATCCATGATGATCAGGTCAACGGGAACGGCCGTATCTTCAAACAGCTTCAGTGCTGTCGGCCCATCACCAGCAAGCAGGACTTCGTATCCTTCCTGCTCGAAGTTGAACTTCAGTCCCAACGCCAGCGCTTCCTCGTCCTCGACAATCAGAATTCTCATGATGCAATGATATCCTGGTCACCTGAGCAGTTCAGGTTCAGGCCTCGCCACTCCCTTTTCTTCCCGGCAGATCGACTTCAAAAACGCTTCCTGATCGATTTGGGCGATCATGGACGCCGACACGGCCTTTCATCTGCCGCACCAGCGTATGGACAATATACAGTCCCAGCCCGGTTCCTTTCTGCCGTCGAGTCAATTCGCTTCCGCCGCGGAAGAACAAACCGAAGATCCGCTTCCGCAACTCCGGGGGAACCCCATCCCCGTTATCGGCAATACGGGTCAGCACGCGGCCTCGATCAGTCACGCGGATCTGGACTTCAACACTCGGCGGATCCCCTGCATATTTGATGGCGTTGTCCATCAGATTACGAAAGATGGTTTCGACAACCAGCGGCCGCGCATGGATGATCGCAGGATGAAGATCATACGAGATCGTCGTCGCTTCGTCTCGCTTATGGTGAGCACAGGCTGCCGCGCCGCATTTGTGCAGCATTGCCTCCAGCGGGATGTCTTCGGGTTCGGATTGAGCTCCGATGGCATCCAGACGTCCGACTTCGAGCAATTGAGTGATCAGGTGATCCAGGCGATCGAGTTCTTCCCCCATCACATGATAGAATTTGGCCCGCTGCTCATCGGTCACCGTCCGCATTTCCAGCGTTTCCAGATACAGCTTCAGCGACGCAATCGGCGATTTCAGTTCATGAGTCACGCTGTCGACAAAATTTGCCTGTCGCTGATTCAAGCGGACTTCCTTGATGATCAGGAACAGGTAGAAGGACAGTCCGACCAGGATCAGCGTGAAAACGATCACACCGATAATGAGCGCCCCCCACCCGGTCGACCGTGCCAGCAGCACGATCCAGCAGACCATCAGAGTGACGTTGAGTGTCATCAGGACAACACTCAGCGTAATCGGTAATCTCAATCGAGTTCGAGTGCGTAACCACGTCACAGGCAACAACCTTCAGCCACCCGCCGTAGCGGGAACACCAGACAACCAAGCGTAACAACCGCCAGCATGTCAGTTTGCCACGAGTTGTCAATTCCACGACGCAGAACCATCACCATGAGTCCAATCCATCGCCCGTGACTGTCTGTGTCTGCGAAACGATTCGAAACAATTCAAGGATTCTTTCGCTCGGCGGTGGAACCTTGTAGAATTCCGAGGACACGCCCCCGTAGCTCAGCTGGATAGAGCGGAGCTTTCCTAAAGCTCAGGTCGCAGGTTCGACTCCTGCCGGGGGTACCTTCTGAGTTTTGGAAGCCCCGTTGTTCGGCCTCCTTAGCGGACGACGTCTGATTTTGCGTCCTTCAAATACTCAGGGCGAACTCCGCAGGATCCATGATCCGTCGTTGTCACCCGACGATTTCGCTGAATTCCCCCGCGTTGTCAGCGAAGTTGCGAACCGGGAAGTCGAGGCGGTGGAGCATCGTCACGAACAGGTCACCGAGCGGGCGTTCCTCGCGAGCTTTGATGTATTTTCCATGACGAAGACCAAGGTCTTTGCCCCCGGCCAGGATGATCGGGTAATTGCGAGCGTTGTGTGTCGTGCTGGTACCGCTGCCATACAATGTGAGAGTCCGGTCAAGTAAACGAGTTTCACCTTCATGAATGGCCGACATGCGAGACAGGAAGTAGCCGAACTGCTCGGCCAGGTAACTGTCGTACTCTCCCCAGCTCGAATCTTTTGACGGGTCAGAATGACTCAGGCCGTGGTGTCCGCCGTGCTTTCCGTTGCCGATCTTGAGAATGCCAGGGAAGCGATCGCAGATGCCGTGACCATCTTCGGACGAGATCTGGTAGGTTGCCACACGGGTCGTGTCCGTTTCGAAGGCGAGCACAATCAGATCCATCATGGTGCGAATGTAGTCGGTTGGCCCTTTCTGTGAGACATCGAGATTGAGCTTTGAGCGATCGACGTTCGGCATTGCTTTACCAAGCCAGTTCTGGGCTCTTGTGAGGCGGCTTTCGACTTCACTCAACGAAGTCAGAAACTCATCCAGCCGTTGCTGATCGGGCCGACCGAGCCGATTTCGGAGCGAGCGGGCATCCTCCAGAAGGAAGTCAACCCGCTTCCGCCCCGACGCCAAGGCACGTTCGCGAACGGCGAGGTCATTGTCGGCAGGCTTTTCGAAGAGGCGTTCAAAAATGCTGCGCGGGTTCGACTCGGCGGGGATCGCTCGACCTTGCCGATCAAATGAGATCGTCGTGGCACGACTCTTCATGCCGGTTCCGCCGTTGCTCGACAGTACCAGCGAGGGAATTCGCGTGTGGAGGCCATACTCGCTGGCGATCAACTGATCGATGGAAATTGAGTTGTTGAGGTTCTGACGTATGTCTGCTCCAGAAAGCCAGACATCGCCAGTGTTGTGACCGACGAGTTGTCGGCTGGTTGGGTGAGAGAGTTGGCCGAAGATCGTCAGATCCTGCTGGTGTTCGCAGAGCGGCTCCAGTGAGCGGGTGAACTGGTAGTCGGCCCCTTCGGTGCGTGGGAACCAGTTCCAATCGCTGGTTGGATCGGTAGGCTTCGAGAGAGCCACTCCGTTGCCAAAGAAGAACGCACAGAAACGTTTCGGCTCTGCTGCGGCGGGAGCGGCCGAGGCCATTGCTTCGAGCCACGGTAGCGCAAGAGCCACGCCGGCGCCGCGGAGGAAGGTACGTCGGTCGAGCTGCCAGGACGGTTGAGGCATATCAGGAACCTTAATTTATTTTGTCTGGAATGGCTCGCTGGCAACGATCAGTTCAATCAGTGCCGCCAGTCCATCGTCGCGTTTCTTTAAACTGGGTAGGAGGGAATCCGTAGTTTCCAGATCGATCAGTGTCAAGGACCGCCCCAGCGCGTAGCTTGCCACCTTTCGCAGCATTGCTCGGCGAAGGTCGTCGCTGCGTGTGCGAAGTAGTTCGACTTTCAACTCTCTCATACCGTCGATAGTTACGCCAGTAGGAAGTTCGGCTTTTGCGTCGATTGCCTTTGAAGAGTTTTGTTTTCTCCAGTTGCCGATAGCGTCGAACTCTTCGAAGGGGAGGCCCCAGGGATCGATTTTTGCATGGCATCCGGCACAAGCCGAACTGCTGCGATGCAAAGCCAGTGCTTGTGCGATCGTCAGCCCCTTGAGCTTCGGATCGCTGGCCCGATCGAGTTCCGGCACATTGGGTGGTGGAGGGGGTGGCGGGTCATCGAGCAGATTCTTGAGCAGCCACATTCCGCGTTTGATCGGATGCCCGTCGAGGCCGTCCGAATTACCGGTAAGTACACTGGCTTGTGTGAGCAGACCACCGCGCTGGGGCATCTGGTCAAGGTTCACCTTCTGGAATTTCGGCCCTCGTACCCCGGGAATGCCGTAGTGCCTGGCGAGCACTTCATTGACGAAGGTGAAATCGGCATCGAAGAAGTTCAAGATACTCAAGTCGTTTCGAAGTACGTAGCCAAAAAAAAGCATCGTCTCCAGCTTCATTGCGGCACCGAGTTGGTCGTCGAACTCGGGGTAACGCCCCTTGTTGACGGTGACTCGCTGCAGCCGATCAAGTTCCAGCCACTGCTCGGCGAACTGCTCGATGAACTGCCAGGATTTTGAATCCAGGATCATCCTGCGGGTTTGTTCTGCGAGCACCTTGGGATCGCGGAGCCGGCCCTGTTCGGCCAGCTGGAGCAGGGTTTCATCCGGCATGCTGCTCCACAAAAAGTAAGAGAGCCGTGCAGCCAGTTCATGGTCGGTGAGGCGTTGTTTGCCGGTCCCGCCCGAGCGACTTGCGGGGAGGGCCAGGAACCGAGATGACGTCAAGACAACACTCAGCGTTTCGCGGATACTGGCTTCCAGTGAGTCGGCATTTTTGCGAGATCCTGACCAGAAACTCATGAGCCGATCGAGTTCCCCGTCCTCGACCGGCTCACGATAGGCACGGGTCGCGAAGCGTTTCAGAACTTCCCGGACATAGTCCGCCTCAGCC
>CAZSTW010000203.1:0-9839 GCA_964609845.1 uncultured Planctomycetaceae bacterium | reverse complement strand
TGCACTGATTCTTTTTGCGATGATTGATATACTTCGACTGTCACCGTTCGAAAATTGCGAGGGTTGTTGCCGTGCTTGTCCAGATGGAATTGGCTCGAATTATTATCAGTGAGATCAACGATCAGCAGGTCATTTTCCTGCGTGAAGTTGAAGGGGAGCGCTCTTTTCCGATTTTGATCGGATTATTTGAAGCCACCAGTATTGATCGTCGCGTGCGCGGTGAAGTACCTCAGCGACCACTGACACACGACCTTGTCAAAGCGAGTATTGAGGCACTTGGGGGCGAATTGCAGGATGTGGTCATCCATACCTTGGAAGACCACACCTATTTCGCATCGCTGCGTGTCAGCAAGGATGGTGAGCTGGTTCAGATCGACGCCCGTCCCAGTGACGCGGTCGCCCTGGCTGTCCATTTCTCACCACACTTGCCGATCTACGTTTCCTCGGATGTCCTCGATCAGGCACTTGGTTAATCCGTCGCCGATGTCTCGGGACGTTCTGGCGGACTATCGACACTCGGCTGGACCACGGAACCTGCCATCCATGCTGGCATCGTCAATTGAGGTAACCAGCGGGCTTTATAAGCGCTGATCATTGCAGCGATCATCAGGGATCCGACGCTCCACGAAAAGGCAGTCATCGCCTGCCACCCGACAAGTGATGTTGCGGAACGGAAGCCGGACGAGGCCAGTCCGTAGCCCATGACGGCCGTCGTACCGACGAACCCACCCCAAAAGAGCCGACTTTGGCAGATCTGGGCACAGATAGCACACGTCACTGCCAGAGCAGCGACATAAAGGAATCTCCAGGGCAGTGGTAAGTCACCAGCAACGGGGGTCACCAGCACAATCACAGCGCTGATCGGCAGCCAGACTGACGTGAATTGTCGCAGTGCCTGCGACAAACGATCCTGTTGAAGCACGCTGAGCATGACTGCGGTCATCAGGACCGTGTGATAACACAGATTCACACGAAACCCGCTGTCAGGCAGGGCAAACCAGAACCCCAATGATACAACTGCCGAGGCAGCCAGTATGATCGGAGTCGAACTTTGATAAAAACCAAGCCCGACAAGAATCAAACCGACCAGGAACATGGGGAGCGGCTGCATCACGAACATGTCTGTCGATGTGGTCGATGGACCGATCCACGTCAGCACAGAAATGGAGCCGAGCAATCCATAGACTGCCAGCGGTGCCTGCCGAATCACGCCCCAGGCATAGAACGCGATCAGCAGAAGAATCATGAGCCAGGCAGGAGAGCCAATCGTTGTGCTGACTTGAAATGCGAAGTCGGTCGAAGCCTGCGTGTTCGCATGGGGCCACGCCAGGAGAAGCAGCATTGGCGTGAATTGCATGATCTTGCGAGCCAGCCGCAGATTTCCGTGTGTCAGGCCTCCTTCCAGAACCAGCAGCAGCACAGCGAGCAGAAATGGAGTGATAAAGTAAGGACGCCAGATGGTATCCAGAACAATTCCCTGACGTGCTTCGGGTGACGACCAGATGGGCCCTGTTTGACTGAACGCCAGCGTCAGAGCATACGACCGCAAGATTACGGCGACGGCAATTGCACCGAAGGCCACCCACGGGAAAACCGGCCACGCCCAGGGCGTTCCGTTCTTCACGAAATAATCTTTACCACGCCGGACGGCTGGCAGAAGAGTCAGGCAAAGCAGTGCCGCAACTTGAGGAAACAGAAAAATCGTCCAGTCGAGTGTACTGGAAGACCGCGGATGCAATCCAGGTGAGCACCACCAGGGTGTGACGTAAAACAGCGCAAGAAACAGGAAGAGTGGAAACAGGAAAGCCCACCCCAGACGGATTCGAGCACCACGCAGTACTCCGACGAGAACGGTCGTCGAAAACGCGAGGCCGATTCCAAGCAGCGCAACGGCACCGCTCAAGGATTCCATCTGCACGAAAAGATCATCGGCACTGACGGAAACTGCGAGAAACATCAATAGCAACAACAGCAGGATGGACCGAGCGTCATCCCAGACACCACCCCACCGGACGATGGCAACTCCCACAAACGCCAGTAACGAGGTGTAGCCCGCGAGAACGCCCATCATGACCCAGCAGTTGATCGCACCGACCTCAAGCTGGCCATAGGTGGCACGCACTGCATAAAGCATCAGTAGCGCGCTGATGAAATAGAAGGGGTTGTTCGTCCAAAGCCAATGGACGACCGACGACCGAGTGTTGAACATGGTCTGGCTCCGAAGAAGAAAGAAATGAAAAACGACGTGGGGGAAATAGAAATGATGGGAACACCCCCGACATTGGCATTATATCGGTAGGCGCTTCTGGGAAACCCCTGTTTTTCGTTTTTTCAGATCTTGTTCGGATCGGTTTCAGAACGGATCGCTCGTCGGTCCGGCGGTTCTTCGGCAAGTCCCTCTGCATCCGGCCGCAGATGTTTAAGCCGAGCGAGCGTGCCGATCCTCCCCGGTTACTTCGGCATCACCACCGGTTTCCTGCGGCGTTGGACAAGCCAGTCGGCGTTTTCGTTGAGGGCTTCGAGGCCTAGGTCGTGGATCAGGGATTGTGACCTGACGACGTTCCTGGCAGCGATCAGCGATTCAAGTTTTGTCCCGGCGGTTGTGAAAAGGTTTTTCATCCAGTCGTACTGCCGAGCCAGCATACCAAACGTGTGGTAGTCGGCGACTTCTTCCGCCAGCGCGGCGGCCACGAGACCAAAGAAGGTCAACACGATCAGCAGATGATTGGCGTGGTGTGTCTGCCAGTGGACCACCAGTTCGATTGCGGCAATAACGAGAGCCGCCCGGAAGGACCATTTCGTGACCCGCTCGCAGCGCAATTCCAGGTGCTCGTTGATTGGCTGCTTCTCCGTGAAGAACGTGGCCTGTTTTAGAACCCAATGCCGCAGCACTCCTTTCAGTGATTCTTCAGAACCAGGCTCCATCGTCTTCGACGGCGAAAATGTTGATTGACGCGGCTGGGTTTCACTCGTCAGCAGAAAGCAGGTGCGTGCTGCCTGACGGATCCAGCCGAGTTCTCCACGCAGGTGACGCAGGTAGTGTTCGGCCGCGCAGTCGGAAAGTCCGGCCCATTGCCAGAAAAACTGCACGCGCAGTGCCTCGGCTAATGCGCGATCGTCGAGATACCGGCCCTCCCATTCGCCTCGACGAGCCCACGCAAACATCCCATAGGCCAGGGCCAGCAGAAACAAGTATCCGGCCAGTACCGGCCATTCGCTCCACAAATGCGCGTAGACCTCCAGGCAGACCAGTGCCAGCGGCCCGATCACAAACAATCGCTGCACCAGCCGCTTGACCCGCGCCTGAAATGACAGGGCTACCGCATCAGCCACCGCATAGAACTCGAACAGTTCACGCAGATCCGGAGTAAGCCGAGCCACCGTTTCTTCAGGCAGCACCCACGAACGACTTCTTGAGATCGATTCGTGATTGCTGAGTTGCAGTTGTGTGATATCGCGATTGAACCGTTCGATGTTACCCCACGTCCGATGAATTTGCTCGTTCGCTGACTCGCTCGATTCGCCGGGAGATTCGGGATCGATGTATCTCACACGACTCCCCTGAGCCTCCATCGCTTCTGGTCGCGAAGTCCTCCGTACTCGGATGTGGCAGATGGGTGCCCCTTCGACGACATCCAGTTCGCCAAGCTGAGTAGCAAACGGAGCGGGAGCTCCATCTCGCTGCCAGGCAACAACCCGCGCCGTCCCGCTGGATTCAGACGAGTCCCCGTCCCACAGCGCAATCAGCAACTGACTGTGTCGAGCGACATACTTGCCGACAAGTTCGTACTGCCGTTCCGCCATCGCCGACTCATCAACGGCAGCGAGTCGTCGCGCCTCATCATCCAATGGCATCGAAACGACTTTGCTCGCCCGTCCAACCAACTCCTGAAACCTGGCCGCACTCCCTCCACGAGCGAGCTTCTGCAATCCAGACTCACCCGACTCAGTGGAGACACCAGACGCAATGAGAGAACTCTGTGGCGGTGCGCACAACACCGCAACCAACCTCGCGCTGATCTCCGCCTCCAGAGCCACCTCCGCGACCAGCTGATCGGCCCCTTCGGCCAACGGTGACAACAACACCAGCGGCGTGTGCGGATATTCTTTCTTGAGCGTCCGCAAAACCTCGCGTACCAACTCTCTGATCTGCGGCACATCCTCCGCCACCAAGTCGCGATGCCCCGTGACGCCCACAATCAATGGAATCGCCGTCGGCGAAGAATCTGCTTTCTGCGGAGAACGGGCGGCATCAGTCATTCAGCATCTCCTTGGTCACGGTGGGCGTACTATCGCACACGATATTCCACGCGACAGCCGATTGAAAGAAAAGCCAACCGCCAGGTCATGACTGAAATTAGCGAGCCTCCAGTGTCGCACAATCCTCAATCGTGACAAACTTAACCATGCAGAAAGTCCGCCGCATGTTCAACGGATTGGGCGGCATTCTGGGCAAACCATGTACTCGGCTATAGTCCCACGGAGCGATGAAGACGACTCTGGAATCGCAGTGCCTGACGGACGTGCGACCCAGACATCCCAACCGATATCTGGGCCGCTCTGCAGTGCCAAATCAGCACGGCCTTGTCGCGGACGCCAAGACCGTGGCACTCAATACCGAGGGGTCGATAATAGACCGTGCATACGACTGCCAATCGACCTATCAGCTTACAGGCTTTCCGCGTACTGGTGAGGCATCTGGATAAAACGCTGTTGAGTTTCCCGGTCGCTGAAAAACCATAGTTTTCCTCGCCAGATGACGCCAACACGCGGGTCGCCAGTTGCCGAGGAACCTGCGTCGCGGGAACTGACCAGACAGTTTCCATTGGCGACCGGCCAGTAACGTTCGGGATCAGCCAGAAACCTCTGACGATGATCATCGGAATGGAAGCAGACGCGCTGCCCCTTGTATTCCGTCGTGAATTCGGCGGAACCCTTTCGCAGGCGATTGTCATGCAACAGACTCGCCAGGCAGAATCCGTCAAAACCGAAGTGGCTGACATTCATCGCGGCCAAGGCAGACACGGCATCGGAATCATCAAGTTCACTGGAATCGTCCGTATCGTCTTTGATTCGGACCATCTCCAGAACACTGACCAGATCCCCCGCCGATTGAAAGCCGGAAAGTCGCTTAACGATCTTCAGTTCAGGTGAGACGACGAGTGTCGTGGGATACGCTTCAATCTTGAAGTCGGCGATCAGTTGCGGATGCTCATCCGCATCCAGTTCCAGCAGGACGAAATCGCGTCGCAGGCGACGCCGGACTCGCTCATCCGTAAACGTCAGTTGCTGCATCTGTCGACAGGGTCCACACCAGGTGGCCGTGACTTTGACGAGGATTGGTCGCCTCCTCTGGCGGGCCTCTTCGGCTGCTTGTTTGTAACTGCGACGCCACCGTGGGGCATCAGAATCGTCAGCCCCAGTTGTCTCGCCTGCCGCGAGTGTTCCGGTGACTGTCGCGACGAGTGCGAGCGCAAGGCTCCCCGTGCGAATCAATGACATGCTTTCCTCCTCACATGTGTGGCGATCATCCCTCCGTGCGATGCACCCGAAAAATTGCCGGACTGGTGAACGCCGTTTCCAGTCGGGTCGGCAACCGAACCCAGGCCGCGCCAGGCGCGATCCCGATTCCGGGCGAGCACATCAAAGGTACACGCTGACACCACGACGATCTACCTTCAAAGGCCTCTGTTACGACTACCTGAAGAAAGTTTGATTTTTGTGAATTCTTCGCCAGGAGCACGATCCAGGGTTGTAATTCAAGTGACATCCCGTTCAATGAACACATGCGTCAACAGTGATCTTTTCGCGAGGCGATGTCTGGCACAGCCGATGAATAACATGCGGAAAATGAATCTCAGGCTGAGTCTTGGACTCGTACTCGGATTGTACGTCGCTGCTTCGGCGGGAGCGGAAGAGAATGAGGTACGTCCTGAAGAGTCTGCACGGATTTCAACGCTGATTCAGCAATTGGGCTCTGCCTCGTTCGACGAGCGTGAAGCAGCCGCGAAGGAACTACGTCAAATTGGACAATCAGCAGTTCCGCAACTGACAATCGCACTGAACCACAAATCGGTCGAAGTCCGTTCGCGTGCGGCTGCCATCCTGCGGCAACAGATTCGCGTTCCGCTTCAGGCTGCCATCCAGAAGTTCGCAGCGCAACCCGAAGAAAAGCTGGATCTCGAAGAAGGAATGTGGCTGATTTCTCGTATTTTGAATCCTCAAGCTGACAAGGTATCACTCACGCGCCAACTCGATGACCTGGCAAAAGCCGTCCGCAAGAAACTCGGTGACGCTGATCCAAAGTCGATCGACCCTCAGCGCGCTGTTACGGCCTTGCGCGAGATTCTGTTTGATGACGAGAAGTTCGGCGGAAACTTCGGCGATTACTCCAATCCCGAAAACAGTTCGCTGGAGAAAGTCCTGGCGTCACGCAAGGGCCTGCCGATTCTGGTTTCACACGTTGTGATTGCCGTCGCACGGCGACTGGACGTTCCCATCGTCGGCCTGCCAACGTCGGGGCGTTACATTGTAAAGTACGATGGCCAACGAGCCCCGGCAGGATTTCCCAGGGAGGACATCGTTATCGATCCGTTCGACAATGGGAAAGTATTGTCACGTGAGGATCGCATGGAACGGTTTCCGGGGGCGGATCCCGATAATCTCGCCAGGCCATCGACACGTCGCGAAGCCTTGATCCGCATGCTGAACAATCTGGAATCGCATCTTTTTCAGCGTGATGAAACCGACCTGGCCTACGTGGCGGTGGAGTTTCGCCTCGCCTTGCAGGATCACATCACCGAGAAGTAGTTCTCGCAGGCAAAGTCAATCGCTTCCGGTGTCAGGCGTACGGGTTGTCCCTGATACTGACAGAAGTACTTGACCTGCAGCAAAATGTCGCGCGGCTGACAGGCTCGCAGCGGACGTTTCACCGGAAGATAATGCCTGGCGACCAGGTAGTCGACAGCCCGTTTGTCGTATGCCAGACCAAGCTGATTCGCCACGAGCGCAAATAGCTTGTGGAACTCTTCGAGACTCGGGTCAGGAACCGGAATCTTGTAGGGAATGCGTCGCAGGAAGGCGGCGTCCACCAGATCACGCGGTTCCAGATTCGTCGAAAAAATGATGATCTGATCGAAGGGGACCTGGATTCTTTTCCCGCACGGGACGCTCAGATAGTCATAACGTTTTTCGAGTGGCACGATCCAGCGGTTGAGGAGTTCTACCACCGGCATACGTTGCCGTCCAAAGTCGTCAATGACCAGCGTACCGCAGTTGCTTTTCATCTGCATCGGCGCTTCGCAGATGTTGGTCGCACTGTTCTGCCGGATTTCCAGTTCATCCATCGTCAGTTCGCCCCCCGCAATCACTGTCGGGCGGCGGACCTTGATCCAGCGCGAATCGACTTTCGAATCGTTCATTAACCCCGTGGCGGCAGAAGTCTCTTCAACGCGCTCATGGATCATCGGATCAAAGACGCGAATCACATCCCCGTCAATTCCGATCGCCTTGGGGATATAGATCGTCGATCCGAAGCACGCCGTAATTCGCTCGGCGATGCTGGTTTTCCCGTTACCAGCAGGACCAAACAGAAACATCCCGCGCCCCGAATTGATCGCCGGGCCAAGTCGACGCAGCATCGTATCGTTGATGATCAGATCGGCGAATGCCCGCTTCAGGTCTGTGACCGAGGCATTGAAATTCGTGATCGTCTGAGCCTTCACAGACTTGATGTAATCCGCGAGTGAAACAGGAGCAGCACCAAAGTATGTGCAGACTTCACTGTACCGCCGAGCCCGTTCACGCCCGACATCAGTCAGGGTGTATTCGTAATCCCCCATCGATGCCGAATTGCGATAGGCGACCAGTTGCAACGTCTTCAGATTCGTCAACAGGGGAGCCAGCAGTCCAAACGGCAGACAAAGCCCCTGGGCAATGCGTCGACCTTCGACAGATCCGCGAGCCAGCAGAAGTTTCAGAACCAGACGTTCGATCTCTTCTGTGGTCAGGCCCAGTTGCTCCAACCGATCAGGTTCGCGCGGGATGAACTCGGCCGGCGCTGCTGTCCCTGGCGTATTCAGCGAAGCCAGCAGCATCTGGGAATTCGAAAGCGATTCCAGTGCGGCACCGCTGTGCCGTGTTCCCGAATCCGTCTCACCTGCTGCGTCTGCAGTCGAAGCAGGATGTGGACTGTCGGCGGACAATTCCGCCATCAAATCAATCGGGGCGATACCACGCGTCGGATCACTCATGGTGTATTCAAGATTCCCGGGCCACCCGCCAAACGTTTTATGCCGATCAGCAATCGGCCACCACTACCGAATTGCGACCACCGCAACCTGTGCCAGTTGATGAAACCTAACACGTGCGGAACGTACTGTTACGTCTTTTTCTGAAAACGCAAAAAAACGACTCGGCGATCGCCAGAAGATCAGTGGTGTAAGGGGGATGCGATGAGGCTCCTGGAAGAGACGGGCCGTGAATTGGACCTGAAGTTCTCCATCGCGGCTCGGCGGGAGCCTCGCCGCCTCGCCCTCCCGAGAAGAAGCCCGCGTGTTCGGCGCGGGTCTCCCGACCCCGCCGAAACGACCGACCGAAGGTCTCCTCTTAATTGAAAGCGGGTGATTTGGGCAGAATGATGAGGGGCAGAACGATGAAGACCTCTGATTTTAGTGCGGGTCGCACTTTCGTGTCGCTTCGAAACTTGGGTTAGACGCAGCAATTTGATGCCCGCGGGACGCCACTTTCCGAAGCATCTTTACGTCAGGATTTCGGACAGCAATTCGCCGCCGACATCGGTCAGTCGGAAATCGCGGCCGTTGAATCGATAGGTCAGCTTGGTGTGCTCCAGGCCCAGCAAATGGAGCAGGGTTGCGTGCAGGTCATTCACATGGACCTTTTTCTCGACCGCCTTGTAGCCGAAGGGGTCGGTCGCTCCGTAATGGAATCCACCTTTGACACCTGCCCCGGCCATCCAGATAGTAAAGCCATTCGGGTTGTGGTCGCGTCCTTTATCCCCCTGCGAATCGGATGTTCGCCCAAATTCGCCACCCCAGATGACCAGTGTCGAATCGAGCAGGCCCCGTGAATCGAGGTCGGCCAGCAGTGCTGCAGCCGGTTGATCCGTGTGCATGCCGCACGAACGATGGTTTGTCTGGACATCGGAATGACAGTCCCACGGAACGTCGTTCACGCTTCCGTCGCCCCCGACACCTTTCCCTGCAAAGATCTGGACGAAACGGACTCCCCGTTCGACAAGTCTTCGCGACAGCAGGCACTGGCGGGCAAACGTCGCACATTCCGGCTTGTCCATCCCGTAAAGCTTGTGGGTCTCTTGCGATTCGGCCGCGAGATCCAGAGCCTCGGGCGCAGCCATCTGCATGCGATAGGCGAGTTCATAGGAATTGATCCGAGCTGCCAGGTCCGCCTGAGTCGGGCGAGTTCCCGCATGCTCCTGATTCAACTGGCGGATCAGATCCAGTTGCTGTCGTTGCTGGCTGTCCGTGTGTTTGGCATCGCGGGCGAGGTTGTCGATCGATTCTTTACGCCGGGCGTCAAGGGCCAGTGCCTGATAGGACTTTGGAAGAAATCCAGCCGACCAGATCTGGTCGTCACCTCGCGGACGGGTGTCGTGCAGCACCACGTACGACGGAAGACTTTGATTCTGCGATCCCAGGCCATACGTCATCCAGGCCCCCAGGGCAGGCAGTCCCGGACGATTTGTCCCGCACATCAATTCGATCGACGCCGGGGCATGATTGTTCTGTCGCAAATGCATCGAATGGAGAAAGCACATCTTGTCGACATGCTGTGACAGATGAGGAAACAGGTCCGAAACC
>CAZSTW010000202.1:0-9853 GCA_964609845.1 uncultured Planctomycetaceae bacterium | reverse complement strand
GCAGAATTTTCAAGGCGCAGTTGCGGTGCAGATCAATATGGTGAGCCAGGTAGAAGCGCCCCATGGCCCCCGTCCCCAGCAGTGCCTTGCATTGATAGCGGTCGATCTGCTGACCGATCAATTGATCGACACTGGATTCCATGGAAGCCCGGGGGGCCGATTTGGCCACACCTTTGTCAACCCGCGGCGAAATAAGCTGAGTCTCACTGATTTGAGTGAGGTTGGGTGAGCAGGGTTGGCCACACTCGGGGCAGGTCCTCGCATCCGGCGCGATTGAGAACTGACAAGAGGGACAAAAGACAGCGGCAAACATTTCAGAGTTTGATCGCAGATTGCCGGGTTGATTCATGACAATGGGCTTCAGATGTAGGAACGTATCGTTCGTGGCTATGATATCACCTGTTCCCCCTGACAGCATTCCGGAAATCCCCCGCTCCTCGTGATTCGCCGTTGGACGTCAAATCTTGTCAACAATTTTCGAATCGTCGAAATATTGTTTCAATCTGGTGTGATGTCACCCGTTGACAGATTTCATGGTGGGCGTATTCCCCGAAATCTCAGTGTTGTTGCGGCTCGGTGAGTTCCCTTCTTCCTGTTCTCGTAGTGCGATCCCCTGTCGGTCTGCTTCCGAATTACGAACATCGAATCGAACGAATTCGGACCACCGGACATGGGTTGCCCGTCCATGAACAATCCAGTCCAGTAATTTGACTTTCACCCGCTGGCTGGATCGATCAGAATCTCCACCAGTCTTCACAGCATCAACCGCCGGTTTCACAGGCCCCCAGCATGAACTTCCCACGAATCGTTCTGAGCAGTCGCAACAAGAAGAAGATCGAAGAGATCGCGGAATTGATGGAGCCGCACGGGATTTTGCTCGTGGGGGTTTCCTCGTTTACTCACGTGCCCGAAGTCATTGAAGATGCCGATTCATTTGCAGGGAATGCGGCAAAGAAGGCTTCTGAGGTTGCCAGACAGCTTGGAGAATGGACCATCGCTGACGATAGCGGACTGTGCGTTGATGCCCTGAAGGGGGCTCCCGGGATTTACTCAGCCCGATATGCCGAGGCACCTCACCCCGGTTCTCTCGAAGCGGATGAGTGCAACAATCAAAAGCTGCTCAGGGAGCTTGCCGAAGTCCCGACACCACAGCGAACAGCGTATTACGTCTGTGCCGTCGCCCTCGCGGATCCGCAGGGACAAATTCGGGTCGCCACCGAGGGGCGTTGCCATGGTCGCATCCTCCGCGAATACCATGGCATCAACGGGTTTGGATACGACCCGATGTTTCTGGTTCCTGAGTTCCACAAGACGTTTGGGGAGCTCAGTCCTGCCGTCAAGCGACATATCAGCCATCGAGCCAAGGCGTTCGAGCGAGCCATGCCGCAGATCGTGCGACTGTTTGAAACGCTCTGAAGGTGGTCCCTGAAAAAACCGTTGGGTTTCATCTAGGAGAAATCGGCAGATTTGGCTACTGTCCGCGCGGCGCAGTCCGGCGTGATCGGTGCTGGGTGGGTATCGTTCGTTCAATTCACTTCAGGAAGGATCTTGAAGCATGTCTGGTCTCATCTCGAATTTTGTCCATTTTTCCGGGGGTTGCCGAAGGGCACGGATTGCCGCACTCTGCCTGAGCAGTGTTGGCTTCATGGCCGCTCCCTCCATTGCTCAGCCTCCTGCACAGCGAGCGACCTATACTCGCGAAGAGACTCGGGGACTTGTCGAAGAATACAGTAACTCTCTGCAGGATCGTAATCGGTACGGTAACAACCGGCGCCAGGCGACTCCCGCTCTTCCCGCAGGAGGTGTCACCGCGGAAATGAAAGCGGTCCGGCCACTGCTTCACAGTTTCTCGGACGTTTCATCGCAGTTGACCTACTCAATGAACGATCAGATTGCCCGCATTCCGGCACTGCGTTCGTTGTACTCAGATGCCTTGACTGTCAGTGCTGAGGCCGTCGCGCTCGATCGACATGCGGTTCAGCATGGTGATCACAATCAATTGCTCGACGATTTCGAACAACTGGATGTTGACTGGCGCGAGCTGGCTTACAAGCTGCAAAACGTGCGGGGTTTGTCTGCAGAAACTCGCGACATCATCGCGAATTTGAACTCGCTGAACCAGCAGATCCGCAAGGCCCTGAACACACAAGCCCAGATCAACCGCCCCGAAGTTTCGCTTGAGGCTGCAGGGCTGGCTGGTGATCTGCAGAACCTGATGGAGGACATCAACGCAGAATTGGGACGGACTCAACTGGCCCAGAACCTGTTGATGCAAACCAGTCGGGCACGCCAGCAGATCCTGGCCGTTGTTTCCATGTGTCGCGACAGCCAGATCGACCCCGCTCTGCTGGTGCGGGAATACAAACAGTTCGAAGCGACCTGGCAGCCCGTCGCCGTCAAGCTGCAGGCCGAAGACAATCGGTACCTGGAACGGGATCTCCGCAAGATCAGCTTGTCCGTGGGCAAGATTCACCAGTTGTTGCTGCTGCCTCAAACTGTCGACAAGTCACAGCTTGTTTACCTCGCGGCCGCACTGAAGAAAGACATCGACGAATTCTTCACACGGACCCCGCTGCTTTTGGTCATGCATTTGACGAAATCAGGAAAGGCCCTGGGAACGGCCGATCAGTTCTACGGTGTTTGCGAACACTTCGTGGATCAGGTCAATCGCGGCGAAGATTTTGACGAGATCGTCGATTCCTTCCGCTATATCGAAGAGGCTGAACGGAGCTTTGTCGATGTATACGGAACGATCAACAGCGACAAAGCGGTCGCCGTTTTGCAGCGGATTTCTCAATCCGTCGATGCCATCCGGACTTCACTGCATCTGCAGCGGGAAGACTTCGATCGCAATGCCGCCAGCGACCTGGCTGCCTCAATCGCTCACCTGACCGAGCAACTGGAACAGGCCACCCGTCAATGGCTGCAGGATGATCCGCAGTCGTTTGGCCCCGCCTGCCGACAGGAAATGGCAACCCTGGCCTCGCAATCGGCCGCAATCCAGAATGACCTGCTGCGTGGAGTCCCAGTGTCACAACTGCGACGCGAAATCGACGACACCTATGAGCATTGGCGAGTCGCCTACAAGTATCTCGTGAAATGTCAGACGGAAGACCGTCCAGTCCTCGGCCGCCTGTCTGGCCGATTGACCCCGGCACTCGTGGAACTCCGGACAATGATCTCTCAATCAACAATCGAACAGACGGCACTGCGTCCTGTTCGACGGTAATTGTTGATCGCCAACTCAGCTCGCTGCAATCAAAGAGAACGCATCCATCATGGCTGCGTTCTTTTTGTTTTTCGCCTCCGAAGGTAAGAAAGATTTGAAACACAGAGGACACAGAGAATCACAGAGATGGAGGAAGAGCAAAAGTCGTTTGTTGAGTATTCAGCAAGCGAATTCCCGGCCGACTGAAATTGGCCCGCATCCCATTGAAGTGTGGCGTTCCGCATTCATAAAGCAGCAGTGTCTAACCCATGTTTCGACGCGACACGAAAGTGCGGCCGGCACTGTCCTGCACTAGCGCTTATCAGCGGTTCAAGAATCTGTTCAGACAGAGAAACCCGATTGGTAACGTGGTCGAGCGGTTCAGCGCGAGGTCAGCCATCGCTTCGCCGATGACCGGCGCGAACTTGAAGCCGTGACCCGAGAACCCTGCTGCAATTGCCACATTTTCCCATCGAGGATGTGTGTCAACAATGAAGTGCTGATCAGGAGTCAGCGTGTAGAGGCAGACCGCATGTTTGGCAGGCGTGGTGTGCAGCCCCGGCAGATGTGATTGCAGAAAATCGGCCAGTCGGGCGATGTCATCGGGATGCATTTGGCGATCAACGTTGTCTGGATCAACAACAGGCTGGCCACCGGAATGCTCAGCCATTTTCACACTGATGCCATCGATGCTGGGAAACCCATAAAAACTGCCGTGGGGCAATTCATAATAGTATGTGGGAATCTGAGACTCCCGAGACGCCTGGCGGTCACGTGCGGGAAACCATCCGACAAACTTGCGGACTACGTTGAGTGGAAGTCCCAGTTCCTGTATGACGCGCGCCGCCCAGGGGCCTGCCGATATGACGAGTGCCCCGGCAGTGAACTCGTCACGATCCGTTCGAACCGTGACGGACTTTCCATCCGAAGACCAGCTTACGACTCGTTCATTGGCTCGAATCTCTGCACCGAGCGCAATTGCCTGATTGATCTGTTGCTGGACACACGCTTCTACGCGCAGAAATCCGGCAGCCGGTTCAAACACAACATCGTGATCTGCAGAGAATGAAAGAGCAGGCCATCGCCGATTCGCCTCGTCAGGTGTCAGATTTTCAATTGGCAGTCCGTGCAAGTTGGCTGACAGCCGAGCCCCCGCAATCGTTTCTCCTTCTGCTGGCCCAGACAAAACAAGCCCCACCTGATGAAACAGCTTTTCGTCAGCCGCTTGCTCCAGACGTTCCCAATGCGTGTATGTTCTCAGAAGCAGCGGAACGTAATCGGGATGCTCGAAGTAAGCCTGACGAATAATCCGGGTTTCGCCATGTGAACTACCTCGATCATGAACGAGCGGGAACTGTTCCAGTCCCAGAACGCGGGCACCACGACTGGCAAGCTGATGGCAGGCGGCCGAACCCATCGCCCCTACGCCGAGAACAATCACATCATAAGCGGCATTCATCCCTCAGACACCTCATTCATCCAGACCTTCAGAGCGGCCTGGACCTCCGACAGGCATCCCGCCGCTCGTTCACGGGCAATGAGCGCCGTCGGTTGCTGTCGGGTATTAATGAAATAATAGAATTTGATCTTGGGCTCAGTCCCGGATGGCCGAACGGCGACGGTCACGAGGCAGTCACGCGATCGACCGCTGAATATCAGCAGATCTCCCGAGGGTATCGGCATCTGCTCGACAACGCGATTGGACGGGAGTGAACGAACTTCGTGCTGCTGAAAATCGCGAACCGATTCCCAGACGCATCCTGCGACTACCGTCGGGGGACTTTTTCGGAAGGCGGCCATGATTTGCCGAATACGTGCCTGGCCTGCAGGGCCGGAACACGTTGTTGACAACGTCTGCTCCAGAAAATATCCGTGACGGGCATACAGTTGATCGAGGCGATCGAGTAACGTCTCGCCGCGTTGCTTCAACTCGGCTGCCAGTTCCAGAACATACAGCGCCCCAATCGCAGCGTCTTTGTCGCGACTGTAGTCACCTGCCATGAAACCGATCGACTCTTCGGCGGCAAACACGAAGCGGTCGGATCGTCTCGCCTCAATCTCGGCGGCGATATGTTTGAACCCCACCAGAACTTCACGCACCACCTGAATCCCATAGCCCTTGGCGATATCGGCGATCAGCGGGGTCGTGACGAGGGTCTCAACGACAAAATGATCCGGCGACAACGTCCCGGCCGCGGCTCGCTGCCCCAGCACGTAATCCGTCAGCAGCGCTCCCAGTTGGTTTCCAGTCAGGCAGATGAAATCTCCGGCAGCATTTCGGACGGCAACCGCCATTCGATCCGCATCGGGATCTGAGGCCAGGACCAGATCGACATTCATCCGTTTTGCTTCGGCAATCGCAGGTCCAAACACTTCGAAGCGTTCGGGGTTCGGCAACTGGTCCGGGACGTTCGGAAAGCTTCCATCCTGAGACCGCTGCGGTTCGAAAATGGAAACGCCATCAAACCCGGCTCGCTGGACCACTCGAAAAACGGATGTCTCACCGACGCCATGCAGTGGTGTGTACAGAGCGGTAACGTTTCTCATTGGAGACAGGCTGAGCTGGCAGACCGCATCGATAAACACCTGATCGACGGCGTCACCAATGAGCGAAATCCGGCCGCTGGCGACTGCTGCGTCGAAATCCAGCATCGGTATTTCAGCGGCAGCGTCAACGCAGGCAATAATTCCTGCGTCGTGTGGCGGCAGGACCTGCCCACCGTTCGACCAGTAGGCTTTGAAACCATTATCGCTCGGAGGATTGTGCGAGGCTGAAATCATCACACCTGTGTCACATCGCAGATATCGCACAGCAAACGACAATTCCGGGGTCGCCCGCGGCTGCGGGAAGAAATCGACATGAAAACCATGAGCCGCCAGAACGCATGCTGTGCACTGAGCGAATTCCAGCGAGCGATGTCGAGAATCAAACGCGACAACGGCACGCGGCTCGGTCATTCCTCCGCTCGACACCTGACGACGATGGTTCAGGACATACACGGCCAGCCCATGTGCAGACTCAGCGATCGTACGGGCATTGATCGTGGCAGAACCGAATTCACTCATGGGTCCGCGACGACCACCGGTGCCAAACGGAATCCGCTCCCAGAAGAGTCGATTCAGTTCTTCAAAATTCGAAGATTCGATGAGAGTAAGCAATCGTGCTTGATAAGGGGCGTACTGTGGCTCGTTCAGCCATCGCAAGACATTCTCACCCGTGGCCGTGGTCAACTCGCCGCGCGACACCGCTGCCGTGACCGCTTCGATACCATTTGTGAGTGATGTACCGTTATGATTTGACACGATAGATGGCCAACCCCCATGATTCCGACTGATGCTGAACAATCCAGAACACGTTGATCGTAGCACGATTGGCATCATGTCATCGAGTGTCAGGCAACACCAGTCTGCGTGAAAGCGCAGGGACCAGAAAAGGATTTTATTTCGATGCTGCACACAGTAATTATGGCTGGCGGAAGTGGGACGCGGTTCTGGCCTGAAAGTCGCCGGCAATTACCCAAGCAGTTCCTGAAATTTTCAGGGGAACAAACCTTGATTCAGGAAGCAGCCGGACGCTGTGCTCCTGCGATTTCGCCCGAGCGGACCTGGATCGTTACAAACGCCGCCCACGCGGCAGAAACGGCACATCAGCTTCCCCAGGTTCCAGCTCAACAGATTCTGCTGGAACCGTGCGGACGCAATACGGCCCCGTGTATCGGGCTGGCCGCAATCCAGTTGCTGGCGATTGATCCTGAAGCCACCATGCTGGTAATGCCAGCTGACCATATCATTCAACCTGCGGCCATGTTTCAGCAGGCGATCAAGCAGGCCGTGGAACTGGTTGAGCGTGCGCCACAGTCCCTGGTGCTGTTTGGGGTCGAACCAACATATCCCGCCACAGGCTTCGGGTACATCCGCCGCGGGGAAAAACTCGACAATACCGAATGGCCGATGTTCCACGTCCAGAGCTTCCAGGAAAAGCCGAACCAGTTGACAGCAGCCCGTTACGCAGCGACGGGCGAGTACTACTGGAACTGCGGTATCTTTGTCTGGCGAGCCCAGACAATCCTTGATGCATTGAAAGAACATGCTCCCGAAATCCATCAGCGACTGATGACATTGCGCGAAGTGATCGGAACTCCCAACTGGCCAGCATCGCTGGAAGCCGAATTTCCTTTGATGCCGTCGATTTCGATCGATTACGCCGTGCTGGAGAAAGCGGCTCAGGTCTGCGTCCTCGAAGCCCCGTTTGAGTGGGATGATGTTGGCAGTTGGCATGCTCTGGCCCGAATGAATTCGGTCGATAGCGACGGAAACACGCTGGATGGCCTCGTCTGTCCGGTCGATTCATCCGGGTGCATCGTCCGAACGACTGGCGAACATCTGATCGCCACAATCGGCGTGAAAGACCTGATCATCGTTCATACCCCCTCAGCGACTCTGGTGGCAGACAAGCGGGACGAAGGGGCGATTAAGCAATTGATCGCCGAACTGGAGCGACGAAACCTGACCCGGTATCTGTGAGCACATGAGCGTCCGACGACGGTTCAAACCGGACGCTAACGCGTTCCGGCGGATAGTCAAATCCGGCAACGAGCCGTGGTACTCAACTTGTCACAATCAGTTCCACGTTTTTTGATCGCCCGAGAATTACCGACAGGAGACGGCCATGAGTACTGCGTCGAGCGAGCCGCCAGCGATCAATGAACGGCCGACGAGCGTCCGCCATATGGTCGTCGCTGTCGCGACGATGATGTCACTGCTGCTGTACCTTGACCGATTTGCTGTCGGCATCGCCTCGGAGTACATCCGCGAAGATTTGCGGATGACTCAAGCGCAGATGAGCTGGTTTCTGAGTGCGTTTTTCTGGTCGTATGCACTGTGTCAGGTCCCGGCCGGCTGGTTTGCCGATCGATTCGGGGCTCGTCGCATGCTGATGATCTACATCCTGGCCTGGTCAGTCTTCACAGGGTTGCTGGGTGTGGCCCATCTGGTATTTCTGGTGCTGTACCTGCGGCTGTTTTGCGGGATTTCTCAAGCGGGGGCGTATCCAACGGCAGGGGGCCTGATTCGCGTCTGGTTTCCTGTTTCAGGTCGAGGAATTGCCAGTTCGATCGTGGCACTGGGTGGGCGTGCGGGTGGAGTGTTGGCACCACTCTTGACCGCATGGCTGATCATTTGGTTTGGAAGTGGAGTCGACCCGGCTGCTTTGACGGATCGGCAGATTGTCAATCAGAAGTCCTTCCTGGCCGCATTTCAGACCAGGGAAGGAGAACCTCGAACGAAGGTCGTGGAACAACTGGTCTATCGCTTTTCTCCGGATGTTCAACAGCGACTCTGGCAGGAATCTGCGGATGCTGATGACGAGTTGAAACAGTTGAAGGTGAAGGAACAGGAGAAAAAATCGAAAGGAATCAGCTTTGATGTTCGCGACTGGATCCCCGCCATCCCGGTCGAGGTAAAGCCGGAACCCTGGTTCGAATCGCTCGTTTCAGAACTCGCGAAAGCGGTCTCGAATCCAATACTTCTGGATGAAATCGACTTATCTGAATTGAAGCTCACGCCCGAAGCTCAAAAACTCGTTCTCCGGCGAAGCAGCGGCGAAAGTCTTTCGGATTCGGATAAAGTCACGCTGAACCGACTGGCGATTGAAGCCTCCTTTCCCGGTTCAGTGATGAAAATGCGTGGCACCGGCTGGCGTACGACGATGATTCTTTATGGCATCGCCGGACTGATCGTAGCGGTTGTCTTCTACGCGGTTGCACGAGACCTTCCCGCCCAGCATCCTCGATGTAATCAGGCGGAGCGAGTCCTGATCGAGGGGGAAGTGGTGAGTGCCGCAGCAACCGTTCATAGCCCCCCCTTTCCACTCGTCCCGATGCTCACCAGCCTCAGTCTGTGGGGCAACAGCATGATGCAGGCCTTCACGAATATCGGCTGGGTATTCGTGGTGACCTGGCTGCCACGATACCTCGACAAAGTTCATGGAGTTCCGCTCAGTGGTCAGGCGGTCATGACCGCGATTCCCACGGCAGCGGGAATCCTTGGAATGTATCTGGGGGGCTGGTGGACTGATCGGGCAACGCAATTTGGCGGACGAAAATGGGGACGTCGACTGCCGATTCTGGCGACTCGCTTTACGGCAGGCCTCGGCTATGCAATCTGTCTGATCCTGGGGCTGTGCTTTACACCGGGCGCATCCAACTGGTTGCTTCCCTGGGGGTACGTCTGTGCCCTGTGCCTGATGGCCTTTTCGGTCGATATGGGAAACCCCGCAGTCTGGGCCTACGCTCAGGATGTGGGAGGCAAATACACGGGCTCGGTCCTGGGTTGGGCAAACATGTGGGGCAACCTCGGCGCCGCCGTGGCACCGCTGATCTACGACCGGGTCCTCGGGGAAACACCAACGATCGGTCAGTGGAATGTGATGTTTGCAGTCTGCATGTTTGCATTCATTCTGTCAGGAGCCTGTTCGCTTGTCATGGACTCCACAAAATCGCTGAGTCAACAGGAAAGCTGAGGTCCCCCAGGGCACTCGCATTTTTCGATGCAGGGTGGGACCAGTTCGCTTCGAGCGCAGGCCAGCCAAAAGCAGGGTAGCCCCGGTTGGCTGCTTTGAGCCTACCGGGGTGACGAAGTCACAGG
>CAZSTW010000201.1:0-9864 GCA_964609845.1 uncultured Planctomycetaceae bacterium | reverse complement strand
CATCACCAGCGTGGCAGCGGATACCGGGCGACTGATCGCGGGAGCCTTCTCCTGCACTGCAACCTGACCGAAATGATCGACTGCGATCGGCCAGAACCATCGCAAAAATGGCTCCAGCACTTCAGACTTCGTCCCTGGATGTCGGTACGCGATACTTAATTTCGCACCTTCGGAACTGCCGGGAAGTTCCAGCAATTCAATGGCACATGTCAGCGGCGGATAAACCCGTTGTTCGCGAAGTTTTGGAACCTGCCCCATTGGCACCAGCCGAACCAGTCGATTTTGTTTCGCCTGATGCGACAGCGCCTTCAGAAAGTCGTTCTTGAATTCCCCCTGTGGGAACGAATCGAACGTGTCAGGATAAACAATCCAGCACCCGATTGGTTGCTTCTTGTCACTGCGGCTGAGTACGAGCAGAATCGAAAACGTCACCATCAAGCCGAGCAACATGAGGGCAGATGGGTTTTTGACCAACCTCATCGCTTCACGCTGAATCAGGGTGAATAACTTGTCGAACCGAGGCATGATGGAGTGGCCGTTACGAGTAAGCTTGTCCGGTCAGTTTGAGAAAAACGTCTTCAAACTGAAATTCCTGCGAATGCAATCGGACACAGGATTCTGTCCGAATGATTGTCGCCAGACGTTCGCGCGATTCATCGTCGTCGAGATTCAGCGATTCACGCTCCATCACACCCTCTCGTTCGAATTGAACGAGTACATTCCGTTCGGCATGTCGCGTCATGAAATTGACGGGAGTATCGCACTCGACGAGTTTCCCACGACACAGAATTGCGACTCGGTCACAGATCTGTTCGACTTCTTCCATGTCATGCGTTGTGAGAAACACGGTGGTTCCGTTCGCCGCCAGTTCACGCAGCAGCTTGCGGACGACATCTGTTGAGTGCCGATCGAGGTTCGCTGTTGGTTCATCCAGATAAAGGATGCTCGGTCGATGCAGGATTTCACGGGCAATCAGTAGTTTCTTCCGCATTCCACGAGAATAGGTCCGCACGGGGAGATCTGCGGCTTCGGCAAGTTCCAGCCGTCCCAGGGCCTGATCGACTTCACTCAAGGGGATGCCATACAGTTTCGCAAACAGCACCAGGTTTTCGCGTCCGGTAAATTCTTCCACATGGTTTTCGACGTCGGGAACGTATCCGAACAGTGGTTTAACCTTCGCAAAGTCTTTGGGCAGCGAAAACCCTGCCACTTCAACTCGACCGGATGTTGGCTTTTGAGTCCCGATGAGGACTCGAATCGTTGTACTTTTCCCTGCCCCGTTGGGGCCCAGGAAACCAAATAACTCTCCGGCGCGGACGTTCAGAGACAACGAATCGACTGCTGTAAATGAACCGTACTTCACCGTCAAACGATCAATGACAATCGTTTCGGGAAGTTCAACAGTTCGCGGGGGCAAAACTGTGGGATGCGAAAAGCTACTTGTTGCCGACAACGGATTCTCCCGCAGGTGGTTTCTGATGGGGCTCAGGAATCGCATCTGGAGCCAACGGTTTGATCTCGTAGATCTGTGGTTGCAATTGCGCGACCGTGAATCCCTCCAGTTGCCGTCCAAAGTCCTTCCGCTGGCGAAAAGCAACCAAGATGGCCTTGGGAACGTCCTTTAGTCTGTCGTGCGGAAACGTCTGAAATTCCGGGTAGAACTCCGCGATCTTAATAGCAACATCCCGTTCAACGACACGGAACGGTGTCACCGACATGAACTCACGCAAGTTGTCATTGCTGAGTGCCAGGAAATGAATCCGGGGAGCAAGATCCGGGGCATATCGCGTGATCGGATACATGGCATGGCGAGACTCAAACAACAACGGGACCTTGGGATCGACCTTTCTTAACCTGGCGATCATCTCTTTCTGACGTTCCTCGGTGCGATGCCATCGTTCGACTTGAGTACCGAGATTCTGCAATCCGGCAACAAAGAACCAGATAGTGAATGCTACGGCAATCCACTTCGGTGCCGGTCGAATCAACGAAGCAAGGATGATAGCGAATCCAATCGTGCAAACTGTTCCGTATCGTGAGACAAGAGACGGTTGCAGCAGGATCGAAAAGAGGATCAGGCACAATGGCATCAGAGACAAACTGATCGCGGCTGAAATTCCAGAATCGGTCTGATCGGTATTTGCTTCCTGCGTCGATTCGCTGGCGGGACGTCGCGACAGGATCCAAATGACAAATGCGATTGGGATAGCCCAGACCGGGACCAGTTCCTGCAGGAATTGTAGAGAGGTCTTCCAACTGATCGCGGGTACCCATGTCGCGACGGAAAGAGCCGAACGCTGGCCGCCATAGAACACGGCGATGCAGACAGCCAGCGCAAAAACGGCTGGCACCAGCCAGATCAAAAATGTAACTCCACCGCGGCGCGTCACAACATTTTTCAACATCTGTGTGCCCGCCAGCAATGCCAGCGAAATCACTCCGAAGTAATGAACAGTACACATCAACATCGAACCGACGACCAATCCGATTCTCCAGACGACATCGGACGACATCGGAATTCGTTGCAGGCACAATGCCGTCAGAGCTGTGGCGGCAAGCCACGGTGCATAGAAACGCGATTCGAAGGCCTGGTTCTGCACAACTTCAAACGACCAGATCAACATGGCTGCAGCCGTGGCGACAAGTGGTGAGCAGCAATCACGCACCAGGCGATAGACACAGGCACAACAAAAAATGACACACGCCAAAGAGAAGAGACGTTGGCTGATTTCCGGAGTCGGTCCGACTCCAGAAATCAGTCGAGCCAATCCGTAATACGTCGGTGGATTGAAGTCGACGCCAGCTGCCAGGGCCGTCACCGCATGAGCGACGCTGGAATCTTCGACCAGCAGTTGTGTGTGAATCTCGTCAAGCCAGAAGGAATGCGTGAACGGGATCGGATCGCGAAGGATCAGCAGCTGAAAACAGATGATCGCAGGCACGATCAGCCATTCCATCCATGAGAATGGTTGGAGAGTGGTAGCCGGTTCTGCCGGGATCGCCGAGTCTGCCGCAGATGCCTCAATCGATGTCATCACGTTATTCCGGCTTCCGCCAGACCCCCACAACCGATTTACCCAGGGAATGCAGCAGCAATGGGTCGACCCAACGCGACGAACGGACAAGGACCTTATCCCAGAACTGAATCTGCCGATGTGTCGGTGCCGCAGCATTCAGCAGCAGCCGATTGGCCAGTGAAGCGAGCATACCCACGGAGTCGAGATAAATCAGTTTCTGGCACTGCAGGGACGAGGGGATGACGGCTCGCAACGATGAACGTGAATACCTGCGAAAATGTCCGATTGCCTTGTCAAACGGTGTATAGAGCCATTGGTGAGCCGGGACAAGAATGATCAGGTGGCCACCTGGACTCAGCAGACCGGCAGCCCGCTCAAGCTCCGCCCGGTCGAATTCGATGTGCTCAATAACGTCGATATACAACAGCGCTGAAAACCTTTCACCTTTCAGGGCATCTGTCGTCCCGATGCGAACATCGTGGAGTACAGGGAGCGGATCGTGTGCGAGTATTTCCTGCAGGCGACTGGCAAGCCCTGGGTCGGGTTCAAGCATCGTCCACGATTTAATCTCGTTGTGGCAGAGAACTCGCGAAGTCCCGCCAATACCTGCTCCGACTTCGAGAACGTGTCCTTTGAGGTACGGACGCAGATGCGTGGCAAAGTAAGATTTCCAGCAAGTCGCTTCCTGAAAGAGTTCCAATTCATTGCCGAGATACTCGAGTGTTGTTGCTTCCGCCATCATGCTTGTGCCTCATCGAAATCTGAGACAGGAGCGGAGGAGATTCCCAGCGGCCCAAATCCATTGCCATTGCAGAGAGTGACGGATTTGATGTACGCGGCAGAGTCACGGCTGGGCAAGACCTGCATCGAGGATGCGGCACCAGCTACAAACAATGCAAACTGGGCTGCAAGTCCGACCAGTTGCAGTGTCAACAGGACGAGCAGACCACCAATCGTTGACGACCAGCCAGGCAAAGCCCAGTCGGTGACGAGTCGAATTGTCGCAACCAGTCCGATCATCCCGGCACACCCGGCGAGGCAAATGAGACTGAACAACAACACCCGCGCACCGACGATATCACTGCAGACTGAAAACGCTCGAATCGCATGCAGTGTCAGACTGGTCAGATTCATCTTGCTGTTTCCAGCCAGACGGCGAGCACGGCGCGTGGGAATCGCTTCATAAGGAAGCCGTGACTTAAGAACCGCAGCGGCATAGTGCACCCAGAGTTCCGGTACCACAACCAGCGTCGTGAGGAATTCACGCGGGATAATGCTGAAGTTGCCAAATCGGATGCGGCGTCCCGTCAGAACACGGTGAACCATGCGATAGGTGACATAGCCAGCCCGAAACAATATTCCTTCGGATCGATAGGTTCTTTCGGCAAATACGATTCTGGGCTCTGTCTGTTGCCGGATTGCCTCGATCAGACGTAACGCGTCTGCAGGAGAATCTTCGCCGTCACCATCCATGATCAGCACAGCGTCGCACTCGAAATTTTGCTCTATGTGACTCAGACCAATTGCGATGGCCGTCTGATGTCCCAGGTTACGCCTCAGTCGCAGGATTCGCAGTCCACCATTGTCGTACCAGGTACATCGAGCGAGCTCGGGTGGAATACCTTCGCGGCTCCCGTCATCAACCAGCAGAATGTCAACCCGCAGCAGCGGTGATGCACAATGCTGGCTCAACTGCCTGATGAGTAACTCAGCCGAATTCCAGTCGTTCCAGACCGGAATCAGGATCACGACGTGAAACGTCGATCGTAAGTCAGGCGAGATGGAAGGCGAGGCATCCATAGTCGTGATGCAGCACGGAAAAGGAACATAAAGTCGTCTGGTCAGTCAGAATGGAAGCTGCGGTGCCTACATTCTGCGACAACTTTATGAGCATCAATGCAGCGACTGACCTGACGCAATCGGTAACTTTGTAACGCCCGAGATTTCCTGATGTTGACGGGGTGATCATCAGCAAAACTGGTATGACCGTTACGTCGGGAGGAACTGGCGACACACTGCTCGAAACGCCGCAGATCGGTGTCACACTTTGTCACCAGCCAACGAGCCGATTTTCAGTCGCATGGCGACACAACATCGCACTCGGGAGATGCCGAACCATCAATGCCGCCAAGAATTCCCCGGAACGGTATCGACGGCACAGGACAGATGTTCATGGCAGTAGAATCGACACAGGCAATACAAACGGGGAATTTGCCACGATCGTAGTTCTGAATTTGACGCTCAACATACTACCACCCTGCGGCTTTCCCTTTCGTGCGTCGCCAATCGGACGCCCCTTGAAGTTGGCCGTTTTCGATCAGGATTGAATGAGCGTCTCCCTGGCGTCGATAACCGTCACCCAACTGTTTGACTTCGTTTCCGAATTCATGGTGCATCTGCCGTAACTCACCGATCAATGAGGCATAGTCTGTGTCTCCAAGTCTTTCGAACTGTAATCGATCAGGAAACCATTGATGGTGCCAGCGCGGCGCATCGACGGCATCGCGAACGGACATCCCAAAATCAACAACATTGATGACCACACACAGCACAGTGCTTGGAATAGTGCGTCCACCCGGACTGCCGGTCACAAGACGTAATTTGCCATCACGTGCTACAAACGTCGGGCATTGTGAACTGACCATTCGTTTTCCAGCGGCCATAACGTTGGGTTCCGTCCCGACACGACCATCTCGCGCGGTGACTCCAGGCCGCCAGTTGAAGTCCGTCATTTCGTTGTTCAGCAGAAACCCGGCACCGCGAACGACGACTCTTGAACCATAGCTGTTTTGCAAAGTATAAGTATTTGCGACGGCCATTCCGGCTCCATCGACGACGGAAAAATGAGTCGTGCTGGGTGGCTCGTCAGACAGTTTTAAATCGGGGGCCAGATCTTCGCTGCGAGTCGCCTGATCTTCCCTAAGCGACTGCGACACCCGCTGTGCATGTTCCTTGGTCGTCAATTGAGCGGGGACCGGAGTGAACGCCGGATCACCTTGGTAGCGGACCCGATCAGCACTGGCTCGACGCATGGCCTCAGCAAGCAAATGCGCAAAACGTGATGACTTTGGCCCTGATCTGGACAGGTCGAACTGCTCCAGGATGTTCAAGCTTTCAATCAATTGAGTCCCGCCAGCACTGGGTGGAGGTGGGGCATAAATGTCGTGATTGCGATATGTGGTATGAACGGGCTGCCGAATGTTGGCTCGGTAGTTGGCGAGGTCTTCCAGGGAAATATACCCTCCGCCAGCCTGCATCTCGGCCACAAGCTTCCGGGCGACCACTCCCTGATAAAACGTATCCGGGCCATCGGTTGCGATCGACGTCAATGTAGCCGCCAGGTCCGGTTGAATCAGCAGATCCCCTTCTTTCCAGGGTGTCTGATCCGATTTACCATAGACCCGACGAAACTCAGGAAACGCGTGCGTCTGCTGGTTCATCCGATTCAAGCCGGATGCCAGAACCGCATCGACCGGAAACCCTTCGCTGGCAAGTCGGATTGCAGGGGCAAGTAAATCCTTCCAGGGGAGTTTTCCATATTTTTCATGAGCCAGTGCCAACCCGCGAACCGTACCCGGGACGCCGACAGTGTGATGCCCTTCCTGTCGAGTTTCCTTCACGAACGAATCACGTCCAATTGCGGCAGGGCACGTTTCGCGGTATTCGACACAGACTGGCAAAGTCCCCTTTTGATGATCCGATGCTGGCTGATTCCCAGGCCAGACCATCATGAATCCACCGCCTCCAATGTTGCCCGCTTCAGGAAATGTCACAGCCAGTGCAAATGCGACCGTGACGGCCGCATCCACAGCGTTTCCACCCGACTTCATGATTGCCAGTCCCGCGTCGCTTGCTTCCGGATTCACGCAGACAACCATTCCTCGATCCGAATGAACGATCGGTGGAATTTCTGCCGCAGTGACGATCCTGAAGGGAAGTCCGATGAGAACAACAGCAAGAAGTCGCATGCAAAGTCGAGGTCGCATCACGGAACCTTTATTCGTCGTCGGAGCTTCCAGTCGCGCGCTTGAAAACGGCTATCCCGACGAACACTAAAACGACAACCCCCGTGATTCCCCAGGCGACTGGATCTCCTTTGAAGAGACCTTCGATCAGTCTTCCGGCCCCTCGACCGGCCAAAACTGCTGAGAATTCAACGGCGATTGAATTGAAGAGCGACATGATGAGCCTTGCGTCTGGACGATGGGGTAATTCAGCCGGGACACAGTAGACGACTGAAGAATGAAATCAGACTATCCGTCTTTTCATTTCAACGGAAGTGAATTCGTGGAAATCTCAAGGGCCGATGCGGGAGAGGATGTAGAATGCCACCCTACGAAACCCGTAAGAAGTTAACCACGGAGCGGCACGAAAGCCGTCTAGAGGGTGTCGCACTTCCGTGTCGCGTCGAAACATGGCTTAGACGCTCTCGTTTGATGCCCGCGGGACGCCACACTTAAATGAGATGCGCACTAGACCGTCATTTACGGCTTTCTTTCACCACGAAGAACGCGAAGGTCACGAAGGCCGGAGCCTCCATCATTTTCAGGGTGGCCCGGCTTGCTTCAATCGCTTGCTTCAATCCGGGGGCCTCGCCGCAGACTTTTGGAACCAGTTCTCGTCCCTTTCAACCTGTTACCCATGTCCCCGAACACCTGTTACCCTTGCCCCGGCCTAAAGAGAAGCAAGCTGCCCCTGTATCCGATGTGATTGTGGGAGAACTCCGTTTTCAGAACCCGTGGCAATGATGAATGATGAGCGTAATCAACACCGAGTTGGTGGCAGCAACTGAAGTGGGTAACGCCACCATGAAATTCGCTGAGATTGGCCGTTTTCGGATTCGTCAGGAATTCTTGGCCTTACCGCTCTCGGGGCAGCGCCGAGAACGACATTGTTCGCCAGTGGATATTGTTGAAGACGGACGGGCTGATTGGCAATTCGGAACGAGTTTGAATATGCTTCTCACGACTTGTATCCCGAAGTTGGCAGGAGTGTTGCGCACTTGTTAACGCCAGTTCGGAACGAATAACTTCATCTGTGGCAGACACCTTCTGGAGGAATAACACTGTGACTGGGGAAACAACCAACGGCTCGTTGAATCGTAAGTTGCGAATGGCTCTTGTGGGTGGTGGCCAGGGGGCATTTATCGGCCGCGTTCATGCTACGGCAGCCGTTCTCGATAATCGAGCGGTCCTCGTTGCGGGAGCCCTGTCGTCCGATCCCGCTCGAGCAAAAGCCTCGGCCCCGGCCTATGACATCCCGTTGGACCGGGCGTATGGTTCCTACGAAGAACTCTGCACTAAAGAAGCCGCACTCCCCGCTGACAAGCGAATCGACTTCGTCACTGTTGCCACCCCGAACCATACTCACTTTGGTGTTGCCAAGGCTGCTCTGGCTGCTGGGTTCAATGTCATTTGCGATAAGCCCATGACTTTCGACCTGGCTCAGGCTGAAGAACTCGCTCAACTGGTGGAAAAGTCTGGAGCGGTCTTCGCCGTTTCGCACAACTACACTGGGTATCCCCTGGTTCGACAGGCTCGTGAAATGATCCTGGGTGGCGAGTTGGGAGAAATCCAGGCCATCCGCTCCAATTACATTCAGGGTTGGTTGCGAACTCGCCTTGAATCCTCGGACCAGAAGCAAGCGGCATGGAGAACAGATCCTTCGAAGTCCGGTATTGCGGGTTGCTTCGGCGATATTGGAACTCATGCTTACAATCTTGCTCGCTATATGACCGGCCTGCTTCCCGAGGAAGTCTCCTGCCATCTGAAGACATTTGAACCAGGCCGACGTCTGGATGATTACGGTCACGCCGTTGTCCGGTTCGAAAACGGCGGACTGGGGACAGTGACTGCCAGCCAGATTTCTCACGGTCGTGAAAATGATTTGTTTATCGAAGTCGATGGGACCAAGGGAGCATTGTCCTGGCGGCAGGAAGACCCGAATCAGATGATCGTCCGACGGAATGGAAGCCCTCATTCGATCTATACGCGAGATCCCAATGCGCCGTTCATGAATGGTTCCGGCAAGGCCGCCTGCCGTCTGCCCAGCGGGCATCCCGAAGCATTCTTCGAGGCCTTCGCGAACGTTTACCGGTTTGCTTACGACGACATGGTCAAGCGGGCTGCCGGTCACTCGTTCGAGCGACTGAACACGATCTATCCAAATGTTTACGACGGCGTTGAAGGGATGTATTTCATCCAGCAATGCGTTGCCAGCAGCGAACACAACGGTGCCTGGATGCCGCTGAAGCATCCGTTCGCCCGTCGCTAGTTGTTGGGGGCGGGTCTCCTGACCACGTGATCGGGGCAGGTCTCCCGACCCCGCCTAAACGCCCGGCCGAAGGTCTGCCGCTTTTTTGCAGCGCGACAACCGATTCGGGCAACTGTGATCATGACCAATGATTGTTCGCGACGTACATAATGCAAGTGGGGAGCCAGCCCCAATCGCTCCAGGAGAATGTCCGTGAAAAAATGTGTTGCCGCCTGGTTGGCTGTTTTTCTGGTGTGGTGCATTCTGGACTTCATCGGACACGGACTGATTTTCGGGTCGATGTACGCCGCGTTGCCAGGCGTTTGGCGCCCGCAGTCAGAAATCAAAATCGGATTCGTGTATGCAGGTGTCGCGATCACCTCGGCGGCATTTGTTGCCATTTATTTTCTGCAGGTGAAAACACGTGGCCTGGTCTCGGGACTGCTGTACGGTCTCCTGTTCGGGATCGGGACCGGAGCTTCGATCGCCTGCGGGGGGTATGCCGTCCATCCGATCCAGATTCAATTGGCACTCGGCTGGTACATCCTGACGCTGCTGGAATGCAGCATCGGCGGAATGATCGTCGGCATCGTGC
>CAZSTW010000200.1:0-9881 GCA_964609845.1 uncultured Planctomycetaceae bacterium | reverse complement strand
GGCGTCCCATTTCCTTAGCGAGATCCCAGCCGAAGCGAATATCCCGCCACTGAGCATCGGTTGGCTTGCGCCGGGTCAGAAATCCGTGTTTCACGAGTAACTCCGGACAATAATCGAGGGCTGAATCGAAATAAATCTGATCTCGCTCGAACTCGCGAATGACGGCCAGCAGCAGCGTGTCGTCCTTGCGGTCTCGAGTGGCGTAGTGATACCACATGTGAATCGTCCGCCAATCCGGCAGGAGACGCAGGATCCGGAACGGCTGAAACAGGACAGTCTTCTCGATCTTGCCAGCCATAACAACACGATCAATCCGGGCGCGCTTGAAGAGCCGGATCGTCCGCCCTAATCGGGCAAGCGGCGTTTCGGCGTAGGAATGACAGACCGCTCGAAGCTGCTCTTCATCTGCCATTCCGGACACGCCAACACAGTAGACGTGTAATCCCTGCTCACGCGCCGCTTCCGCAAACGCGAGTGGAAACCGGCCCGCCCCCGCCAGCAAACCGACCCGGCGGGGAGGCATCTTCAGGATGTTAGGTTCCGTCTCTTCCATTTGATTGTCGAAATCAATCACCAGAATTAAAGACCGATCAATCTGGAACGGCTGTCAATCAGCCTGCCTTCCGTAATTCTTCAGGGGACTGACCACGGAGCTCTTCGACCTGCTTCATCAGTACGGCGATCTGATTGGCCATCGTCCGGACCTGATCCCGCATTTCCGGAACGCGTTTCAACGAAAAAACCAGTCGCTTCTGCTCGGCTTCTGGTGTTGCAGGGTAACCGATCCAGATTTCACCTTCGGGAATATCCTTGTGGACACCTCCCTTGGCTCCGACCATACATCCAGAATTCAATCGGACGTGATCTTTGATTCCGACCTGTCCCCCAAGTCGCACATAGTCGCCCGTCGTGCAGGACCCTGCCAGACCGACTTGCGAGGCAAATACGTTGTGCTTTCCCAGTTCACAGTTGTGAGCAATCATGACCAGATTGTCGAGCTTCGTGCCGGCTCCCACGATCGTCGGACCGATGGCACCGCGATCAATCGTTGCACAGGCACCAATTTCAGCGTCGTGATGAATCTCGACGGTGCCGAGTTGAGGAATCTTGATGAATCGCCCTTCAGCAAAGCGATAGCCAAACCCATCCGCGCCGATCACGGCACCACTGTGGATGATGACTCGATCCCCCAGCGAAATATCATCATAAAGTACGGCATTGGGATACAGGATGACATCCTGACCCAGGCAGCAGCCAGCACCAATGACAACTCCAGGATAGATATCGCAGCCAGGGCCGATTACCGCTTCATCTCCAATACAGGCTCCCGGCCCGACATAACAGTTTTCGCCCACGGTGGCCGTCGGACTGATATGAGCGTGGGGAGATATCCCACGGGCTGGCCGACCACGAATCTTGCGAAACTGTGGCAGAATCTGTTGAAAGGCCGCGTGTGGATCACTGACGACGATCAGCGAAGTACTTGGAACGGCCGTCAAACCTGCTGCGATCTTCGCGTTCAAGATAACTGCACCAGCTCGGCAACTCTGCAGTCGACTCACGTGGCTTTCGTCGAGAACGAACGTCACGGCATCAGGGCCGGCAGATTCGATGGCCGCAGCATTGCAGATCACTCGATCTGAATCCCCGCGAACCTCTCCTTGTACGAGTGATGCCAGCGAACCGACGGTATGCGTCACAGTGCCCTCCCTGGATGTATTTGGTCCGCGCAATTGACGCGCGGGTGGACGATCCTTGTCCCCACCCGAACTTTTAGCTCAAGTCGTCAACCACGGAAAGAGGAATCTCGGAATCGGACGGAAAATCTTCACCTGACACACATTGCGATCCGACGTCAAACACCGCACAGGCACGTCGGCACAAGCCTGCGCCTGCGACCACGAGCTTCCAGTTCGCCTTGAACTCGGCTACAACTCCAGATGCGAATTAAAACTTGCCCGCCCCGAAGTGCAGAAAAGTCACGAGGAATCGAATGAAATCCAAATTCACCAGCTTAGCATTGTGCCTGGTCGTATCGTGGGCCGCAGAATCCATGGCGCAGACGTTGGACCCGGCCGCAGAGGCTGCGACGAAAAAGCTTTTTGATGCTCATTCAATTGGAGTCGAACTGAAGCTGCAGGGTGAATACACAGGTAAGGAGGGCGAGAAACGAGTTGCTGTTCAAGTGGTGGCACGGGGCGACAAGTCCTTTCATGCGCTGATGCTGGAAGGTGGCCTGCCGGGCGACGGTTGGAATGGTGGTCGTTACGATTTGTTGGAAAGTGGACCGCTGGCCGATGGGCGTACGGAATTCCGATCTCCGACGAATGATTCAGCCACAGCTGTTCTCGATGAAAATGGCCTGATGCTGAAACGGGGTGATCGGAAAGCCCTGCTAAAACGTGTCGAGCGTAAGAGCGAGACCCTTGGATTGCAGCCCCCCGCTGGCGCGATCGTTCTGTTTGGCGGTGCGAATCCCAACATGGATGCGTTCGAAGAGCGAAAAGATATCGAAGGAATGACCTCGCCGATGATGTTTGAGGGGAAAATGCTGGCGGGAGCCGTCACGAAGAGGCGGTTCAGAGATTATACGTTGCACGTGGAGTTCATGACCGGCTGGGAACCGCAAAATATTCCGTGGCGCCGGGCTGATGCTGGCATCTATATGCTCGCCCGGTACGAGGTCGCAATTGGTGATAGTTTTGGATTTGATTTCGATCTGTCAGGCGCGACCAGTCCGCAGCGCCCGAAGTTGCTGGACGACAAGAACGTGTCGTCGAAGTTTCCAGTGCCGAAGAGCACCAATGCACCGCGCGTGTGGTAGCGTCTTCACCTATCCATGCACTGTACCGAATTCCTGCCTGCCGCCGCTGGTCTGGCAGACACTCGACATCGACTTCACGGCACCTCGTTTCGACGACAGCGGGAAGAAGACCTCAAAAGCAGTCGTCTCGGTGAAGTTGAATGGGCACCAGACCGTCGACAAGCTCGAAGTCAACGGCCCGACGCCGCATGGTTTCAAAGGTCCGGAGACGGCCGACGGCCCTATCTGGTTTGAGGCCTTCGGGCGTCGCGTGCTGTACCGCAATATCTGGGTTGTCGAGCGACTTTGATTTCCACGGGGAAAAGTACGACAATTCGAAGGTGACCTCTGAAATCGCATCGCTGAATTGAATGGGTAATCTCCATGTCCGTGCGTCGAACCATTTTCCTGGCCTGCCTGCCTATGATCACTGGTTTTGGATTGACCAGTAGCGTTCCTGGAGCCGAGCCGTTTGAAGCGTTTCTTGAGAAACACTGCAACCGCTGTCATGGCGCGATGAAGGAAGAAGGAGACATTCGGTTCGACAAGCTGTCGCGTGACTTCAAGGCTGGACGCGATACGCATCACTGGGCCGAGGCGCTCGATAAGGTCAATAGTGGTGAGATGCCACCGAAAAAGGAGCCTCAGCCGACGCAGAAAGAGATCTCGGAATTCGTCACGAGTCTCGATGCACGGTTGAAAGAGGGACGGGCAGCACGCATGGCGGCTCGGCCATCGGTCGCTCATTATCGGCTGAGTCGCAGGGAATATCAGAACTCGGTCTATGATCTGCTCGGCGTACGGTACGACCCGACAAAGCCTGGTGAGTTGAACGAAGACACACTGTGGCATGGGTTTGAACGCATTGGCTCCGAGCTATCGCTCTCGGCTTCGCACGTGGATCGGTATTACCGAGCGGCGGGGCTGGTGCTGGACCGTGCATTTCCGGCGACATCGAGCGAGGCGCGCAAGGTTCGCAAGACCGCAGCCGAACTCCGTTACAACGGAGGAAAAGCTCAGCAGGAAGCGCTCGACCGGTTCGGCATCAAGCGACCTCTGCGGCATCTGCTCTATCCAGGAAATGTGCATCAAGCGCTATCGCCGAACTGGTTTGGCAAGGTCGGCCCCGAGCACAGCGGACTGTACAAGGTGCGCATCCAGGCGAGTGGTATTCGGCCTGTTGGCGGTCAGACAGCGCACCTCAGCATCGGGAAGAGGACCGGCGAAGAAACCGTTGATGGGCTAATCGAGTTCGATATCACGGCGACCGAAGACAGCCCGCAGGTGCACGAATTCGAAGTCTTTCTTGAGATGCCAATGTCGCTCGAATTCTGCGTCGTCGCGACCGATGTCGTTGATCGTCGAGCGGGGGCCGCGTTCCGCAACGCACTTAACGGCAACAGTTATATCTTCACGCACAGCAGCGAGACACGGCTGCTGACTCCGAACGCTCCGCAGATGTTTGACGAAAAAGGAAACGGGCTCTTTTCGACAGTGCTGCTGGATTGGATCGAGTGGGAAGGGCCGCTGGAAACGGACGCCGAGAAGTCGCGCCGTCATGGCCTGCTGCCGCCCGATGACGCGACGATGGAAGTCGTTGCCGAGCACCTGCATCGATTTGCCGAACGAGCATGGCGACGACCGGTTAAGAAGGACGAGCTGACAGATTACTTACAGGCATATCGTTCGGAACGTGACGCGGGGGAGAAACCTGCCGACGCTTTTCGAGCGGCAATGCAGGGCGTGCTGACATCGCGGCACTTCATCTATCTCGTTGAAGGCGATCCGGTCCCGCGCGAACGATTGAACGATTCGGAGATCGCCACCCGAATGTCTTACTTCTTGTGGAGTTCGATGCCTGATGACGGACTATTTGCCGCAGTTCGCAGTGGTTCGCTGAAAGGCGATGGATTGAAGAAAGAAGTTGACCGCATGCTCGCAGACGGCAAGACGAATCACTTCATCAACGACTTCGTGAGGCAGTGGCTGCAATTGCATCGGCTTGGCATGTTTCCGCCGGACAGGAAGCTGTACCCAACCTACGACGCCTGGCTCGAAACAAGTCTGCGTGCGGAACCGGTCGAGTTCTTCCGCGAGATGTTCTCAAAAAATCTGCCGGTTGACACGTTCATTGATTCCGATTGGACCATGGCCAACGCGCGGCTTTGCGACTTCTACGGACTGCCAGAACCGAAAACCGGTGGATTTCAACGAGTTTCGCTGAAGCCAGAAGATCATCGCGGTGGACTGCTGACGATGGGCGCGGTGCTTGGCCTGACTTCGGACGGCACGCGACATCGGCCCGTGCATCGAGGGGTGTGGCTCAGCGAAGCCATTTTCAACAGGACGCCGCCACCACCGCCCGCCAACGTCGATCCGATCGAACCGATCCCACCCACAGGGACCAAGATCACCATCCGCCAGCGCATTGAAGTACATGCCAAAAACGCAAGTTGCGCAGCCTGCCATGCGAAGATCGACCCTCTGGGACTGGCGTTCGACCAGTACGACGCTGTTGGCCAATGGCGCATCCGCGAGTTAGTGCCGACGGGTGTCGGCGAGAATCCGCTGGTGGACGCCTCGGGATCGCTGCCCGATGGACGCTCGTTCAAAGACTCTGTCCAGTTCAAAAAGCTACTCATTGAAGACCGCAGCCACATCGCCCGAGCGTTCATCGAACACCTTTGCACCTACGCCTTACGCCGAGTGCTCACCGTCGACGACCATGACGACATCAAAGCCATCGAAGCGGCTGCCAAAACAAACGAATACCGAGTGAAAGACATCATCCGCGCTGTGGCATTGTCCGAGTTAATGAAAAAGAGATAGAAGAGTTCTTGGTGCTTTAGTTCTTGGTTCTTGGTGCTTTGTTCCTGGTTGAGGAAAAGTCCATAACCTGCGAGACAGGCAGGATTTATCCAAGCACCCCGAACCAAGCACCCCGAACCAAGAACCAAGCACCAAGAACCAAGCACAGTAACCATGCCAATCCGTCGCGTTGAAGACATTGAGGGTTGGCAGATGGCGAGGGAATTGACGAAGCTGGTTTACACTGTGGCAATGCGTGGAGCATTTGCGAAGGACTTTGGACTGCGAGATCAGATTACCCGTGCCGCGGGTTCAATCATGCACAATATTGCAGAAGGGTTCGACGGAGGAAGCAATGCCGAGTTCATTAAGTTTCTGCGCTACTCGCAACGGTCGTGTTCTGAGGTTCAAAGTCAACTCTACGTCGCCCTCGACCAGTCCTACATCTCACAGGATGAGTTCGATACAATTTATGACCAATCCGCAAAAGCCCACGCCAAAGTCGGCGGATTCATCCGCTATCTCATGAACACCTCAAACGCCCCAACCTCAAAGCACGATCCGTCACCAAATCTGCCCCCCAAGAACTAAGAACCAGGAACCGGGAACTGAATTTCTGTTTCCACCGCAAACGCCCCAACCACAAAGAACGATCAGCCAACAATTCCGCAAACTAAGAACCAGGAACCAAGAACCATGAACTACTTAACTCAGTCCTGGCTGCTCGACCGCCGGCATGCCTTGCGTGCAATGGGCACTTGCATCTCGTTGCCGTTTCTGGAATGCATGGTTCCATTGCGAGCGGCACCACAACAGGCAGAAACGCCAAGACGCAGCGCCTTCATCTACCTGGCGAACGGCGTGCATTCGCTCAATTATCAGATCACGACGCCGGGCAAGGACTATCAGTTCTCGCGGTCGTTAAAGCCGCTCGAAAAGCATCGCTCGGTCATTACGCCGATCAGCGGGTTGCATCATCCCGGCGCTCTCAGTCATCACCACAATTGCATTTCGGTGTGGCTGACCGGTGGAAAGCTCGGACCTTCGGACAAGAATACGATTTCGGTCGATCAGAAGATGGCTGAAATCACAGCAAAGCACACACGTTACTCGTCGCTCGAAGTAGCGCTCACGGGGGAATCTCTCGGCTGGACAGCAGATGGTGTGCGGTTGCCATCAATGCGTCGTTGCAGCGAAATCTTCTCATCGTTGTTCGAAGCACCGAAGGGAGGCACGGCGGCGCAGCGTCGCGCGTTGCGGCGTAAGGGGAGCGTTCTCGATGCCAACATCGCCGAAGTGAAGCGTATCGAGCAGGCCATCGGGGCGGCAGATAAAGGTCGGCTCGACCAATATCTCACTTCGGTTCGGGAAGCGGAAGTTCGCACCCGGCGAGCAGATTCGTGGCTCGATACCCCCCTACCGACGATCGCGGACTCAGACCGTCAACGCGCGAATCGCGATGTTCCACAGACTCAGGCAGGCGACTACTTCCGCACAGTCTATGACTTGATCGTGCTCGCGTTTCAGACGGATGTGACGCGCGTCGCGACGTTCAGCCTCGGTGGTGAAGGCGATGCATTTTCGATTCCCGAGATCGGCATCACCGAATCGCGGCATCAACTGAGCCATCACGGTGGTGATTCCGGCTACATGGAAAAGCTCACGAAATACGACACGTTCGCGATCGAGCAATTCAGCTACTTCCTCACGCGACTCGCCGAGACGAAGGACCTCAACGGCAAACCGATGCTAGGCACTACGATGTCGCTCTTCGGCAGCGGAATGTCATACGGTCACAGTCATGGCAACGCGAACCTGCCGCTGGTGCTGGCTGGGGGTTCGGACCTTGGCCTGAAGCACGGCAGCCATCTCGATTTCAATCAGGGACACTTCAAGGGCTATCAACTCGACAAACCCGGCGAGCATTATTCCCTTTGCAGTCGGCCGGCAAACGCGAATGCGCACATGAGCAATCTGCTGCTCTTGATGGCGCAGCGAATGGGCGTCGAGACGGATAAGTTTGGGGATAGTAACAAGGTCATCGAATTATGAGCGGGTTCTTCGTTCTTAGTTCCTGGTTCTCAGTATCTCGCCCGTCGCATTTCATTCGTTCCGGGCTTTTGGTGCTGGTGTGCTGGTCCCTTGATGCGAGGCTCGCCTTCAGCCAGGAAGCAGGAACCAGGAACAATTCACAAGAAACTCAACCGTTCCGCCCCGAAGCAGGCAAGTTTCCTCCATTCGAAAAAGCACACGCCTATCGAGGAGAACTGGTTTTCGTGGACCATGCCAACCGCCGTGGCAGCCTTCGCATCGAAGGGACAGGAAAGTTCTATCGCAACGATCCGCAACCCTTTGCAATGCTCCCCTACGGCGTCGTGCGTTATCACGGAGCGCCGGCGGATCTGCGAGACATTCCGCTTGGCACTGTGATGCACGTCCGTGCTTTTCTTCCACCCGATCCGAAGACCTCTGCTGTGCCCCTGTTGCCAGTGAACAACAAAGAGAAAGATGCAGGGCATTATCGTGGGACTGGAACCGCTCCTGCCGAAAACCATGTGCTACTCCTTGAGGACGAACCCAGTTACTGCCTGCGAGAGGGCAAGGTCTGGATGCTCAAAGAAGTGACTATCCAGAACAATGCGGGAAAAATCACCGCAAGTCGCAAACTGAGGTCCGCCGAAGCGGGTGACTCCGAAGTAGATCTGACGTTCGACGCCGCCACTCGCATCTGGCGTGGTCGCGAGCGAATTCGAGTCGCAGATTTGGTCGCAGAAAAAGCATGGCCCAGCAGTGGTAAGAAGTCCCTCGATGGGCAGGCCGTCCAACTCGGAATCACCTGGAAGCCTGCACCAGGAGAGGGATTGAGTGGTGCGTTCACACAATTTCACATCTCGGATATCTGGCTCGACGACGCTGCCATTCAAAGCGCTGCCCTGTTCCAGACGGAGTCGCACAAAGTCTTTATCCGCAGTCGCTGGATGCCGGCCTGGGTGGATGCGGTCGATTATGGCAAGTTCGGCCGCGCCACTGTTACCGTGACGCTTTTCGGGGGCATGGATCCTGCCCTCTACGACGACTTCCAGAAAGGCGCCGGAGCACAAATGAACGGAGCCGAGAACACGTTGAAACACACGGCTGGTCATTACGGCCCCTCTCACATCGCTTCCAATGGTAAGATCGCCGATGTCACTCAGGTAAGCGGAGAAGCCCCGGTCGGCAGCAGCGGCATCCAAATCCAGTTCGAAACGGAGTTGATCATTGAAGGAATCCGCCCCGGACGAGTCGTGCGTGTCCGCCCCGAAAGTTGGCCCAAGATGCAAGTCCCCCGCGAGGAGTACCTGTTCGACGGCGCCAGCATCGACGAGCGTTTTCCGACCCCAGCCATCTTCCCGAAATACTGATCCACACATGAGACCATACTTCGCTTCAGCTTCCTGGTTCTTGATTTGTTTGGTCCTGATCGGTTCAGCGATGCTTCAGGCAATCGCTCGAAGCGAAGAAACCAGGAATCAGGAACAGCCATACCGCCCTGAGCCTGGAAAATTTCCTTCGCTCGAAAAGGGACATCAGTACCGAGGCGTTCTGGCGTTCGTGGACCATGCGAACCGGCGCGGCAGTCTTCGCGTGGAAACGCCTGGCGAGTTCTTTCGTAATGGTCCACATCCGTTCGCGATGCTTCCTTACGGTATCGTACGATATCACGGAGCGCCCGCAGATCTTCGAGACATCCGACTCAATACCGTCATGCGTGTGCGAGGGTTTCTCCCTCCCGACCCGAAGCTTTCTTCCGTGCCGGTTCACCAGAAGGGAAATCCCGAACATCCAGCAGAAAATCACGTCCTGCTTCTCGAAGATGAACCCAGTTTCTGCCTTCGAGAAGGTATGGTCTGGAAGCTGAAGGAAGTCGAGGTTCAATCGAATCAAGGGATGATCGCCGCCACTCTGGAAACCAAAGCTGGTGACGGCGGCAAACCCAACGCCGAGAAAATGACCTTCAACGCCGCGACGCGAATTTGGCGCGGCCGCGAATGCCTGAGTGTCGAAGATTTGATCACCGAAGGCATCTGGCCTGCAAGTGGAAAGAAGCCACTGGACGGTCAGTCCGTTCTGCTGGGACTGACTTGGGAGCCAACGCCCAACGGAGTGTTCCTGCGGTATCACGTTTCGGACATCTGGCTTGATGATGCGGCGATACAAAGGGCTGTCAAGAATCAAACGGAAGTGCATAAAGCACTGATTCGCACCCGTTGGATGCCTGCTTTCGTCGATG
>CAZSTW010000199.1:0-9921 GCA_964609845.1 uncultured Planctomycetaceae bacterium | reverse complement strand
GGTCAGCGTTGGGACGGTCCTGCAAATACTGCTTCAGGTATTTCTGGTGGCGATCCCAAAGTTGCAGATCCCGCTTTTGTTGAGTCAGTAATCGTTCGCGATACCAGTCACTTGCAAGGAGAGCTTCCTTCGTGAACATCTGCCGAATTGCGGGGTCACTTTCGGTCTTTCCTTCATAATTTCCGAAGGCCATGATCGACAGCAACGCTCGTAACGGTGGGCAGGCGAGTTCGATCGAACCATCGTCAAAGTACTGTTGAGCAGACCGCTGCTGCGCTTCGACGATGTACTTGATCCCGTCAGCGAAAGACTCCAGATCCTGGGTTTCCGGTTGCAGGATGGCGCGGTCAAACACCTTGTCGGGGTTATCGAAAACTCGGCCGAAATATCGGCGAATAAATCGATCCGTGATCCGGTATCCCAGTCGCGAAGCGGGAATAGTTTCGCCGTTGAACACAAAGTTTTTAATGGGTTCCAGCAACCGTTCGCGAATCAGGAATTGTGGATCGCGTTCATCAGGGGACATGCGGCTCCAGACTTCAGGGACCAGCAGGCTGATATCATGATCGAAGCGTGCGGACGGGCCGACGTGCCCCGCTGCTGTTGAATATCCCGGCAGGTCGGTCAGGATCATCGAAACGAGTGCGGTGTTGATGTCGGCAGTTGGAATGACCGCGTTGAAGGGGCCTTTCGTCAACGCTCCTTCACTTCCTGCACCCGTTGTTGACGGCGATTTTCCCGTCAACGAACAGATATAGTCCATGAACAGTTCTGGCAGTTCCTGATAATGAATCGGGTTATAGACTGCCAGGCTGCGAATCCCCTTGGCCTTTTCGGGAGGATTGTTGCGACGTCCCGACAGGACCGCGTTCACGGGCAGGTGGACCGGTTGATGGGCCGGAATCTTGCGCCAGAAGCGCGTTCCCATTTCTGCGACATAACGGTCGATTGGCCGGACCACATCGGGCCGGTCCTGCAGATAGCGAGGATTTTTCGAGGGGATTCCGCCGACTCGACGGGGGTTGTCTGAACAGACGATGTAACCCGAATCGGATTCCAGTACCGACTCCAGCAGGCGCTTCATGGGGGCGGTGAAGGCATCGAAGTCGACGACTTTATTCATCATGTCGGCCACATCGGCACGCGACATCGGTTCGAAATTCGAAATGAAGTTCACATCGCTGCGAGCCATATCTGCTTCGGCCTGCTTGTCGAACCCTCGATGAATCGCATCGTCAGGACGCTGGAACAGCCGATATTCGCAATTGGTGACAAACTTCATGGCGGTCGGCTCCAGCTCCGTCTGCCGCTGATCGTTGATCAACGGGCGGGTCGGCGCCAGATCATTCAATCGCCGCGAGGGAACGACCACTGAAGCACTGATATCATCTTCGTTCTGGACCTTCGATGCTGCGGCGAAATCCTGTCGCACCTTGAATGTGCGCCAGCCATGTTCGCCCGACAGACCAACTCGCAAGTACGTTCCGACGATCTGCCGATCATGCAGTTTGAATTCGTGGCCGGGGCTGCCGTTGACGAAGTTCACGCTGAAGTGCCGTCGCCAGTCATTTCCCCAGGCCGGGTTGTAGAATCGCTTGATCGCGTAGACGAGTGCGTAGATGTGATCCGGAATTGATTTCAGCCACGCATTGTATTCCGGAGTGTATTCTTCTTCGGAAGGGGTGAGCAGCTTGATCACGCTTCCCAGTGATCGTTTCGGGCTGAGGATCGAGCGGCTCGGATAGAGCTGATAGTTCTGCTTTTGTTTCGCTTCGGGAGTCCACCGGTTGTCGAACTTGAAATCGAAGATCTGCTGTACCAGATCCAGATCGCGTTCGATGTCCGCAACGAACACGGAACCGTACTGCATGTAATCGACCAATGACTTGCTGATTTCGCTCTTGCCGCCACCGCTGACGGTGCAGGGCTTGTGGCAGAACGTCCCTTCCGCGGCGGTTCCAATGATTCGCCAGGACGGTGCCGAGGGATGCTTTTCCATCCGGACCTTGTAGCCCGACGGGGCCATGTAGACTTTGCCCGGAAGCAGGGGGATTGCGAGGGTCTTCCCGTCTCGAACCCAGCTGATATTCTGCTGACGCAGGTCAGCCCGAGCATCTTCCGGGATGTAAATCAGATCCGGGAATTTCGTATCAACCCCATAACCCTCGGGCTTAACGTCGATCCAAGCTCCGTATTCACGAACGACATCTTCGAAGGTACGGCCGTTGTATCGTCGGCTGTTGACCTGCAGTTCCTCACCCAGGCTCCAACTTGGAAATACCAGTGCTCCACCAGCATGTTCTTCTTCGACACCACCCATCAGGTTCGCAGCGTAGCTGATCTGGGTTTTGACTTCCTTCTTGCAGTAGCCGAAATAATTGTCGGCAATGATCGTGACGATCACGCCCTCTTCAGTCCGGCACGTCACCTTGAAGGCGTCGCCATCGTTGTAGAGTTCCGTTTCATTTTCCCAGCACATCCGATCGCGTTTCTGTCGATCTGTCGCCTTGCTGATGTGGGGGAGACCGACTTCACGCTTGGTCAGGCTCGTCAATTGAGGTGCCAGGATCACACAGCCCGTGTGTCCCGACCAGTGTTCGACGTCCAGTCCGGAATCGTTGATCGGAACGAATGGATCGCCTGCGTTCCCGAAGATTGATTCGACAAAATCCAGATTGCTGACGAGCGAACCCGGCGCAAAGAAACGGACCTCCATCGTTTTTTCGGCGCAGTATCCTGGCACGGCAGGCCGGACGACTGGCCTCAGCATGATGGCCATCCAGTAATGGGCCTTCTCTGCCTGATTCGCTGTGAACGGTACCAGCATCAGTTCCTTCGGAGGATTCATGGCTGCCCGAAACAGCTCCACGAATGTATTGCGTGGAACGGCTCGTTTGTCACCCGGAATTGCCAGTCCCCCTTCGCAGACGTGAAACGTTCCGACAGTCGTTCGACGGTCTGAGCGAGGGTTATGAAGGACACCGTTGCGGACGCGGTACGAGTGAAGCAGTTCGTTTTCGAATTCGTCACCATCGGCTGGCAGTGACAGTTCGCGGGCCAGGCCGTGTCGGTCCAGAACCATCGCCCGACCAGGAACGCGCAGCGGTTCGGTCAGATTCTGGTCTGCAAAATGTTTATTCAAGTACGATTCGATACGTTGATCGATCGGGCAGCGATGGTCATCGAGAAGCCGGGTCTTCTCGCGGAAATTGGTGAGCAGGCCCGAAGCGAGTGAAACGAGTTCCGTCCCTCCCGCCGCGTGGACAGTGGGTAACCCGTTTGCCGCCAGTTTCAGATTGATGTAACGCAGCAGTTCCTTCCGCTCGCCAGCCTGAACATCAGCATCGCCCTTACGAAATCCCAGGGCGAGTTTCATGTCTAACACGTTGTATTTTTCCTGTCAGATGCGGATCGGTAGCGGATCGCAACCAGTTTGCCTGGTTGAGTGGAATCCTTGAGCAAACCGTTTACCGCCGAATGAGAAAGTCAGCGACAGGCACGAATCAATGCGATTTCCGTGGGCAAAATCGACGCATCACGATCGTCCGCTGCGATGGGGTGCCTGATAAGTTTGCTTGAGGCGCTAGATTTTAGGCATGTCGATGGCCTGCTGGCCAATTCATTTCCTGACATCCGCGATACAAAAACTGCCATAGGTATGAACGCGATCCTTGGCGTGCAGTTCTACTGCCAGAGGATGGTTGTACTGCAGGATCTGTTCGAGTGACTTTTTCTGGCCATTGACGTTCACTTCGATCGGATTGATGAATGTTCCGTCGAGACCCGCGCTGCGCCACAGGACTCGGGCATTCGGAGCCGCTTTGTCCATGATGGCCTGCCACTCGGCTGTCAGAATTTTTTTCGTGGGATCTTTCGAGAGCCAGTCCATGTGATCCAGAAGGATGAACCGGGAAATCTGGTGCTGCGACTGCTCGAGGAAGCCCTGCACGGTATTGGTGTGCGAGGTCACGTGGTCAGCGACCCCTTCCTTCAACCGTGCGAAGTTTTCTGGCTTAAGGTATTCCGGGCAGGCATCGGGGGTGTATTCACCCGTCAGGTAGACTCGCCAGGCGTAATTGTCTTTAAAGGGGATTTTCGTAAAGACCGCTTCCACGCGGTCGACAACGAACTGCAGGATTCCACCGGGATATCCTTCGTCAATCTGGCGACGCTGGGCTCGCGGAACCCCCAGCAATGACAACGTGACGTCACGCTTCATGGCGAACTTGATCATGGGACGCCACAGCTTTTTGGCCAGATCGTATTGCTCGAACAGACTGCGTTGTTGTTCGACATTGTCCGCGGCCAGCATGGCGTTCACGGCATCACGCATTTTCGCAACGCGATTGATGTAGTAATTCACAAACCACGCGAACGTTCCACTGGTACAGCGGAAATAGAACGATTTCCGCCGACCGACGCGAAACAGCCCCCCCTTGCGATCCCAGAATGCTCGCGCTTCCGGAGAAAGATGGGGCCGCAGTCGTTCGGGGTAAACAGACATCCAGTTGGGCAGGTTTCCCTTACCGAACAACTGAAAGAATGTTTCGTAGTCCAGATGCTTCGCGCCGACCAGCTTCAGATCCAGCAGATGGTTCTGCTTGGGGTTCATATCGACGGCGTGGACATGACCGGCACCCGCCAGAGCGTAATCAATCGCGTTACATCCGGCCGAGGTGATCACGAGGACTCGGTCCTGTGGCGTCAGTTCCAGAGCGACCCGGTCCAGCCGAGGATCTTCCCAGCATTGGTTGTAAACGATGTTTCGCCCGTGGACGAGGTTAAACCAAGTCTTGCTCAGTCGTTCGACAACCATGTTGCAGTCAATCCGTGGAAGAAGAATTCAGAGGTCACCAATTCGCAATTTCGGCGACACAGTGGTCATCACCGATGCGATGTCCGCTGTGGGAATTCCCCTATGTTCGTAGAAAGGCGACGGATTCTCAACCGAGCGTGAATGAACAGGCGAATCTCTGCGAATTTCGAACGATTATTCGGGTTGTAACGGCATCAGAGGAGGTGATTTGCGACGTTTGGCCATGGGTTCGAGTGGCTCGCGTCGTTTTGAAGACGGGATTTTCGAAATCGTCCGTCTTCGAGGAGTCCAAAGACTTTTGTTAGCGACACATCACATTCCTGGGCGTAGAGTGCAGCCCGGTCAAGCGGCGAAAATGGGAGTAATGTCATGGATACGCCATCAGCAGAATATCGCAATTTCTCAGCGGAAGTGCGGTTGCAATTGCGGGCGGACAACCGATCGTTCGACTTGGCAAGCATTGGCCCGAATGAATTCATCCCGCGTCAGCCACTGGAATTGGCCGCATGCGATGCAGAAGTCGTGATGTTCATTGACGGAACGCAGTTCCTTTGGCCAGTGCGATTGCCCCATGGTGCCGTCCCATTCGATAGCAAGATTATGACGGAATCTCGCGGTTGTATGCAGCGCATTCCTCGCGATTCAAAATGACCATGGCATTGGATGCAATCCCCTTTTCACGTCGCATCAATCCAGTGCAATTGGCCTTTGCGTTCGATCGATCATTATTCCATTCATCTTGACCGGGGCAATCTTTATTGACAACCATTGCGTCTATCGGATCGACCTCCTGGGATGACGCGAAGCGCCAACCCCGCGCGACTCCCGACATTCGTCTTCCGTTGATATGATGGCAACGGCAAATGCTCCGTTCACTCTTCAATGAGTGCGATGCGAATGTTGATCATCCAAGCAATCCACAAATTCTGACGACCCTCCCTGGTCGTTTGTCCGCGCAAAAGGAATCGTACTTCGTGACCAAAGCAGATCCGGCGACCAACCCCGCCTCGTCCAAAGGGGGATTCTTCAGCGACCTCAAGATTCTCTGGCACATGGCTGTCACGGGGGGACGAGGGAAGACGCACGAAGAACGACTGGAAAATTTCTACTCGGGGCAGGCAGCGGGCTACGATGCGTTCCGCAAACGACTGCTACACGGGCGCGAAGAATTGTTTGCTGCGATGCCGACCGTTCCCGGGGGCGTCTGGGTCGACATGGGAGCGGGGACGGGTGAAAACGCCGAGAACTGGGGAGATCGTCTGAAAGATTTTTCCAAGGCGTATCTGGTGGATTTGAGTTCCTCGCTCTTGAAAGTCGCAGACCAGCGGATTGCAGCGCGCGGCTGGCAGAATGTTTCGACGGTACATGCCGACGCTACCAAATTTCTGCCGCCGGAAGGGGCCGCTGACATCGTCACGTTCTCGTATTCGCTGACGATGATTCCCGACTGGTTCCTGGCGCTTGATCAAGCTGTCCGGATGCTCAAACCGGGTGGAATGCTGGGAGTCGTTGATTTCTTCGTCGCCCGCAAGTGGCCTGCAGACGGACTGACAAAGCACGCCTGGTCAACTCGGACGTTCTGGCCGACGTGGTTTGCCAATGACAACGTATTCCTGAACGGGGATCATATTCCGTACCTGCAAAGCCGGTTCGAAACATTGACATTGCAACAGCATCGGGGCAAGGTACCCTATCTTCCATTTGTTCGAGCACCGTACTATCTGTTTATCGGCAAGAAGCCATTGGCGTGACAGAACTGCGGTGGCGTTCGCACTCGACCTGGACCTCATGGAGGAAGACCAACGATGGCGAAGATTTTCTACAGCATGGCGGGCGAAGGACGCGGGCATGCGGTTCGCGTCCGAACGCTGGTAGAGCATCTGCGACACGACCATGAACTGGTCCTGTTCGCTCCCGATGAAGCTTATGATTTCCTGGTGAAGTCGTATGGCGAAGACCAGCCCGTCGAAAACGTCCGGCTGATGCGGATTCCCGGCATCAAATTTCACTACACCGGTGGCAAGCTCGATCTGTTTAAGTCGATCGGCTATGGATTGAGTTACGCACGCCGCGAACTGCCACAACTGGTTGAGGCATTTCATCGGCGGATCGAGGCTGAGCAACCGGATCTTTGTATTTCAGACTTCGAACCGTCGTTACCACGGGCTGCCCGGAAGGGTGGCGTCCCCTTGTTGAGTATTGATCACCAGCACGTGCTGCTTGCCTATGACCTGCGATCCCTGCCGCTGATGCTGCGGCGCTATGCGTGGTGGATGAGCTGGTCGGTCCGCTGCTATTACGGTCGGGGTGACTATGAAGCGGTTGCTTCATCCTTTTACAGCCCCCCCTTGAAACCCGGCTTTGGACACGTGCGGCAGGTTGGCCCGATGCTGCGAGAAGACATCGTTGCCACGGTCCCTCAACAAGGTAATTTTCTCCTCTCCTATTTGCGGGCGAACACGCCCCCTCATGTCCTCGAAACGTTATCGGGGTCAGGGTGGGATGTCCGAGTTTACGGGTTGGGTGAACGTCCGCAGCAGGGACGTGTGACATTTCACGCGATCAATGAACAGCGGTTCGTGAATGATCTCGCCAGTTGTGCAGCACTCGTCAGTGCCGCTGGCAATCAACTGTTGGGGGAGTCGCTCTTCCTGGGCAAGCCTGTCTTCGCGATTCCTGAAGAAATGCATCACGAACAGCAGATCAATGCCTGTTTTCTGAAGCAGATGGGGGCAGGGGACTGGACCACTCTGGAAACCTTCTCCAGCGATCACTTGAGCAAATTCCTGTTGCATCTGGACGACTACCGGGCCAGTACCGCAGCCTTGTGCGGGAGATTGAATGGAACGCCGGATGCACTGGACGCGATTCGAAACGCGATCGCTCAACGATCTCGACAACCTGCAGCGCTGGAATCGGCGAGAATCTGAAAGTCCCGATGAGTACTGAAACCGCTACCTCTTCCGCCTTGCCGCCGCTCTGGCGTCGATTTCTGCGGCAATGCTGGTCAGGCAGCTTCATGGCCGTACTGATGCTGGTTATTGTCGTCTGGAATGGTTCACGGACTGTCCCTGCCGATCCGAGTCAGCCGATCGTACTGAGTGGCGACATACCGCTCACGCCATCCAGTGCAGATGTTCTGCGTGTGGCAACGTTTAACATTCACAGCGGACGAGGTCGTGATCGACGGTTCGATCTGACGCGAACAGCCGCTGTCTTTTCGACGCCGCCAGACCTGCTGGGATTGAATGAGGTTCGTGGAACATGGCACGAATCACTGGGCCGAAACCAGGGTGCTGAACTGGGGATGAAATGGGGCATGCAGTCTGCCTTCATTCCGACCGAGCGGCGCTGGTGGCATGATCACTTTGGAAACGCGATGCTGACTCGAGTTCCGATCCGTCAGATTCATCGACTGCCGCTTGCCGGATTGCGTGGCAAGGCGTTTCGAACGGCCACTTTGGTTCAATTCGAATTCCAGAACCGATTTGTTCAAGTCTTGTCTGTCCATGTCGACAGCCAGTCGGATCGCGAACGTCAGTTACAAGCGGTCCTCGCACTTTTTACAGGCCTGCAGGCCCCGGCGATCCTGTTGGGGGATTTGAATTCGGATCGAGAAGACCCTCAGTTGAAATCCCTACTCGCACGGCCGGATGTCGTTGATCCGCTGAAAGATGCCCCGGGAGGTGGAACTCGAGGCCGACTTCCCATCGACTGGATCCTGGCGCGGGGATTTCGAAGTCGCTCAGGCCAATTCATTGACAACGAGGCGTCAGATCACCCGGCTGCGGTTGCAGAACTGGAGTTGGAGTGATTTATAACAAGAAACCTCAATGTTACCGGCTGTTCATGGCGGTCCATTCAATTTGAGTTCTGGTCGCAACCGACAGCGCGGCAATCGTTTGCGGATTTCCAGCCCCGAGAAGACTGGAGACCTTCGGTCGGTCTTTTCGGCGGGGTCGGGAGACCCGCGCCAATCGCGGTGAGCGTTTTCTGGAGGGGATGCGCGGCAAGCTGTACGGCTTCGTTTGGCAATTGTGGTTGGTGCCATTGGAAAATGCCGAAACTTCGGAAAACCCCGTTTTTCCGGTCCAAACAGTACAGGTCGCACTCATGGGCAACTCGGCTTGTCTCGCGCTGGCAATCCTGCTGGCGGTCGTACCGCTGGCGTCTGGCCAGAGCGATGAGCCATTGCATCCTGCGTTTGTTGATGAATCACTGCGCGACCCTTTTCTGACTCCCGTGAAATCGCAAATCTCCGGGCCACTCGACGAGCCGATCGAGCGGGATTGGGATGGCGACTTTCAAACAAATCCGTACATTCCGGGATCGCCTGCGGCAGTCTTTTCAGATGACGAAGACTGCACCGCGACAGAACCGGTAGCTCCCCGCAGAAGTCCACTGATGGACTCTGGCGTCACAGCGACCTGGCTGGCACCAGTGGACGGTTTTGGAATCTCTGATGTCGATGTCAGGACCACGTTGCTGTTTCCTTTGCTGGTGAAGGGGTCGCCGTTGCGACTCTCCATGTCTGCGGGAACGACGTTTGTGAATGCCCCCGCAGCGATCGATGTTCCGAGTCGGCTGTATGGGATTCAGGCAGAACTGCGGTGGTACATTCCGCTCAAGGAAACCTGGGCGATTGACCTGGGGGCAGGGGGAGGAGTCTACTCGGATCTCAACGGAACGGCCGGTGATGGATTTCGAGTGACCGGGCGTGCGATCCTTCTCAAAGACTTGAACCCTCAATGGAAGGTTTCCGCCGGGGTGCTCTACCTGGGCCGTAAGAACCTGCTGGCGATGCCGATTGCCGGTGCCATCTACACTCCGCGCGACGATTTACGTGTCGAAATCCTGATTCCTCGTCCACGAGTCATGAAGCGAATCGCCGTGAATGGAGCTCGCGAACACTGGGTCTATGCTGGCGGCGAAATATTCGGCGGTAACACGTGGGCCATACAGCAAACGAGCGGTCTGCAAGACACGTTCATCTACAAAGACAATCGAGTCCTTGTCGGCTATGAAACGAAGGGACCGGGAATCGTTTCCGGACGCATTGAAGCGGGCTACGTCTTCATGCGAAAAGTCTCATTCTCAAACGACCC
>CAZSTW010000198.1:7733-10000 GCA_964609845.1 uncultured Planctomycetaceae bacterium | reverse complement strand
GACATCCGTGTAATCCCGGCCCCAGGCGATCGTTAGGTGATCGGTGGTTGGGAACTGTTTGTTGGTCGGATCAATATCAACCCAGCCGAGCGGCCCGCAATAGACTGACAACCACGCATGCGAGGCATCGGCTCCCACCAGTCGCGGTTTGCCAGGCGGGGGCAGCGTTCTCAGATAACCGCTGACGTAACGTGCAGCAAATCCGAGAGACCTCAGAATCGAAATCAACAGATGCGCAAAATCCTGGCAGACGCCTCGTCGCTGACGAAAGACCTGTTCCACCGGGGTTGAGACTGTCGTCGCTGTCGAGTCGTATTTGAAATCAACAAAAAATCTGTCCAGCAGGTCAGCCAGAACTTCCAGAATCGGGCGATCAGCATGAAACGAGGATGCTCCATAATCTGCGAAGGCAGTACTGCGCCGACAGCGAGGTGAATCGAACGTGAATTCGAACGCTTCGAGAGCTGTCGGCGAACCATGAGCCTGCACGTCAGCCAGAACCACTTCCCATGGCGGACTGGTTACCCATTTTCGCGGGGGAGCGATTTCGACTTCGTTAATGGCCGAAATCAGCAGCTTTGAATACCCCTGATTAAACAGGAACTGGGTCACCGTGTTACCAAAATAGTCAGTCAGCACGACGCGGGTCGAGGGTTGTGGCTCAATCTCGATCCTGTGCGACAGGACCGACTGAAATTGCGTGCAACGCGGAGTCAGCCAGGCTTCATTGTGACCGACAGAAACCGGATCGGCACTGGAATACGAAGTTTTATGGACGATGCGATACTTCATTGGGGCAACTCCAGACCAGACGTGATTTGGCGGGGGATGCCGGAATGAAGCAAATACTTGCGTGTGATGACCTGTGAAAGGGTACTCATGTCCTTTTCAACATCCAGCAGAATCTGTTGCAGGGCCGTGGCCGGTACCTGTTCGAGGTTTTCTGGAGAAACCATTCGAACGGCATGAACAGCCAACATCACAATCCGCTTTTCTTCGTTCCGTAGCACCGATTGTCCATCGTTGGGGAGTGCATCGACATGGTCTGCCAGGGCAACCAGCTGCGAGACGATTGAGCGGGGACTCGTTTCATCGCTGATGCACAAGTCCAGCACCGCATTCTGCTGCAGATTGTCGAAGTAGCGTGCCCGATAGGTCATCCGGCAGTCGATCACCTCGAGTAACGATTTCAAAACTGGCCGTTCGAAGGTCGCGTTGACGGACATTACGCTGCGGAGCATGCTTGCTGTATTACGGGCACGTTCGATGCGACGTCCCATGTCGAGCAGTCGCCAGGCCGGACCGCGGACCATGCCATCGTGCAGAAGCCCACTGACGGCCGCCAGATCCAGTATCAGCTTGTTGATCGCCTCAAGCACATCGACCAGACCCGTCCAGCGAGTTTCCGGCGTCTCAAGAAATGCGAGTGCCGTTTCTCGCACCTTTCGAAAGGTGTCGGGCGACATCCAGAGACGTTCCAGGGAAGCGAGTCGGTCCATTTCCGAGATCGCAGCGGCGACGCCACGCGATTCTTCAACATTGGAAATCATCCGCGGTAACTCATCCGTCAGCGTGGGAAGCTGTACCAGAAAGGATTCGATCGCGAAGCCAGGTTCCACCTGTCCTTGATCTGCCAACGCCCGGATGAGCCAGGGAAGTTCTGGAGCATCGGATGCAGACTCAGCCGTCAGCCGTTCAATCACCGCACGCAACAATCGGCAAAGAAAATCAGCTCGATCCAGCGACTGACCGAACCAGAACAAGTCGTCTGCGACCCGGCTTGGGAAGATAGCACTCGTTCGGCGCAGCGGTACCGGTTTGTCGGTATCCCCCAGTAGTGAAACGGGCTTCACCAGGCTTTCTGCCAACACCCACAGGTCTTTGCTGCTATCGCCCGCCGAGATCGACAGGACCATGGGATCGGGCGTCGGGGCCACACGGACCAGCCCGCCAGGCATGACTTCGAAGTCGTCATGACTCGCCGTCAGGAATGTGCGGATCGCGGCATGTCCATTTTGAACCTCTCCATTACGAAAGACGGGGACAGCTGAACGTGCAATCAGTTCCTGAGCAACATACTTGTACGGATGTGCTGTAATCTGGTCGATCAGTTCACGTCGGCCTTCGGGGTCGAGTCGGCTGACGATAACTTCTTCACCGCCGCTTGCCTGAAATGCGGGCTTGATGACCAGTTCCGTGAATCGACCCACGACTTCTTTTAACTGGCCCTGGTCTCCACACCACCACGTGGGAATAGACTTCAACTG
>CAZSTW010000198.1:0-7615 GCA_964609845.1 uncultured Planctomycetaceae bacterium | reverse complement strand
CGTGGGAACAGACTTCAACTGAAGTTCTTCCCCGAGGCAGTACTGGCAGATTTGTGGCAGGAATGCCATGAAGATAGGAGATTCAATCAGGCCACATCCCGGGACATTGGCAACGGCAACTTTTCCTTCGCGAATGACTTTCAGCAGTCCCGGGATTCCGTGGGGTTCTCCCCCTCCCAATTCCAGCGGGTCGATCCCTCGTTCCACTCCACGCGAAATGATCACATCAATCGGAACCAGTCCTGCCAGAGTCTTCAGAAAAACTCGATCATCCCGCACCGCAAGGTCGGCCCCTTCAACCAGCGTATAACCCAGGTAGCGTGCCAGATAGACGTCTTCGAAGTAGTACGGATATTTGGCTCCCGGGGACAGCAGGACGATCCGCGGATTCTCAGACAGCTTTTGCCCCAGTGCTTTCAAGCGGTTCTGAAGCGCGAGGAAGAATGGAGCTAATCGCCGAACGAGCGGATCGTGAAGCGTCGGGGGCATTGCTCGTGAAACGGCAATACGATTTTCCAATGCGAACGCAGCACCAGCAGGAGCTTCGGCGCGGTCAGCCATCGCTCGCCAGCTGCCATCGGGGCCACGCGCCAGTTCCGTGGCATACAAGGTGATTGATTGAGAGCCCTGATGAAGACCGACGAAGGGACGCAGAAACCCAGGATTGGCAAACAACACTTCCGGGGGAAGCACGCCATTCTGAATCAGTTCTCGCGGACCATAACAGTCACGAACGATGCGATCCAGTAATCGAGCCCTTTGACGCAGGCCGTCTGCCAACGTGTCCCACTCATTCGCACCAATGATAAATGGGAATAGGTCCAGGCTCCACGGCCGCTGCGACTGCTGGCCTTCGTGGAAGATATTGAACGTGACTCCGTTTTCATCCAGAAGCTGTTCGGCCTGCTGGGCGCGATGTGCGAAGTCCGTGACGGTGACGTTTGGAATTCGTTCGACAAACGATTTCCATGCTGGACGCGGGTTTCCCTGCCGATCCAGCATTTCGTGATAGACCTGCGTCGGGACCGTGGTTGGAACCCGAAGATATTGTCCCGGCGCGGCGTATACGGTCATCGAATCAACATTCCCGGTAACGGTAAATTCTCTGCCGACCAATGTGCGCGACGGCAATCGTACCGGTTTGACGCCCCGAAAAGTTCATTCTGCGATCACCGCAGAATGACTCTTCGGTCATCAAGCGTTGATGTGACATCAACGCATTCGCAGATCCAGCGTCCAGGGCGTTTCGAATGCCGACTGTTCCTCCCGTACGTTAACTCGACCACCCGTATGTGCGTGTTCGACAAACCGTGCCGACCGACGGCATTCCGCTTCCAGAGCGTTGACAGGGAAGACAGACGGGTTCAACCCGCCTGGATGATCCACGTGGTAACGACAACCGCCAATCGATCGATTCATCCAGAGATCTACAATATCAAATGTGAGCGGTGTATGAACAGGCAGTGTCGGGTGAAGGCAGCTTGGGGGTTGCCAGGCTCGATAGCGTACGCCTCCCACGAGTTCTCCTTCCTGCCCCGCTTCCTGCAGTGGAACTCGGCGCCCGTTACAAGTTACGGCATAGCGAGGTGACGTCATACCGGTCAGCGAGACCTGAATTCTTTCGACGGAAGAATCGACGTATCGCGCCGTCCCACCAGCCCCCGGCTCCTCACCCAGCACGTACCACGGTTCGATTGCAGTCCGAAGTTCCAGCCGAATCCCATCGTGATTGATCTCACCAATGTGTGGACACCGGAATTCCCACTGCGCGTTAAACCACTCGTCACGGAAGGCAAATCCATGTTTACGCAGGTCTGACAAAACTTGCGACAGATCGGCTCTTAAGGGACTTGGCAACAGCCAGCGATCATGCAGACGAGTTCCCCACCGAATCAGTGGCTGCCGATAGGACTCTTTCCAGAACCAGGCAACAAGCGCTCGAACCATCAACTGCTGGATCAGGCTCATACGTGCATGAGGGGGCATTTCAAATCCACGCAGTTCAACCAGGCCCAATCGTCCGAAGGCGTGATCCGGCGAGTAAAGCTTGTCGATACAGATTTCGGCGCGGTGCGTGTTACCCGTCAGGTCCACCAGCAGGTGACGGAAGATGCGATCCACCAGCCAGGGAGGAATCGGTCCATGATCGGGAATCTGCTGAAACGCAATTTCCAGTTCATAAATTGAGTCTTGCCGCCCCTCATCAACACGTGGTGACTGACTGGTCGGACCTATGAATTGCCCTGAAAAGAGGTACGACAGTGCGGGATGATTGTTCCAATATGCGAGAAGGCTTTTCAGCAGATCGGGACGACGCAGGAATGGACTGTCTGCAGAAGTGGGGCCTCCCAGCACCAGATGGTTTCCGCCCCCTGTTCCCGTATGTCGCCCATCCAGGTGGAATTTCTGAGTCCCCAGTCTTGTGTAATGGGCATCTTCATAGACGCCTGTCGTGATTGCACAGAGTTCTTCCCAGTTCGCAGCGGGTTGAATATTGACCTCAATCACGCCGGGGTCGGGAGTTACCTTCAGAATACGCATCCGATGATCATTCGGAGGAAGATATCCTTCGATGATGACAGGAATCTGCTGTTGTTCAGCAACCGCTTCAACGACGGCAACCAGTTCGACATAGTCTTCCAGGCGCGCCAGCGGCGGCATGAAGACGTGCAGAATACCGTTGCGAGGTTCAATACAGAGTGCTGTCCCGATCACGTTCCAGGGCTGAGTATTTGGCAGGATCCGATCGGACTCACGGACTTCTGTTCTTGGCTGGCTGAGGAGTGTCACCAGTTGACTGGCATTTCCCTGAGCCGTCAGCTCGAGATCTCGCTGATATTGAGCCAGGCGGTTCTGTGCCCGGCGTCGGAAGTCGAGATGAGTCGGAAGCGGGTCGCGCTCGGCAAAGGGGTCGATATCGTAAAGCGTTCGGAATTCATCCGACCCGCCAACAGGCAGAGAATCCAGCGGCAGCCGCAGACCAATCGGCGAGTCTCCCGGTATCAGGAACAGACGCTCGGTCCGCATCGGCCAGGGACCACTGGTCCAATGCGGTCGTGCCTGCCACCATGCTTTGGTGAGTGGCATCACATATCCGACGGGACGACTGACACCTCGTTCCAGAATGGATGACAGCCGCTGGCGATCCTTGTCGTCATCGAGATTGAACTTGCGGGGATCAACGTCGACCGGAAGCTTCTGTTCCTGCTCCATCGTCCGCCAGAGATCTTCGTAAGCCGGTTTCATCCAGCGCCCGTCCACGTGCAGACGCTCGGCCACTTCCATCAGGAATTCGCCTGCGTTTTCAATGTCTGCCTGGCCCTTGTCTGTCGGATCGGCCAGCCATTTCGGGTTCTTCCAGAGAGGCTCACCATCGACACGCCACAAGCAACTGTATGCCCAGCGCGGCAGCGGTTCGCCCGGATACCATTTTCCCTGCCCATAGTGAAGCAGGCCACCGGGTGCGAATCGATTGTAGAGTCTCCGGAGCAACTGCCCGGATCTCTGCTGCTTGTCGACACCAACGGCACCCGTCGTCCATTCAACCGATTCCATGTCGTCGATCGAGACAAACGTCGGTTCCCCTCCCATTGTCAACCGGACATCCTGCTGTTTCAGATGCTGATCAACCTCAAGTCCCAGCCGATTGATTTCGTCCCATTGCTCGTCGGTAAACGGAAGCGTGACTCGCGGGTCTTCGTGGATCCGCTTCACTGTCATCTCGACGTTAAAATCAGTTTCGCACTTTTCCAGCGGTCCCGAAATCGGTGCGGCTGTGGCGGGTGCCGGGGTCGCGGCCAGGGGAAGATGCCCTTCGCCCGTAAACAGACCTGACGTAGGATCGAGGCCAACCCAGCCGGCACCTGGCAGATAGACCTCGCACCAGGCGTGCAGGTCCGTAAAGTCCTGTTCAGGTCCAGACGGTCCATCGAGCGATTTGACGTCCGCACACAACTGAATCAGATAACCAGAGACGAACCGGGCAGCCAGACCACAGCGCCGTAACAGTTGCACCATCAGCCAGGCAGAATCGCGGCAGGAACCGGTCCCTTTGACCAGTGTCTCTTCCGGCGTCTGAACACCTGGTTCCATGCGGATGACATATTTGATCTGCTTGCATAGAAGCTGATTCAAATCCACAAGAAACGTCGTCGTTCGTCGCAGCATCTGATCAATTCGAGCGAAAAACTTTTCAAACTCGGGGCCCTGTGGCAGGAACTCCAGGAAGGCCTGCAGGTCTTTCGCCAGACCCGGTTCGTAGGTAAACGGAAACTCTTCGCTGTATTCTTCGACAAAGAAATCGAACGGGTTGATCACGGTCAGATCTGCGGTCAGACTGACTTCCACACTGAAATGGTCCGTCTTTTCGGGGATGACAAGCCGCGCCAGGAAGTTGCCGAATGGGTCTTGCTGCCAGTTCAGGAAATGCCCTTCCGGCAGAACTTTGAGCGAATAGCTTGGCACGGGAGTACGACAGTGGGGCGCAGGTCGCAAGCGGATTACCTGTGGTCCGAGCGAAATACTGCGGTCATACTGGTACTCGGTGAGGTGCCGCAGTACGACGCGAATTGTCATCAATACACCTGCCTTCAATGCTGCTGAGTAGCTTCTTCCACCAGCGGTAGAATCTCGAAGAATGCCCGATACATCGTAGCACCGATGTCATTCAGGCGGCATTGGCAGGCATCGATAAACTCATGCAAACCTTCCTGAATGATCGGTTCAATCTTCGCGGCTTGCAAGTGACTATGCAAGCTGGCGAATCCGGACTCGGCCAGATCAATGTTCGTTCCGATCGGCCGCCCCGTAATTGTATGCAGTGAATTCTCGGCCTGGCTGACACAGAAGCGGACGGCACGGGGAAATGTCGCATCGAGTAACAGAAACTCCGCCACCAGCGGTGGAGAAATCCGCCCATAACGCTTGCGATACATGAACAGGGCACTCGTCGATTCCAGGAGCGCCGTCCATTGCACAACATCCAGCGCAGAACCGATCCGGGATTCATTGGGGAGAAGAACGAAGTATTTGACATCAAGGATTCGTGACGTTTTGTCGGCACGTTCGAGCATCCGACCGATGCGAGCGAAGTGCCAGGCTTCGTCGTGTGACATTGTCGCTTCCATCACCCCGATCACTTCGTGACTCGACCGCCGGACCCGTTCCAGAAATTCAGCGGGATTCTGCAGGATTTCTTCAGGAGACCGCGATGCCTCGCGGACTCGTAAATAGAAACGATTGATCGCTTCCCAGATCGGAACACTGAGAACTTCGCGAATTGCACGGGCATTCTCGCGAGCCTTTTGCAGGCAGGACCAGATTGAATTCGGATTCCGATCATCGAAGAGCAGGAATCCCAGAACCAGTTCAGCACTGTAGTCCTGACCGTGAAGCGTGTGGAACAGTTCCTCGTCACCACTGGCATAAACCAATGGTGACCATTGTGGATGCCCCCCCAGTGACATTGACTGACAGACATCCACAAAGCGGGAGACGTTCTCCGCACGTTCAAGGTAGCGGCTGGCCCAGAATACGGAATCTGCAACACGGCGTAACATCGTTTTTTCGTCATCAGTGGCGGCACAATGCGAGCGCAGAGGCCTGGATTACTCAAGCTGGTACCACAATCACCAATTTCAAATTCAGCCAGCAGCGCTGGTGTTTTTTTATTGAAGCGTTGGTTGAGACCTCGCGTTCCTTTCCTCGTAAACCCATCAGCCGGAACTCGCTAGCGTCCGGTTCAAACCGGGGATCCATGAGAAATCGCGATATGTCCCGCGTTAACCCACGGCACGTACTTCATCCTTCAGCAGCACCCAGGTGTCCTTGCTTCCGCCACCCTGGGACGAATTCACGACCATCGACCCTTCCCGCAGGGCAACACGCGTCAACCCGCCTGGCAGCACGTAGACGTCATCGCCGTAGAGGATGAACGGACGCAGATCAACGTGTCGCGGAGCCAACCGTCGATCGATCACAGTGGGAACGGTCGAAAGTGTGAGCATGGGCTGGGCAATATAGTTCCGTGGATTCGCAAGAATCTGGGCCGCACAATCGCTCAATTCCGCCTTGGACGCTCGCGGTCCCATGACGATCCCGTAGCCACCCGACTCGTTCGTCGGTTTGACGACCAGTTCATCCAGATGAGCGAGAACATAGTCGCGGTCTTCCGCTTTCGAACAAATGTACGTCGGGACGTTCGGCAGGATCGCTTCCTCTGACAGATAGTATTTGATGATTTGCGGAACCCAGGCGTAGACAGCCTTATCGTCTGCCACACCGGTTCCGGGAGCATTCGCCAGAGTGACTCGGCCAGCCTTGTAGACATCCATCAAACCGGGGACACCGAGCGCCGAATCCGCCCGGAAGCATTTCGGGTCCAGGAAGTCGTCATCGATACGGCGGTAAATGACGTCGACGCGTTGAGTCCCGCGTGTTGTCCGCATCTTGACATACCCATCTTTCACAACCAGATCCGCACCACAAACAAGCTCAATCCCCATCTGCTGAGCCAGAAAACAATGCTCAAAATAGGCCGAGTTGAACGAACCTGGCGTCAGTAACACGGCCACGGGAGTATCGACATCTTTCGGTGCGGTCTGTTGCAACATCGCCAGCAGACGTTCACCGTAATCTTCCACGGGTGCAATTGAGGATCCCTGGAAGACTTCGGGAAGCACTCGCTTCATTAACTCGCGATTTTCCAGGACGTATGACACGCCCGAGGGACATCGCAGATTATCTTCGAGAACATAGACGACTCCATCGCTGTGACGAATCAGATCGGTCCCGGTAACGTGCGTCCAGACTCCTTTGGGAGGCCGAAAGCCTTCCAGTTGAGGGCGGTAGGTTTTCGCCGACTGGATCAAGTCGCGCGGAACGATTCCGTCCTTCAAAATCAGTTGTGGCCCGTAGATATCGTCCAGGAACAGATTAAGGGCTCGAATCCGCTGTTTCAGGCCAAGTTCGATCCTGGTCCATTCGTCAGATGCCATCGGTCGCGGGACGACGTCGAATGGCCAGACTTTTTCGGTGCCGTCGGTGTGTCCATAGACGGCAAATGTGATCCCTTTTTCGCGTAGTCGGACTTCCGCGGCGAGTTGCCGGTCGGCCAGATGCTGAGTCGAGAATTTGTCGAGTCGATTGAACAGCAGCGGATGGCGGGCGACTGTCCCATCCTGATATTCATCGAACGCACCTCTTACCTGCCCGGCAACCCGTTCCTCGCTGGTCGAGCTGACAACCCGATCATCTTCGAGCGTCGTGAGCATGCTCAGTCCCTTTGGTCGTGTGTGAGAAGTGGGAAATACGCGTTCATGCTCACAGACGAGGCAAAATCCGGGCCGCAGACGTGGTTTTCCTCCAAAACGCCAAAAACAGGGGATTCCGAACGATGCCCAGGGTGGGTTCTTGGTTTTTGTGCCTTTGAACTGATCTGTCGTGATCAAAACAATGGCAAGCGGGTGACACATCGATGGCTGTTAATGGTTCTACTCAATCGTGCGAGAGTGAGTAACTTCCACTTCAAGGCGATCGGCTTTTTCCATGTACGGTGGAGTCACTATTACCCACATCTTTGTCTCTGGGGTTGCCAGTTGCTGCCGCCAGCCGGGTA
>CAZSTW010000197.1:0-10082 GCA_964609845.1 uncultured Planctomycetaceae bacterium | reverse complement strand
CGAAACATGGGTTAGACGCTGCAGTTTGATGCCCGCGGGACGCCACACTTAAATGCAACACGCTCTAAACATTGGCAACTTTCAAGAGTCATCCGGGTCCAGAATTGCCTGTTCGTACGGTATCCAGGCGAAATCCGGACATGGTCCGTAATGCTCCAAGAACCAGGAGATTGTCCTTTTCAGGATATCTGGATCATTGTGAATGCATTGTCTTCTGAAGTCTGAAATATCGCCGCACCATGTACGACGCGTCAATCGTCCGTCATCGCGGTTACTCGTCGCCAGAAAATCGAGAACGTCATCGATTGGACGGCTGTAGGTCACGACCCAACCAGGCGGCAGGCAACGATGGAATGCGAGACTCAGCGTCAGTTCGCTCTTCGGCTCGCTTTGCCGTGTTTTGCTCTCATAATGAAGCAGTGAAAGTTCGAGTTCAGAGAGGCTCTTTTGCTCAATGTTCATCTGCATTTCTTCCAACACAATCTCTGGTGTTGGATCGCACGCAAGAAATTCATCGTGATTGCTTCCCCGCTTAAACACAATAGTTCCATGGCGTGTTCAACTCATAGGCGGTTCCACCCTTGGCTTGTGACATATCCAATTCCATTCTGAAATGTGACAATGCCTGTGGGTTTCAAGGGATCGAACGGGCAATTTCCTGTCGGTCATCCTGCAGGATTTGCCTCGCAAAGTGTGAATCGTGAATTCTTAGTCGGCGGCCTCGAGCATGTACGTTCGACCTTCGTCAATGAGATACTCCATCCAATGACTCATTGACCGAAAGGACGCTCCCCAGTCACGGACACTGGTATCCCATTCCCTGATTCTTCCACCATTTGAGGCAAGCATTAACCCACCGTAATTCGACATCGCGAACGCCCAAAGATCACTTTCTGGATTCGCGTTACGCCAGGCCCGCGTAAACTTGTCGATATACCAATCTGGTGCCCACTTGAATCGAGAAACCGGCCGCCGAGGCGAGATCCCGAACAATGTAATCATGATATGCGGACAGCAAAACAACTTGGCGCCGTTAAAATGTCGGACCATCTCGACCAGAGGTCCCGGCATTTTTCCAAACTCTGCTTCAACATCGGCAATCCGCGTCTCCGGACAGGCGGAAACAAACTCGTGAGTCCCTTCTGGGAATGATTTTAACTCATCAATGATCTTATCCCATATCGGCAGCATTGTTTATCTCCTTTTCTTCCTTCGCGCTTTCCTAGACATGAGTGCGTCACGATCAATCAGTGGTCCTGTCGTTGGATTTCGAAAATTTCCACCGTGTTCCTGCAGATTTCCGGATTGTCCACGTACGAACCGAATATTTCGCGGATCGCCTGCCCAGGCACGATTATGAGCAACACTATTAATATGGTGTCCGACAATACCATCAGGCAAGCGTCCGTTCGTCCGTATGAACTCAATTTCTGTCGGCGTCCAATTCATTGTACCTTTACCCGTATTCATCACCAGTTCTACCTCATTTCGACCGGCACGAATTACGCCTGTTCTTCTAGTCCCCGGAAGCGGAGTCTTTCCGGCCGTGTGAGGGTTTTTATTTGATTTCGCAGTTCCACTAGAGCCCCCGTTATTGGGTGGCGTTTGAATTCGCTTTCGTACCGTGACCGGAAAGAGATGCGACGGATTTGGCGTCAGCGGCATTGATCCATTGGCAAGCGCGCGAATCGTCTTGCGGTCGATCGAGACCGTGTAGTTTTCGTTGAACTTCGCGGCTGCTTTGGGGAGCTTCGCAACCCCTTTGATGGTCGCACCAGTTAAGTGCTGAATGAGCTGTCCAGCAGCGTTTGAAGCGAGTTCTTCTTCCAGCGCCCGGGCCGCTGAATTCAGATCCACCTCGTTCTGAACCGAACTGACTTCCAGATACAGACGATGGGCAATCAGCGCTGACTCAATCCCCACGAAACCAAGCAGCATCAGGTCGGCGGCAAGTCCAGCAGGAGGGAAGGCGTGTGCTGCAGCCAGCAGCGCGATCATCGCGCCCATGCGAGCCAGATTTTCGGGGCGAACTGCGGCCTCTAGTTGCCTGGCGATCTCGGGTGCCAGCCTGCCGGACTTCAGAATGCGGTCAGCGACCCCTGCCAGCTTCTGTTCAAACGTCCAATTGCGAATCGGATTGTCATGCGGGAGCTTCGCTCCAGTGACTTTGGCCAGCGCGACCATCGACTGCTTGACTGCAGCGAGTTTCTCACGAACGGCGCGAACAGATTTCGACGACTTCCAGATTGTGTGCCGGGACTGCTCAAGCCACGTGTTAAGCTGCCTGTGCTGTTGCTGCAGCAGTATGTATTTGCGTTGTGCTTCCCAGATCCGCTTCTTGACTGCCAGCGATACCTTTTCGTCACTGAAGTCGCGTTGCTGCAGTTCGCGATTCAGCCGATGAACCCAGAGCTCCGCGTATTCACGGTCCTCCGTCGTCGTCGCCAGAACCAGCTCGCGTGTGCGGTCGTGCAGGTCACTCTGCAGTTCCGCTGTTGTCCGATTAGGAATGTTGTCGTAGATCGCACGCAGAGCTTTTTCGTAGGCTCCGAGTTGCTTCGGGACAACGAACTCCTGTGACGGCGCACCACCATTTCCCCCGCCATTCTTGGGAACGAACTGGCCGCCATCACTCCGACCTGCGGGAGCACGAGGATGCTCACGCTCATCGAACTCGCCCTGACCGTAGCGAGCTCTCCATATCCACCGCGGATGTAGGTCATCAACACCACGGCACGGACTGCTCGGAGTTCGTTCGGACAAAATTCCTCGCTCGCAACGACCGCGAGCAAAGGGGCGCGACAGGAAATGCGATGCTGGCCGAGAAGATTGAGAAACGCGCCCAGCACGAGGACGCTTGTGTCGCTGAGTTTGCCGGAGGAATTGAGCCGCAGATGTTCGAACAGACAGCTTCATGATGAACTGCTCTCGAAGGAGGCATGGCAGAGGGACGCGCCAGGGCTCAGAGATCGCGATGCAACCGAGCCGTGGAGTGGACGTACGTTGAGCGCAGTCAGCCGACGCACAGATGCGGCGGCTAAAGAACAGGGGGGTGCGTCAGAGGTCCGGTGCAGCGAGCTATACAGCGGCGTCGCTGAACCGAACGAGCAAGGTTGAATGACAAACAAAAAACGGGCTCAACGCCCGGCCAAAGAGCTGTCAGTCGACAGTCTCGGCCAGGGGTTGAGCCCGTTTGTTACGATACTCGGTGAAACGATGTTATGAGTGCTGCATCGACGCGGCGATTATGTTGTTTGTCATGCGTCAGTCAATGCGACTTCATGCCTATAAGAAAACCTCGGCAGACTTTGTTCTTTCAGGAATTCGTAATGACTCGCAAGCGCCCCACTGCTGCGATCGATGTCTCACGCAAAGAAGCAAAGACGCTAAGAAAGAATCAGAAAACTGGCCTTATGCAATCCTTGAATTCTTTGCGTCCTGGCGTCTTGAGCGAAGCGGGCGTGAGCATCATGAATTGGCACACATGATGTAATGGCGGGAGGGGGACTCACGCAAAGACGCGAAGACGCAAAGTTTGGAAGTGAGCAGAGAGTGCGAGACTTGCCTCCTCCCTTGGCTCAATTCACAGGTGGCCTCGGTTGCCGAAGAGCCACGGCGCAGGGTGGCCTCGGTTGCCGCTTCGGCTACCGAGGTGACGAAGTCACAAGAAGCCTCCAAGACGATTTGCACTGCGAGAAACTTCTTGTCGCTTTGCGCCCCCGTTTACCGAAGGGCCACGGCGATCATCGAAGCCCGCCAGCGACAATTGATGGAGCTACCCGACAATTCTTGACGCGGCAACGGTTCATCCCCGCCAGGCATGAGGGACGCGCTGAGTGCTCTGCCACAATTGTGAGTACGACGAAGTGTCGACTGTCTTGATGATTGCTTTAGTGAGAGCAATCGCAGGGCTGGAATCGTGCAGGCCATTTCCGGCGCCAACTTGAGTCAGCGTCGTCCGTTCCGCTTCAGTCAATGGCCACGTGACAGACGCATCTGAAGCAAGAGCCTTGCCCTGAAACATCCGACCTGACTGAAGACTCATTCTGATTCCTTCTTGAGGCACTGGGGAAGGCGAATGAGTCTGTTATCGACCGCGGCAATACCGAAAATTCAGACAAATGCAAATTCCAATCTGTCGCGGCGCAATTTCATGAAGTCGCACAGGATAGCGCTTGCGTCACCGCGTCGGCCATCGACACGTTCCGCACATTCAACGGGAATCGTGGTGATCTTCCTTCTCGAAAATCGACTCGATTTCTGACGCGTCAACTCGCTTGTAGAATTGACCGTGTGGACAATTGATCACACAGACATCGTCACGGAAGCTCAGGCTGAATGAATCACCTCGTACCATTCTTCCGGGAGCATATGTCCGGGTCCAACCTTTTTGATTAGTTGAGAGCCAGTCCGAAATACGATGAGCGTCGTCGGAACCGACCGTAATATCGCGTTCATCGTCCGAGTCGCCAATTCGATTCACGTCACCCCTGTAAAGTGGCTGAAGTACTCCAATATCGAGGCGTTTGCTGGAGACGGTTGAACAGCTGATCTCCAGACAGGCGGCGATTCCAGCGAAGACGATGAGCCTGTTCACTGAAAGCCTCGCCTTCAATCAGTGAGCTGGCGGACTGGATGCGAATGAAGAGGAGACCTTCGGTCGGGTGGTTCGGCGGGGTCGGGAGACCCGCGCCGAACGGACGCCCCGCGCCGAACAGATGTTGCTGCGGGGCTCGCGTCTTTGAGGGTGAATTTCAATTCAATATCGCTTTGCTGGCCACGTAAGTGGATGCGCCCCTCTTCCCCATCGTACTGAGCTTCGATGATCTGGTCGTACTTCAAATGGTCACGGTACCCGATTGTCACCCCCGTACTCGAGTCGATCACTTCAATCGCCAGACTCTGCAGAGCACTGTTGGCACGGTCATTCACCTGGCTCAACATCACCAGGAACGGCAACTGGCTGTCCTGAAACTGCAAGACCGTGCGATAGGGGATGGAACGCTTCCAGAGCAATTCACCTGTCACACGATCGAAGGCATAAAGATCATCGCCAACCGCCAGTCCTGGCACATGCTGCCCGCTGACGGGCGGGAAATTCTGCGTTGTCGTGGCGGTTGCTGTGTGCCTGCGGATATTGACGAAATACCGTGACCGGTCCGAAAACATCTGAACAGCTCGAATCTGTTGAACTTCGGCCCCGTCCAACTGAACCGAAAGCTTCTTCTGGCAGCGGCCCACGTCGAAGATGCGAACGTCACCGCCGGAACTGACATAGATCATCTCGCCACCAGGCACAAACACCGGCAGGCGAGTATCAGGCAGCGCCTCGGTGATCTCAACTTTGTCACTCAGCAGGTCCCGGATTTCCAGTATCCGCATCCCCTTGCTGTCGACGACTCCGACAATATGCCGACCGTAGGAGCCTCGCCATTGTCCTGAAATGTATCTCGGCTTGACCGTGGGCAGACGCCGGCCTGTCGCCGTTTCAAAGACCTCGTAATGAACCTTAGGCATCCCATCACCTGAATCAACGACACGTTGCACACCGATGACCTGTCGATCACCGATCAGTTCCAGCCGGAAGTTCGGATTCAACTCCTGCGACGGCACCGCAATCTTCCGCTGCCACAGCAATGTTCCATCCAGTGGATCAACAACGTAGACGTAATTCCTCCAACTGAACGAGGCAAAATCGGGACCCGCAGGGCCTGGGTTAACGGGCGATCGCCGCCCCGCCAGTTCATCCGGCATCTGCTTCCAGACTGGCTCCGCATCCCCCAGTTGCATCGTCGAGACACCGACGAGTCCGCCGGGCAGTCCCAGTGGAATCAGATGCCCGCTGGTCACGACTTTGTCGACACCCGGAAATCGATTCGTCAACGGGATATTCAACAACCCCAGGCGCGAGTGAGTCCGCTGGTCAAAGATCGTCAGTGTTGACTTGTCTTCAGACTCCGACGGACTCAAAACAAATTCAATCGGTTGCCAGGCGTAACGAGCCGTTCGCCCCTGAATCACAGTCCCCAGTCGATCAGACTGGTATCGCACCAGTTCGTCCTGAGCATTACGAAGCGGAGTCAGTGGCTGAGCAAAGTCTGGGCGAGCGGCCGCCTGATCAATCTCCACGCGCTGAACCGCCCAGCGGGGTTCGCGTGATTTTCTCCAGGCAATCTTGGCCATGCGCTCGTAACGAAGCTGCTTGACGACTTCACGACCTGTCATCCCTGCGGGAAGCTGGACATCGGCGAATCGTGTCGCCAGCAGATCGATTTGCCCGGCGGCATCGGCGACAAAACCATTCTCTTCCCAAAGCTCCATCAGACGCAATGCCGCCTCAGCCGCCACATGCGGCTCGCCATCGATGGAATTTCGCAACCACAACATCTCACCCGCATGAACCGATCTCGCGTTCGTCGACTGTGAGGCCAGGAACGAACGAGGCGGAATCACCGCGGAATCGGAGTTAAAGACCCGGACAAATCGCAGAACCTCGGCAAGATTCACATCAACTTTCAGAGGTGGTGACCTTAATGGGCGCAACTGCCGCAGTCGCTCGCCGAACCCTTCTGCGGGCGAGACCTTCATCTGCAGTCGACACCAGGCCGCTGGCGAAACCTTCCACTCTTCATCCCCCGGTAATGCCACAGCAATTCGTTCAGGCAGGTTGTAGATACGCTCAGCCACCTGCTCAGGCGTCAACCAGCGGGGCATGGCCCCCTGCTGAATTGAGGCAGCAATCAGGAAACGGAACTGATCTTCAGGGCTCTCCAGAAGCGGCTCTAAAAGTTCCAGTTCCGGAGCAACGGAATCCGATCGCCCGTCAATCTTCTGGAACAACAGGTCCCGAAGCTCCCGCCTCGAGCGTTCTCGATCGATAGAAGTCAATTCGCCTGTGAGAAGCTGCCTTAATCGACGTTCCCCTTCTGCCAGATTCCCCTGCACCATCGCAATTTCTGCCAAGGCGATCTCGCGATGGATATTATTGGCCGATCCTGGGCCTGCAGCATTGATTTCACGCATCACGTAGTCGACTTGAGGCAACGCCGCGAGACCTCGCGAACTGAGCGAGTAAACTCGATCTCGGTCCGCAACCAGATGCCCCAAGGGGAGATCGCTCTGCAGCGCCCTTGTTCCATGGTCTCGACCGGTCGCCATATCGAGCCACGCCAGGCGGCCCGCATCGAGTGGAAGTGCATATCGATCACCGATCGCGACCCCGCGACCTGCCGGCATGCCTGTCCCAACATCCCAGATTTCACCGCCGTCCGTTAACTTCAATCCCCGACACCGCTGACGCCCGACAACCACAACTCGCCCGCCAGAGACTGCACCAATGAATTCGGCTCCATTTCGAGGGACAGACCAGACCACTCGCCCTGTCGCAAGTTCCAGACAATGAATCTGACTGCCACGGAGCGGAACATAGAGAACACGCCCATCCGCGACTAAGACCTGAGAACCATAGCCGGCATAGCCCTGGGCTGGATTCACCATGACTCCGCGAAACTGCCCCCGTTTCGCATCTGGCAGATCATCAACAAACGCTGCCCACATCAGATTCATTCGAGCTTGATCGACACCGACCAGCAACCCGGTGTTGGTGGGACAGACGACGATTCCATCACTGCGCATCGGAAGACATGCGACTTCATGGCGCTCGGGATCGGCGAGTTCCGTTCGCTCGACGGAACAGAGTGGCTGGGTCCAGATCATGTCGCCGGATTGCGGATCCAGGGCTGTCAGGTGAACTTCAATATCATGCTCCGTAATACACAGAAGCTCGCTGATCCCCGGTAGAGGTACGCCGAGAAACGAAAAACGATGCGGTCCACCCTGAGACCGCATTCGCTGAGGAATTATCCCCTCATTAATCCAGGCGATCTTCCCCGCATGAGTCCCTCCCTGTGATCGGACAGCGACCAGACGATTGCGGAACGGATGAACTGGAGTCAGAGCATTCAATTCTTCGTCGGTTTCATTTACCAGCGATGTATCAATCGCGTAGACCCGCTGCCCATCTGACGAGATCACACCCATCAGTGTGTTTTCGCCAAACGAATTTGAACCAGGCGCCTGCATGGAGTTTCCCTGAAATCCACGCGTTCGAATCAGACGGCGTGGAGCGTCGGTCCGGGAAGTCCTGTAATTACAGGCAAACGACCAGTTCAACTTTCCGGTCGCAACATCCACGGAACGAAGCCCGTTGGCATCACGAAAAACAACGCTTCGATCGACCACAATCGGATAGGTCGCAGGACAACAAGGTTCATCATCCTCTTTCCGCGATCCTTCCCAGTCCTTCAAAAAATCTTGCACAGATCGCGATGACTGATTCGCAAACAGATCCGCTTTCCAGGTGGGAATTGGAATGACAGGACTGCCTCCAACGATGCGACCGCCAGAAGAACTGCCACCGTGCATCAACCAGCCCGATTCGAGCGGATTCAACAAATCGCGGAACGCACCGAATCGCCGCTCAAACTGGACGATTGAATCAACGTCACTACCCCCCGCCACGAAATCAAATCCGGTTGCCGCCTTCAACAGCACCAACATCTTCCGGAATTGAGGAGTGATCCGCCGTTCATGGACCGGCTCCGCAAGAACTTGCCGGGCCAGGCTGGCAGCTAACGAGTAATCACCCGAATCCAGCCAATGAGCGATCAATTGCTCCGAAGCCAGGTATCCCGATTCCGTCAGGAAGAACCGACTGGTGATTCGGCGCAACTTCGGAATGGAAGATTCCGAAACGGCAGCCGTAAAGAGGTTCTTTGACTCCACGGAAAACAGTGTCTCATATTTCCGAATCGACTCGTCAGGTGACCGGCGCAATCGTGATTCGACGCTCCTTCGAATTGAGGTCAGATCATCAAAGAACGCATCGGAATCCTGGTCGAGCACCGCCTGGCCAAGGCGCAGCTTCTCAACGTCATTCGGGAAGTTTTCACCGATCGCTCGAATAGCCGAATTCGAGGCCCGTCGTCGATGGACTCGATCCAGCGCCGAACGCTCACGATCGTCTGCGTGAAGCTCCAACACACTCAGCGCGAACAGCAGCAGAATCCCAACCTGCATGAGAGGTCGACCGAACCTCAGGGAACAGATCGGACGCGACAGAAGCGGCGTTTCATTCGCACGATCGTTAGTAATCACCCACGTTCCTCCTGATGGATAGACGTGAGTATAGCGACAACAAAGAAAAAAAGCGGCTCGCATTTCTGCGAGCCGCCCAAAGAACCCGGCAACAACCTACTTTCGCGCTGTTTTGCACTATCATCGGCTGCGTGAGCTTAACCTTCGTGTTCGGAATGGGAACGGGTGTTTCCTCACGCACATAATCACCGGATAACAACTGGATGCCGGGTTAGCGACAGCCAGTCGAAGCAACATGCAATCTGCAGGTATCTCTCGAGAACCATTCATCAAAGTGGCCAAGCTTTCGTCCATTAGTATCGGTCAACTGAGATCATTACTGACCTTACATCCCCGACCTATCAACCTGGTCGTCTACCAGGGGACTTCAGAACTTGCGTTCAACGAAACCTAATCTTGGGAGAGGCTTCGCGCTTATATGCTTTCAGCGCTTATCCCGACCGTACTTAGCTACCCTGCGGTGCCACTAGCGTGACAGCAGGAACACCAGAGGTACGTCCCTCCAAATCCTCTCGTACTAAAGAGAAAACCCCTCAAGTTTCGTACGCCCACAGCAGATAGGGACCAACCTGTCTCACGACGGTTTAAACCCAGCTCACGTACCACTTTAATCGGCGAACAGCCGAACCCTTGGGAGCTTCTTCACCCCCAGGATGTGATGAGCCGACATCGAGGTGCCAAACCACGCCGCCGCTATGGACGCTCGGGCGTGATCAGCCTGTTATCCCCAGAGTACCTTTTATCTGTTGAGCGACGGCCCTTCCATTCGGAACCGCCGGATCACTAAGTCCAACTTTCGTTTCTGCTCGACTCATTTGTCTCGCAGTCAAGCACCCTTCTACCCTTACGCTCTACGCCTGATTGCCAACCAGGCTGAGGGTACCTTTGAACTCCTCCGTTACTCTTTGGGAGGAGACCGCCCCAGT
>CAZSTW010000196.1:0-10094 GCA_964609845.1 uncultured Planctomycetaceae bacterium | reverse complement strand
CATGGAAAAGGACACCGTCCTCGACGATCAGCAGCTTCCTCGACATAATCGAGGCCCCAACTCAGGCAACCCGTTGTTACGCGAGGAATGTCTCAAATCATGAATTTCGCTGTTCGGACGACTGGGCTGCTGATCTTATGCTGGGGCACGGCAAGCATCGCGCAGGAGTCGCGTGTTCCAAAGTGGGATGCTCGTGGCAGCGGACCCTTGCCGAGAGAAGGCATCGCGGCCGTTGATGTCAGTATCGATGGTTCGCACATCGTTGCAGGAACGATTGCACCAGCGGGTGAGCCCAACGTGCATGTGCTGGACCGTAATTTGAAGTTGCTGAAATCGTATCGTGTCGGGCAGCGTTGGATTGGACAAGTTGTTGCAACAAAGAGTGGTTCGCCATTCGCGCTCTGCACGATGACGACGGGTGCGTCTGGAGACGAACCGCAAGTCTATTTTTGTGGCGAGCAGCCGACGATCGTAAGTGGTTCGCAAGGGGGGACGTCGCTGTTTCACTATGGCGATCACAGCAATCACATCGGCAAGCAGCTTGTTGCTTATGACGATGGAGCTGTTACCGTCAGCGAGTCACAGGTCCTTTGGATGGATTCGGCAGAGCCCAAAGCAAAGTCTCCACTCCGCAATCTGAAAGTGACGTCGCTCGCCGCACATCGCAGCGGAGTTGTCGTCGTCGGTGGTTACTTTGATGGACCGAAAAACGTTGCTCCAATCAATGTTCAGGTCTTCAAACCGGGCGACACAAAGCCACTCTGGCAGCGCGACACTGTTACAGATGTTGGCGCTTCAAATCCACCGGAAGCGGGTGAATACGGAAAACCCACGCTCGAAGACGGGACGAGTAAACCGCTTCGGCAGCGAGATGAGCCGCTGTTCGCTCCCTTGTCGATCGCGGTGAGTCGTGAGGCTGAATTCGATCCAGAAAAGACTCGCATCGCGATCGCGGACTACCGTGGTTGGAAACGCTGGATTCGCTCATCCGGTTCCGGCAAGGAAGAGGACTATGGTACGCGCTTTATGCCCGCGAAACCGACCGTCACGATCTATGACGGTGCCGGAAAAGTCGTTCGTCGGTTTGGTCCCGAGAAATTCAGCACACCCAATTGGGTTGATCTCATCTGGACTCCGAACGGACGCAAAGTCATCGCCGTGCCACATCGCTGGGCATGCCGAGGATTGGCCGGACAGACGTTTTTACCTGTTGATGACGACGCAAGGACGCTTTCCATTCTGGATGTCGATACGGGAGATGTAACGTCACACCGGTTTCCGGATGCCATCGCGAGTGTTGACGTGACACGGGACGGAAGGTTGCTTGTTTCGTGTTGGGACGGACGCCTTCATAATTTGTCAGACAGGGGCATATCGGATGCGTCCGCTCCCAGGAAGACGATCCATCCAGTCATCGTCACATCCAAAGGGCTGGAAGATGCTCATGTCATGGGGGCAGGAAACGGAAAGCTCAACTGGACGCAGATGGGAATCGAAGTAATCGCGGATTTGAATGCACTGATTCCCGCAACAGAGAAGCTGTGGGTCAAGAATGCAAAGGCGACTCCACTTGCAAAAGGATTGTGGCAACTGCCAGGCGGCCGCGTTGAAAGTGATCTCGGTGGACAGCGTCTCATCGAGGGAACCGATGGGCTGATTCTGATCGAGGGACATGCGGGGCTTTCGTTTGAGTCTGAGTGGGCAGCGATCGAAGCGGCGGGACTCGATCCGAAACAGGTCAAATATGTCCTCACGACGCACGAACACGGCGATCATTCGCCCGGAGCGTACCTGTGGCGAGTGACGACCGGAGCTCAGTTTATTTGCAGCCGCGAGATGGCTTACGTGCTGCAACATCACTTGCCCGTCGGTACCGGTTACGGCCTGCATCCCCCCGTCCCAACCGACATCAAGATCGATGACGACACCCTGCTTGATCTCTGCGGAGTCAAGATTGCAGCTCTGCGGTTGCCTGGACACACATTCGGCTCGATGGGATGGATGTTCGAACGCGAGGGCAAGCGGTTTGTCGCGATCGGCGATCTTATCATGCCCGACGGAGTGCTTGGCTATGCAGGAAGCATCAATTTCAGCCCGTATCAGGTGCTGGAAAGTCTGAAGAAACTGGATGGGTTGAATGTCGATCTGATTCTGCCCGGGCACGGTCCCGTCGTCGGTCCTGACAAATACGTCGCTGCCGGTATTTCCGTCGGCACTCGCGTCGGCTGGGGCAAGATGAAGGCATCGCAACCCGATCCGCGCTTTCGCCTGACTCAAGACAATGTTCTCGTGACGGGATTTCTGTCTGAAGCTGTTTCAGGAACATTTGGTGACGTTGACGGCAACGGCACAGTAGATTTCGTAACCGTCTCGCCTCGCGGCGAGGGTAGCGTCGTGAAAGTGTTTTTCAACGATGCAAATAAGCCAGGTCGCTTCGAGCCGATGACACCGAATTTCGAAGTTGACGTACCGGGCGTTGCCAATCCGAATCGAGTCCGATTGCTGGAATCAAGTTCTGCAAATCGCGTCTTTTCCACAGGGAATGGGGCGACGATCTATGTCTCAGGTCAATCGACGGCCGCATTCCTTAATCCGAATGAATCTGGCCGGAATTACGATACGGTGTCGGTTTCTGCTCAAGAGACACATCAAACCCGTGTTCTGGATGTGAACGGTCAGCAACGCGCGGTTGTGCTCGGTCGCTTCAGTGGTGCACAGGCTGTTTTGCCGACAAAAGACGGCAAGTGGAACACTCAATACTTCGATGATGCGCTGAAAGCACCGTATCTCGATGTCCTCGACATGGACCTTAACGGAGACGGGCGAATCGATCGTATTGCTAACAACGGCAGTGTCTGGATTCGAGGTGTCGACGGAGTTCTGCCGAAGACGGCGTCTCCACAATTGCCGCTGGCGGTTCCTGGGGATTGGTGCTTCATGTCGTGCGGAGATTTCAACGGCGATCGCAAGATCGATGTCGCATTCGTGAGTTACGGAGCGGGGCAGCACCGAGTTGTCAGCACGTTTCTCAATCTGGGCCACGAGCAACGTCCGCTCGGAGCGACGCCGTCGAACAGGATCGAAATCAAGTCATCGCAGCCGCATGTTCGTGACGCCGCACCCGCGGCCGACTGGAACAAGGACGGCTTTGACGATCTCGTCATCGGACTCGGGCAAGACAACCAGGTGCGGGTCTTCTTCGGCAGTGCGACCGGCATCAGTAGCGATCACGTGGAAACGATTTCACTCGAATATTGGCTGCACTACGAACACCCGCTCGTCGTTGCCGACTTCAATGGCGATGGCAGGTTGGATCTCGGTTGTTTTGGCTATACGAGGACGGGTGTCGGTGCAGGCGGTCCTCCAGCAGGTTACATTTGGCTCCGCCCCGAAAAATAACTGGCAATATTCCTTTTGCTCACCGAACTGCAATTACCGAGCGATGGATTGAGTCTTTGTCAAAAATGAATTCCGGCTGACTCCCTTTCCGAATGAACGGATCGCGGGTACTTATTGAAGTTTTTCGGGACGAAACAGGGAACTTGAACGAAGACGCTGGTGAAAGCCGGCTCAGGTATCATACGGCCCATAACGGAATTCAAGTCGGCTGCCGGATGATTGAATGAGTGACGAGAAGTGAGCCGCCAGCGATGCGGACAGGTCTGACGGCTGACCGAAGGAAAAACTGATGCTTGCCTACTTGCAATTAGTGCGACTTCCGACCGTTTTCACAGCGATGGCTGATATTATTCTCGGCTACGTGCTGACTCATCGATTTATTCTCGGGCCCGATGGATTTGACAATCCGCAAAAGTTCTTTGGACTGCTGGCCTCTTCGTGCTGTTTGTACATGGCGGGAATGGTCTTCAATGACGTTTTTGACCGGAAGCAGGATGCCACAGAACGTCCGGGGCGACCAATTCCGTCTGGCCGCGTGCCATTGAGAAATGCGGTGATCCTGGGTGCGGTGCTGATGTCTGCGGGAGTCGCTGCCGCCTCGCTGGTGACAAATGTCAGCCTGCAGGTAGCGGGACTGCTCGTTGTGGCAATTCTGGCCTACGACAGCGTGCTGAAGCGGACACCCCTGGGGCCAGTCGCGATGGGGAGCTGCCGATTTCTCAACGTTCTTCTCGGAGCGAGTGATCAGACCACATGGGTCCCACCCGGTTTGCTGGTCCGACCGCAACTCTGGGTCGCAGCGGCGCTGGGTCTGTACATCGTCGGGGTGACAGTGTTTGCCCGGACCGAGGCAAAGACGAGCAGCCGCTGGCAATTGGGATTGGCTCAGGTGCTCTACAACGCCGGAATTGCAATTCTGGCAGTATTGATTGTCTCATGGCCTGTCTGGAGTTGGCCGCCACGACACAATGGTCCCGTTGCGCTGGCGATGCTGGGTGTCGTCGCATTCACGTTGAATCGACGGACGGTGACCGCACTGATGTCACCTTCACCAGCCAATGTTCAAGTGACGGTCAAGTTGCTGCTACTGTCGTATGTCATGCTGGATGCAACGATTGTCTTCTGGAAGATGGCAGAGGAAGGTTCCTTCGGAACCGGGCACGCCTTGCTGACTGCGGCGCTGATTATTCCGGCACTGATCCTGTCACGATTTATTCCGATGACATGAGTTGTTGTTCGAGGTGTTTTCCTTTTTCTCCGGGAACGATCACGTGGCAATCAAACGACTTCACTGGGTCTTCGTGGTAATTTTCTCGGCATTGGTCTACGGGAACCTGCTGGCACAGGACCGCGGGATCGCTGACTTTCCGAAATTGTCGATCGAAACCGATTGGCCGTGGTGGCGAGGTCCCAGCCGCAATGGAATCGCGACAGAAACCCCGGTTCCCGTCAAACTGAGCGACACTGATAATCTCGCCTGGAAAGTTCCCGTTCCAGGACGAGGCCACTGTTCACCCATTGTCGTGGGTCAACGCGTCTTTCTGGCAACCGCCGACGAAGTCAAGAAGATTCATTACGTCATCGCATTCGACAGATCCAACGGAAAGCAGCTCTGGTTGAAAGAGGTCAGCAAAGGAGGATTTCCTGCCCGCAATCACAAGAACAATACTGAAGCGAGTCCGACGATTGCTTCAGACGGGGAACGCCTGATTGCGACGTTCTATCATCACGACAAGATCGAAGCGATTGCTTTAACGCTCGATGGTGAAATCGAATGGAAGCAGGCGGTTTGTCCCTTCCGTCCGAAAATGTTCGAATATGGATACGGACCATCGCCGCTGTTGTACGGCGAGAATGTGATCATTTCGGCGGAATATGATGGCAACAGCTTTATCACAGCACTGCAGCGGAAGTCTGGCGAGCGTGTCTGGAAAACGCCGCGTCCTCCCATCATTTCATTCTCGTCGCCTGTCGTAGCTCATGTTGCGGGTAAAGACCAGATGTTCATCAGCGGAACGGACCGGGTGGTCTCGTACGATCCCGCAGATGGCAAGACGCTGTGGGCGACACCGGGAACGTCGCTGGCGACATGTGGAACAATGGTCTGGGATGGCGACATTGTGTTCGCCAGCGGCGGTTTTCCCAAGCCGGAAACATTGGCAGTGAAGGGAGACGGCAGCGGAAAAGTGCTGTGGCGCAACAATCAGAAGTGTTACGAACAGTCGATGCTGGCTCATAACGGATACCTGTACGGCCTGACTGACGGCGGCATCATGTTCTGCTGGCGAGGGACCGACGGGCAGGAAATGTGGAAGCAGCGGTTGACCGGCCCTGTCAGTGCTTCACCTGTTCTCGCCGGGGGCAACATTTACTGGGCGAACGAACTCGGCACGATGTATGTCTTCAAGCCGACCCCGAACAAGTTTGAACTGGTCGCGCAGAACCAGATCGGAACCGATTCGTTTCCCAGCCCTGCGATCTGTGGCGGGCAGATCTTTCTGCGGGTTGGAATCACAGGCCCAGAAGGCCGACGTGAAATGCTCTATTGTTTCGCTCAGCCAAAACAGAAATAACGACAACCGAGAATTCCGATACTACTTCGGCGGAATTACTGAGTAATCGAAGACGGTTCCGCGCAGCGGCAGCAGCAGCCAGCAGATGGCCGCCAGAAAATGCAGAGCCGCGATTAATGCCATGACGGCATTCCAGGAATCATCGCCGCAGACGGCCAGCAGCGCAGGACTCGATTGAATCTGAGATCTCAGTGCCGGGATCAACCACGGGAGCATCCCGGCTCCGAAGTTGCCGATCATATTCATTGTCGCAAACACTGATCCGACGTGCCGTCCCCCCATATCCATGGTGACGGCATAGGCTCCTGGCCCTGCCAGTGCGGCACAATAGACTCCAATACTGATGACAACTACGGCACTGGTCGCATCCTGTACAAAATATGCGGCTCCGATCAGCGTCGTGGAGAGCATCAGACTGACAACCGCCAGGCCTTTTCGAGACCAGCCTGATCCGCCTGTCTTACGAGAAATGGAATCCGCCAGCGCCCCGCCTGTCAGGCAGGCGGCCGCAATCGACAGGTGCGGCAGGACTGACAGAAAGCCAGACTTCACGACCGTGATGTGCCGCGACTCCTGCAGGAACGTCGGAAACCAACTGATAAAAAAAGCCTGTGCGGCAGCGCGACAAAACTGCTGACCACAGATCATCCCCATCGGCCAACTGGTCAGCAACGAGAGCCACGGTGTGGCATCAGCGATCTGTGGTGACGTCGCATGATCGTTCCCTTCGTTGATTTGCTCCAGTTCTGCCAAATTGAGTCCCGGCTGGTACTCCGGACGATTTCGAAACCAGGATCCGAAGAAGCATGCCCAGATCAATCCCGGGATCGCATACATCAGAAATACAGTCTGCCAGCGAAACGTCAGAACCAGGATTCCCGTCACTCCGGCACTGACAGCAGCCCCCAGTGACATCGATGAGGTCAATACGCCACTGGCTGAGGCTCGTTCTGACCTGGGAAACCAGACGGAGATTGTCCGGGCGGCAACCGGAAATGCCCCCGCTTGTGCCAGCCCTGTGACCATCCAGATCCCCAGCAGCAACGGGAACCAGTTCGTGTAGCCAAAGACGGCGATCGCAAAGGACCAGGCACAGGCGAAAATCGGCAGGCTGAGTCGTGCCCCCAGTCGTTCGCCGAACCGGGACGAGGGGATCTGTGCCAGAGCGTATGTCCAGAAGAATGCCGGCCCAAGAATGAACCCCAATTGGGCCTCAGTCAGTTGCAGGTCTTCTCGAATTGTCTTCTGAACAACAGAGATACTGTTCCGGCACAGATACGCCAGTGCCGCCATGACGGCAAGTGAGCAGAGAACATTCCAACGGACATGCGACGCCGATTCCGTTCGCTCCCGCATGGTCTCTGTCATTCCGTTCTCCAAGATTATCGATCACGGATCGTCGTGGCTCGCTCTGCGAACCAACCAGCCACGCAGCGATGGTTCGCGGAACCATCCATGACGATCTCTAACCATCACGGCTTCTTGTAAACGACTCCATCCTTCATCACGAAGTCTACTTCTTTCATCTGACGAATATCTTCGAGCGGATTCCCTTTGACTGCGACAATGTCTGCCACTTTCTGAGCTTCCAGCGTCCCCAGTCGTTGGTCGATCTTGAGCAATCGAGCCGCTTCGAGCGTCGCGGACTGAATCGCCTTCATCGGGGACATCCCACCGGCAACCATCAGTTCGAATTCGCGAGCATTCTGACCGTGCGGTGAGACTCCCGAGTCGGTACCAAACGCGATTTTGACACCCGCCTTGTGAGCCCGGATGAATGTTTCCTTGATGGCAGGACCAATCGCAGCCGCCTTGGGCCGAACGATTTCGGGGAAATAACCGGGCTCTTTCGACTTTTCTGCAACCCATTCCCCCGCCATGTTCGTAGGGACCCAGTATGTCCCTGTTTCTTTCATCAATTGAATGACTTCGTCGGTCATGAAGGTGCCGTGCTCAATCGAATCGACACCCGCAATCACGGCACGGCGGATACCTTCCGTCCCGTGGGCGTGGACGGCGACTGTCATGTTGTAATCGCGTGCCGTCGTGACGACCGCTTTCAGTTCTTCGTCGGTGAACTGCGGATTCTGGCCGCTGGCAGCCATACTGAGAACTCCTCCCGTCGCAGTCAGCTTGATCAGATCGGCCCCGTCCTTGTAGCGTTGTCGCACCGCCTTGCGAGCGTCGTCAGGCCCATTGATGACTCCCTCAAGTGGTCCGGCATCGCGTCGATAGTCACCGCGCAGCGCATTCGTCGGATCGGCGTGTCCGCCCGTCGTCGCCAATGACTTTCCCGAAGTGAAGATTCGAGGCCCCGGAACCCAGCCCTGGTCGATTGCTTTTCGCAATGCGACTGAATTCACGCCGTTATCGCCCAGATCGCGAACCGTTGTGAAACCCGCCAGAAGCGTCACTCGGGCGTAGACCGTGGATCGCAGCGCATAGTCTGCCTGCTCCATAAAAAAACGTTCGGTGTATGAATCCTTCGAATGCTGGGACTGCAGATGCGTATGCATATCCATCAAGCCAGGCATTACCGTGTGCTCGGTCAGCTTCAGCAGTGTGTCACCGGGCTTGGGGTCAACGTAGCCGCGGGTGATGCTGGTAATCTTTCCCTCATCGACAACGATGGTCACCTGCAACAAAGGCTCCTCGCTGCGCCCATCGATTATCCGGCCGGCGTGGATCACCGTTGAACATCTTGCGACGGATGACCATGAAAGAACCAACGCCAGTGCCAGCAAAGCAAATCGTGATTGTTGCATCGTTCGCTCTTTCAATGAGGCGGATATGCGTTCGTATCCAGCTTTGGTCATTCAATCTGGCAGTCAGATCTGTTGATTGCCACCCGGCTATTTCTTGTCGGGCTTGGGATTGTTGAGCGCATTGATTCGGGCAAACGCATCTTCCGCCGTCGTATCACCCGGTTGAGGAACATAGGGCTTGGCGATGGGGTTCATTTCAGCAGGTTCTTCCGGTGGCTTGGTCTTTCCAAACCGTCGGAATGGATCACCCATCAAAAACACGATGGCCGCGAACAGTAGAATTGCCGAGATTCCACCGATGATGAGATTCTGGTTCGCTTTTGACGTTGGCTTGGGTGGCTGAATCGCACCTCGGGCAACAGGCTCAGGCAGGCTCTGTGCAAATGACAATTCCGCGACGCCTGGAGGCGGCGCGGGAGCCATAAATCCAGGAACCGGACCGTCCATCTCGTGGACAGGTGGAAGGTTGACACCGGCAAAGGGTTCTGTCGGCAGGTAATGCCCCGTCGGCGGTGGTGCCATCAATTGTGCCGGGAATTGTCCAACTGTCGGCGGAGCCATCTGACCTGGGACCGGCAACACATTCACCTGCCCAGGCATGGTCGGCACGGGAAACTCCTGCGGCATCCCGGTTGTTACAGGTGGTGCGTAAGCGACGACGGGAACTGCAGCCGGAACAGGCGACAACTGCGGCATCACTGCCGGTACTACCGATGCCGCCGCGACACTGGTTGAGTCAACCGGAAGCGGATTGGCAGGTGCAATCGCAACCGTCACAACCGGAACAGCCGAAGTTGCCAGGACTTCTTCGGGAGCCGCGCCGAACTTCCAGGCAGCTGCCGGGGGTGGGCTTGAGGCGGCAACATCAGGAGATTGAGGTGGCTGGACTGGCTGCCCGGCTGCGGGAACAGCCCCGGCTGCAGGAATAACAACGGGCGGCACGTCGATTGTCGGCACTGATACTGTTGCTGCAGGTGCGACGTCAGGAACCGGAGTCGGAACCGGCATCACTGGGACCGGGCTAACCGGGGCAGGAATTACAGGGGCAGGAGCCGCAGGATTCACCGGAAGCGGAGCAACAAAAACCTGCTGGCACGTTGGACAACAAATGGCCTGCCCCAGGAGCGACGCGTCTGCGAGGTTCCCTTTTGCATGACAATGCGGGCATTCAATGGGATACGATTCAGACATAACCTCGAACCTCGGGCAGCATGGTAGGGACGCAAGCGGTCTGGAGCGGAGTACGCGGACGTCACGCAGGATCGTCAAGGGACTCCTTTATGCTATCCACCTCGAGTATCAGTTACTAGCGCGCAAATCGAGCATTTTACCAGCAGCGATCAGCGTTGGCTGCCTT
>CAZSTW010000195.1:4661-10132 GCA_964609845.1 uncultured Planctomycetaceae bacterium | reverse complement strand
CGGCTGATGGTCGCAGGTTATTCGACGGTTTCACCCAGTTGATTACTGCTGGAATTTCAACGGGTTCGGAAAACGGAAGACATCCACAGGCACGGCTGTGCTGACTTAGGGTGAGACCAGCTCGCTTCGAGCGCCGGCCCACCAATTGGAAACGTCGCGAATTCATGGTGGGTCGGAGCGGCAAAGCGCTACTGGTCCCACTCATCCTGCCCAGCGTCAAAAAGATTTGGCCCTGATCTTTCAAAGGACAAGGGTCCTTCGCAGGATCTTGGGACAAGAGTTCGCTCTGTCAAAGCAAGGGCTCGTGAGCATCCAGTGTCCATGCCGAAGGATGCTGCGTGAAACCAAGCTGTGGGTAATAGTCGACGGCCGCAGGGGCCGCCAGCAGGACCAGTTTTGTGGCTGGCCCCAGTTCGGCTCGCGTCCGTTGAATCAATTCCCTGCCGATTCCCCGGCGCTGGTGAGACTCGCGGACAGCCAGATCGGACATGTATGCGACGAAGCTGAAATCCGTCAAGCTGCGGGCAATTCCGACAAGGAGCTGGCCATCCCAGGCTGTCACCGTCAGATTTCCATGCTGAATCATATTGGCGATCGCATTCCGATCTTGGATCGGACGCCGGACGCCTAGTGACGTCGCTTTCAGCAACTCGACGACGTCATCCAGATTCAAATCGTTACCGAGGCGATACGTGATTTCTGACATAAAGCAACCTTGAATGGATCCGTTTCGATTTCGTTGTCAGAACTTTTCATCGTCTTCGATATGATCCGGCTGAGCGGCATCGATCAACTGTCGCCCCGCTTCGATCGTACGTTCAGAAGGAGTTCGCGGGTCTTCAATCGCTTCCAGTTCCCAGCAGCAATGGAGCGCGTAGATGTCATCGGGCGGCATTTCCGGGCTGGTTTCGTCGATCAACGAGAATGTGATGCTTCCCGTCATACCAATCCCGTGCGTCTCTGAATCTTCTTCGTCTGTGGAATGATACCGGTACTTGAAGAGCCACAGTGGCCGCCAGTCATTGGTCGGAGGCCATAGCATTTCACGTGTGTCGTACAGTTCAATCTCATCTGGCGGCTGTCCGAACTCCTGGGGATGGGCCAGCCAATCACACATTTCGGCCATCGCAATGAAATCAGGATCGTTTGCCTCATCCGGGATCGCGTCCACCCGCTTCAGTTCGTTCAGATATGTCCGTGCGGTAATTGCCAGATTGGGATCAAGACACTGACGAGCCAGGAATTTGACTCCGGAATCGCTTCCCAGGTACGCCGTGGCCCAGGCCGCTTCCATCTGAACTCCGATATCGGGATGGTCCATGGCCAGGGCCATCAGTTCGGATCGCGGCGGCTCATTGATAAACGGCAACGCTGCTGCGGATGCGTGGGCATATGTGAATTCGTCCTCATCACCACTCGTCAGCCAGCCTCGCAGCTTTTCAATGCCGGCAACCGTATTGAAGGGGTGGCTGGAAATGACTTTGTCGCGGCAAAGACGATTGACCCAATCGAGCAGGGCCACGCTGACAAATCCATCGGGCAGTGGATGACTCAATCGCCTCACCAGATCCCGAATAGCCGGGTCTGTGTCACTCAGTTGTTCGAAAATGACGGACCACAGGAATCCATCTTGCAAAGCCATGCTGAATGCCGCATTGACAATTCGCTCAAGTCCCTCTTCCGTTCCGTAGCGGGCAAAAATCTTCAGAGCAAACAACAGGTCGTTTTCGCACTCGCCGGGATCAATCAGCCTCGCATCATACGCTTCGATAAGCAGCGGAATCCCGTGCAATGCCAGATACCGAAAAGCCTCGGCCGATGTGACAGATTGAAACAACCGCGTCAGTTCGGGAAACGCAGAAACGGCCTCATCAGAATCGAGCGGTCGCTGGACGAATTCCGTCATGGCCTTCGTCAAGGCCTCGGCGTCGGTACGGGAATCGATCTCGTAATCCCCGAGTTCCGCCAACTCTTCGTACAGATCCCCCTCAGGTGCCAGTCCTCGAGTGAGTGCGGCTTGAAGGAGGTTTCGTTTGGTCATGAGGCCAGTTCCTGAAGCGTTCTGAAATCCGATGGAGTCAATGTCGGAGGGGTCAGTGGTACCAACGACAGATTCTAACATTCGCGGAATCGGTACGAAACCACCGGTGCTTCTGCCTTCAAGCATTCATCGATCCCATTCTCAAACATGAGTATGTCCGTACCCCGCGGAACCGTCGTGCCAGCCGCCGCTGAAGTACGACTAGTGATGCCGCAGTACGACATCGGGGTCGAAACCAAACGGCTCTGGCGATAAGCTGGCGTTTGTACACTTTCAGGAACCGACCATGCGTGGATTCTTGCACTCTTGGCGACGGGTATTATCAGCGGAACTGCAAACATGGAAGATGTTCTATCTGGTGACAACATGCATTTGCATCACGATTTTCAGCGTGACGTCCTATTCGATCCAGCGTGCAAATCAATGTTTTGTGACAATTCCCGTGGTCATCAAGGGTGTCGAATTCCAGAACTTCATGACGACCACATACATTGTCGGCGCCCAAAAATATGAGCATCGTGAACGTGTGTCGCCGAAATATGTGCTGCCTATTGGAAGCAAGACTTTCTTGCGCTATGACGTGTCGAATCCGACCTTCGCTCGTTTCACGATGTATCCTGCACCGTGGGTAGAAGTCGCAGTGACATCCTTCGGCTGGACGATTGTTATCGTTTGTATCGCATTCATGTGCCGTATGGATCGACAAAGGTGACTGTAAGTACCTGCCTGAACCGAATCAGTGCGATTTGACCGCTCTTCACGATTCTTAATACGGATTCTAGTATGGCTTGCCGACTTCGAACTCTCCTTGGCATTGTCCTCTCCATGGTCACTCTGTCGTTTGCTCCAGCGGATGAACGGACCGAGCCTACGAGAATTGAAACCGACTGGCCACAGTTTCGTGGACCTCGAGGGGATGGCACGTGGCAGGGGCCCGCCCTTCCCGAGAAATGGCCTTCCAGCGGCTTGAAGCAAGTCTGGAAGAAGCCGATCGGGGGAGGCTACGCTGGCGTGAGTGTCGCCAATGGTCGCGTCTATACGATGGATCGTCAGACCAACCCGGAAGTGGAACGAGTCCTCTGCTTTGACGCGGCGACAGGGGAGTCGCTCTGGGAACATTTCTATCCCGTAACCTATGGGAAGCTGGATTACGGAAATGGGCCTCGTGCAGCACCAACGATTGATGCAGGGCAGGTCTTCACTGTTGGTGCAATGGGAGATCTACGCTGCCTCGATGCCAAGACTGGCAAAGTGATCTGGAGCAAGAACTATCTGACTGACTTTGCAGGGCGATTGCCGACATGGGGTTTTGCAGCGTCACCGCTGATCTATGCCGAGTGGGTGATCCTGCAGCCGGGAGGTGAAAAGTCGAGTGTCGTTGCAATCGAACGAGCGACGGGACGCGAAGTCTGGCGAAGCATGGGAGACGAAGCAGGCTACTGTACCCCCCTGATTCATCATGCGCATGGGCAGGATGAACTCGTCTGCTGGACACCCAGTCACATCCGTTCACTGGAGGTTCGTACCGGCAAGCCTCTGTGGTCCTTTCCGTACGAGATCACCTATGGTGTCTCGATCGCCAAGCCGATCCTGCAGGAGAACATTGTGTTCGTCGCCGGGTACTGGCATGGTTCCAAAGCCATTCAGCTTGGCGAAACCCCGACCGATGCAACGATCGCCTGGGAAGAGAACAAGTTCTTGCGAGGCCTGATGTCGCAACCCTTGTATCGTGACAAGCATGTCTACCTGCTGGATAAGCAATATGGCCTGACCTGCTTTGAACTGCGAACAGGCAAGAAACTCTGGGACGACAAGAACCAGATGACTCCTCGCGGTCGAAATCCGCATGCCTCGCTCGTCTGGCTGGGTAATTCCGATCGCGCCATCATCCTGAATGAGGAAGGAGACTTGATCCTCGCTCGCCTGACTCCTGAGGGATATCACGAACAAAGCCGAACGCGGATCACCGATTTCACCTGGGCCCACCCTGCATTTGCGGGAACGCATGTCTACGCGAGAACGGATAAGGAACTGATCTGCGTCTCTTTGGTCGAGCCGAAATAGCTGGACACGGCACGTATGTTGGTCGTCGCTTGCGAAGAATCGCGAGCAGTCAATCAGTCTGGACACCACCCCATCAAACCCCAGAAGGGTATGAACGGACCCCAGAATAGAATTTCCAGGCAGAATTCTTCTAAGAACTTCACTCGACGGCTCTTAGGCTTGGATGCGGTAGCTAGCGGAGCCAATTGATCGACTGACGTTTCGCGGGCCGTCGTCGCATCCGCTTGATTTAAATCCGGCTTGGAGTTTGCATCGACCGGTTCACGCGGATCAACTGCAACAGGCGGAACTAAGTATTTATCAACGCACGGGCAGCAACACCCTGTTGCGCAGATCATGCAAAGTGCGAAGAGAAGCCTCATAGCTCGCTCCAGTACGACGGCATAAACGAACACGTCCCGGTTTAGCTCTGGGTTGGCTCTGCTGCAATCTCACTTCATACCGTTGCCGCAGCAGCAGTGAGCAATCGTTCAAGTGTCATGTGTTCACCGGCAATTCCCGCCGCAACTGCTTACGCGTCACCTGCTTCCAAGATACCAAGCGAAGTTCAGACCAAGCATCACGCTGGCGGGAGCTCGGCACAGCCCGGTACTTACCGGGAGCTTGATCAAGCGTCTTACGAAAACCGATAAAACACGTGCTGACCACTACCGCGGCGCATGCTGCAAGTCGTTGCTACCACCCGGTCAAGCCGGGTGGAGAGCTCGTTGATACGGGGCCTGTGGTGGTAGCTTGAAGTTGCAGGTCCCTCTGGGGCAAGCCCAGAGGAAACCAAGGCTTCGGCGGTGTCCAGTCGAAGGGATTCCCAGCGAAGAACACAGATTGCTCGACCAGGATCCCGTCTGATCAGCGAATTGCGATTACCTTCCCCTACAACGTTCCGTGGTTTACGCGCTGACTGCCGCAGCACTTGTGTTCATCGCCGTTGGCAGGTCAATATGTTGCAGCCCCGGAACGACTTCTTTGGCCAGGACGACCATGTGCGGGTGACACGTGAAGAACAGAATTTGAACCGATTTGGCAACTTCGGCCAGCGTGGCCAGTGTCTGACGAACTCGGCCATCGTCAAAGTTGACCAGCACATCGTCCATCACGATCGGCAATGGTTCGTTCTGCCGACAGTAGTGCAGCACGTAGGCCAGGCGGATCGCCAGGTAAAGCTGCTCGCGGGTTCCTGAACTCAATTGGTCCGGTGTCCGCTCGACCCCATCGAAGCGTCGCACGAGAATCCCCTGCGTTGTGCCAGTCGTGCGATCGAATTCCGTATATTTTCCCGATGTCATCTGCGACATCAGACGCGAAACGGTGGCAACCATTTCCGGCTGGTTTTCACGTTCAAAACGGCGGACCGCTTCACTCAACAAGT
>CAZSTW010000195.1:0-4517 GCA_964609845.1 uncultured Planctomycetaceae bacterium | reverse complement strand
GACGTACCTGTCGACATCAGCGGCCAGATGTGATCGCTTGCGGGACAGTTCGTCGGTCAGGATCGCGGCATCGCCAGAACCGTCGAGACGGGCGAGTTCGTTCCGCTTCACCGCTGCCGCACCGTCAGCTTTTCGCTTTTGTTGTTCGACAAGAGTCAGTTGCTCGGCCAGATCCCGGCGCTGCCCTTCCAGAATGTCTGGCTGCAACTGATTCAACATCCGTTCAAACTCTTCGCGATCTTCTCCTGCCCGGATCAGATCGATTTCGTGCGTCCGCTGTTCCAGGTCGATGTCGAGTTGGCTGATCTTCTCAGATCGGGCAACGACTTCAAAAAATTCCGCCTCGGAACTCGCTTCGGCTGCCGTGAACAGGTCGGTCCGCTCCGTGATCAATTGAGTCCGTCGATCTTCGATCAACGTTTTCTGGTCGCGAGCGGTGTCGCGCTGTTTGCACAGTTGATCGTATTGCTTCTGAGCTTCCGACGCATGTTCCAACTGGTCTGACAACTTTTCAGCAGCCAGTTCTGGCGGGTCACGCAGCAGTTCCAGTGCGAGTGCTTCACAAAGCGGAGTGACTCGGGCCGCAAACTCATCCAGACGAGCCTGCATTGCTGCCAGACGCTCTTCTTCTTGCGGAAGACTGTCGAGCTTGATTCGAGTTGCCAGCAGTCGACCGATCACGGTTCGCGTCAGTTCCGTATCCAGATCGGCTGGCAGGCGCAACTGGCTCAGGACACCTTTCCAGGCATCGTGCCACGCGGACTGACGCCCCGACAACGCCAGCAACTCGGCATCGCACTCTTCGATCTGGGGTTCCAGGCGCTTGATGTCTCGTTTCAGTTCGCGACTGCGGCTCTGCTGTTCCTTGGCCTCATCGACCGCCTCGTGTGCCGTAACCAGCAGCACGGGGATTTCTGCTGATGATTCACACGCCGAACGAAGTCGGGCTTCAAACGTCTGGATCTGCTGTCGCAGCAGGTCTGACTCCGCCATGATTTCGTCGCGTTTGGCGACTGTTTCACAGACGGTTTCGTGATCACTGACCCAGGGACGCATGGCGTCGGGATCGAGTGGTACGAACCCGCAAGCCTGCCAGACGCCAATCCAGCGATTCTGCAGATCGGCTTGCTGTTGAGTCAGCAGTGCCGCCCGCTCCTGCTTTTGCGTGATGCGAGCGGTGAGCAAATCGCGCTGGCGCCCTAGCTCTTCACGCCGCACAACCGCATCAGCATTGGCATAAATCCGGTCCGCAATTTCGTCGGCTTCGCGGACGGACTGCTCATACGATTTTCCGAGTGCCCCGGAATCGACACCGAACCACGACGTTTCATGTTCTTCGATTAGACGCCGTCGGATCTTGTTCCAACTGGCATCGCGCCGCTGTCGGGCTGCATCCCGCTCGCTCAAACTGGGAACGACACCGCGTGCGACCACTTCATCCAGCTTTTCCTGAACGTCACGCAGTTCATTGTCGTCCTGCAGAATGGAATCCCGTAAAGCTCGAAGCTGCTCCTGCAGGTCCGCAAAATCTGTTTCAAACTGCTTGATGGTCCCGATGCGGGGAACCGGCAACTCGTGGGGGTTCTGAAATCCGGCAGGCATGGGCGGAGTCAGCTTTTTCAATTGCGTCGCAAGCTGCCGTTCAATGCGAGTCGCTTCGATGATGCGCTTTTCAAGGACTTTACGGTCGCTGCTGTAGCTCGATTCATCTGCCAGGACAGCGACCAGAGGTGCGACGTCGCGCAATTCCCCCAAGGCCTCAACATCAGCACGAGATTGCCTGAGTTGAGCCGACAACTGCTCGCGTTTCGCTCTCAGTTCGGCCAGCGTTGTTTCACGAAGTCGGTCTTCATCGATCAGGCGGTCGATCTCTGCGCGCGTGGCCACGTCAACGACGAATGATCGAAGGTCATCATGCGTCCATCCCGGACGCAACTCTCCCAGTTCACGATCGATCTGCTGTCGTGCTGCGGCGTGTTCTGCCTTCAGCTTGGGAAGGTCCGCTTTGGCCTCAAGGTAAGATTGTTTCAATTCCAGGCAGGCTCGAATTTCAGCCCGGAACGAGACCGCTCGCGGATTGAGCTTTAATTGAGAGAGATCGCGTTCCAGGTTAGCAATGGAATTGGCCAGGCGTGACAGCTCTTCATCACATGTCCGGATCTTCTCGGACAATGCCGCATAGCGGGCCCGAGCGTCGGAGGGGAGGGATCGCGGAACTGATAATGGCTTGCGATCACTCAGGCATTGTTGAAGTTCTGTCCACTTCTGATAGGCGCGGCAGAGCTTTTCCAGCCGGCCATGTTCACGACGCAACTGGTCGACAGTTCGATGCAGTTCAGCGGCACGAGCTTCTTCTTCAGCCGCTTCACGCCGACATTTCAGGTAGTCGTCGGATCGCAGACTTTTCGCTTTGATCTGCGCCGAGAGGTCTTTCAAGGTCCCCAGCAGCAGATTGATGGATGGCTTGCGTGCCGTTGGGCTGAACAGTTCCCCTGCCTGCTGTTCCAGGTCCGCCAGGATTCGCTCGGGACTGACGGCACTGCCAAGCCCACCGCCAAACAACGCAGACTGCAGGCTTTCGTGCTTCAGGCTCTCTTCGCCCTGGCTCAACTGATCCAGACCGAAAGCAAAGATCGATTCGAACAGGCTGCGATTGGCGTGCCCGATCAGCCGCTGGAAGCCAGCCTCATCCAGCCCTGATTCCTGACCATCGATCTTCACGCTGATCTTGTTCTTGGTCCCCTTGCGACGACGAAGTTCCACAGAACGTCCGTCGGACAACTGCAGGGTGCCAACGCCAGCGATTTCGGAACCTGCTTTGAAGTCGTAGGGGGTGCGACTGGGGAAGTCGAACAACCAACCTCGCAGGAATTGCAGCAGAGTCGTCTTGCCCGCTTCGTTCGGTCCATAGATCACCTGCAGTCCGTCTGACGGCAGTGCAAGCTCGCATTCGGTGAAATGCCCAAACTGATTGATATGGATCTGGCGCAGCTTCATGGTGCCTCCTCAGCCAGGTGACTCAGGAGTAACTCTTCCGCTTCGCGCAACCAGAAGACCAGGCGCTGGGGATCATCCAGATTGATGGTTTCCGAATTGTCCTCGCGCGGGGCAAGATCCGCCCCCGCTTTCGCCGACAACGGTTTCAACAAATCCGTCAGTGACTGCAACCGTTCGGGATCTTGCGCGATCGAGGATATCTCGCGCAGCAGATCGCCGACGAGATCCTGACGCAACCGCATTGCCTCAATGTTCAGTGGCGATTGAGTCCGGAATTGAACGCGTTCGATCCAGACGTCGTCGCCAAAATCACCAGCCAGTCCCCGCAGGTTGGCGACGATCTGTTGACGGGCGGCGTCGCGTGACAACTGCGAATGAACGGCACAGCGACCTTCAAACACCAGTCGCACAGCCGCCAGACGGCCATCGGCCGATTGCGTCACCTGGCGCAAGGCACGTCGAGTTCGATCCAGCAGTGCATCTTCATCATCATCCGGTTCGAGCACGATCGTTTCGCGGTACCAGCGCATGACGTCTGTCTCGCGGAATTCAACCGACAAGACCTCATTCTGGTCAACGGTAACGACCAGGCACCCCTTCGGACCAAGTTCCTTGGCGTGTCGTCCCTGGCTGGTTCCCGAATAGGCAATGTGCGGCCGTTCGTTCAACAATTCGAAGTCGTGAACGTGGCCCAGTGCCCAGTAGTCGTATCCCTTTGCCGCCATTTCTTCGACCGAAGAAGGAGCATAGGCATCATGATTGGGATTTCCGCCAGCGTTTGTGTGCAGCACCCCGATATTGAAGCAGTCGGGGACAGGTTGCGGATATTCGGGAACCAGGTTTTCCGTCACTTCACGTTTTGGATAGCTCATACCGTGGATGGCGACAGCCAGAGTTGGATGCCGAACGGTGTGTGGTCGTTTGTGATCAAATAGAACGACGTTGACAGGCCACGGAACCTGTCGAGCCATCTCATCGCGCGAATCGTGATTTCCCAGGATCAGGTAAACAGGGATATTGGCCTGATTCAACCGTTGCATCTGCGAGGCTGCTGATAACGCCGAGTTAAAATCGCGACAGGCGGTATCAAACAGGTCTCCCGCGATGATCAGGAAATCAACCTGCTCGTTCAGGCAGATCTGCACAATGTTGTCCATCGCTCGACGAGTCGCCAGACGGAGTCGTTCAACGGGAGCACCTGCATACTCTTCCAGTCCTCGCATGGGGCTGTCGAGATGAACGTCAGCGGCGTGTACAAACTTCATGGTCAGTCAGTCGTCATCCAGACTACAGTCAGAGTCGTCCTTGCACATGGGGACACCGTCTTGTGCATTCTACGCGATGGTGAGACGGCGCAATAGCGAAATGCCTGGAATCTCGTTCCCGATCAAACTTACGGAAAATGAACGCGAGCCGACAGGTATCGTCGTTATTTGATAGGGCGTTGAGCTAGAGCGCGTCTCATTTAAGTGTGGCGTCCCGCGGGCATCAAACGACAGCGTCTAACCCATGTTTCGACG
>CAZSTW010000194.1:1104-10223 GCA_964609845.1 uncultured Planctomycetaceae bacterium | reverse complement strand
CTTCGATCTTGGTCAGGGCTCCCTGGAACGAAGCACTCACAAACTCCATCTTTCCGGCATCGAATGTGTCGAGCGGCATCGCAGACAACGTTTCCGGCGTCAGCTTCGACCAGACACGACCGGCGAGGTCACGAGTTGAGGCATGTCGCAGTGTTGTCACGTCGCGTTCAGCCAGCGCCCGCACGAAAATCTCGAGCATTCCCTGGGCGGTAAAAAGTGCAGAGAGCCGTTTCTCCTGCTTGGTCTCAACTTCATAAATCGTGACATCCGAAACGCGATATTTCGGCTGGGTATCTGAAACCTTTTCAGTGTCACGGTGCATATCGATCTGCACCAGTTCCGTATCGTTCTTCAGAACAAAATCGGCACGATTTCCTCGAATTTTTACCTGCAGTTCATGCTCGCTGAACTGTGCGTCCGGCAGCTTGACCTGGCTCAGTTCGCCAACGGCCAGACTTCCTTCGTAGAAATCGGTTGAACACCATTCGGCCAATGACGATTTGTCGCCTCGTCCATACGCAGCAAGGAAGGTTGTGCAACTGTTGACGGCGTGGGCCAGCTTCAACATGGAAGGAAGCTGGTCGTCCCCTTTGGAGTCAACAGCGACATCTGACACAACCCAGTGTCCTTTGACTCGTTCCATCGAAATGACCGTGTCACCCGACAGTCGAGGAAGCCGAACGACGGCAACCTTTTCGTCGAGTTGCGCGTTTGGCTTGTACTTGCCACTGGTCGGTTTTCCCGCCGAGACGATCCGGGTCATTGAAGCGAGGTACGATGGCGGCAGTTGATCCAGTGCCGCTCGAAATGATGCAGATGTGACTCCAAGAACCTGCTCTCGATCTCCGCGACTCCAGGTATCAAGGAATTCGCGGACGGAAAGCAACAGATCCATCTGCTCAGTGACGGACTTATACGCTTCAACGCCTTTGCGTTTCTGCTTCAGATAAATGTCATCGACGACCCAATGGCCAGATTTGTCTCTGGCCAGTTCATAGAAGACTTCTTTCTTGGCGTCGCCAACCTGGACAGTCACGCGTTTCTTGTCGTCAGAAAGCTCTTCGACTTCGACGATGGTGGTTTTACCATCGGGCAAGTGAAGGATTTTGAGATCTTCGAACGCAGTGGCGGTTCGAAGGGCACGCTGGCGGAAGTCACCGGTTGTGGCCTTCATCAGGCCTTCCAGGTCCTCTTCCTTGAGGTTTTTGGAGAAGGCCGTAATGGCCCGGTTTTCGATCATGTGCGAACAGCCCACACCAAAGGTGGTCGCGCCCACCGCCAGTCCGTAACACCACACGAGTGAGCGGATCGTTCGAGACATGCGCGACTTCCTTGACCGAATCTCCGGTGAACGCGATTGCGTTCACCGTGACCTGCGTTGACGATGATGGGACCGGAGACATGGGAGACTCGGCTTCTCCCAGATTTGGATTTGATGGTCAATATCAGGGACCATCATCCGGGCGTCTGTGACGCCAGAGCTGAGCATTCTGTTTCGAATTCAGCAGAATCTGCATGTCAACCCGGTTTTTCAGCCACTTTTCAGTCGATGTATACGAATTCGGCCGTGTTAATGATCGCATGGCAGTAGTTCTGTAAAGCTCGATCTGCAGCAAGTTGCGGAGCTTCCGGACCGTTTCCGAGGGTGGTCAGCCACTGCTGCATGAGCCTTGCCAAGTCCTCTTTCGCACGATCGCGGACCTGTTGCGAGGGGGAGGTGCCGAATGCCAGCAGGTGGATCCGCTCGACCTGTGAATCAACGTTGTCTCCTGCTTCGCGTCGAACTCGCTCGGCAAACTGGGTGGCCAGTGAGTGGACATTGGCGTTGTTTAACAGGTGCAAAGCCTGTGGAGCGACGATCGATTCGCCTCGTTCGACACAGTTCGGTCCCATTTGAGGTGAATCAAAACTTTCCAGAATTGTTGGCAGTTTTGTTCGGCGATGAAGTACGTAAATGCTTCGTCGACCTCCCCCATCGGGGCGCTTCACTGTTACCAGGCCATCACCACGGACATCCACGTCAACGGGAGGTCCAAACGGGGTGTCGTCAAGTTTCCCCGAAACGGCCAGTAATGAATCGCGGACGATTTCCCCTTCCAGCCGACGTAATGGCATTCGCGATAGAAAGCGATTGTCTGGGTCGGCCACGGTCGCCTGCGATGTCTGCATCGACGATTGCCGATATGTCGCGGAGCAGACCATCAGACGATGCAGTTCCTTCAGGCTCCAGCCACGGCGGATTAATTCCGAAGCCAGCCAGTCGAGCAGTTCCGGATGGGTCGGGGGAGCACCCGTTTTGCCAAAATTGGCCAGCGTCGTCACCAGTCCCGTACCGAAGTGATGCTTCCAGACCCGATTGACGATGACGCGTGCGGTCAGTGGGTGGTCCGGCGAAGTCAGCCAGCGAGCCAGAGCTAATCGTCGGCCGGTCGTCCTGGCGCCGTCCCAGGGGCGATTGACAACGTGTCGCGTTCTGCCATCCGTCAGCATCGAGAGAACTCCTGGACCAACTTCAGCACCTGCTGTCAGATAATTCCCACGTTGCAACAGATACGTGGGGGACGGATCACCGCGTGACCACAGTGCCCTGATTTTCGGTTCCGGCCGGCGACCGGATTCCAACTGTTTGATCCGCTCCTGAAGCGACTTTCTGGCTGCTTCGTCCTTCTCTGCTTCGGCCTGCTTTTTCAGCGGGGTCACTTGTTCTGCAATGGCTCGTTCGTGGGATTCCCATTCCTGCCGCTCTTTTGTTGTGACGAAATTCAACTGGCGAGCCTCGGGGCCCAGCCAGTCGTGTTCGTCCAAGGCATCTTTCAGAGATGCTGCCAGCCGGTAATAGTCGCGCTGCGGGATCGGATCAAATTTGTGAGTGTGGCAGCGGGCACAGTGCAGGGTCAGGCCGATTACCGCACTTCCCAGGATCTGCATTTCGTCAGCGATCACTTCCAGTCGATCCGGAACGAAATTGGTGATGTTCGCAAAGGTCCTGTCGGGGGCTGTTCGCAGAAAGCCGGTCGCAACAAGATTGTCGTAGATCTCTTCTGTGATCTGCGGGGCTCGTTCGTAATCTGCCAGTTCGTCCCCTGCCAACTGTTCATGCAGGAAACGGTCGTACGGCTTGTCAGCATTGAAAGCCCGGACGACGTAATCCCGATACCGCCACATGTTCGGACGAACGCGGTCCTCGTTCTGAGCCCCCTCTGAGTCGGCATATCCTGCAACATCCAGCCAGTGCCGTCCCCAGCGTTCGCCATAGTGTGGGGATGCAAGCAATCGCTCCACGAGCGTCTCGTAAGCCAGCGGACTTGGGTCACTCACAAAGGCGGCAACCTCCTCGGGCGTCGGAGGAAGCCCAATCAGATCGAATGTGATGCGTCGAATCAGCGTGACTCGATCCGCTTCGCCGGACAGGGAAAGATTTTTCTGTCGGAGTTTTGACAGAATGAATTGATCGATCGGGTTACGAACCAGTGAAGTATCAGCGGGGCCAGTCATCGCTGAGGGAGGTATGACGGGCCGAAGTGGCTGGAACGACCAGAAATCACGATCCGCATCCGTCACCAGTTTGTCGGGTTCATTCGACGCGATGTCCGGCATGACTGGGGATTCTGGCATCCCAGCTGTGATCCAGGCTTCCAGCTTCTTCAATTCCCCTGATTCCATCGGTTTGACGCTGACGGAGACCAATAATCGACGCGGGGGCATCTCTTCAGCGCGGATTCGCTTGATAAGCAGACTCTCTTCGGGTTTTCCTGCGACGACCGCCGGGCCCGATTTCCCTCCCTTGAGAATTCCTTCCCTGGTGCGCAGGTCCAACCCTGCCTCACGCCTTCTTCCCCCGTGACATGCGGTGCACCGCAAAAACATCAAGGGAATGATCTGATGTTGAGTGATGGTATTTGCCGCAGTGGCCCCCGGCAGTCGAGCTCCTTCGGCGATCCAGCGACGGACCAGTTCGATTTCGTTTTTCGTCAGACCTTCATTCTCTTTGGGCGGCATCTGACCGTCACGAACCATTTCGAACAAAGGGCTCTCATCCGGTTTTCCGGGCACCAGCACCGCCCCGGATTCGCCGCCGCGTCCCAATGCATCAGCCGTTGCCAGGTTCAATCCCGCTGTCTGCTTCGATTCACCGTGACACTTGCTGCATTTCGCATTCAGGATCGGCTGGATCTGAGTCTCGAACCTGACAGCGTCGCCATCGGCTCCATTCACCACATGGCAGAAACCGGCCAGGAAGATGCAGAGGACGGACCATGGTGTCAGTTTCATCGATATCAACTCGCGTTTGAGTATTCGCGGAACCGAAGCTCCAAACGTCCAGACTTTTCCACCGTGGACTCGATTGCTGTGCTCGCGGTGATCGCTTTCTGGAAAGTCTCACATCAGGTCGATTTTTTCGGGCGTCCCGGGCTCACGAGATCGTGCGGCTTGACGATTTCCCCGTACAATTCAGGGCGTCGGTCTGCGATTCGGTTGACTTCGTTGACCCCTGCCATGCGAATCAGGTGCTTATTACGTGATCGGGCGACGTCAATATCCGCATACAAGATCGCTTCGTCGGCGTGGTCGGCGGTTGCCAGGATCTTGCCGAGCGGATCACAGATGCGGCTCCGTCCGATGAACGGCACACCTCGCTCGGTCCCGATTCGATTGACGGCTGCATAGTAGACGGTGTTTTCCATGGCCCGTGTATTGATGGCGTACTCGGCTGCGGTTTCTGCACCGGGTGGCCAGTTCGTCGGCAGGACGATCAGGTCAGCACCGAGCAACGCAAGACAGCGAGCCGGTTCGGGAAATCCGCCGTCATAACAGATATTCATCCCAACTCGCACCCCATTGACATCATGCACCTCGAAGGGGCCCTCGCCGTAGCTTGTGTACATGTCGATCCCGAGAAACGGTAAATGCGTCTTGCGATAGGAACCGAGCAATCCATTCGGACCGACGAGTGCCAGTGCGTTGAACAGGCGGTCTCCGTCCGCTTCCAGTAACCCATAAACAACATGACCACCAAGTTCTGCGCAAACTTCGGTCATGCGAGTGACGGAAGGACCGGGCATCGGTTCTGCATGGGGGCGAGCTTCATCAAGGCTGTTGAAGCAGTACCCAGAGAGTGCGCATTCCGGGAAAATCGTGAAATCCGCTCCCGCCCGGCGCGTCTCACGCAACTTTGCGATCATTCGATTCAGATTGCCAGCGTTGTCGCCAAGCTGAAAATCCATCTGCACACCGGCAATTCGCATAATCTCTCGGTCCAGTTCATAAACAGTTTCGAGTGAAAGAACATGGGAAGAATGCCTGATTCGGGCACGACGTTCAAGGAGGTGGGGCAGGGCTAAGCATCTGATCGCAAGGCCTTCAATGGCTTGAGGCGCATTGTGAAGCGGCAGGGATCACATTCCAACCTCGACATCCTCCGGATCTCAGCCCTCGAACTGTCGCCGCGCGATCATTCAAATTCTGGGGCCGTCGGACTATGATCAAGGGATGATTGCTCAATTTGCACTAATGCTGATGCTGGGAATGAGCCTGATGTGGGGCCTGATGCCTCGTGCTCAGGTGACTTCGGGGTTCTTTCGTATTCAAATGATGATCACCATGGGGCTGGGGGTCCTCGCGATTCTGACACTGGGCAGGCTGACACCCGTCGTCGAAACGGAATCCGTTGATCGGTGGGTTCTGGCCGCCCGGGTGGCGGCTGGAGCGGCAGCGCTGGCGGGGTATGTCGGATCTGTCTTGTGGATGCTGGACCGCCGTCCGGGGGGGACATTCTGCGTTTTCACGATCATGGTGGCGACGTTTGTCAGTCTGCTTTTTTCTCGAGGCGAACTCGCGTCATTAGCGACGTCCTCGGGGCAGTTGCTGTTAGTTTCACAGCTTTCCACCGCTGCAGTGCTGGGAGGGGCTGTGACCAGCATGCTGCTGGGGCACTGGTATTTGACCGCCCCCACGATGTCGATCGAGCCGCTGAAACGTTTGAGTCTGCTGTTTGGCATCGCCGTTGGAACACGGCTGGTTGTCTCTCTCGTCGGCTGGTCGATGGGAGGGCAAGGGCTGGCCGATGGAACTCATTGGACCTGGTTTACGCTTCGGTGGCTGGCGGGAATTGTTGGACCGCTGGTGATTGCTGTGATGGCGCTGCGGATTTTGCGATACCGCAACACTCAGGCTGCGACAGGCGTTCTGTTCGCAGGGGTGATTCTGACGTTTATTGGTGAAATGTCGGCGGCCCTGCTGTACAGCGAGTTGAAAATTCCTTTTTAGCAGCCAGATGTTGTATCCCTGTGATTCCTTTTGATGACATTTGAGATTTATGCAAATCAACTTTGACTGCCCCAAGTGCCTGACGATCGCCCGTGATGAAGTCACTGCAGAGACACCTCAGGTGAAGTGTTCCAGTTGTCAGTGGACTCGGCCGATTGCCGCTGATGACCGAAATGGTGAGACACCCAGGCGATGTCTGGTCTGTGGCTGCAATGACCTTTGGCGGCAGAAGGATTTTTCCCAGCGATTGGGCGTGGCCATTGTTGCACTGGGGGTGATTCTCAGCACAACTGCCATGGCGTACATGCAGCCGGAACTGTCGCTCGGGATTCTGATGGTTTTCGCGTTGGCCGACATGATCCTGTACGCCGTCATGCGGGATCGCCTGGTCTGTTACCGCTGCCATGCCCAGTATCGTCGGCTCGCCAATATGGAATCGGTCGGGGTATTCGATCTGGAAGTCAATGAACGGTACCGCCAGGAATCAATTCGGTTGAAGCAGGCAGAACAATCGGCGAGCCCTCGTTAGAATGCCTGCACCCTGCGGTGTCAAAACAGACTCGTCTGAAGAACACCGGGGCTGTGCAACTCATTGTCCTCACTTCAGTTCTTCAAATTCGCTATGGATGTCCGGCAGACGAGACTCGTCGAAGATCTGGCTGGTTTGTTCCGTGGTGAACTGGCCTGCGATCCCGTTTCGACATCGCTTTACGCGACGGACGGCAGTCTGCACCAGATGACGCCGCTGGCGGTTGCCTGCCCACGCGACCGCGAAGATCTGGTAACGCTGGTGAACTATGCCGCAGAACAGCAACTGCCGCTGATCGCTCGCGGAGCCGGAACGAGCGTTGGCGGCGAATCGCTTGGGCAGGGGATCATCGTCGACTTTTCCCGTCACATGAATGTGATCGAGCAAATCAACGATCAGACCGTACGTGTGCAGCCAGGGGTCGTTCACAGCGTTTTGAATCGGGCTCTCGCCGAAAGCGGCCGTTGTTTTGCACCTGATCCCTCGAATTCGAACACAACCACGATTGGCAGCATGATCGCGCTGGATGCTGCGGGGTCGCATTCGCTGCGGGTGGGCTCGACGCGAGATCACGTCGTCAGCATGGAGCTTGTTCTGGCCAGCGGAGCATCGTTTCTTGCCGAGAGCGAGTCACGGGAACCGATGGGAGCGAGCGGACATCTGACCAATGGCCAGGCAACCAAGCGCGACATTGTTCGGCAGCTCGTTGAGCTGTTGACAGAGCACTCCGCTTTGATTCAAGAAAAGCAGCCAGCGGGCCTTCCCAGAAATCGAGCGGGGTATTTTCTCCGTGGAGTGCTGTCACCCACGGAACTCAACCTCCCTCGAATGCTGGTCGGGTCTGAGGGGACCCTGGCGCTGTTCACCTCGGCGACTCTGAAAACGATTGCGATGCCAGCGCATCGTGGTGCCATGCTGATTTCGTTTGCAACGCTCGAAGGTGCCGTGCGGGCGGTCGGAGATATCACGCTGGATCGCCCCAGTGCCTGTGACCTGCTGGATCGACGGCTGTTGACACTGGCGCGTGAAACCGATTCTCGCTTCGAACGATTGTTGCCCGCCGCCGCCGAAGCGGCCCTGCTGGTGGAGCATGTCGGGTTCAGCGAAAACGAAGTCGCGGGCAAACTGACATCGCTGGCGAGGCGGCTCGGCGATCTGAAGGATACGGGGGCGACTGCGTTTGTCGCCCGGACCCCGGAAGAGCTCGAGTTTCTCTGGTCGCTGCCGCATCGTGTCGTACCGTTGCTGAATGGCGTCCGCGCGAAGTCCAGCAGCCCGCTTCCACTGGTGGAGGACATTTCTGTTCCTCCGGAGGCTCTCGAAGAATTCATCGTCCGGATGCGACGGATCCTGCAGCGACACGAAGTCACCGCGTCATTGTTTTCGCACGCGGCTGTCGGACAGCTTCACATCCGACCATTTCTGCCATTGCCGACTGCTCACGATTCTTCGCGTCTGGAAGCCCTTGCGCGTGATCTGTATCACGCGGCACTCTCGCTGGGAGGATCGATCAGCGGCGAGCACGGGTTAGGGCTGTCCCGAACGGCATTCCTGCGTTCCCAATACGGTGAACTCTATCGAGTATTCCAGGAGGTCAAGGATCTGTTTGATCCACAAAACCTGTTGAATCCTGGAAAAGTGCTGACCGATGATCCTCATCTGACCGTTCATTATCTGCGGCCTGTTGTGACACCACAGCCACAGCTTTATGAGCTTCAATTGCTGTGGACTCCGGCCGAGATGAGTGACGCGGCCACGGCCTGTCACGGCTGTGGCGCTTGTCGGACGCAGGAGCCGGACCAGCGGATGTGCCCCTTCTTTCGAACGGAACCGGCCGAAGAGAATTCTCCCCGCGCCAAGGCCAATGCCGTACGGGCCGTGTTTGACGGACGCATTCCGACTCACGCGTTGGCGTCGACAGAGATGCGAAATCTCGCCGGGCGTTGCTTTAACTGTAAGCAATGCGAAATCGACTGCCCGAATCATGTCGACATTTCACATTTGATGGTCGAAGCGAAGGCCCAGCATCTCGCCATGAACGGTCCTATGACATCCGAATGGTTTCTCTCGCGAGTCCATTCGTGGGGCGATTTTTTGTGCCGCATTTCGTGGCTGGTGAATCCGTTGCTGACCAGCGCAACCGCCCGATGGGTTCTCGAGCGGACACTGGGCGTTGCTGCAGAGCGTCGTCTGCCGCCGTTTGCTCGTCGTCCCTTCCTAAAGACCGCACGTCGCGAATGGACTGCGGCACCTGCCACTATTCGTAATGGTCAACCCGTCGTCTATTTTGTCGATCACTTTGCGAACTATCACGACCCGGAAC
>CAZSTW010000194.1:0-1066 GCA_964609845.1 uncultured Planctomycetaceae bacterium | reverse complement strand
GAGGAAAGGATGGCGTGCGAAAGTCTGTTGTTTATCACGACCCGGAACTGGCGACGGCGTTTGCACGCATCCTGGAACATCACAGTCAGAAGGTTCATGTTCCTCCACGCCAATTGCCTTCAGGGATGGGTTTGATTTCGATGGGGGACCTGGATACGGCTCGCCCGATTGCGGAAAACAATGTTCGGATATTGGCCGACTTTGCGCGCGAGGGGAGTCCGATCGTCGTGACGGAACCGGCAGCAGCGGTCTGCTTGAAGTATGAATACCCCAGGCTGGTCCCGCATCCCGATGCCCAGGTCGTTGCCGATCGTGTGGTTGAAGCGGGCACATTTCTCGCGGGACTCAGGCGGCAGGGCGATTTGCGGACAGATTTCGCCGAACTTCCATTGGTCGCCACTTACCATACGCCTTGTCACTTGAAGTCATTGGGAGCGACGACGCCACTTCTGGATCTGTGCAATTTGATCCCCAAATTCTCGGGAAGGAACGAAGAAAATGGGTGCTCGGGATTCGCTGGAACTTTTGGACTCACGAAAGAAAATTTCCAGGAATCACTGGTGATTGGCGGCGAGTTGATCGAACGGATGCGTCGTGATGATCATCAACTCGGAATGACTGAATGCAGCAGTTGTCGCTTGCAGATGGAACAGCGGACGCCCACTCCGACGTTGCACCCACTGAAGGTTCTGGCGCTTGCCTGGGGGCTGATGCCAGAAATCCATCGGCGGCTGCGACCAAACACTCGCAAGCGAATGACATCCTGAACGGATTGACCTTGCATCATTCGAGATTTTGCGAGAAGAGAGCTTTCGAGTGGTGGACACACCAGTCTCGCTGTGTGTATATTTGCTGCACAGCCGTCGGTGTGTGGATTTTTGGTGCAATCTCAGCGTGCGTCTGTGGGTGTTTTTGCATCTCCAGCTGGTTCTGCTCAGGTTAATTCACCACACGTGAGGCAGTGCTATGTCCGGCGTGAACACGGAAGAGTTTCTGATGGTGGCGAACGACAGTCCGTCTGCAGACCATTCGGCCTCACTTTGTGAGCCATTGGAATTTCAGCCGT
>CAZSTW010000193.1:5313-10242 GCA_964609845.1 uncultured Planctomycetaceae bacterium | reverse complement strand
GTCGCACTTCCGCGTCGCGTCGAAACATGGGTTAGACGCTGTCGTTTGGTGCCCGCGGGACGCCACACCTAAATGCAACGCGCTCTAGAATACGGTAGCGGAGCGAACCGAGGTGCCGAACTCGTTCTTACCTCTCTCCGCGTCTCTGTGACTCTGTGAGAGACGTCCAATCTCTTCCCGTTTTCTTTCCTTCGTGTCTTCGCATCAGTGCGTGAGCCCCTCTTTGCTCACGCGTGGACTTGCAATTAACGGTCATCCAGATTGTTGATCCGCTCTTCCGGTGGAAGCTTGACGTTGGGAAACCCGTTCGGGCGAAAACGGACGATCCGTCCGGGACGATATCCTTCCAGCAGGCGATGGAACTGCACTCGCAATTGCAGCCCGCTGCTTCCCAGAGGAGGATTGGGAATCTCCTTGAAGTCGAGCACAGGACCATTCTTCGAATCGTGTTCCTGCCACCACGTGCGTAGCGTCCATTCGGCAGCCGCCAGTGAAGCACCTCCGCCCGGTTTTGCCTGAGCACGAGCGGCGTCGTACAGGGATGGGTCCATCCCTCCAAACAGCGTGACGGTGACGATGCCGCCACCTCCCGACTGATGTTCGACCTGATCCACCCAGCCGGGTAACCAGCGGGTTTTCTGCTGACGGATATGGATCTGTCGCTGCACCTCGCGAGCCACGTTGCGGCTTTCCTGGTCAAGCCAGGCATCAGCAACATGAAACACACCATTCTTCCATTCGGGAGCCCACGTCAAATTGACCTGCACTTCCTGTCCGGCAGCCAGATCCTTGAGCTCCCCCAGTCCCCGGCCTTTCCAGACTCGCGTGCTCGCATCAAGTTCAAACACCTGCTCGCCGCTCAGCCCCTGACGGACGGTTTTCCCGCTGGAACTGACTTTGAGATTCCCTTTGGTGAGATCTACCGCCAAAACCTTCCAGGACTGTCCCTGACGTTCGTAAAAGCTGACGTCATCTTCCAGCATCAGCACCTGTGACTGCCGAGGGACATATCGCGACGGATTCTTTTCTGTCGGCGGAAAGTTTGTGATTCCTTCTGCAGGCAACAAAAACATTCCGTGCATCACTGTGCCGATCGGAATGTCTCTCAATTCCGCCGGGGCTCCGTGGTAGCGAACCTGAGCGTACGGCAGCAAAGCAAAGCGATGGCTGGGAGCCGCATGGTACCGATCATCGCTGTTATCGCCCACCAGGCGAATCGCACCGCGCCGATTTACGTGATCCACAGAAACGAGTTCGCCCGCCAGGTAGACCCCTGCGTCTGCCGCAGGAAACTCCCCGGGGTTTGGAACGACATCGTTCTCACCCGCCATGACAAAGACAGCGAAGTTCATCACGGCAATGACTGTTGCCATCGTCCATTTCAAAGGAGCTAAACAATAAATCAAGACGGATGAAGTACCAGACATCCGCAAAGCACGACGAATCCTTAACTGCGCCTGAACCACAACTATCGTCCCCCAAAGTGGCCTTCATCTCTCCGCGTGAGGCAGCCGTTTCCAGTCCGATCAGCACTCGAGATGACACCCATCAAGTCCCCATCAAGATCGATACTCCATCAACAAGCGACGCTGGTTTCGCAAACGGGTGACGTCACACGGAGCGATGAGGACATTGAAAACAACTTCGGCGGACCGATTCGTCGAGGCTTGGAGACCTTCATCGAGGTCTGGAGACCGAACTTGTTTTCAGCCTGCTGGCCGCTGACTTCTGATCGCTTATCGCCCCCTTCGTCACGCCAACAACTCTCCCAGCAAATTATCGTGCGGATAGGGATGACCACGATGCTGCGTGAACGCTTCGCCATACTCCCGGCCGATCGTGGCACCGCGAGCGGCGGACCAGCGACGGCAGCCATCAAGATACTCGTCCAGGCCATGTTGACGTCTGAGCCATTCGCGCTGGCTGGCGTGGCAGGCAAGCATTTCCAGCTTGGCTTCCATCGTTGCGGATACGTCGATGACGAAATCGGCGGGGATCGCGTTGCCGTAGTAATCAATCCCTTCAATCGGATCGACGTAGTAAAGGTATGGAATCTTCTGTGTCGCCGGGGCAGGGTCCCATTGGCGGGTCGCGTAGTTGGGGCAACTGGCGTTGAAGCAGGCATCACGAACCAGCCGGCTCGTCATTTCATGGTCACTCATGTAATCGACAGGAGGTGCCGTGATCACAATGTCTGGTCGAGTCCGCCGGATCACTTCGGTGACTCGTCGGCGGCTGTCGTTATCAACGACGATACTCAGGTCACGAAATTCCAGGCAGGTGTAATCTGCCCCAATCAAATCGGCTGACCGCTTTGCTTCCCCTCGCCGGACAACGGCAATCTCGTCCGGACTCAATTCCGCGCTGCCACAGTCGCCGGGAGTCATCGTCGCGAGTGAAATCTGGCAGCCGAGCAGTTTCAGTCGCAGCAGCGTTCCGGCGCATTGGAGCTCGATGTCGTCGGGATGAGCGTGAATTGCCAGAATACGGAGTGAAGAGGGCTGCATGATGCCGGAACCTTGTCAGGGAAGGGGCGGTGGCTAAAAAATGCCACCGTTTCATCACTCGATCCCGGTTTCAAAAGATTCGGGATGCGAATCTTGAACCGGGGTTGAGTGAACTCGAACAAGTTTGTAATGTTTGCAACCCCCACCACGCAACCACCAGTAACGCGACAAGGATGTCGAGTGTTTCTGACGCGATCGATACGCCGCAAATTGGTCATCGGCCTAGGCTTGGTTTGCCTGATGCTGTTCATCCTGGCGTTCGCGGGACTGACGGGGCTCTTCTCGTACCGCGCTGTAATCCAGGACTTGGATTACAGCATGAATCGCGAACCCCACCGGACGGATCTTGCCGTTATCGCCGCCGGATTGTTTGATCCGCTTCTGGGCTTACGAACAAGGGAAGATGACGAGCAGCATCTGGCTTTCGATAAAGAACGCTGGGATCAGCAGTTAAAGCGGTTCCGTGATGAGCTGGCCGAATTCCGCCGCCGCGCAGATGATCTTCCGCAGGCCGTGTTTCAGTCGAAACACGTCATGCACCTCAAGTTAGATCAGATTCGAGACGTGCTCAAACGCCTGGAAACAACCCGCGGGCGCCTTGCCTACGTAAAAAACAAGAGTGGTGTTCTGGAATCAATGCTGCGCGATGTCGCTCGCATCCAGTCGATCATTCAGGAAATTCCCAACCCGGAACGCGGCACCGAAGCGACGTTGAGGGAAGCCCCTGCACTGTACAAATCACGGCTGATTTTGATTGGCGCGTGTGTTCCCTGCATCATCGTGCTGCTGATCTTTCTGGTTCGATGCGGTCATTCGTGGATTTTCGTTCCCATTCGCAAACTGCACGAAGCCGCGTCACGCGTTGCAAACGGTGACTACAGCCATCGGTTGAAGCTGAAGGGCCGCGACGAAATGGTCGACCTGGCCAATGTCTTCAACCGCATGATCGAGCGGTTCCAGGGAGACAAAGCCAAGCTGGACCGCGAGGTGGAAGAGCGCAGCCGACAACTGTTGAGGAACGAGAGACTGGCCGGAATCGGCTTCCTCGCTACAGGAATTGCCCACGAAATCAACAACCCTCTGTCCGCAATCGCCATGGCAGCCGAATCCCTGATCGGCCGCCTGGTAGAAGCGGGCGATGAGTTTGGAAAGTCTGCGGATGATCGCGAACTGCTCAAGACCTATCTGGAAATGATTCAGCGACAATCCAATCGCTGTCAGCAGATCACGACCCGCGTACTCGACTTCTCCAGAAATGGCCTCGCGTCACGACAGCGGCACGATCTGACCAAGATTGTCTCTGAAGTATTGGACATGGTCGGTCATATGAGTCGCTTCGGGCATCACACGATTGAGTTCGATCGATCCCGGCAGCATTTCGCCGAAGTCAACGCACCGGAAATTCAGCAGGTGATCATCAATCTTGTCGCCAACGGCCTGGAAGCGATGGACACCCCGGGCACCATGAAGATCAGTATTAAAGAAGCATTGGACGAGGTCGTCCTGACGATCGAAGACTCGGGATGCGGCATGACGCCGCATGTCCTGGCAAACCTGTACGAGCCGTTCTTTACGGAAAAGCTCCCTGGGAAAAAGGGAACCGGGCTGGGCCTGTCGATCACCAATCGCATTATCGCCGACCATGATGGAAGGATTGAAGCGAGCAGTGATGGCCCGGGAACTGGCAGCACTTTCCGTGTTCATTTGCCACGCAAGGCGGGAGGGATCACTCGTGCCGCCTGATTGAAACATGGAAAAGTTTACACCCTGAAGATCTGTAGGAACGGACATTGCGACGATTCAAATCATCTGATATGACCCCGCTCGCTTCCTACGGCTTTCAACACGACACTTCGTTCGAAATGCATCGGGTTGCTGACATGGATGTTGGTGACAGGGGCAAGGAGACCGCCCGTTGACTGCTGCTACAATCAATAAACTGCGAATTCTGTTTGTCGACGACGAGCAAGACATTCGTAATGTGATGAAAATCGAACTCCCACGGATGGGACACGATGTCGTTCTGTGCGAGGACGGTCAGGCTGCCCTCAAGGCTTTGGAAACCCAGACGTTCGACGCTGCAATCGTCGACCTGCGGATGCCCGGACTGAGTGGCTGGGACGTCATCGAGCACATCAAGAGGGTCTCGCCCGAGACGGAAGTGATCATCAGCACCGGCCATGGGGATATGGAATCTGCGATCCAGGCCGTCCGCGCAGGTGCCTATGATTTCCTCCGCAAGCCCTGCAAGTTGTTCGAAATCTCGGCCGCCCTGAAGCGAGTCGCCGAAAAGCGGACGCTGACCAACAAAACGATCGCCCTCGAATCACGGCTGAAAGCGGTCGAAGGCTCACTCGACCTGATCGGCCGGACCCCGGAAATGCTGCGAGTCAAAAAGCTGTGCGAAAAGATCGCACCGACA
>CAZSTW010000193.1:0-5184 GCA_964609845.1 uncultured Planctomycetaceae bacterium | reverse complement strand
GCACCGACAGACTCCAGCGTCCTGATCCTCGGCGAAACCGGGACCGGCAAGGAACTGGTAGCTCGGCGGATTCACGACCTGAGCAAACGCTCCAACATGCCCTTCGTAGCACTCAACTGCGGCGCACTTCCCCAGAACCTGGTGGAAAGCGAGTTGTTTGGACACGGCAAAGGAGCCTTCACCGGAGCGGATACGTCGCGTAAAGGCCTGCTGGAAGTCGCCAACGGCGGCACGTTGTTCCTGGATGAACTCGGGGAACTCGACAAGCAGATGCAAGTGAAGATGCTCCGCTTCCTGGAATCAGGGGAAGTGCGACGCGTTGGTGAAAACGAAGCCTTCCATGTGAATGTTCGTATCGTCTGTGCGACAAATCGCGAACTGCAACAAATGGTCGCTGAAGGTACCTTCCGCGAAGACCTGTTCTTCCGTATCAACACCTTTGAGATCCATCTGCCGCCACTGCGCGAGCGTAAGGACGATATTCCTGAACTGGCGCGAACTTTGATTGCACGCACCTTGAAGCGGCGCGAAGTCCCTGAGAATATTCTTTCGCCAGAAACCATTCAGGTCTTGAAGTCACACGACTGGTCAGGCAACGTCCGGGAACTGGCGAATGCCCTGGAACATGCGGTGATCATGTCGGACGGCGAAGTGATTCAGCCCGAAGACCTGCCGATCGGCGTCCTGAAACATGCCGCTGTCGGGGGAACGATTAAGCCGGCGCTGATGGAGATGCCGCAGCATCCCAAGACGTTGCGTGAGATCGAAATGGACGTGATTTACCAGGTTCTGGATAAGCACGATGGCGACAAGCCGAAGGCGGCGATAGAACTTGGAATCGCGTTGAAGACGCTGTATAACAAGCTCAACGGCGATCAGTCTCGAGCAGCTGGATGATTGCGCCTGAACGCCGGATGCTTGCACCATGCAACTCCAGAGTTTGGGATCGCACACAATGAGCTATGGTTACGACAATCGCCGTGAATACGGCGGCGGATACGGGCTGGGAGCACGCGCCATTCCGCTGGTGATCGGCCTGATCGCCATCGGCTTCACGATGGTTCGGGGCTGCCAGCATGGTCCATTCGGCCGGTCTCAAGTCGTCGCCATTTCTCCCGCCGAAGAATCGAAGCTCGGCGTTCAAGCCTTTCGAGAAGTCCTCAGTTCATCGAAAGTCCTTCGCCGTGGTCGCATCGTGGAAGCCGTGCATCGTGTCGCCGAACGGTTGATTGAAGCGACGCGTAACCGCGAATTCCAAAGTCGAATCGGCATCAAGGTTCCCGAATTCGAATGGGAACTCGAAGTTGTTGACGAACCCCAGGTCAACGCGTTCTGTCTCCCCGGAGGCAAGATCGTAGTCTACACAGGGATCTTGCCAGTGGCCGTCAGTGACGCCGGCCTGGCGACCGTCATCGGACATGAAATCTCACACGCCCTGGCTCACCACGGCGCTGAACGAATGGCTCAAACTCAAATGGCCCGAATCGGCCTGACCGCCGCAGGAGCCTCTATCGGCGACATGGACCCGGCCGCCCGTCAGCAGGTGATGATGGTCCTGAACGCGGGAACAAAATTCGGCATCTTGAAATACAGCCGAAACCATGAGTCAGAAGCAGACCACATGGGCCTGCTGCTGATGGCTGCGGCAGGATACGATCCCAGAGAATCCGTAGAATTCTGGAAGCGAATGTCCAAGGCGACAGGCGGCGGAGCACCGTCGGAATTCCTGTCGACCCACCCCAGCCATACAACACGCGTCCGCGACCTGACCAACTGGCTGCCAGAAGCCAAACCCCTCTACGACCACAGCCCCGAAAAAAGCCGAGCGATCGTTCTTCCAGGTGTTGATTTGCTGTGATGGACCGCGACGAGCATCCTCAGCATAACGAGATCCGCCCCGCAGTTCGCTTGAGTATCGCCCGCGCGGCCTCCGCACGAGCTTGTGCTCCCATTACAACCGACAACGACTTACCTGCAGTACATCGCACATGGGTTCCCGAGTTGTCACTTCACGACATACTTCGTGAGAGTACTCGGGATGCGAATTGTGTCGGGAAAATTTACGTTGACGCCAAAGTGAATTTTCGGAGCAATGTTCATCGCCGCTGCGGCCTTCGCTGCATTCCCACTAGGGTCCAGGATATGCGGTGCCACGAACATGACGTAATTGTTATTGAACTCTATTAACGACGGCATACCATTCAACGTGACCATGGCAGTCGTTGTATTAGGTGTCTTTGTGCCACTTGGAACCGAGGTTGGCCCTGCGCACATCTGACATCCGATAAACCTCACACTCCGACCGTTGTTATTTGTCGCATTTACGCCAGCGGGGCCGAACATCAAAATCGGAATACCACCGTTCTCACCGCCAAAACGTGTCTCACTCGCCAGGACGGAACCCGTCGAGTAGATCCAATAATGCTTGATCGGTCCGCTCGTGCTTGAATACACGAAATCGGCAGGCGTCAGAACAGTGTCGCGAATCTGAAAACAGCCTCGTCGAACTACAATAAATGCAAGGTAACCACTGTCCTTTGGCACGGGCGTGGCGTACGCAAACGACATTTGCACTTGACAGCTGTAAAAATTTGCGAAGTCACAACACTCGTCGAGCATCTGATAGCAATCCCTGAATCGACACTCATCAATATTCAGAGTCGCAGAAAGCACGCCGACCGAATTTGCTTCGGTCGCAGTACTTTCCGCCAGGATTGCGGCACCCGTCGTTCTATCAAAGTGACATCGACTTATATTAAACATACACGCGTTAATATTCTGATTCGCGATGTAGACAGCATTTGTACCCCCCACAAACTTCATCCCATCAATGTCCACGTGAGTCCCTCGCCCAAACACGAAGCTTCGAGTGTTTGCCGTCTGGACAATGATGGCCTTACTCCCTGCAATCGTCGCAACTGCTTTAAAGTTGATCGGCCCGGAAATCTTGTAAATTCCCGAGGGAAAATAAATCCTCGGTGCCGTCTGTGCTTTTACAAATCCATTGCTGTCAGTCACCTGTTGAAACGCTGCTGCGTCAGCGACAGCTTGAAGCCCCTCAGTGCAATCTGTCACACCGTCGCCCTGAATGTTAAACGGCGGCTGCGACACGTCGATATCCGAAACGCCAAAGGCCAGCATACAAACAATCGCCACGCCATACATTCGACTTACCTCTTGCTCAGGAACGTTACTCGCATCAGGAACACATCGCAGCCGCGCAATAACGGCACCGCCAAAACAGGAACTACCTGGTGACGTCGCTGGGGTCGTCGGCACCAAGTGTCGCATTTCACTTCACTAGATATTTTGTAAGTGTCGAGGGGATTCGAATGGTATTTGGATAATCCGTATTTGCACCAAAATAGACCTTCGGAAGAATCTTCATTCTGTCGGCCGCAGTGACCGCTGTCCCTTTTGGGTCCGAGATGTGCGGCGCAACAACCTTCAAACTGCAATTACTGATGTGTATCTGCGACGGCATTCCGACGAGAACGATACTCGCGCTGGACAGATTCGCAGATGTCACGGTATCAGCCAGACTGCAGCCAATCATTCGAATGGAATGACCATTGTTATTTGCTGGATCTACACCTGATGGGCCGTAGACGATTGTCGGACGCGCATCGCCCGCATCAGCAATGCTTGTCTCACTGAGAATCACGGTACCGGTCGTGTATATCCAGCACTGGGGTGTGGATGAGGTGGAACTACTGTAAGTCGCCTTCACAGACTTCAACGTACAGTCTTTCATATGAAATCTTCCACGCCTCACTATGAAAACAGCCTGATATCCAGATTCGGTCAGCGGCAGATTTCGTGACGTCGGCGAGTAACTTACCTGGCACTTATTGAAGTTGGCGAAGTCACAGCACTGGTCCAATACCTGATAGCAGTTTGCGAAGCTGCATTCATCAATGTTTAGCGTAGCGGACAGCACGCCCACAGAAAAATCCGCGGTGGCTGTACTCTTCATAAGGATCGCGGTGGTGTCGATTTCTCGAAATTCGCATCGCTTTACGTTGAACATGCAAGTATTAATATTTTCGTTGGCAATGTAGATTGCTCGCATTCCGCCAACAAACGTGCAACCTGTCACATCAACGTGAGTTCCGCAGGAAAACGCAAAGCTATCAGTGTTCTGCGTTTGAACAATGACAGCATTGTCTCCCACAATCGTCGCCATACTCTGGAAAGTGATTGGCCCCGAAATCCTGTAGGTACCTGATGGCAACCGGATGGTCGGAACAGTCTGAGCAAGTACGTAGCCGGTTTCATCGGTGACTTGTCGTATTTGTGCAGAATCAGCGGCAGCCTGCAAAGCCTCGGTACAGTCGGCACTTCCGTCAGCTACGACGTTATACGGAGGCAAAGAAACATCGATATCAGCGACGCCACAGATCAGCGACAGAATCAGAGCAACGCTATCCATTTGCATACCTTTTGCCTGGGGCGGCGATGTTATGTCGGACCGGTGGCGGCATGACGCCCCATAGGCGTCTCTGCCACCAATTGCAGGCGGTGGGAGGAACGACCCCGCGAGCCAACGTGCCATGGATTGGCTATCGATCGAGGGCGATGAACCAGGATCGCCCTTGCTGTGACGACTTATTTTCTTGATCGAACCACACGGCAGCAAACCTCATGCCGCAGCCCAAACACAGACTGCACACACGCCACAACCCGTTGTACAGAAATCTGTTGCCACAATCCCAGCATTCGCAGCCAGCAGCCACGATGTTGTGATCCGTCAACAGAATGATGTCGTTAGACAACATGCCTGAAATGCCACCGTCCATAAAACGCGCCGCAGCCTTGCCATTGTGCTCCGAATGGAAGGAGATTACCACGAAGCACACGAAGAGCACGAAGATGGAATGAATCGATTCGCCCTCTGATTTCTTCGTGCACTTCGCGGTCTTCGTGGCGAAAGAAAGCCGTACAAGTTGGCCCGCTCCGCTCAGATCGTCAGAAGCGACAGTCCTTCCAGAATCCACAAGAGCTCAAACTGGACTTAGGCGGGGTGCAAGCCGACCAGTTGAAGCGAGATTCCTACTGTTCGGCGTTCAAGACACCATCGCGCTGAACCGCGCTGTCACCTTGCCGTGTGAATCTACTGGTACTATGGCTTTGGGCTGTTGTTGATAGAAGGGGATTACCACAAAGCACGAAGATGGAACGAAT
>CAZSTW010000192.1:0-10422 GCA_964609845.1 uncultured Planctomycetaceae bacterium | reverse complement strand
CTTCATGTTGGCAACTTCAAACGAGCCATCCTTGTCGGTGATCGTCCGAGCAACTTCCTTGTTGTTCTGCTTGACGATGATGGCAGCGCCTTCCATCGCAGCACCGGTATGATCGACGACGCGGCCCTTGAAGGCCCCACCCTGTTGCAGGGAAATGTCAAAGATCTTGGCATCGACGGACTTAACCGTGACACGTTGTGGACCCGCAGCCAGGGCTGGGGCGTTTGGAATCATCATTCCCAGAGCTGCCAGCGTCACCGCAGCCCCCCGGACCAAGTTAAGGCACTTCATTCTCAATGTCTCCGTGAAAAAGTCGTCCGTGAATGGACCTTACTAATCATTGAAGGCAAACAAGCGTCAGTGACCCAACTCACACCACTGCACCCAACGACCAGTCCTGACAATCGAGATATCGGCGACAAAACACGCAGAATGAAAGTACAACTCTAAAACACGATACCGTCCCCGCAACCAGCGAGACCAACCCATATTGCGTATTCGTCGCAGTCAGCAAATATTCGCACTGCAGGCGGAACCTTGCGAAACGAATAAAATCTGGACAGGTAAGACCCCCTAAAGTCGGCTTTGAGACGACGAAATAGGTTACTCAGTCCCAGCAGCCCCCGATGATTTGCCAGGAATTGGCTACAAGTTGATCAACATCGGCAGGAATGGCCGGTTCCAGTGACAGTTTTCGAAAAAAGTTGGAAAAATGTCTCAGGAGCCCTGTTCACAGACAATTCGGATTGACCGACTCGTGAAGGTACCTATACTCCGCCACCGCATCGGATCGAGAGTTCACACCACGTCACTGAAATCGATCCTGTCACGTCACACGTTCGTTTGCCGCCCGTTGATCTTACAGCTCGTCGCCGATCTGATTGGTTCACTGTTTGGAAAACGGTGGTTTCATTCCAAGAAGGAGTAGGGTTATGTCCGGATTACGTTTCTTGAAGCGCGCAGCAATCTGTTTGGCGGCGATGGGCATTGTGTTGCCACAGGCTCCAGCGATCGCTGACAGTGCAACTCGTCCCGCATCGAAAGTTCAAAAGGCATCGCTCCCAGACGTCTGCCTGACCACAGGCGGGACCTTGTCAGGTCGCGTTGTGGATCACACGGGCAAGGTGCTGGAAGGTGCTCAAGTCACATTGAGCGTCGATAAGAAAGAAGTCGCCAAGACGGTGACGGATAAGGAAGGGCTCTATTCTTTCAAGAACCTGAAGGGGGGGGTCTATCAGATCTCGTCCGGCAATACGGATGGCGTTTTCCGCGTCTGGGCTGAAAAAACTGCCCCACCGTCTGCCAAAGAACATGCATTGCTGGTTATGGGCGAAAATGGTGCCCGTGGTCAGTTCGGTTGCTGCGATCCAACTCTCGTGATCCTCACTGTCGGTGTCATCGCCGCTGTGGTGTTGAGCGCGATCACCTTGGACAAAGTGAACAAGCTGCCGACTTCGCCCTGATTGCGAAGTTCTGAGTAATCCCTCCGCTTCGGCAAATCTTGCCGAATCAACTCAAGCCGCCGATGACCATGCCCCCCAGGTCACCGGCGGCTAGTTTATTCTTTGCCTCTACGAATCGCAGCCGATCCTCGGCAGAGAGAGAGAACTGTTACATCCCCCTGCAGAGCTTCGCTGACCGGACGGATCGCTTCAATCAGATCAGTCTGCGACCTTTTGCCAATCCTCACGCTGAGACTCTCTGTATCAACGTTTGGAATCTTTATGTCCCGTTGCGGTACCGGTGGTCGCGAAGTTTCCAAGTGTGCCGATAAGTACCGCTGATGAGAACGTGCCGGTTGCGCGCGGGGCATGGACGTTGCGCAGCGATGACACGTCGAAACGGGGAGGATGCTATGAAATCACCATTCCAATGGTGTCTTGTCGTGATGGGACTGCTGGCCGCTTGTACAAGTACAGCACTCGCTCAGTCCGACGATGAAGAAGAAGCGTCTGAAGACGATTGCAGCCCGTATCAGCTGTCCGAACCGTTCAGTTTTGCTGAACCCGACGCTGGCTTTCGCTTCTCAGCAGATGTCCTGATCTGGACACGTACGACTTCGGCAACCGGCACGCCCGTGATTGGCGGCCCGGAAACCTTCACACTGGGGGGGCTGTCGAACGGATACGTTGGCGGATACCGCATCGGCGGCGCGTGGCTGATTGACCCTAACTATGAAGTCGAAGGAGTCTGGACGAGTTTTTCGGATTGGACGGCCAGCACGAGTGGCATCCTGTCACGAGCCATCAGCTTCAATAATGGACAGGGAAATACGCTGGTCGATCCCAGCGGAAATGCGAACTTCATCAACACCGGAACGTTTTTTCGCCCCGTCTTCGATGCGGCGATGGATCCACTCGCAAATCCTGCGATCTTGAATTATGCCTTTCTGAACGGCAACTCGACTTACGTGCTTTACTCCACCAGTTCGCTCCACGATGCACAGGTGAATTTCAAAACCAGGCGGTCTTCAGATCAGCGATTCGCATTTGGAGTCGGGTATCGCAATGTCGCGTTTGATGAATCGTTGACGGCCGTTGTCGCTGGCACGTTCGGGACGAATGATATTCCTGCTGGCGGAACAACGAACACCACCCTGGCCGATCAGGCATTGACGAAACACGGGCTGACACTGTTGAGTGGAGCAGCAGACGGTTGGACGAACACTCCGGCCACGCCGATGTCTCTATCAATGCTCTGGAATGGTACCGCGAATAATCAGATGAACGGGATTCAGGGAACGATTGATGCAACTCTCCTGCAGCGCGGTTCATTTGCACTGACGGGGGACGTCCGCTCAGGCATTTTCTACAACCGGATTTCGGGGTCTGTACGCGAAGTCTATACAGCCAGTGGCAGCGATGATTCCGTTTACGGTCGCAGCTTCACTGATGATCGAGATGTCGTATCGTTTGCAGGGAATGTCGGACTGAACGGCGTCTATTCGTTCAACGATTTCGTACGATTCCGAGCAGGTTACGAAGTCATGCTATTGACGAACATGGCCGTTGCTGGAAACCAGCAGAACGGAATTTCGTATAATTCGCTGGGGAACGCCACATATTCCGTTCAAGGGGGAAATAACATTTTCTTCCATGGAGTTCGCACCGGACTCGAAGTTGTCTGGTAAAATCGTAAACACAGGCAAGAGGCGATGAATGGGCTTGTCTTTCATATCGTCAGTGGACAGGCCTTTTTCTCAGGTATCAGCCTGATCATCGCGGCGATCGTTTGCGCAGAGGTCGACAAAAGAGCTGCCAGACATTTCACAGCGATCGCGCTGATCCTCGGGGCGATCCTTGTTGTCGCCTCGTCAACGGCGATTCCCTATTGGCTCTATGCAGTCTGTGTGGTTGCAACAATTACCCGGATCATCTCGCGCTTCGCCTGGGATTGGAAACGCTGGGCACCTGCAGTCGCGGTTGGCGCCTGGTTGATCGCTGCCGTTGCTGAGGTCCCGTACCACATCACCCCCCGCTTGACTCCAGTGTCATCGCGATCCATCACGATCATCGGTGACTCGGTCACGGCCGGAATTGATGGCGATGAAAGTTCGGAGCGCTGGCCGTCACTGCTGGCTCGGCAGCATGAACTTGAAGTGCAAGACATTTCTCACATCGGAGAAACGGCCGCCTCTGCGCTGAAAAGAATTCACGGAAAGAACATAGATGCCCCTGTTGTCCTGCTGGAAATCGGTGGCAACGATATCCTGGGTTCGACGACGTCATCTCAGTTCGCAACTGACCTGGATGCTCTGCTGGCGGTCGTCAGTGATTCAAAGCGCCAGGTGATCATGTTCGAACTCCCGCTGCCACCGTTCTATCACGCGTACGGCCGAATCCAGCGAAGCCTTGCTCACAAGTATCATGTCGCCCTGGTCCCCAAGCGAGTCTTTCTCTCGATCCTGGCCGGGAATGAGTCAACACTCGATTCCATCCACTTGTCTCAGGCGGGGCACCTTCAAATGGCAGACACAGTCTGGAATCTTGTTGAATCTGCATTCCCGGCGAAATGATGCGGCCCAATTGCCAGCCTACATTGCTGATATCAGGTCTGGGCTCTTCATCCTCTCCAGGCTCAAAGTGCATTTCATTCTCTGATTCCTTCGTGCGCTTCGCGCCCTTTGTAGAGAATCACTCCAGGGAGATTGGCTATCCGATTCGAATTACAGGATCGCCGCAATGTGAGACGCACCTCGCAGTCAAAGCCTGATCACACAACGCATCACCAACACGGTACTCATCGCTTCTTCGCTGGAAGCAAGTCTGACGGTATCCTCAAGTAGCAGCTTGATCCCGCCCAGACAGCCCTGTAGACCTCCGTGTCAGCTTGCAGCTCAAACCAGTTGTTCCCGGAGTCGTAGCCGACCTTGACGGGGTCGACTTTTGCTTGTTTCTTGAGACGATCCCTGAAGACCGACAGGATCTTCCTTTTATCCTTGAGAATCTTGAGGTCGCTGGTGACGGCGATGTATTCCGCGCCGACCGCCTGCGGTTTCGAAAGATTGATCAATTGAATGATGCTTCTGTCACCATTCTCGTGGTGTTGGAAACAAATCAAGAACTCATCGTCAACTTCGACGATTGGCGAGTTCTCTGGAACCGGAGCAGGGAAGCGTTGAAACCTCGCCTCAGCGGATTTTGCCGGATTTCCGCGCAGCGTCTCCTGGATCGTGAAGGCAACTTTGTAACACGCTGTCAGGTCTTTCTCCTTCGTGACAGAAGTAGCACGATAGACGCCGGAATCGATGCAGTGATCTGCCAGCCATTCGAGTGATGACGCGACCATGATTTCGGCCCGAACCGGTTGGGAGGCTGCAATGACGAAAACAAGAGAAAACAGGCAGAGTCTCATGATGGTGGTCCAGACGACGCATCGGCTTTTGCCGCATAACAATCACGGCAGGTTGAATATCGCTGGCGTGCCAGCAAACAAAGCGTCAGCTTGACCGCCTGGTAAGGCCTTCAATGGTAACTCCATTTCGACTGCAGATCGATGGCTTTTCGGACAAACGATAGATCGAAGAGTTCTGACCGTTCTGACCGCTTAGATTCAATCGATTTTTGGACCACGAAGTTTTGGACCACGAAGGCCACGATGAGCACGAAGGGATCGAAGAAAGAAACTTGTGATCCTGGGTACTCGCAACGTCAGTAAATCTCGAAGTTGCAAACGATCATTCCATTGAAAAGCCTGTCGAATCTAAAGCTTCGTGCTCTTCGCGCCCTTCGTGGTGAATCATTCCTGGGAGAGTGGGCTACCTCATCCGATTCGGGATAACCGCAGCGCCACTTGTTGGTCAGCAAAGACCACCTTCACCCGATTTACGCGATTCCACTTCGACAAGAAGACGTGAGAATGATTCGGCTGTGCTGCCGCTGAACCGGTAGCAATGCCCCTGCAATCCAAACGATTTATGAAATTGACCATCGGAGCATAAGGGATCGAGCGCGATTCGCCTTTCCGGTTCACCAATCTCATTGTGTCAAGCAGTTCCGGCGGAACAACACACTTTACGGATATGGAGCTGCCATTCCAATTGCCGCCTCATAGATACAATCGTGTGGCGCGCTGCCCGAGTTCTGGCTGTTCGGTTTCCAATCAGATCAAACAAGTTCAGTGAGCGACACGTGTCAAGGACTCGATCCCGCCAGCCTGAAAAACAGCTCACTAACTACAACAGGGTGGCTACCCGGTCGCATCACGATTCGACGAATCAATAAGGCCACAGAAAGTCGCAAAGAGACCGGGATCTGTCTGCGTTCCCGGCATCTCTGCGACTTGGCGTGGCCTTCGATGGACCGTTTTAACAGCTCCGGTTATTTACCAGACTGGAACTGGGCCTGGGCTGCTGAACCTGCGACGTCATAAAGCTCCAGTCGCACAGGGCTCTTGCGAGTCAACAGGTTGACCGAAACCGTGATCACGTGTTCTCCGACGGGAAGTGTCAATTCCTGACGGTCGCGCACATCGACTGGCTTGCTGTCGACCCAGACCTGCAAGCCGCCCGTATCGCCCACGGCCAGACCGATAGCGCCGGCTGTCGTGACATTCACCCGGCAGCGTAAGAACCCGACCTTGCGTGCGGCTTCTCCGAGACGTTCCTTCAAGGTGAAGTCGAGGACATCTCGTACCGGCAGTGAACCTGCCACCGCACTGTAGGCAGGAACCCAGACCAGCCCGCGATCATCGGAAATCACCTGCGTGTCACTCGTTCGATACAGCCGTGTGTACGTATCATTGGTGGGTTGAAGTGTCTCCCATCGACGAACGACTCGTGCTGTCACGGCAGCGTATGGTCCCGGCTTGCCAAGCTCTGACAGGAATCGAACCAGGTCAATCAGCTCGGCGCGCGTCAACTTGTCGACGAGGCCAACGGGCATCAATGAGGTACCCGGTGTCTGCTCTTCAATCTTTTTCAACGGGATCGTGATCTCACGATCTTCGACATCGCGAATCAGCAGGTCGGTATCCGTCTGACGGACCTTCACACCGGTCAGAACTTTCCCATCATCCGTTGCCACGACGACAGAATGGTAACCCTCTTTGACTGCCTTATTCGGCTGCAGGATGGAATCGACCAGATAATCGACTTGAGCACTGGAACCAATGCTCACCAGGTCTGGACCGACTTTTCCTCCAGCCCCACCGACCGCGTGACACTTCTGGCAGTTCAATTCGGCGCGACGGAAAATCTCTTCACCCCGGGCAGGGTTTCCGGTTTCCTTGATCTGTGCCACCAGAGCCGCCATCTCGTCCGCAGTCAGGATCTTTGGCTGGCTGACGATGTTGCCCGCTTTACTGAGAGCTTCGATCAGCTTGGCTTCCTGGCGGCCGGAACCTGTCACCGTCCGCAAGGCGATCTTCGCGGCATCTTCCGGCAACTTCTTATCACCCAGAACCTTTGCCAGAACATCGGAACCACCTTTGTGCTGCAGGAAGGCCGAGATGACCTGAGCCTGAGTTCCGTGATCTTCCGAGGAATTCAAGAATCCAACCGCCAGTTGAGCCGCAGATCCTGTGTTGATCGGAACCAGCAATGACAATGCGGTTCCACGCACGGATTCATTCTCTTTCGATGTCGTGATGGATGTGAGCAGTTCATTGCTGGCGGGACCACCCAATTGAGCGATCGCCTGCAATGCGGCGATCCGAGCCGCCTGATCCAGTTGCGAATCCTGCACAATCCCGCTGATCGCCGCACGCAGCGATTCCAGCTTCCAGGCTCCAACGCAATCCACAGCCGCCTGTCGCAGTGCCACATCCTTCGACTTCAGCAGGCCTCCGAGTGCGGCCAGGTCACCGGCAGGTTGCACGTTGCGCGTTCGCTTGGCATTTGCCAGTGTTCGCAGCAAAGTGGCAGCGTTTTCAGGTGCCGTCTCTGCTGCCAATGCCAGATCAAAGACCAGCTTTAATTGCTCGCCATTTCCAAGCGATGCCACCGTTTCCAGCAGCTTCTCACGCAACTCGGGCGAAACTTTTTCTTTCAACTTTCGAATCAGAGCAGGTACCGCAGCACCGGCGTCTGCAGACTTGACCGCAAACAGCAATCGCTGTGGATTTCCTTCAAAGTCGAATGAACCAGCGATCACGGCTGGCAGCCAGACAGGAGCGAGTTCTCGACTCGTCTGCCACAGGGCATAGTCGGCAAACTGGTCAAGCGGCTTATCGGCTGCTCTCAAGGCCAGTGCGGCCGCCTTCAGGTCAGGAAATTCTGACAGGGCCCGAATCGCTTCCATTTGAACTCGTGGGTTCGCGTCAGCCATCGCGACTTCCAGCCACGTCAGGGCCGCAGGCAATTCGTTCTTCCAATCAGGAATCACGCGAACGCCTGCTGCGCGCGCTTGCGGCGACCTGGACTTCAGCACGGCTTCCAGCAATCCGGGATTGGCGACATCAATCGACTGATACATCCACAGACCTTCGAGGCGATGATGTTCAAACTGAGGATCCTGAGGATCGAGGCTGCCGACCCATCCTTCCAGTGCTGGACGAACCTTGTCAGCCCCCAGTTCCTTGAGAACTCGCTTGGCGTGTTGGCGCTCGAAACTTTCGGGGGACTTCAGCGAATTCAGCAACGTCGCGACGTCGCTGCCAACCAGTTTTGGTCGAGCCAGCGGCTTGCGTCCTTTGGCGGTGATGCGCCAGATCCGACCGTGAGTGTGATCGCGTCGAGGATCGCGGAAGTCGACTTCCCCATGCTGAATAATCGGGTTGTACCAGTCGGCGATATAGATCGCCCCGTCCGGTCCCTGCTTGACGTCGATGGGACGGAACGCAACATGGCGGGAACTGATCAGGTCTGGCTGCTGACGGGCTGCGAATCCAGATCCGTCATCGCTGACAACAAACCGGCAGACGCGGTGTCCGCGGAAATCGTGAGTGATCAGGTTCCCCTGCCAGTCATCCGGCAGATGTCGACCATCGACAATTTCCAGCCCGCAATACTTCGGGCTGCCTGGATTCAATCCGTGTAGAATTCGGGGAACACCAGCCACGGCGGGGTACGATGCCCCAGGGACAACGTAGTTGATCCCTTCACCCCCGGCACCATCGGTTGCGAACGATTGCCCCCAGCGATCAAACGCGTGTCCCCACGTATTCACCCAGCCTCGGGCAAACACTTCCAGCTTCATCGTCTCGGGACGGAACTGCCAGATCCCCCCGGCATTCAGTCGACGGACGCCGTGCGGAGTTTCGACGTGGCTGTGAATATAGATCGACTGATTCATATACAGCATGCCGTCCATTCCCCAGCGGAACGTATGCAGGATGTGGTGCGTATCTTCAGTCCCAAAACCACTCAGCACGATCCGCGACTCGTCTGCCTTGTCGTCGCCGTTCGTGTCCTTGAAATGGACAACTTCCGTACTGTTGGCAACGTAGGCGCCGCCATCCCCCGGTTCAACACCGGTCGGGATCAGCAGGCCATCAGCAAACACTGTCGTCTTGTCGGCGGTTCCGTCACCATCAGTATCTTCGAGGATCAGGATCTTGTCCGTTGCCTTCTGTCCGGGGGCAATCTGCGGATAGACCTCAGACGCCGCGACCCACAACCGCCCGCGAGCGTCGAAGTTGATCTGGATCGGTTTGTGCAACTTCGGATCGGCAGCAAACAGATTGACTTCGAATCCTTCTGGAAGCACAAACGTCTTGCGTTCCTCTTCGGGATCGGGAATCGGAATGTCTTTCAAGTCTCGCTGAGCGTAGACGGTTCCTGACAGCAGTAATCCAGCCAAGGCAAAACGGGCGAAGCGATTCATAGAGAAAGCATCCCAACACAAGGGAGTTATGGATTGTCAGTTTCAGTCGAATTGTGTGGCTTTTCGCCGATCATGATCGCGATCCGCGAGCAAGTCCGGGGGCCCCACGGGCAGACTTACAGAAGATCAAGGCTTTTTGAGTTCGTCGATCTTCGCTTCGATCTGTTCGACAAGCGGGTCAAACTGAGCGATTTCGACGGCGTTATTCCCTTGCTCATGTTTCCGGAAGCCGGTGAGGTAGGTGATGTTCTGTGGTCGCCAGCGATGGAAGAACAGCATGTTCTTTTCCACGATGCGCTGACGAATCTGTTCTTCCTGAGCCGACGTCAGACCTCGCACAGCCAGTTTCTGCTGCTGACGAACCCCTTGAGCGATCGCGGCATACCCGTTCGGACCGAAGTGCATGCCGTTCTCGGTCAAGTTGCGCGACGCTGGTTCCAGAGCAAACAGATCGATGACAGGTGCCTGGTGACGAGCGGCGAGTTGTCGAATGGCCGCGACATATTTCTCCAGCATAACGTTTTGCTTGCTGGCATCGGGGAGCGGAGCAGGTGGTTTTTCCAGGCGAGTGGGAGTGACAAAGGCGAAGCGAGCCCCCGTCGGCTTTACGTCGTCGCACAGCTTTTCGAACTGGTTGACGAACGGTTCGAGACCGGCGTCGCCAGCATAGGATTCGTTGAGGCCGTAGCCGAAGATAATGACAGTCGGCTTCAGCTCTTTCACCAGAGCGATCATCCGCTGGTAGCCAACCTGCGGGGCATCAAAGATCCCTCGCGACTCGGCCCAAACGGTATCGCCACTCCAGCCAAGGTTTCGGAACGTGATCTTTCGGTCCGGCCAGGCGGTGGTGAACGCCGTTTCGAGATATCCGAATTGTCCTTCCCGTTCGATAAATGTCGCGCCCAGCATCACGACGCGATCCTTGTCTTTCAATTCGAGCGGTTCGGCTGCAACAGACGATTTTTCGATCGATGCTACCACCACTGCCAACAGCAGGGGGATTCCCCACCAGTGAACTCGACGCATCACAGTCACGCTCCCATGGAACTGCTGCCCGGCCCCAGCCCGATCAGCGGCACTGACTTATGGAAAAAACCTTCGACAGAAAACACATCCGGATCCGTGGCCGAGACTTTGCCCTCTCGGACCACGAAAACCG
>CAZSTW010000191.1:3052-10522 GCA_964609845.1 uncultured Planctomycetaceae bacterium | reverse complement strand
TTCTTTCGTTCGTACTGAAACGTCAGCGTCCCTTCTGCAATCGCAACATCCTTGATTGCTGCCAGCAGGGCTGCTCGGTTGGCTCGATCCGGGGAGAGTTTCAATTCAGAAGACAAGGCGTAGACCGTGACATGATACTTCTTCACGCCAGGTCCCTTGGAACACATCGGGTCGTATTCACGACGGTTCTTGTCGTTCAGGCCGAGTTGTCCAATGTCCTTGACGTTCTTGGGAATCTTGCCGGAACTGGCTGGAATGTTGTACAGCAGCCAATACGACTTGATGTCGTTCCCCGGAGCAACGTGCCAGAGGTTGAGTGCGTAGAATTTCGTCTCTTTTGGGGCACCGGTCCATTCGATCGGTGGCGAAGATCGCTCGCCATCACACGTGTATTCCACCGGCAGTTCACCATCCGCTTTGATCGCAGAACTGGTGACGACCAGCTTTGGCAGTTTGCTGTCGGGAATCGCGGCAGATTCGCCCGCCGATGACGGCTCATTGCGTGGAGGACGCTGCCCGTCGCGCGGTGGTGGTTCGTCACCAGGCCGAGGCGGGCGATTCTCACCCGGACGCGGAGGCCGCCCTTCACCTTGTCGCCCTTCACCGGGACGTGGAGGAGGTGGAGGCGGTCGTCGATCATCACCACCCCCGCCACCAGGGCCGCGTCGACGAGGCGTGTACGTTTCCGAGTTTGACTTGCCATCCGTATCGGTGAAGGTAAACCGGGCTGATCCATCGTCGTTCAGAACATAGGCAACAGTCCCCTTCTTGCCGCGAACGTCGTAGGTCAGCAGATAGCTTCCCGGTTTGGTCTGCTTGAAATCCGTGATTTTGGCACCCTGCAGCGGCCGCAAATCGGGGCGAACGGGTTCTGCTCGCGGCTGTGGATCGACCTGGCCACCTCGTTCGACCACTTCCCCATAGAACCCGCCGTTCAGGTACGGATAGGTCTTGGTCGCGTGATAGTGGTAGTTCCCTTTCGCATCCTTATGGCCATTCAGTGCGTCGAGGTTCTTGACTTTCGATCCATCGGGTTCTTCGTAGCCGTAGATCGGATAGCCATCCAGTGCATAGGCGATCGGAAGTCCCTTGCCGACGGTCTTTTCCAGATGGACCGGGGCGATGTGATAGTGATAGTCGTCAGCTCGACCGCAATGCCCGCCGAATTCGTCGAGTTCACCAAACAGCAGTGCGTCGTCACCGCGATTGTTCAGCGGGTTAAAGATTGGAATGCCGTTCACGGCGACGGCAATCGCACCACGTAGAAACCGATCCTTCGCAGACGCGGGAGTCTTGGCAGGAACGGGATGCAGAGGAATCTGCCAGGCGTTGTCCCCCGTGTACTTTTGAGGGAGTGGCACCTGCTGCTGCCAGGACGTGATCCCCACCATCATCTGATGGTCAGGAATTCCGTTCGATTCGACATAGAAGTACCGATCATCCCAACGCGTCTTGATCGCCTTCAACTTGACGAAGGCTTCAAAGGCCTTGGCCATTTCAGGAGCAGTGCCCTGTCCCACCTCAGTCCCTTTCTTGATCGGATCGCGCTGAGCCAGCAGGAATTCCTGGAATCGTAATGGATCCGGAATCTGCCCTTCGACCGCTGGTGTTGCTTTCGCGTCGGAATACAGCAGATTTCGCATTTCTGCAATGACCCGAATTTCGGCCATCCGCCGTTCGATCCATTGCTGGTCTTCTGGTTGAAGGAGTTCGATTGGAAGCGTGACGAGTGATTCATCAGCGCGCCGGATCTGTACCTGCCCATCTCGCGCCATCACAAACGTCCCGCGTTCACGAAATGCGCCTGAGGCCGCGATCCAGGTTCGCTCTTGCGACTTCGCATCCGTCGTACGATGCGAATGGCCCGGATGGGCTTGAACTGGCAAGGGGCCAATCACTGCTGCTGCAAAGACAGAGCAGAGCGACAGTCGGTACAGGGATTTCATGATTTGAACTCCGGAAGAGATCGTGGATACGCACGGAATATTGCGCTGGCTGGCAGGCGTTTTGTGAACCTGTCAACCGGTTCGGTATGACTTCAGTCACCTATCGCTTTGGCTTTTTGGGAGGAGCATCGGGAACAACGTTGTTCAGATTTGTATAATCGATTCGATCCTTGCCATCGGGGGGACTCTTGACCACATGTCGGAAGATGACCGTGTTGTCCAGTTCGATATCGTCGGACCAGATGAATTTGGCTCCTTTGAAGTCGGTTTCAAAGTAGGGCTGCTTGGGGTTGACCTGCTCTTCCGTGTATTCCTTGGCATTTCCCCACTTGCTGTCATCGAAATCGACAGCAAACCAGTTGTCGGGGATTGGCGTATTTTCGACGCGTGGATTCTTCGTATCGCGATCAATGGGGCCGCGCGAGAATTGTTTGGCTTTCCAACTGGCATTCGTCACGGTTCCATCGCCGAACTTCAGAATGAAGCCGCCATCTCCGATGTTCGTGTTGGCATATTCCATTCCCGTCTTGGGGTCGGCGTTGTCCTTGGCCATCACCGCGATTGTCATGGGATAAGCAGGCAGGATATCGACCGAGATCACGTTGTGAGGGATGAACTTGATCGAATCGACCGCGACCAGTTCTCCGTTTACATACAACATGAACCAGTTGTCGGCGTAGACGTTTGCTTTGATGGTGTCTGACATCTGCGGCTTTTTCAGTTTGCCCGGATTCGGTCCCGCCGGACGATCATTTTGGCGCTGAGCCAACGCGATGACTGAAAATGTGAGACACGCGAGCAAACTACAGACCAGTGACATACGCTTCATTGATGCGTCCTTTTCAGTGAGACTGATTACGAATTCAGATTGATTTCCGCTATTGCTGGCCCGGGCGAACAGGTCTGTTTCGTGGTCCACTCGGCCGACCTTCCGGTCGACCTGGACCTTGCGGACCGGGGCGAGGTCGAACGCTGACTTGTGAGAACTGCTGTTTGATAGTGGCCAGTTCCGTTTGCAGTCGCTGCGTCTGGTCGGTTTCGTCATTGGCCAGATCCATTGTTTCTCGTGGATCTTTGACGATATTAAACAGCGAGACTCGACCGGCCGATGTCTCTATCAACTTCCAGTCACCATCGAACAACGAACAGTCAGCCCCTGCGATCACAAACGGACTTCGGACCACGTCTTTTCCATGGCGAATGGCAGGCCAAAGACTCATTCCGTCGACTCGTGCCGCACCCATGGAGACACCGACGGCATCGGTCAACGTTGGGTAAAGATCCTGTGCCGACATCGGCTGGTCGACCGTGGCTCCTGAAGCAAGCTGTTCCGGCCAGCGCATAAAGCACGGGACGCGGATTCCCCCTTCATAGACCGATCCTTTGCCTCCCCGGTAGGGTGCGTTACGCCCCGACTGATCGGCTCCATTGTCTGAGAGGAACACGACCAGTGTGTTGTTGCGGAGCCCATGCTCATCGAGTGCTTCGAGGATGCGGCCGATGGAGTCGTCGAGCGCATCGACGACTGCGGCTCGCAACCGTTGTGCGGTATTCAGATGAGAGTATTTCGCCAGAAAGCTTTCCGGAGCCGCGAGAGGAAAGTGAGGCGCATTGAAGGCGACCTGTAAGTAAAACGGCTTCGCTGCATCGCGTCGCTCAATCAATGAAATCGCTTCATCGGCGAGCAGAAAGGTCGAATAACCTTCTTCACGAATCGTGGTTCCATTGCGCTGCCAGTCAACATCACCACGACGATTGGTGTGCTGGTAGTAATCCACTTCGGGCCCTTCGAACCCATAGAAGTGATCAAAGCCACTCTGTAATGGAGGACTTGCGGTACCGAGATGCCACTTGCCGACGAGCCATGTCTGATAACCGGCGGCTCGAAGAGTTCGAGGAAGCGTCGGCAGATTTGCGGGTAGGCCAGGTTCGCGCGCTCCCAATGCATGAGCAATTCCATAGCGGCGCGGCATCTGTCCGGTTAACAAGGCCGCTCGGGCTGGACTGCACAGCGGGTAGCCGTAATAGCGTTGGAATTCGACTCCCTCGCGCCCCAGGCGATCGATGTTCGGTGTCCGAGCGGCACCCCCACGCGAACCCAGATCTCCTGATCCGAGGTCATCAACGAACAGAATTAGAATGTTGGTTTCAGCCTCCGGCGCAATGTCGATCATTCCACTCATGACGAGTGCAACAATCATCAGCGTTCGAAACAGGGGCTGCATTCCGTCTACCATTTATGGGGTGAGCGTCGTCTGAATCAAAGGGGGAAAGTGGCTGTCTGAGGTGGGATGCCAATTGTGAGAGGATGAAGACCGAATGGTTTTTGAAACGTACGAATTGCGCGCCACGGCTGAAATTTCGAATTAGACCATCAGCCGCAGGGCGCTAGCCCCCGGTTCAAACCGGACGCTAGCGCGTTCCGGCTGATGGTCGGGCTCACGCTCACGGTCTCGCGCGAGACGATGAAACGATCCAACTTGCCCAGCAAACGTTCCTGATTGGGTGGCCGGGACTGGAGCGAGTCTTCGCGAACCCCCGGGGCTTCCTTCGCAAAGCCTCAGTCCAGCCCCGGCCACCCAGATCGTATTGACACGTCCCTGTTAGCCGCGAAACGCGGCTAACAGGGAAATCATTCAACATTATTCAGGGCGACGTGGGCGTTCGCCTCGTTCACCCTGACCACCGCTTGGTGGGCCACCGGGGCCGCCAGCACCTGGTCCACCGGGACGTCCGCCGCCACCGCCGGGACCTCCACCAGGGCCGCCTTGACCAGGAGGCCCTGCATGTCGCTTGATGAAATCATCAATGAACTTCTGCAATTCGTCCTTGCTCAATTTGCCGTCTTTGTCGGTATCGAATTCCAGAGCGTGGTTCAGCATTCGCTCAGGATCAGGACCGCCGGGGCCACCTGGCCCACCTGGCCCGCCGGGACCTCCCGGACCACCACCACCGGGTCCACCTTCAGGTCCGCCTGGACCGCGACCCGGACCACCTTGAGGACCCTGGCCACGTTGACCTTGGCCTCGCCCCTGTCCCCCACCTGGAGGTCCACCCGGAGGCCCGCCTTGAGGTCCAGTTCCGCTACCGCCGGGACCTGCACCTGGCCCGCGAGGTCCTTCTCCACCCGGACCAGCACCTGGTCCCCCTTGGCCACGACCCATCGGGCGGAATTCTTCTTCCGTCAGCTTGCCGTCTTTGTTCTTGTCCAGCGTCTGCAACGCGGTCGATGCATTCTTGATTTCATCGGCCGAGATCACGCCATCGTGATCAGCATCCAGAGCTTCGATAATCGGGCTGGGACGTCCACCGCCGGGACCACCCGCCCCGCCTGGGCCTCCCGGTCGTCCGCCCCCTGGACCGCCCGGTCCACCTGGTGGTTGTGCCATTGCTGTTGCCACACCGGCAACAATCAGGAATCCCAGTGTCCAAGTCCATCGTTGCATCACTCAATCTCCCAGGTTTCGAAGTCTTGTTACGTCGACGTTTCACAGAACACCGGTCGTGAGTCAAAGTGTCGACTCCATCCCGTCTCAAAAGTTGTTCTCGCTGAAGCTTTGGCAACATCGAGAAGTTCTCCTGCTGTCTGCAGGATCAGTCACGGACGGAATGGAAAAGCCGCCGCGTTTTTTGATGACTGCCCATATTCTCCTGCAACTTGTCACTTTTTGCTGGCCACACAGTACAGATACCGATTCGAACGGAGAAACAGTTGTCCGTTGCTGATTGCAGGAGTTGCATTGAAATCAGAGTCATCCCCGGCAAATCTGTTTTGTGACACGATCTTGAACTCAGGCTTCGCTGCCATCACCAGTACGCCGCTCCAGCGTGTCGGAACATAGATTTTGCCGTCAGCGACGACGGGTGAGGCGTAAACCGGTCGGCCACCCGCATCGAGTCCCGGAACTCGCTCGCGATACACAAGTGCACCGGTTTTGGCACTCACGCAATACGCCTGGCCAGCATCGTTGACCCAGTACAGATGTTCACCTGCGAGTACCGGAGTCGCCACGTACGAACTGTTGCGTTCTGTCCACAGCACGTTCGACTTTGTGACGTCCTTCTGATCGCCGCCAACTTTCAACGCAAGACTTCCCGACGATCGAAACCCGCCGAAGACATAGACCGTCTCACCATTCGCAACGATGCTGGGACAGATGTTTCCGGTCAACTGGTGTTCAGCAAACCAGCGAAGTTTTCCTGTTTCAGAATTCAGTCCCCAGACTTCTCCGGGAACAGCGACAACAACATCATCGCGATCCTTGAGCGAAACCACCATGGGGGTGCCATAGGCCAGTTCCATAGCCGATCCCGCAGCCTTCCAGATTTCTTTTCCAGTCAGCTTATCGAGTGCCCGCACCGATTGACTTTCTTCTGATGCGTTCACGATCAACATGGATTTGTGCAGAATCAGACTCGCCGCCGACCCCCAGCGCCGGTTGCTCGATTCCTTGCCGACGTTGACTCGCCAGAGTTCATTTCCAGCCAGATCAAACGCCACGACTCCACTCTTGCCGAAGAAACAATAGACTCGCTCTCCATCGCTGACAGGAGTGTTACTCGCGTATCCATGTTCTGAGATATATCCCTGGTAACCATCCTCGGGAGTGTCAGCCGCAATCGTCTTGGTCCATTTGACCTTTCCATCATTCCGATGGATGCAGACCAGATGTCGCTTCAAAGACTTCAGGTCGCCTGTCGGCGATTTGGGAAGACCATAGCCGGAGTAACTCGTCACGAAGACGTGGTCTCCCACGACGATCGGACTGGATGCCCCCGGCCCGGGAAGTTCGGTCTTCCATTGCAGGTTTTCAGAATCGCTCCATGTCACCGGAAGGTTTGTATCGGCACTCGACGCCGCCCCGTTCGGCCCGCGGAACTGTCGCCAGTCCTCCGCTCGTACGCTCGAAGCGATCAAGCAGGCGACGGCGACGACACAAAAGCAAACCTGTTTCACGCGAGTCTCCTCGGGGGGATCGGCGATGTTAGCAATCAGCGGTCAGCATTCAGGCATCAGCCGGTACGCGCTAGCGTCCGGTTTGCATTTTGCCTGTTCCGGCGCCGTTTGTTTCACGAACCGGACGCTAACGCGTTCCGGCTGATGGGTCTATTAAAATTCTCCGACTGTCACCAATTTTCGATGGGGAAATACAAACTCGCCCTGACAGTCACGTCATTCCACCACGCGAAACACATCATTCTTCTTGTAAACAGTGGGGGGCCTGCCCTGACTGTCAAACTCGACATGGCAATCGAATAGGACTCCTAACGGCGAATCCTTCGGGATTTCAACATCGACTGTGATGATATTTCCCTCACGGGAAATCTTTTTGGCTTCAAACGGTCCAATCTGTACCCAGGACGGATTTCCTGCTGGCAGTTCCCGTCGCCGCGAATTTTCGGGGTTCAGTTCCAGTTGAATGGAATGAGTCTTCCCGCGCGATGCTGTCCCGGGACGGACGGCGACCAATGCCTTATCCAGACGGTTCTCACCCGCTTGAGAGTTATCAACCAGGGCTCCTGT
>CAZSTW010000191.1:0-2922 GCA_964609845.1 uncultured Planctomycetaceae bacterium | reverse complement strand
TGTTCCGGCCCGGCTGAGACCTCGGTTATTCGATGGTTCAACGACCCCGGAATAGCCGCCGATGATGTAGGGGAACCGACCGGGCGTCACGTGGTAGTGATATCCACGCACATCATCCTTGTGGCCGTTGCAGACATCCAGAGCGCGAGCCCCCTTCAGATCTTTTGCCATCACATCCTTGTCTTCGTACGGTCCGTAAACGGGAAAGCCGTCGAAGGCAAATCCGATCACCGGGGAATGCTGTTCTCCATCGTCCGGAAACGGCGATTTCACACAGCTGGGATACTTGTGATAATGATAGACACCCGTCTGCTGAGGATGCCCGCAGCACGAATCGAGCCAGACTTCCGAGTACCCTTCAACAGCGTTCATCCCTTCCATTTCGAAGGGATTGAAGAAGACGACACCATTCAGAGCCGTTCCGATCGGCCCCATGGGGACTCGCGTGATCTTGTCTGCCAGCTTCGGTTCCAGCGGCAATCGGAACGTAAAATTCTGAACTCGAATGGTGTTGGGGTTGCCGCTGTTCGGGAAGATCGCCGTCGGATGATTGGGGTATCCCTGACTCTGCATGATCAGGAACTGCTTGTCGTGACTGAGGCGAATGTTGTCGATGCCGTCCTTGTTCGAATCTTTCATGTGGTACGAGAACAGGTCGACGTAGCGATCCCCGTCGCGATAATAGTAAAGCGGTTTGTCTCCCGCTGTGACGAACCATTTCCCGCCAATCGGTTTCAGATCAGAAGCTTTCACCTCGGACGGTTCTGCGGAGACAGCAATGGACGAAGTTCCGATCAGGCAGGCGATAGCGAGCAGGAATCGTTTGATCAATGGATTCATCGAATGATGGACTCGGCTGGAAATGATGATGGATTACTCCTCATAGCGGACAGAACGTCCCGGTTCATGATGGGCCTGATGATCAAAAAAGTCCGCGCCCAGATCCCGCTCTTCGATCAATTGCAGATGAATGATCACCGGCAACTGCTGAGACCGTGGCATGTCGACGAATACCATATCCTGAATCCGGCCTGTGCGTACGGAATACGTGATTTCCACCTTGCGTGGTCCCAGATGTGAAGCACTCCGTCGAGCCGCGATCAGTTGCTGACAGGTCTCATCCCCGATCTGAATGGGAGATTCGCGTATCTCAATGTCATAGGCAGAGAGTAACCCTTCCAATCCCTCGTGGATACTGACCAGCGGAACCGAGTGTGACTGACCAGGGATGCCACGTCGAAATCGATCAGGATCATCGCTGACTCGCACCGGTCCTTCAGGGCCGATCGACCAGCTCGATTTTCCATTGCAACCTGTGGTGAACAGGCGTCCGTCCAGACCTTTTCGGACCAGTACAAACTGTCGCCCACCCCGGACATAGAGAATGGCACCGTTCATTGGAGGTGGAACGGGAGGTCGACCATGTGGCGGCCGGGGATGCGGACGGCCGCGATCCGCTGGGGGAGGAGGTGGTCGTCGTCCTCCGTGGCGAATTTCGGGGTCTTCGTTCTCCATATTGATCTGGTACGTGTGGTCGATCGGCTCTGCGTTGGCGGCGATGATCCGCTTCAGTTCCGTCGTGGATGCCGATGCCGAATTGTCACCTGCTCCGCGCCACAGGACAGCTACAAACACCAGAGCGAATGCCGCTGCAAACACGACCGAATAGGGACGAAAGCCACGCCACATTCGCCGCGAGTCACTGGCTGTCACAGTCGGGCAAGCGATACTGACGGCTTCATCGACAGATGTGGACTCGACAGATGCGGACTCGAACTTCGAATCGCCAGACATTGCCGACAGTGCCAACATCTCCCCTCGCAGTCGATCGTGCAGCATAACGGATGAGGCAAACAGACGGGCATTGTCTGGGGACTCCCTCAACCAGTCTTTCAGCATCTGGTGCTGATCGGGTGTGAGGCTGTCGTCGAGATACCCGTTGATCAGGTTCGAAGCGTCATGGTTCATGATGAGAGACCTTCCGTTGTCCGCCGCTCAATACAGAGACGCAACTGATCTCGAATCCGCTGTAAAGCTTTTGCCACAGAATTGGCAGTCATTCCCACGACATCCGCAATTGCCGCAGGCTTCAGATCCTGCTGGTATCTCAATTCGCACAACTGTTTGGCCCGACCATCCAGACCCTTAAGACAATCACTCAGGCGATCCAGTTTCATCGACTCTTCGGTCGAGACTTCAGAGAACGCCGCAGCGAGTTGACTGACTGTTTCTTCATCAAAAATATGTCGATCCCGCTTCAAGCGGCGCAGGTACAGGCCAACATGATTGTGAGCAATTCCCAGGGCCCAGGCGACAAACGGCCGCGCTGAATCGTAGCGCCCGTACGATTCAATGACCGCGACAGCCACTTCCTGCAGAACATCATCGCGCGCCGAGAAATCACGTACGACCGACGTCACAAACGCGGAAACCACGGGCTGAGCCACGGTCCACTGTCGAGCCGCCTGTCGCGTTATTTCGTCCATCGCCACAATTCCCAAATATCACCGCCCTGTCCACCACGCGTCGCACGCGCGGCACGGGGCTCCCGCCGCGCTCGCGATCGACGCGGGGCGCGATCGGCGCGGGTCTCCCGACCCCGCCGAAACCCGCGACCGCAGGTCTCCTCTTCCGCCTGAGTTTCAAGCAGCGTTTTCGCATCCCCAAGTGGTACTTATCTACTTCACCGAAATTATGACAATTTTTTTCCGATGCCAGCGGGCAATTTCCGTTTCGATCATCAAGGGGGTTTCTTCGTTTTCCCAGCCCATCACTGGGGAAAAGAGCATAAAAGGAAAGTCATTGCCTCCACCCGGTCAAGCCGGGCGGAGGGCTTTAATGGGTCTGAGTGGCGGATGGCTGAAGTAGCTATTCAGTTGTGATTCCACCGGGGCAAGCCCAGCGGAAATCCCTTTGGTAGTG
>CAZSTW010000190.1:0-10677 GCA_964609845.1 uncultured Planctomycetaceae bacterium | reverse complement strand
GGCAAGGGGGTTTGGTCGACGGACAAGGAGGGGATCGATCCACTGAAGGATCCAGTTATTCCGTGCCCCAAAACGAAGTCATGAGTCCTTATTGCGTGAATCAGCGCAGTGATTCAAACGATTGAACCAGACGCATGAAGGCTGAAACCTGTTCGGCCTTCATTGAGTTTGTGCTGATTGTCGAGATACCCGTCGTCCGACCTCATCCTTTGAGGCGATAGACCTGACCGGCGTCGATCTGCTTGAAACCTGCCGACTCCAGTACAGCGATCGCCGCCGGGTCGGATTTAGGAGCGTGAGCTTCTGCCAGTTGGACCATGTCATCCCGGACACGTCGACAAACCTCTACCAGCAGCGCCTGGCCATAGCCCTTCTGACGATTGGCTTCTGAAACGTACAGTCCGAGCAGCCCGATTCCTCGAGTCCCCCAGGTGGTGACATAGCGGTCCAGGCCAACGACGCTGATGCGGGCGAGTGGGGTGCCCCCTGTGCGTGGCACCAGCGCCAGATGCATTGCATCCAGTCGCCCATAGCGAGTCTGCCACCACCAGGTCTTCGGATCCTGATTGAGGGCCGTCAGTCGTGTTGTACGACGCACGTTCACCAGTCGAGCCCCGACAGGATCGGCTGAACCGACCCCCAGTGATCGCTGGAAAACCAGATGCTGTTCGCATGCCGCGTAACCGAGTTTGGTGAAAAATGGTTCCGCAGCAGCATCAGACATCAGGAAGCCAGCCGACTGACTTCCACCATATATCCCGCAATAGAAGGGATCTCGGGGATCAGCACCCCCTGCGAAAATCTTCGTCGCACCGCGCGAACGCAGATATTGTTCGGCCCGCCGCACCAGTTCAGTTCCAATTCCCCGTCGGCGGAACTGCGGAAGGACCATAACCGCACAGATGATCCCGTCGTCGCTCCCCAGCCCGGAACGGTCTGCATTTGGACCAAAACCGGCATGAGAAAACCCTACGACCTGACCATCCTGGCAGGCAAGAATCATTCCTGCCGGGTCAAAATAGGTCTGAGCAATGATCAGTTCATCAAACTCATCACACCGCAACCCGATCGCAGCGCTTCGTCCCAGCTGGCACTCGTTCCACATCCGCAGGATGTGAGGGGGGTCTGAGTTTTTGAATTGTCGATATTCGATCACGGCGAACGTCTTTTGGATGATCAAGACCCAGGCTCAGACGCGTCGACCACCAAAGGATATCCGTCAGTGTGAATCCGCAGCGACTGCAAACTGGAGCCGTCATCAAACACGAGAACGGCATTTCCAGGTGACGCTTGGTATGCTAACGGTGGCCAGAAAGTGTCGCAAGGATGTATCAACCGATCCACGTGGTGTAATTGTTTTTTTTGAATGCCCAATTTTGCAGGGAGTTTATGCTGAGCCAGCTTCGGATCATGCGATAATTCAGATTGCCTTAAGGAAATTCGCCGAAATGTCCCTCCAAGACCGTTTCACTGACGAAGAGTTGATGGCGTACATCGACGAACGCCTGCCGTCAGACCGCGCTGCCGAAGTGGAGCGTCAATTAAGAAGTTCGAGTTCGCTGTCAGAACGGCTGGTCGAATTGCTCGAAAGAATGGATCGGGGAGACATCACCATTGGCGGGATGTGGCGGCGTGGACGGTGGAGCTGCCCCCCTCGTGCAGTCCTGGCAGGTTTTGTCAGTGGCAGGCTCGGCGATGGCCTGTCGCAATACTTGAGATTTCACATCCAGACGGTCGGTTGCCGGATTTGTGAGGCAATCGTTCAGGACTTGCGGCGGACGGATGGTGAAGAGGAAGGATTGCAACGAACTCGCAAGATATTCCAGTCTTCGGCTGGCCAGTTGCGAAATCCGCAGGGGTGACCTGCTTGCGGCACTGCGAGCGCATTTTTACCATTGGGCCGATCTTGGGTTACGAACACAGATTTTACAGCTCGCCGGACCCGCCAGGCCGCCGCAAGGTGTAAAGTTCTGACATTCAGCCGGTTTGGTCCAAACGATTTACGATCCTGTTGCGTAAGGTCGGGCATCTTCGAAGTTCTGCGTCGCAGTTCGCGCGCTGTTCGGCGGAATTCCCGATCGTGATGAAGCCGCAGGCATCGGAACAATTCATACAGTCGTTACATCGTTTTTCATTCAATGTCCGTTCGAGTTCTGGAAAGTGAGCGGGAGCCCGCATGAGCCAGTCTGGTCAGTCCTCTGAATCTGTGATTGAGATTCGCAATCTGGGCAAGGTCTATCGCGATTTCTGGGGTCGCCCGAAGGTCAAAGCTGTCAATGCTTTGAGTCTGGATGTTCGAAAAGGTGAGGTCTTCGGTTTGCTGGGTCCCAACGGATCGGGCAAGACCACCACGCTGAAACTGTTGCTGGGGCTGCTTTTCCCGAGCGAAGGGGAAATCAAGATCCTCGGCAAATCGGCGGCCGATGTCGCCAAGAACGAACGGATCGGGTATCTGCCCGAAGAATCCTATCTGTATCGATTTCTGAACGCGTACGAGACGCTCGACTTCTACGGGCGCCTGTTTGACATGCCTGCCTCGGTCCGCAAGGAACGTTCTGAAAAGTTGCTCGATCAGGTGAAGCTTGCTCCACAGGCTCGCCACCGACAGCTGAAAGAATATTCCAAGGGGATGACACGCCGCATCGGGGTGGCCCAGGCTCTGATCAACGACCCCGATCTGGTCATGCTGGATGAGCCCACCAGTGGTCTGGACCCGCTGGGCAATCGCGATATGAAGGACCTGATTCTGGACCTGAAAAAGCAGGGAAAGACGGTTCTGATGTGCAGCCATCTGCTGGCCGACGTTCAGGATGTTTGCGACCGGATCGCGATCCTTTACGGCGGCGAACTGAAAGTCATGGGCCGGGTTGATGAACTGCTCAAGGCTCAGGACGAAACACAGATTCTCAGCTCCAAATTGACTCCTGAAGCGATCAAGGAAGTCGAAGCCGTCCTGAAGAAGCATGGCGCGAATGTTTTGAAAGTGGATCAGCCAACCGCAAATCTGGAAGACCTGTTCCTGAAAACGGTTCAGGAAAGCCGCGACCGACCCGGTCACCGGACCGTCAAGGAAGGCGCGAAGTCCTGATTTGGTGCGACCGATCTTGCTGAAATCCGCATTCATCATCCATTGACTAGTTTCAGAGGCCTTCACCAGCCATGTCATTTGACGCTCAACCCATAGTCTTCAATGAAGCGCTCTACGCGTGGCTGATCACAGCCGGCGGACTGCTGCTCCTCGTTCTTGGGGTCTCGTTTCTGAGTGCTCTCTCGCAGGGGAACTCGGGATTGAAGATGTTCTCAAGCGAGGTGAACGGGGTTCTCTCGGACCTGATCAGCCTTTCTCCACGCCGCATCTGGGCCTTGTCCAAGCTGACGTTTATCGAAGCGTACCGTCGAAAAGCACTGGCGGTCTTCGTCGTGTTTGCCCTGCTGTTCATGTTTGCTGGTTGGTTCATGGGCGGGGGAGACGGCGACATCACGAACGATCAGGTCAAGGTCTATGTCAGTTTCGTGCTGCGAGCGATCAGCTGGTTGACGCTGCCGATGGCACTGGTGTTGAGCAGTTTTGGCATCCCTGAAGATATTCGCATTCGCTCGCTCCATACGGTCGTCACAAAGCCTGCCCGTCGCCTGGAAATTGTCATCGGGCGTGTGCTGGGTTTCGCACTGATCGGGACCCTGGTCCTGAGTGTCATGTCGGTTGTCGGCTGGATCTGGATCGTGCGGGAAATTCCTGCCAGTGCCCAGGAAATGCTCGTGTGTCGTGTCCCTGTGAAGGGGGAATTAACCTTTATCGACCGTAACGGGGTCCCGGCAGAAAAGGGGATCAACACGGGAGATATCGTCGACTTCCGCAGCTACATCGAAGGTGCGACCAAGGCGCGTGCGATCTGGACCTTCAGTGGCGTTGGTGAGAACATTCTGGATGCTGATGGCAATCTGAATCTGGAAAACCAGTTCTTCGCCTTCCGCAGCTACAAGGGGGATATGAATCACCAGTTGCTTTATGACTTCCAGTTCCGTAACCCCGAAAAGAAAATTTCATTCACGACCAATCCTATGGAAATGGGTGAATTCCGCGGTGTCCGAAACAAGATTCCGCGAAAGCTGGAACGCCCCGGCGAGGAAAAGTCCTACGATTTAATCAAGGATTTCGTGACGTCCAAAGGGACCCTGACGGTCGAAGTTTCGTGTATCGATCGCGAGCAGTATCTGGGTATGGCACGCCCTGACCTGTTCATCCGCCTGCCTGATCGCAGCTTCGCGGCTGGATACTTCAAAGCGGTCCTGGGAATTGAGCTGACGATGATTCTGGTCATTCTGATCAGCGTCTGTTCCAGTACATTCCTGAAGGGGCCCATCGCAGCGCTCCTGACGTTCGTCCTGCTGATTCTGGGCGGGGAAGATTCGCACAAGTTCATGGATCAACTGGTCACCGGGCGATCGAAAGAGAACACCGAACTTCTTGATCAGCAGGTCAAGCAGCTTGAGGCCGCGTACGTTGAAGCCATGAAGATGCCGGATGGCGACGAAAAAGAGACCGCAGTTCAGGCTGCAAAGAAGCAACTCCAGGCGAAGAGAAACAAGCTGCAGACGATTAAGGACGGGTTCAAAGGAGGAGGCTTCTTTGAATCGATCTATCGTATCTACACGCACATGAACGACACGACGGAACTTCCCGAAGGGAATCCCGCCATCACCATCATGGTGAACGTCGACAATCAACTGACCGGGTTTCTGTGGCTTTGTAAGCAGATCATTCCACGGTTGGCAACGTTCAATAACATGTCTGAGTATGTCGCGAACGGGTTTGATGTCCCCTGGGATTCGGCGCTGCTCCCTTGTGTGTTGATCACACTGGGCTACCTGCTGCCGTGCATTCTGCTGGGATATTTTGCTCTGCGTGTTCGTGAACTGGAGTCCAAATGAACGGGTTGACCTCTCAACAGCGAAAACTGACTTATCTCGGCGGCATCCTGTTGCTGCTGATCCCGATCATTGCACTCGGCTTGCCATCCGACGGCAAAGACGGGACCGGCGGAACGCTTGCCCAGTTGCGGGCGAAGTATGAACTTGGCGAAGCGGACTTGGGCGATGTCGATCCTTCCAGCGCCACGATGAACCTTGTTCTGCTCGGCATGCGCGGTGTCGCCGTGAATATGCTGTACGCCGATTTTGAAAAGCAGAAGAATGCCAAGATGTGGGCCGAAATGGAGGCGACCACCAAGTCGATCGTCCGCCTGCAGCCGCACTTCGAAAAAGTGTGGGAAATGAACGGCTGGAACCTGGCCTACAACACCTCTGCCGAATGGGACGCCGTGCCCGATCGTTATGGCTGGGTGAAAAAAGGTGGCAAATTCATGATCGAAGGGGTCAAGCGGAATCGTAAATCGACTCACCTTCAATACCATGTCGGGGTCATCTATCAGAAGAAGATCGGGACGGCTGACGAATCAACTTACTACCGTCAGTACTTCCTGCACGACCCAGATCCGAAGTTCAAAGGTGGCGTTGATCATGACTTCAATCCGGAAGAACTCGACAACTATCTGGTCGCGAAGAAGGAATACCGCAAGGCCTGCGATATCGAAGACACGGAACACAAGCCACAGCACATCACCGACCGGTCACTGTTCCGGTCCACGCCGGCACGCTGTCAGTTTGATTACGCCGCGGCTTTGCACAAAGACGGCAAGTTCGGTGAAGAGACTCAGATCGCCTGGCAGGAAGCTCTGTCAGACTGGACGACCAAATACGGCCAGGAAGTCTTCAGTGTCCCGATCGGCGAACTGGGTAGCGGCCTGAAGTTTGATATTCGTATGGAAATGACCAGGGACGAAATCAAGCGGGAAGTTGCCAGCCCGGACGATGTGGTCCACATGGTCGACATCGTCGAAAAGTACCGCAAGATGGTGAACTACTATTACTGGCGGACGCGAGGAAAATGCGAAGCCGAGCAGGTCACTTCCGAATCGCATCGCAACTTCTATCTGGCAAATCAGGCCTACAAAAACCAGGACTTCATCAAGGCTCGTGACTTTGCTTTCGCAGGGATGAAGGGCTTCGACGACATCCTGAAGCGACCCGAATTCCTGGACCTGCGATCAGAAGAGACCCTGGTGGAAGAATGCCTGCTCGGTGTGACGGTCTGGAAAGACATCTATCGCTTGAGCCAGGAAGAACCCCCTGCCGACTACCCGCTCAAGTGGCTGGTAAACGAGTATCAAGGAAACGAGCAACTCAACAAGAACGTAATGAAGACGTTTAAACGAATGTACCTCGACATCAACAAGTGAGTTTTCCTCTATCGCGTAGGCCGGGGTGAGGCAACGCAGGCTCAAAACTCAAAGCCCCTTATTTTGCGGGAAGCCCCTGCAATTTAAGGGGTTTTTGACATGGGTGATGCGAGATACCCGATTCGACTGTATCTCACGGCGTACCGGTCAAAACGGCAAATTCTGATGCCGTCGATGAATCGGTGCTGCAAATCGTAATCGATGGGGTTTGCTCGGTTGGTAGGTCTGTTGTCGAGTCTACTTGAACCGGTTCGGCGAGATATTTTGCACTTGGCGGAACCATTCGGGTGAGTATGACCGCCAGGAACGGAATTGCGGCGTATCGAGGAACTTGGAATGCGGTATATCACAAGAGCGTGGTTACCGTTCCGTCGTAACTGGCTGTACCGCAAGCTCCATCGACGCTGACATTTCCATGATATGCCGTAAAACTTCGGTAATGTTTTACGGCGTTTTTTCGGTTGAATACTTGTTCTGCCACAAAACTTACTTACATGCGCATTGAGCAGTTGACAATCACGCCGCCCGACGGAATCGACTGCTCATTTGGCGTCGTCCGAGGCGAAGGCGAGGATCGGGTACCCAAGATACTCGTTGCTTCGTTTTCTGGTATCTATCCTGATGGATCACGCGGTAACTCACACGGACACTACATCGCGTATTCGACGATGCACGGATTGGCAGCAATTGAGCCATGGTGCCTGATCCTCGATTTTCGCGAATTGGATTACAAATGGGGAAATACGTTGCTGTTGGTCTTAGACCATGTTTCGAGATTCATGGATGATGCCGAAGAACCGACGATGAGATTCCCAATTGCGGTAGTCACGTCGGAGAAATGCCGAGACGCCTTTCTATCCCTGGTCACTCGAACGGGCGATAGTCCGCCCGAATGGCACTTCAACGACATAGAACTTGCGATAGAATATGCGATTCGAGAAGCGATCGCGTGGATCGACGCGTGATTCTAAGCGTGGCAGAACCATCGCATGCAACGGAGCCGGCGGTCGGGTCGGTTTTGAAATCAACGCGTCTCGCGCCGGCCCGCTGATGCGTGTCGTTCGCCGATCAAATAGCAGAACCACAATTCGATCGCGTGTTCATAGTGCGACATCATGAAAAGCGTCTTTGTTCTTCAACACGTTCATGTCATTTCCGACGCTCGGGAAGACGTCAAATTGATCGGCGTGTACCGGTCATTGGAAGCAGCACACGCAGCAATCAATCGCTTAAATAATCAACCGGGGTTCGCTGAACACCGACGGCTTGTTGACCCGTTGAGTGACGTCGACGCCAACGGGTTTTACATTGATGAGTATGCGTTGGACAAAGATCATTGGTCAGAGGGTTTTGTAACCGTATGACAAGTGTTGGTCGGCAGCACTCGACGATGACCACAAATGTAGTCCGCGAATCGCTTGGCAACAAAGGCGACTGTGCGATATGCTAAATGACTTCAATGAAATGAGATGCAGAAGCTACGTTCACGACTACGGAGCGGCGAACCAGGCGGTGCACTGGAGCGGGCGATCCCGGCGATTTCAAATGGCAATGTCATTCGCGCTCGCCCGGTGAACGGCGGCGTTGGCCGTTTTGGATGCTCGTGACATGATGGACGGCGTTTTCTGGCGTGACGACATGGGCTTTGTGGTTGACCCGCAGTGCATGGCATCGAGTTTTCCGGACGCCAGGAACATTGACCAACCCAACTTCGGCGAGATCTTGAAATCTTCAGAGAAGTTGCCATCGCTCGGACCGGCACCGGTTGCCTCTTGGCTATTGGCTCGCTTGTTTCAGCTTACTCGGGAACGGCTTGGCTTCGAAACGCACGGACGAATTTGCAATGACGGCGGCGGCTACTACTTGAACATTGTGGCGTTCACCCGTGATCTGAGACCGGCTGCTTTTTTCAATCTTCATGGGGATTCGACAGGCGTCCGGCTTTGGGGGACTTGTTCGTCGGAATTTTCTCCTGAGGCGCTCTTGAAGTCCTTTGGCGAGGTGATTCTGGAAAGACCTGATGACCTGATGAAGTGTAAGCTCACCACGATCGATTCAGATCCGCCAAACCTGGACAAGCAGCGGTTCGGAAAACCGCATATCTATGGATGGGATGGCAGCAAGTTCCTGGGTTTTCGCAAGAAGAGGCGCGGCTAACGAGCGGATCAAACTGACCGGGGCCGCAACGCGACGAGAAGTTTATCCTGGTTTGGTTTTTCAAAACTTCCTGTGACTTCGTCACCCCGGTAGGCTCAAAGCAGCCAACCGGGGCTACCCTTCTTCATCATCAGAAATGGCGAAGCGTCTGGGCACTCGTCGCAGTCTCTGTCACACCTGCCGAATCGCGCATAGACCCATCGTGAACCTATTCCATCGGTCTCAACCCCCGTTGCTCTCGATGTTGATTGACGAGCAGCAACGCTCGATGGTCCTGCTTCAGGAATTTGACCAGTTGTGACGTCGTGATTCCTAACTGGGTCGCGGCACCCGGAAGATTCCATTGGCGATCTGCGATGACGTCTAATGCTTCAGCAAGGAGCGGTGCAAAATCGTCGTGATCGGTGTTGCAGGTGATTCGTTCTCCATGACAGCGCGATCGCCACAACTCTGTCGGAGCAACGGCAGCCAACTCGGCCGATCGAACTTCGAGTGCCAGGTTCAGGCGTAACCTTTTGATGGCAACTCGCAGATTGTCGAACTGGCTGCGGCGTTCTGCGGCCTGTCCTTCGATTCCTGTCGGCGTGTGATGCAGTACAACGGCCGATTCGGTCTTGTTCCGATGCTGCCCTCCGGGCCCTCGTCGCCGCTCATGCCGAACCTGGCAATCACGCAGCAGGTTCTCGTCGGGCACTAACACGGGATGCAGGGGCGGATCACTCATTTCAGGTCTTGCGGTTCCAGAACCCCGATCATCGGCAGATGCCGATAGTCGTCGTCATAATCGAGGCCATACCCGACAACAAACTGATTGGGAATACAAAACCCGTGGTAGTCAGGAACCAGATCAACCTGGCTGCAGCCATCTTTCCAGAGCAGTACTGCCGTTCGCAGTGAGGCTGGTCGTGCCTGATTGAGTTCTTTCAGCAGCCGTGAAATCGTCCGTCCCGTATCGAAAATGTCATCCACCAGCAATACATCTCGATTGGTGATATCGGGCAGAAGTCCGGTTCCGACGGTGACTTCGCCACCCGTTGTCGTTGCTCCGCGATAGCTGGAAGCTGTCACAAATCCCAACCGGTGCGGAATGCCGATGGATCGCATCAGGTCAGCGACAAATATCACGCTGCCGCTCAAAACTCCGACGACGGTGAGTGGTCGCCCCTGATATGTTTCAGAGATCGTAGCGCCCAACTCGTTGATTCGCAGTGCGATTTGCTCGGCTGTGATCAGGGTATACATGAGGATTGTGTCGTACCGGCAGAGCGTTAACAGAGTTTCGAAACGAATATTCGCCAGCAATCATGGCAACCTTGCTGGTGACTGTTTACCTTAACGCACCGATGGCAATACGTCCAATTGCCCTGATTTAAGGAATATCTTGTGGCCTGGTCGACGGATCTGATGTCCGGCAAGTCTGTGGAACTGTTCGAACCTGATTCGGCAACTCCCCCGCGCGCAACTGTGGTCTTTCTGCATGGTTATGACGGAGTCACCCTGCGCGACAATCGTATCTTTTCGGACCTGTTCAACAAACATGAACTGGCCTGCCTGTGTCCGCTGGGGCCAGGGTGCTGGTGGACTGACCGGGTGTATCCCCCATTTGATCCGACGATCAGTCCCGTTGATTTCCTGTTCCAGCAGATCCCCGAATTTTGTAAGACTCGCTGGAATCTGGACGTGGAAAAGATCGGGCTGACGGGAGTCGAAATGGGTGGTCAGGGGGCATTGCAGCTGGCCTATCGCCATGCCCGTCAGTTTGCAGTGGTGGCCGCGATCGCTCCCAAAGTGGATTTCGAATCGTGGTATGGCCACGGAACAACGCTGGATGAGATCTTCCGTGACCGCGAAGCCGCTCGGCAGGCCACCGCGATCCTGCACATCCATCCACTGAACTGGCCCAAACACCAGTTCCTGTTGTGCGACCCCGCCGACATCTACAGTTTCGACGGAGTCATCACTCTATCGAGCAAACTTTCTTCGACGGGAATTCCATTCGAAACGGACTTTGTTTCGACTCATGGAGGGTTTGGTTGGAATTACGCCAATGCCATGGCGAAGCCTGTCATCGAATTCCTGGCGAAAAGTCTGATCAGCGAGTGAGTTTCGGTGTTTGCGCTCATCGCGATCTTGATCGCCGTATGGCCCAGATGAGGTCACACTCCATCACCCGATCAGAAAGGCGACACAACCCCATTCGGGGTAGGATGTGGTCGATTCA
>CAZSTW010000189.1:0-11041 GCA_964609845.1 uncultured Planctomycetaceae bacterium | reverse complement strand
GTGTCATCGATGATGAACAGCACCCCTGTACTCTCCTGATGATGTGGCCCCAGCACTGGTCTTTATGGATCCTCGATGACGGGCGACAGATCTGCGCCAAGCAGCGGCATGTACGTTTGTCCAGGAATCTGACGCCCAAGTACGTCCCGCTGGATCGCGTCATAACCGGCGAGCCCCAGCAACGTCGGCAGCACATCAATGTGACTCGTCAGTTGACTGATCCGGACCGGGGTTGTGCCCGCGTTCAGTGTTGGTGACGACACCAGAAATGGAACGTGCAGAATCTCTTCATACGCCGTGTGCCATTTTTCGATCATGCCGCCGTGAGCCCCCAGGTATTCGCCGTGATCGCCCAGGAAAACAACGATCGTATCCTCGGCGAGCCCGGTTTCATCCAGGGTTTTCAATACCTTGGATATCTGTGCATCAACGAGAGAATGAAGATACGTGTAAAAGTCGCCATACGCGCCGAACCACGCTTTGGAATGCTCCTGCAATTGAAATGGAAACGTCTGGTACTGCCACTGGTCTTGAGGCCGTCGAGACTTAAGCGCCAGGCCCATCTTGTAGGCGTAATCAAACTGGCAACGCGGCTTGGTCGACAGATCTTCATTAAGTGTGACCGGAATCTCGCACGAGTGCTGAGGGAAACCCATAGGATTGAGCGGAACTCGCAGACGTCCGCCGGGCAGGGGGTTGCTCAGTTCTCCCTCCGATGGGATCGGTCGAATCGTGGGGGAGGATTCCGTTGCCGTCTGGACACCGGTAACGGGTTTACCATGGGGAGTCTGCAATCCATCCGGAACCCACCAGTTCATCGGATAGGCCGACGCGATGTCGTGCGGGTTCACGAACGAAGCCACGCAGAAGAATGGTTTGGGATCGTTCGGTGTCTGCTCGTTATTCATCGCATGCCGAGTCAGGAAATTACTGACCAGATCGGCATAACCCGGATCACGATAGACTCCCAGTTCGTTCAGGCTCCCTCCCTGAGCATCCGGGGGACATAATCGCCAGTCGGCAAAGCCCCATTGGTTCAGATCACCATGTTCGTAGCCATCGAAATCGACATACGACAGATCCCACTTTCCGAAGTAGTGAGTCGTATATCCTGCGGCACGGAACCAGTCACCCGTTGTCGGGATGCCTCGCGGATGCAGCCACGGGAAATTCGGATCGCTTCCCGATTTGTACAGGCTGTCTGTTTCAAGGACTTTCGTCCGGGTTCCATACTGACCCGTATAAATCGTCGCACGGCTGGGGACACAGGCAGAACTGGCGATAATGTGCTGGTCAAACACCACGGCGTTCTGCTGCAGTCGCAAAAATCCAGGGAAGAACTTCGCGAATGAATTGGTGGTGGGATCAATCGGCTGAAACGAAAGGATCTGGTTGATCTCAGGATTCATTCCGCCGGACTGATACCGCAGACAGGGGTACCGCATCTGATCGACGGTGATCAGCAGAATGTTGGGTTGCTTATTCTGAGAGGCCTGTGTGGTCTGGGTGGAAGTCATGCGTGAGCTTTCATCGCGAGTAAAAATTATCACCAGCGTCGGCGCGGCAAATGATTGCATTGTGATGCGCTGATGTCTATTATCGCTGGTAAAATCTGCTTGTTGCGAATCTAAGCGGCTGACACAGTTGCAATACGCATCGCTTTAATAGTGCGCATATCGCTCTGTTCCACACTTTGCTTGCAACACGAGTTGTGGTGGCGTGTTTGTGTCGCATTTGCGTGCAAGTTGTTTTCTTGGCTGCATACAGAGTGCGACGCGCAGTGCATAATGGTTCATTATTTTTGCAAGAAAGTGCGGCGAGTGATGTACAAAGCTTTTACCGCAATGGCCTTCATTTCGACCGGGGCGATTGCAGGCTATCTGGCAGCGGTGAGTAGTCTTGCGATGCCCCAGATCCGTGCGGAAGCCACAAAAAATGTGGTGGATGATGCGGTCGCCCCCTATGCCCCTGCATCGCTAAACCCTGTGGAATTTGTGGCGACATCGGCGCAGGCCGACGAAGCGCCGATTCTGTTAGCGGCTGCGGGTACTGATCGGAACAGGAAAGAAGGAAAACGGAAGCCTGCCCGCAAACCGAACATCGTTTTTATCATGTCGGATGATGTCGGTTGGGGGGACCTGGGCTGTTATGGTGGCGGGATCATGCGTGGAGCTCCGACTCCACATCTCGATCGCCTCGCTTCTGAGGGAATGCGATTCGTGAACTATTACGGCCAGGCCAGTTGCACAGCCGGTCGCGCATCGTTCATGACAGGTCGGATTCCGGTGCGGACTGCCCTGTCAGTTGTGATCACACCCGGCAATAAGGCGGGGATCACCAACGAAACCCCAACAGTGGCCCAATATCTGAAGAAGGTCGGATACCACACAGTCCAGATGGGCAAATGGCATCTCGGCGGTCAGCCCGAAAACTATCCGACTTCGGTCGGCTTCGATCACATGGTGCACATGCTTCCGTGGTACGCTGGAGTCTATGCGTATCCAGACCCGCAGCTCAACCCGGCCTGGCCGCTGGACGATGTCGCATTCCAAGCTTGGTGGAAGTCGATTAACATGGGGGAATGGGAGGGGAACGCTGGTCAGCCTGCAGTCAAGACTCGCGATTTCACCTACCTGGATCTGCACACGTGTGATACGCGCATCAAGGATAGTGCCGTCCGCACCATCAAGGAGCACGAAGGGAAGGACAATCCTCTGTTCCTGTACTGCTGTTTCATGAAGGTCCATCAGCCCAACTTTCCGGCTCCACAATTCAAGGGAAAGTCACCTGGGCAGTCTCCGTATCTGGATTCACTGATGGAGTTGGATTTCAACTCTGGATCGGTCATCGATGCGGTCAGAAATTCACCTGACCCGAATATCCGCGACAACACGATCATCGTCTGGACGACGGACAACGGTGCGTGGATCGACGCGTGGCCGGATGCTGGCTACACGTTATTCCGTGGTGAAAAAGGCTCATGCTATGAAGGTGGTTTTCGAGTGCCAGCCATCGCCTGGTGGCCGGGCCACATCAAGGCTGGTTCCGTCGCAACCGGGATGATGAGTCATATGGACTGGTGGCCGACGTTCTCGGCATTGGCGGATGCCCCCGAAGACCAGCGCCCTAAGCACTTCTGGAAGGACAACCTCGGCAAGCCGATCATTTTCGATGGGATCGATCAGAGCGATTACATTCTCCACCCGGATGAATACTCGTCGTACGACCAGTACACCGGTGTCGACCCGAAGTATCCGCCAATTCTAGGAGACCGCGGGCCACAGGGGAAACAGCCTCTGAAACCGGCGCCGCGCCAATCGTTCCAGTTCTTTTTCGACAACAATTACGGAGCGGTTCGAGTCAAGCAATACAAGTTTGTGTTCACCACCAAGGACAACTGGCTCGGCCCATCGTCGCAACTGGCGACGCCGGCAGTCTTCAAGCTGGATTGGGATCCAGGCGAACAATACGACATCATGTTCAACGGAGCCGCTCCGACGGTGGGGACGATGAAGTCGTCGCCCGGACGATTCGCCGGACCAGACCACGGCTGGACAACCCATTATGCCAACACTGCGATGAGTGAATTCTGGGACGAAATCAAGATTAAGCAGGTTCCAGGCTGGCCGGGCGAGTACCCCTACGCTCTACCCAAACCCGCACCCGGCGGTGCCGCGTTGTTCGGCATCATCCCCGCCGAATTTGCGCCGCAGTAATGGAACCTTGGGCCATCCAAATCCTGGCCAGAGGTGACTCCTCCGGCCGCTTTTATTGTCGATTCACGTGATGATATTCTCCCCCACCGAGTTCATCTCGGTGGGGGAGGAAGGCAGTTCAATTACTTCGGCTGGGTGCCACAAACTCGCACTTTTACACAATTTGTTGGGGCGATCCCATGCATCTAAATGGACATTATTTCCGCGCCACCGTTGACGCATTGAACCTTGATGCCCCGCAGCGTGCCGATGCGGTTCAGAACGCATCATGTATCTTGGAGGCGGTGATTCGCGCCTATGGAGCACATTCTGGCGGAATGATCGATCCGACGCGAATCCCAAATCGCCCCGTAATGGGCTTGGTTTATGGTCGAATCCAAAGCGGTAAGACACGTGCAATGATCTCAACGACCGCGCTTGCGTTCGACAACGGTTTTCGGATTTCAATTGTGATGACGAGCAATATTAACGACCTCGTCTCCCAAACGCATATCGATTTCTCACGTGGCTTGCCTGGGCTGATGACTTTCACCAAAGATAATGATCTTGACAGGGAAGTAGCCAACACGCGATTACATTTGGGTCGAGGAAATGGACGGCTTTTGCTTATCTGCTCCAAAGGCACTTCAAGCCTCCGCAACATCTCTAAATTCCTGAACGACATCGGCGCGGCGCCATATCCGGCAATCATTTTCGACGACGAAGGTGACCAGGCTTCACTTGATACCAACACGCGGAGACGCTCAACCGGTGTTGCCGTCGCTCCCAGTCCAGTAAACGAAATCATCCAGCGAGGGTTGCGAACTGCGGTTCCTCGCCACGTCTACGTTAGCGTAACGGGCACTCCGCAAGCGGTTGTTCTTCAGAGTGCGGATTCGTCGCATCGACCATCATTCATCGAGATGCTGCCTCCGGGGGCATCTTACGTGGGCGGCGACCAATTTTTCTCCGGAGACGACCCCGAGGATAACGAGTCCTTGATTGCGCTGGTTGACCCGGGCGAACAGGCACAGCTTCTGGACCAGAGCATGCCCATTCCCAGGGGACTGAGAAACTCCCTACTTTTCTTCTTGGTGTCCGCATCTGCGGCGATTAAGAATATCGGTGTTCCAGAGCGAGGATACTCTTTTCTCTGCCACCCAAGCCTGAAAAATGACGAACAGGCGATTGCTGAGGAGAGAATTAATACATTCTTGACGGAAGCGTTGAGTGCACTACTGGGCCAAGGCTGCCAAGACATCTTGTCCGACCTCCGCGCGGCACATGCCATCTTACGAACGACGCTTCGGTCGCAAACACCGACGATGCGTGCAATTCTCGAAACGCTACGCCAATTCTTACCATCGCGACGACTTCTGGTAATTAATGCTCGCGAGAAGCGGCAAGGCATCAACTACGGCAGGGGCCTAAATTTTCTGATCGGCGGCAACACACTTGGCAGAGGCATCGCAATCCGCGATTTGCTTGTCACGTATTACGTCCGAGATGCGAAAGTGTCGCAGATCGACACAATGCACCAGCACGCTCGGATGTACGGGTACCGCACCGATACGTTGCCTTACACGCGGCTCTACATTCCAAGGCGTTTGTATTACCGGTTTAGGGATATTTGTCGTTCCGACACCGATCTTCGCGCTTTTATCGAGCGTCACCGCGCGCAATTGCCGGGCGCGTTCCCTGTTGAATTCACTTTTAATTTACGAACCACACGACCGGGAGTTTTGGATGTTGCCAAAATTGACACGTTGCGGCCTGGAATGCACGTATTTCCAAATTACATTCGCTGCCCACAGAGCCCACGCTCTTATGCTCGCGTTCTCACCCAGCTTCAGAAGCACTTCGATTTACCTCGCGGCTCTATTCAGCAACTCGAAATCGCGGCGCGCCCCGGTGTAGAGATCAGCGCAGACGAGGCAGCTGCGATCGTTGCGCCGCTAAAGACCGGCTCGAAGAATACCTGGCGCGACAGTACAATCTCCGCTGTTATTCACAAGGTGGCCGAGAAACTCGACAACCGGGTACTGCTACGTTTTCGGACCGCCGACCGCAAGGTAGGTCAAGATGGATTCATCTCGACTGGCACGCTGTCCGGCGACGAGTTGCAATCTGCTCGTGCACAACAATTTCCAACTTTGTACATTATGTCGGTCCGAACCACGGAACAGAGCGGCGTGGGCGGCGGTCAAGAATTCATGTATCCTACGTTGGTAATTCCTGACCGGTTTCCAAATCTTTTCATGTTCAATCGCGGGCAATGACCATGGCGCCGAGTACAGAAGCAACTTCGCGCGAGCGTGCGCCGTCGGCCACGCCTTGCGTCAAGGTCGTAGATTTGTATTGCGGAATAGGCGGTTTGTCGCACGGACTTGAGCTTGAAGGGCTCCAAGTTGTTGCGGGTGTCGATAACGACAAGACCTGCAAGTACGGGTTCGAAAAAAACAATGGCGGCAAATTCATTCATAAAGACATCTCTCGATTTACCGTGAAAGAGCTTCAAGATCTGTTTCGCGGAGCGTCGATCCGTGTACTCGTTGGGTGTGCGCCGTGTCAGCCGTACTCCTCGTTGAATCGCCGCAAATTGGCAAAGAAAGAAGCACAGCGCCGATGGTATCCAATGTATCGCTTCATGACACTTGTGAAGAGGGTTAAACCCGAAATCGTATCGATGGAGAATGTTCCTGATTTGTCGGATACTCAAAAATATCCGGTATTCGCGGAATTCGTAAACACCTTGACATCGCTTAATTACCAAGTATCTGTCAAGAGGGTCGATGCGTCGAAGTACGGCGTACCGCAGAAGCGACACCGTTTGGTGCTGTTGGCTTCGCAGCTTGGTCCGATCTCTTTGATCCCCGAAACTCATGGCGAGAAGGACATTCTCACTGTCAAGGAAGTCATTGGGAAACTGCCGAGACTGGCTGATGGCGATACGCATCCTTCAGACCCGCTGCATCGTTCAAGCAAGTTGAGCGAACTAAATAAGCAACGAATTAATGCGACTCCTAAGGACGGAGGCAGCGCAACAAGTTGGCCGCTCCACTTAAGGCCCAAATGCTATCGCAAGCGTTCTGGAAAGTCGTACATGGTTACAGTCTATGGACGGATGCGTTGGGACAGCCCAGCTCCAACAATGACGACGCAATTCATGACATTGGGGACTGGACGCTTCGGCCATCCGACGCAAAACCGCGCCATATCCTTGCGTGAGGCTGCGATTTTTCAAAGCTTTCCGTTAGATTACGAATTTGCGCCGGGTAATGAAGTCACGGCAAAGCATGCCGCGAGGCATATTGGAAATGCGGTACCCGTTTTGCTAGGCCGCGCGATCGGCAAGTCGATACTAAACAATATCAGAGAGCACTCGCCCCCAGCAATTTCACGGCGCGAAACGTCGAAAAGTAGATGAACCACAATAGAACATTGATATCGTTGGTCAACAACAAATCGCTGTTCTCTTCATTGCCCCGCATTCCGGGGCATCGAAAGATCTGCCGGGCCGTCCAGTACAACCTTTGATTTGACCTTGCCGAGAATCTCGCGGATGGTTTCGAGGTACAGTCGATTGAGTGTCAGATTGCGCGAGGCGGCGTATTCGCGATCTCCCAGACTCGCATCCTGCTCGATCTGTTTGACCAGTTTTTGAAAGCGGTCGGCTGAGCCCTGGGCTGCGGAAATCTTTGATCCACGCTGGCCGATTGCCGTGTCGACGAGTTGACGGGCGTCGGCCTGAGATTCAGCCAGGCGCTGTTCTGCGTAGGCTCGCGCCTCATTGATGGATCGCGCCAGGTCCGCGCGGGCGTTGGAGACATCGAGGAATTCTGCTTTCACGCGAGGTGGTGGTTCGGCGCGATCGATCGTTACCTGATCCACTTCACAGCCCATCCGCTGGTTCCGGGCTGCAGTCCGGACCGCGATCAGCAGTCGATTGTTGAGTTCCGCCAAGCCCTGTGTGTGCACGAAATCAACGCCGCATTGGGAGACCAGATCCGCCACAGTCGTTTCGACCAGCGATCTCAGGCGCCATTCTGGTGCCGTGCTGCCATAAAGCCATTCGGCCAGAAACTCTTCTGAAATTCGATATTGGACTCCGATCCTCAATTGCAACAGGTTCCGGTCGCCCGTCAGGAATGTGGTCGGCTGATTCGACGCAGACGAAAGGAACGCATTGGCTTCGTCGGTCGCTTCACCGAGTGTCATGGTGTGCACAGCATTCAAATTGACTCGATCGATCTTCACCCAGGGCCAGGGAAGATCGTAGTGCAGACCACTGGTCCGAACGGGAAAGACGGCGCGGCCGAAGCGTCGGACGACACCAACCTGATTGGCGGGCACCGTAAAAATTCCTGTCATCAAATAGCCAGCCAACAGCAGTACGGCCACGATGCGCAGAGCCAGCCGCCGGGATTTGGGTGCAGAGGGGCCGCTCATGGAGCGTCCCCGACCGGTTTGCTGGGTTCGTTCGCAGGCTTCAGCGCCGACGGCTGTGAATCGGGCAGGGGTTCAACGGCTTTCCGTTCATCTGCTTTGGACTCTGGGGCAACAGATTTGGTTTTGCTCGCTGTTGGCGGAACTCCATCGACGAGCAGCTTCAGCAGACTGTTCGAGGCGGACAGGATCAATGTGGTCCGTTCGTTGAGGATCTGCTTATAGGCTTCCAGCGTCTGCACTGTCGCGGCAAATTCGGGATCGCGCGCGTGGGCTTCGTTCAGGATACGGATCGCTTCGGCATCGCCCTCGCCACGAATTCGCTCCGCTTCGGCGTTGGCTTTTGCGAGCAATTCACCCGCCTGCCGATCAGCCTGACTGCGGATCATCCGGTTTTCGGCGAGACCCGCGCTGCGATAGCGTTCGGCAATCTTCTGTCGTTCGCTGCGCATCCGCTCGAAGACCGCTCGCGTGTTTCCAGCGGGAAGATTCAGGCGACGGATCCGGACATCGACAATTTCGATTCCCTGTCGATCGCGGAGCGAATCCTTCTCGTCGGTTCGTTGCATCAACTCGCGACGAATCTCGGCAGAGACTTTTTCGAGAGGTCCAGTGGAATCTGTGGGGGCTGCTTCGGAATCTGCAGCACCCAGCAGCTCCGAAAGTTCACTGCGGCCGATCTGTTCGGTCAGAATCGATTGCAGACGGCTGGAAAGTCGCGCCTCGGCGATTTCGATCGTTCCCAGACTTCGAAAGAACCGGACGACGGGGTGAGCTGCCAGATCCTGAGAATCTCCGTCGCTCACCTTCCAGAGGACGTACGCTTCGACCGTGACATTCTTGCGATCATGCGTGAAGGCTTCACGACCGGGTGGAGAGAGCAATTGCAGTCGCCGATCAAACCGGCGGACGGTTTCGACCGGCCACGGCCACTTGAATTGCAAGCCACGCTGCTCAGGACGATCGTAGACGGCAACAATCCGGCCAAACCGTTCCACCAGAACGAATTCCGTTTCGTCGATAAAGAGGAGGGCGGTCGAGGCCAGCAGACAAAGGACAATTCCAATCCCCCAGCGCCCCGTTCGACCAAGTTGATCGAGGATTTTGGAAGGGTTTGCAGTTTCGTTCGGCAGGGGAGCGGTCAAAGCAGAACCAATCGTTTCATATGTCGTCGCGGGTGCTGGTCAATGCTGATCTGGCAATACTGTGATTCTAGGGAGGCTGCGGAACCTGACGCAATCCGTATCTGCTCGCGGTGCGCGAACTTCGGGCGTATACTGTGCGTGATCCGTATGTCAAACTGTCGAGGAGAATTCGATGCTGCCGCTGCTGATTGCCCTGTTGACCGCCCCCCCTGTGGAAACTGATGCCGCTGCTGAAGGCAAACATCTGGCAAATATCCGCCAGGTTACCTCAGGACTGCCCCGGGCTGGCGAAGGCTATTTTTCTCCCAAGGGAGACATGATCGTTTACCAGGCCTATCCGGTCGGGTACCCGTTCTATCAGATTTACGTTCAGAAACTCGATGAAAAGACGCCAAGGTTGCTCAGTACAGGTCGCGGCCGAACGACCTGTGCGTATTTCTCACCGAATGGCGAAAAGATCATATTTGCGTCCAGTCACTTGGACCCGGAAATCGACCAGACGGAACTGAAAGCTCGAGAACTGGCTGCCAAAGGGGGCCAGCGGCGGTACATGTGGGACTTTGATCCGCACATGGATATTTACGAAATCAACCTGAACGGCACCGGCCTGCGTCGATTGACGGACACGCCAGGATACGACGCCGAAGGAAGTTATTCCCCCGACGGCAAGCAGATTGTTTTCACGTCTTCGCGTGACGGGGATCCAGATCTGTACATCATGGATGCCAACGGATCCAACGTCCGTCAGCTAACGAATGTCGCCGGTTATGACGGCGGACCGTTCTTTTCACCGGATGGAGAATGGGTCATCTTCCGATCGGACCGCCAGGAAGAGCACATGCTGCAACTGTTTGCCATTTCAGTAGATGGAAAAACCGAAGTGCAGCTCACCAACAATCTGAAACAGGTCAACTGGTGCCCCTATTTCCACCCGAGTTCCAAATACCTCGTCTGGTCTGGAGCAGACTACAGCAAAGGCCCCATGTCAGCTCACTTTAATCTCTTTACGATGGAGCTGAATTGGGCGAATGGGACCGTGGCGGCGGGTGAAGTCCGGCAAGTGACCTTCAGCAGTGCAGCAGATGTCCTGCCAGTATTCAGCCCGGACGGCAAGAGCCTGATGTGGACGTCAACGCGAACTCCGGATGGAACCAGTCAACTCTGGATGGCCGACTGGTTGCGCGGGAAAGAGTAGGGTGGGACCAGCGGTGCTTCGCCGCGCCGGCTCACGATCAGTTCTCGATGCAGTGTTGATTATGGTGGCGTTTTCGCGTCGAGCCATCAGTCCTTGAAACGGAAATTTCCCAATTAGGGATAGGGTGCCGCGATCCTGGAGTCTGCGACAAGGCAGTGGCTTCAATGGATCTTAACAATGTGCGAAATGTCACGGAGACGTCGAAGATTTCGGCTGTGAAATGGGCTGGAAAACCAAATTCAGCACGACCTTGTCGCAGACTCCAAGATCGTGGCACCCCGCACCAATTCACGTTCTTTAATCTTTAATTTTGGTGGGCCGGCGCTCGAAGCGAGCTGGTCCCACCCTACATTGTCGTCGCTTAAATCTGCGCTTCCGACAAATTCAATCAGATCTGACGAAAACGGCGTACGTTTTGCCTGTGGCTGGCGCGATTGTGGTCCGTTCACGGATTCTCGATGGAATTCGCCAGCGAATTCGACATACTCTTCGCGTCTATCTCATTCATCCGAAGAAGTTTACATCATTCATCGCAGCGGAAATTTACCAAGATGTCAGAT
>CAZSTW010000188.1:0-11314 GCA_964609845.1 uncultured Planctomycetaceae bacterium | reverse complement strand
CTGCGACCATCAGCCGGAACGCGTTAGCGTCCGGTTTCTGGAGATACGTTTCGCCCGTCGTCCATCGGAACCGGACGCTAACGTGTTCCGGCTGATGGATCTCTCGAAATCAACATTTGGGTGGGGGCAGTACCTGGCACGTACAGCGGCAAAATGTGGTTAACATTGACTCCACCCTACATCGCGCCCAGCTCTAAATTGTCATCGGCCAGCTTCCTGAAAGCAGCAAGGCGACAATCGGCAACACGTTGACATTCGTCAACACGCTTACCGGCGTCACGTTTCCGAATTGCCACATCCATCTGGAATGTACATCGGGCGCGAAGTCTGTTCAATGATTTTAACTGTCAATAGTCATTGAAGTTGGAAGCGAATCGTCTGTTCATGTTGACGGTTTGGCACTCCATTTGTTCTCCATTTGATCGAATCGTTTCGCCGCCTGAACAAATCGCCTTCAGCCTCCTTCACCAAGGTCACTGAATAGCCGCTGTTTTGGCGAACCACTCACCGAGTTCCCTCGACAGGATAAATCACATGTCGCTGCCAGTCATTGTTGTTCTTAGCCGCGATCAACTCATGGCATCAGAAGTTCCTGGACTGTTTGAGGGTAAGGCCGATGTGCGGGCCTGTGACACGGTTGAAGAAGTCATTGACCTGAGCAATCGACTGGAACCGCAGGCCCTTCTGGCTGACTTCCGTCGTGTCGGAAGTGGCGGACATGCCGAAAATCGGATTCTGGAACTGCTGGCTCAGCGATTCCCGAAGTTACGAGTTGCCATGGTGACTTCCGAAGAATGTCCAGAACCACTGGCACGACATGCTGCGATGCACGACATCGCCATGTGTCGCGGCAAGCTTGATCGCCAGACACTGATGAAAGCATTTCACACCCTGTTTCCTCGACAGGTCGAAGTAGAGCCCGTTGCGCCAACGCGACCGATCCCGCATCAGGTATCGACGTTGCTCCCGAATGACCTGGGAGAAGAAAAGGCACTCGGTGTATTGACGGGAATGGGACGCAAGTTTGAAACCAATTCACCACAACTTCAGCAGATGCTGCTCGATCTGGAAGTAGCCGCGCGACACGATGTGACGATCCTGTTGATCGGTGAAACGGGTGCAGGCAAGACGTTTCTGTCAAAACTGATCCACGAAGTCAGTCCGCGTCGGCATGAACCATTCCTTCCCGTGGCCTGCGGTGCATTGCCCGCAGACCTGATTGAAGGGGAATTGTTCGGTCACATGAAGGGGGCTTTCACCAGTGCTCACGCCGACAAGGAAGGTAAATTCCTGGCGGCACGACGAGGTTCCATCCTGCTCGACGAAATTGATGTCCTGGGCCCGGAACAGCAGGTGAAATTGCTGCGAGTCATCGAAACGGGTGAGTTTGAGCCGGTAGGATCAAATCAGACTCAACACTGCCAGGCCCGACTGATTGTGGCGAGTAACCTGGAATTGCAACCGCTGGTCGAACAGGGGCGGTTCCGACCGGACTTGTATTACCGGTTGAATATGTTGAAATTCGTGATCCCTCCATTGCGTCAACGACGGATGGACATCGTCCCGCTGGCGAAGAAATTCGCTCGCCAGTTTGCAATCAAGCATGGCGTTCGCATCGAACACATTTCGCAGGATCTGTACAGCGCGCTGATCAATTATCCATGGCCCGGAAACGTTCGCGAACTGGAACACGTGATCCAGCGAGCCGTGATTTACTGCAGTGACGGAAACCTGACCGCTGCCAACCTGCCGCATCACGTCCTTTCCGGGACTGCGGGGCCGACAAATGATCCAACGGTCGTGCTGGGGTACTCCACCGCACCACCGCAACCCGTTGCTCAAAACGATCGAACTCTCGGTGGTCAGATCGCACTGAGCGAAAAGGATATCATCGAGCAGACCCTCTTCAAGAATACCTTCAGCCGAACCAAGACCGCTCGAGAACTGGGGATCAGCCGTGTGACTCTTTACAACAAAATGAAGAAATACGGTCTGCTCCGGTAGCTCTGACAGAGGTGAGTCGTGTGTCCTGGCGGGCTTGCCGTTCAGCTCGCGGATTCAAACACGGAAGCAACTGCGTTTCCGCCACCGAGGCAAAGTGCTGCTACACCCCTGTGGGCGTTTCTCTGTTGCATGGCGTGTAGAAGGGTGACGGCGACCCTGGCTCCACTGCAGCCCAGGGGGTGCCCGAGCGCAATCGCGCCGCCGTTGACGTTCACTTTGCTGTGAGGCAACTCGAGTTGACGGATGCAGGCCAATGCCTGAACAGCGAATGCCTCGTTGATTTCAAACAGGTCGATGTCATTGACGGTGAGCGATGCGCGGCCGAGGGCCTGCCGAATGGCAGGGACAGGTGCCACAAACAGATCTACGGGATCGAGTCCTGCGGTTGCCGAGGCGACAATGCGAGCCATCGCTTTTAGACCGTGTGCTTGCTGAAATCGGCGTGATGCGACGACGACTGCGGCACCACCATCGCTGATCATGGAAGCATTTCCCGCCGTGACCGAACCGCTGCTCAGAAACGCGGGCGACAGCTTGCCGAGTTTCTCAAGCGACGCATCGCTCCGTGGACCTTCGTCCTGCGTGATCGTCAATTCTTTCCCGCGCTGCGTGATGGTGATCGGCACGATTTCGCGAGCGAACAATCCTGCCTGCATTGAAGCAATCGCACGCTGATGACTCTCGTATGAGAATAAATCCTGGTCTTGGCGTGAGATCCCGGCGGACTCGGCCAGCGATTCTGCAATCAGTCCCATCGAGCGGTCACAGATGGCGCAGGTCAAGCCTTCGTGCTGCAGGCTGTCAGTCATTGTTCGGTTCCCAAGTGCGGGACCCGTCCGATCAATGAGATACGGCGCGCGACTCATCGACTCCAATCCACCTGCCACGACGACATCCGCTTCGCCCGCCCGAATCGCCTGGGCGGCAAGCATGATGGCTTTAAGTCCCGAACCGCAGACCTTGTTGATCGTCAGCGCCGACACGGATGTCGGGAGGCCAGCACGAATCGCAGCCTGGCGCGCGGGAGCTTGACCGACCCCAGCCCCCAGGACATTCCCCATGATGATTTCGTCGACCTGCTCTGGTGCGACACCGCTTTGGGCCAAAGCAGCACGGATCGCGATGGCCCCCAGTTCGGGGCCTGTCAGGGAGGAGAGTGCCCCCTGAAATCTTCCGATGGGAGTCCGACAAGCACTCAGGATCATCACATCAGTCATCGTAAACCCCAAAACATGTGGCATCCCAACTACGGAATTCGTGGCGGAAAGACCGCTCGCCGCTTTGCATTCTACGCCTCTTCAGTTGACGGAACCACAGTCACAGGCGATTGTTAGAAAAAGTCGCCAGAATTTCTTTTTGAGCGAGAAGGATTTTCGAGAATAACCGCGACTGGTGAAGCATCGATCTGTACAGCACGCAGTGAAACGCAGGAGGGGACGTTGGACAGTGACGACGGCGACCCGACGGATTCGGGAAAGCTGGTGTCGCCCGAGCGACTCTCTGCCGAATCGGTGCGTGCGCTGTATGAGGTTCATGGACGGGATCTGGTAACGTTTCTGATTGGGGTGCTTCGAGATCGGGATGCCGCTTGGGATGTGAGTCAGATCACATTTCAGCGACTTCTGGAGGTTGGACACCTGGCTCGGAACGAAACGGTTCGCGGTTGGTTGTTCAAGGTGGCCTTTCATGAGGCCTTGGCGTTTCGACGTAAACAGTCTCGCAGTGAACGGATACAACGCGAGATCGCGGTTGGGTTGAGTGAAGATCAGGTTGATTTCCAATCGGCAATGCAATCGCTGGTTCGGGATGAAGAGGTTGCCCGGCTGCGGGCTCTGATGCAGCAACTCCCGGATGAACAGCAGTTTGTGGTGCGACAGCGGATTCAGGAAGAGAAAACATTTGCGGTGATCGCTGAAGAATTACAGGTCCCCTTGGGAACCGTTCTGACGCGAATGCGATTAGCGATACAGAAGTTACAAAAATGGTTTGGCCGCGAAGATGTCGGCTGAACGGAACTGAGGTTGTTCATCATGTCGTCAAAGGTTGACGAGAACCTGAATTGGCTCGCCATGCAGTATGTGCTGGATGAGTTGCCCGTTGCTGAACGCGAAGCGTTTGAATCGCGACTGGCAGAAGAAAGTGCGGCCTGTGAGGCTGTGGTGGCGGCAAGCCGCCTGGTGTTGACCGCACAGTCAATGTCCACGGAAATGAATATCGGTCACCCCGTTCCAAAATCGCGTCGTTCCAGTCGTGCCGCGTGGACCGCGTTCGCAGTTGCCTGTGTTGCCGTCGCAGTCGTCTGCCTGTTCCCGTTTGCACCTGACAGGGTTGATTCAGTAGCCAATTCTGATCCCGCAGCAGTCGAACTGGTTTCACTCTGGCGGACCGGGGATGTCCCCGAAATCGAAACGGACGACGTCGATGAATCAGATGATGACGATGTCGCAGTACCTGGCTGGATGATTGCTGCGGTTTCGCTGGAAGCACGCGCGAAAGATCCGGGCGGACTTGATGCGGTCGAAGGAATTGACGGCTCCTCGGGCAAAGTTCAGGAGAATTAGTCATGCCGCATCGCCTCACAGATTGGTTGCACAAGCAACTAGTCATCGTAGCAGCGATCATGGTCTGCATCGTGAATGCCGGGTTGTGTCAGGCTGATGACAAGACAACCGACAAGAACGCCGACAAGGCGAAGGATGCCCCGAAGAATGTCGCCAAAACTGAAAAGGTGCGTGTTCAGCCGGCGGTGACGATCTCTCCGGAACGCGAAGCTGCCGCCATCTTGTTTGCTCGGGAAAACCATCCTGAGCTGGCCGCGCTGCTGGACGGTCTGAAAAAAAATGCCCCTCGTGAATACCAGGCCGCACTGGTTGATCTGGATCGGGCGGTGGAGAGGATTGGTAAGCTGAAAGACAAATCGCCGGATCGACATCAAGTTGAACTGGCAGAGTGGAAAATCACATCAAGGATTCGGTTGCTGGCCGCACGCCTGACCATGTCGGAAGATCCGACAGTAGAGGCGGAACTCCGGGCAGCACTTCGAGAACGCCTGGAACTCCGTCTGGGGGCACAACGCGCCGAGCGTGATCGCTTGCAGGTTCGAGTCACGCGGCTGGACCAGCAGATTGAAGAAATGTCATCCCGTGCGGATGCGACGATTGAAAAGCAATTGGTGGAATTGAGGAAGACGCTTCCGGCGGCCCGACCGTCGGCCAAGCCTAAGGTAAAGCGACCCGCAACGGACGCAGTTGGTGCAAAGGGAGAAAAGACGTGATAGAGACCCGTTGGACAAATTGGATTTGCGCACTGGCAGCGACGCTGGGCTGTCTGGCCACGAATGTAAATGCTGGTGATGCGGCCCGAATCGATGAACGGTTCGCAGCGGAAAACGTCACCGAAACACCAGATTTCCGTCAGCACGTTGTCCCGCTGCTGGGGAAACTGGGCTGCAATGGACGCGCCTGCCATGGGTCATTTCAAGGACGCGGCGGCTTGCGGTTGTCGTTGTTCGGGTACGATTTCAAAGCCGATCACGAAGCTCTGGCTCTGGGGGAAAAACCTCGTATCAATGCCAGCGCCGTTGCCGACAGCCTGATGCTGCAAAAACCTCTGCAAGTCGTGCCACACGAAGGGGGAACCCGGCTCAAGGAAGGAACCTGGCAGCACAAAGTTCTGACCCGCTGGATCGAAGGAGGAGCCAAGCCGATTGGAGCGGAAACTCCCGAATTTGTCCGGCTGGATGTTACGCCCGAAGAAATCGTCTCTCGCAAACGTGGTGAGACATTCGTTTTGAAGGCTGTCGCTGTCTGGTCGAATGGGACTCGTGAAGATGTGACTCCGCTCTGTCGATTCCAATCCAATAACGATCAGATCGCATCGGTGGATGAAAAGGGTGTTGTCACAGCCACCGGGCCAGGTGATTCGCACGTCGTCGTTTTCTACGACAACGGCGTAGTTCCCGTTCAGGTGATTCAACCGGTCAGTGAGAAGTTTGGTCCCAACTATCCTGCGGTCCCGACTCCCACCAAAATCGACGAACTGGTCGTTCAGAAGCTCCGAAAACTGGGGGTGGTCCAGTCGGATCTGTGCACCGACGCTGAGTTCCTGCGCCGCCTGAGCCTGGACATGATCGGAACATTGCCAACACCTGCTGAAGTTGAAGAGTTTCTTGCAGACCAGTCTGCCGACAAGCGGGCAAAAAAGATTGATGAACTCCTTGAGCGTCCAGCATACGCGGCCTGGTGGGCGACCAAGATGTCGGACTGGACTGGAAACAATGCTGGCAAGCTGAATAACAACAAATCCGGAGTTGAAGCGAGTACGTTGGCAACCGACTGGTACGAATGGCTGCGGACCCGTATCGAAAAGAATGTCCCTTATGACGAAATCACCGAGGGCATCGTTCTGGCTGTCAGCCGGCTTGAGAATGAAACGTACGCTCAATATTGCGAACGAATGAGTGGCTATTACAACAAGGAGCCAAAGGGGAGTTTCGCTGAGCAGCCATCAATGACTCACTACTGGATTCGACGCGAATTCACCAAGCCGGAAGAGCGAGCACTCGGCTTCGCTTACACGTTTCTGGGAATTCGCATTCAATGTGCCCAGTGTCACAAACATCCTTTTGATCAATGGACCAAGGACGATTTCGATCGCTTCAAGGAATTCTTCTCGCGAGCACAATACGGCAATGCGCCAGGAACGCGTGACGACGAGTTGGCGATGCTCACAAAGGTGGGGATTGATCCCAAGAACCTGAAGGGAAATGACCTCGGTAAGGCAATTCGCGAACAACTCAATAAGGGCGAAGTCATGCCCTTCAGTGAGTTGTATGTTCCAGCACCCCGGAAGACTGCTCAGGTTGTTCGCGACAAGAACAGCAAAGGGAACGAAAAGAAGCGTCCGCAGGTCGTGGCAGGCAGAACCGCCAAGATCCTGGGGGGCGAAGAAGTCAAGATCGAAGATCTCGAAGACCCGCGCGAAGCATTGATGGACTGGATGCGAGACGAGAATAATCCATACTTCGCCAAGGCGATCGTCAACCGGGTCTGGGCAGGTTATTTCAACGTCGGGATTGTCGAACCGATTGATGACCTGAGCCTTGCCAATCCTCCCAGCAACGAAGGGCTGCTGGACTACCTCGCAACCGAGTTCCGCAATCACAAATATGACCTGAAATGGCTCCATCGAACGATTGCCAACAGCCGAACCTATCAGCTCAGCTGGCATGCGAATTCAACAAACGAATTCGACGAACGCAACTTCGCTCGGGCTGTGCCACATCGGTTGCCCGCAGAAGTCGCATACGATGCCATGCAGATGGCGACCATGAGCGATTTCGAAGCGGCAGCATGGAAGACGTCCATCACCGGACGAGCCATCGGAAACTCGATCGTCGATTCACGTGCGAATGGGCGTGGTAAGTCGAGTTATGCATTGTCGATCTTCGGGCGTTCGATTCGAGACTCAAACTGTGAATGTGATCGTTCATCAGAAGCGAGTCTGTTGCAGACCGTTTATCTGCAGAACGACACCGAAGTTCTGACGATGATCAGTGGCAAAGGACGCTGGGTTGATCAGGTTCTGAAACGCAATGAACCGGAAAAAGATGCCAAACAGGCGGCACGCGAAGTTAAAGAACGTCAGGCGAAGCGACTTGCTGAAGCCGATCTTGCCAAGTTGAAACAGCGACTGGCTGCGGTGGAAAAGAAGGGTAAACCAGAAGCTGCAGAAGCGATCAAGAAAGAAATCGCAGAACGCGAGAAATCGCTGGCGGATGCACCCGCTGACAAACCGGCTGAACAGCCTGCTGCGGCCGTCGACATCAAGGGGATTATTCGCCAAGCCTACCTGCGATCTCTCAGTCGGTATCCAACAGAGAGCGAGACGGAACGCGCAGCGAGATACTTCGAAGAATCAGGCAATGTCGCCAACGGGACGCGTGACCTGCTGTGGGCGTTGCTGAACACAAAAGAATTTGTCGTGAACCACTAAAAACAGATAACGTTCAGCGGACGGCCATCGAGTGTTTCTCGATGGAAAGATGCTCGTGAATTCCGTGATTCTTAAACCGCAACTCAACCAAAACCAGATCTGACTCACCATTTCTCAAGGACCCGATTTATGGCCATGCATCGTACCTGTGACGGAATTCAGCGACGTGACTTTTTGCGAGTGGGAGCGCTGGGAGCCTCGGCCCTGACCCTTTCCAGCTACCTCCGCATGTCACATGCCGGCGAGATCAAGAACGCCAAGGCTCAGTCGGCGATCTTCATCAACCTGGGTGGCGGTCCATCGCATATGGATACGTTTGACCTGAAACCGAATGCCCCTTCGGAATACCGAGGGGAATTCAATCCGATTCAGACGAACGTCACGGGAATCGAGATCAGCGAGCACTTGCCAAAGCTGGCACAACAGATGGACAAGTTCGCGATTCTGCGAGGGGTATCGCACTCGCTCGCCGCACACGAACTCGGCTCACTCTATGTGAACACCGGAAACCGTCCGCTGCCATCGATTGAATTCCCAAGTTACGGATCGGTGATTTCGAAAGAAATGGGTGGACCTGCCGATCTGCCGCCGTACGTCGCAATGGGTTCGGGCCAGCAGAAGGCAGGTTATCTGGGCGTCCGCTATGCACCGCTGAATGCCGGGTCAGCTCCGAAGCCAGGTGTTCCGTACAGCGTCCGCGGGGTTTCCTTGCAGAATGGCCTGACAGTTTCGGATGTGGAAAAGCGTCAAGGCCTGCTGAAAGATCTGGATACGACCTTCAAGGGGGCGGAAAAGAACAGTCAGTTGCTGGATGGCCTGGATCGGTTCGGTCAGCAGGCCTATTCGATGATCACTTCGACACGATCACGCGAAGCGTTCGACGTCAGCAAGGAGTCGCCCGCTTTTGCTGAACAATATGGTAAGACCGATTTCGGGATGAGCTGCCTGTTGGCGACTCGCCTTGTTGAATCGGGAGTGAAGTTTGTCACATTGAATTACGGTGGCTGGGATACTCACCAGGACAACTGGGTTCGATTGAAGACGAAGCAACTTCCGCCGTTTGACGAAGGTTTGGCGGCACTGCTCAACGGCCTGTCACAGAAGGGCCTGCTGGCTTCAACCTGCGTGTTTGTCACGGGTGAGTTCGGACGGACTCCGAAGATCAATACGACTCGCAATGGTCGTGATCACTATGCTCGCGCGATGTTTATGTTGATGGCGGGCGGGGGAATCAAGCCCGGTCAGGTTCTGGGAGCCAGCGATGACAAGGCCCTTGGGCCTGTCGGCGATGGATTCAAACCCGATCACGTTGCCGCTTCCTTCTTCCACAACATGGGGATTGATCCGCATAAGGAATACCAGACAAATATCGGTCGTCCGGTGATGATCGTTCGCGATGGCGAAATCATCCCCGAACTCTTTGCGTGATCGACGCGTACCAGCGGGCGTCATTGTTGAACAGGAACGAGCACGTTGGAAACGTGCTCTACGAGTGACATGTTTTTCAAGGAATTGACCAGATGCGTGGATTGATGCGAAACATTTTGTGTGCCGGAATCGTAGTCGCCCTGGCTTTGACCGCCGGAACGGCAGAAGCAGCCAAGGAAAAGAAAAAGCCTAATGGAGCTGCAAATCCTGCGTTTGCAATCCCGAAAGAAATTACGCTGACAGCAGAACAGCAGACAAAGCTCGACGCTATTAAGAAGGAACAAGGACCAAAACTGGTCGAACTCACTGAAAAGCTGGATGCGGTTTTGACAGAAGAGCAGAAGTCCGCACGCAAGGAAGCTGCAGCCAAGGCCAAAGCCGATGGCAAGAAGGGGAAAGACGCTGCGACGGCCGTTGACGAAGCGCTGAAATTGACCGACGAGCAAAAGAAGAAGCGTGCCGAAATTCAACCGGAAGTTGCCAAGTTGCAATTGTCGATCAAGGAGCAGATCCATGCCCTGCTGACCGATGAGCAGAAGTCGCACTACAAGTTGCCCAAAGCGAAGAAGGTCAAGTAGTCTGAAGTCCGTCATTCGCCAGAACGGCAGGCATCGTTGATTCGTAACTTCAGCGATGATTGATTGGTATCAGAAAATCCCGGGGATGCAGTTGCATCCCCGGGCTTTTCTATTGAGCGGTCGTCATTGCTTCAGACTTCCAGGAACTGCTATTTCGGAGTCTGTGGAAGAACACGGCTACCAACTTTTTCAATCTGGTGCCCGACCGATTCCATGCCCGCTCCAACTTCGTCCATCACAAAACCCGTTCCCTCGATCAATTTCCCAGAGATCAATCGTGAGTCCTTGGCAATTTCTGCAGTGGCAGCTCGCATAGTGGCATCGGTCCGTGCCGCAGCTCGCTCCAGATTGTTCGTGGCGGATCGCAGGAATTGACCCGATCGGCGAAGTTCTCGCTTTCGCCATGCATCCGATGCCTTAGCGTACTGGTCATTCGCCAAGGCATGTAGTGCCCGGGCGGTGACCAGATCCAGATCCTCGACAGACTTCACCATCCCGGTTTCAATGCGACGGGCCGTCTGTTCCAACTCATGTTCCGAGTGAGCCAGTGAACGCTTTGATCGGTCGAGGGCGTGTTCAGCAGCCACCCTCAGATGGACGGCAGCCTTTCGCATTTCTGCCGCGGCCATGCGACTATCCATGATGAGAAATGCATCACGCGCCCGCCCCAGGTGACGGCTCGGTTCATCAGACAGCATATCCCACTGCTCTTCTTCGATCAGAATGTATCCGGCGGGAACGTGAGGTCGACTTCCTGGAGCAGGTGCTGTTTGTGCCTCAACCGTGGTGAGGCTAACGAGTGAAACAACTGACGCCAGAAACAGTGATGTGTTTGATCGCACAGACATAATGGTTCTCCGTAACCAGTGAAGTGAGCAATTTTTGACATGTTGTTTAAGCAGGTTGCGTGCCAATGCTGCCAGCAGCACGCCCACCATATTGCCCAGAGAGATTCTCTCAGAATGTGCCCACGTGGACCGTCAAAAACATCGGAGTCCGGCAAATTGTGCTGTCGGCCGAAAAAACTGACTGGCGAATTTTCACCATCTGACAGACGGCAAACCAGTTCTCGGAGAACGATTACTGTCCTCGAATTCCTCGATTCGGTGCGCAAATGCAAAATGCCGACACGCAAGAGAGTGCCGGCATTTCGCTTCGCCATGGGTACCAGACCGTCTGAGAACTAAAACTTCCTGGCATCATTGCGAGGCTGCTTTTCCGGGGGGACGCTGAACATCCCGCCACCCATCCCGCCACCACCCATGCCACCCATGCCACCACCCATACCACCCATACCGCCCATGCCTCCG
>CAZSTW010000187.1:10127-11321 GCA_964609845.1 uncultured Planctomycetaceae bacterium | reverse complement strand
GAAATGCGCATCGCTGATTGTTCAACAAGAATGGGTTTCCGTTGGGCTTGCCCCAATGGGACCAGCAACTTCATGCGACCTGCGAAAAACGCTTGCCTGAAAGGAGCACTCCTGGGAGCAACGACTTGCGGTCGACAGCCGACCATTCCTGACCCAGAGAATGCAAAAAGCCCCTGCAAAACAGGGGCTTTCACGAGTAGCAAGGGCGGGGCTCGAACCCGCGACCCCAGGCTTATGAAGCCTGTGCTCTAACCGACTGAGCTACCTTGCCATCTGATCGACCGGATTCGCTCCCAGCGATCACTGCCGCTGAATTACCTTCGGCGACTCGGGAGAAGAAGTTTAGCGTATTCCTTTTCCGCGACAAGCCAGCCGAATGGCATTCTCTGTAATTCGGCAACACTGGCGCAAGTTGTTTGCTGGAATGCGGATGTGGTGCGGGGTGCGGGAAGTCGGTGACCGTGCCGTTTGCGTAAAACGTGAACGTCAGGCCGGGATCGTGACACGTCACAAGCTGTTTTCGGGCTTCTTTGGGCTTAAGTCCCATGACCACAAGGGGGGCCACGATCCTGGAGTCTTCGACAAGGTCGTGTTGAACCTGGTTTCGACGTCATTTTCGCAGCCGGCCCCTTCTGGGCCTCAAGATGCATCAAAGACACGGCTTTGTCGAAGACTCCAAAACCGTGGCACCTGCGGACGGCGCGAAGGGAGCACATCACAAAGTCGGGTGGAGGAACGGCGCCTCGCCGCGCAGACGCACCAATCTTGGCGAATGCCAAACTTTTGATGGGCAAAACTGGTGGGCCGGCGCTCGAAGCGAGCTTGTCCCACCCTACGCCGACCACAAAATCGCCACATTGATGGCCTTGCACGACTCCGCAACGACCTAACCCGCCATCATGCGCTTCATGAAGGCGAGTGCATGCTGGGCGAGATACTCTTCGCTTGGGAACATCCGACGCCAGATCTTGGTGGCGGCAGCCAGGGCCGGCAGGGCCAGGCCGAAGGCTTCCACCATCAGCCAACCGTCGTATTTCAACGTCTTCAGCATCTGGAACGTGGTTTCCCAGTCGACGTGGCCTTCGCCCGGGGTCGAACGGTCGTTTTCGGAAATGTGGACGTGGACCACCTGATCCCAGCAGGACTGCATGGCCGCTGCGAGGTTCTTTTCTTCAATGTTGGCGTGGAATGTGT
>CAZSTW010000187.1:0-10117 GCA_964609845.1 uncultured Planctomycetaceae bacterium | reverse complement strand
GATCATACGTTCCATTTGAAACTCTAACCATTTGACCTTCATATCCATCAGCGAGATAATCTTGATATAGTCTATATAGATCATCTTCAGATTCGGATGATTGGCTTCCCGGCAGAAACGGGCATCGTCTGCGGCGTTTGTCAGGAAATAACATTCGAACCGGTTCAGGTATTCCACCACCAGCGTGACGTTGTTGTCCTTGGCGTGATCGGCCGCCTTTGTCAAAGTTTCCTGGCCCCATTTCCATTCATCCGCAGTGGCACCTGCCCCGCTGAACGTTCCCAGTGCCGAATGGATCGGACCGCACAGGTGAGTCGCTCCGCTGGCGGCACACATGTCGATCGCCTTCTTCAACCGGGCCAGACCGGCTGCGCGAATGGCTGCATCGGGCGAAATCGGGTTTTCGGCATCGGTGCAGACGGTCACTGCGGTACGACCGAGACCGATCGAATCGAGTTTCTTACCCAGCTTGGCGAACTTGCCCCCATCCATTTCGAAAATCGGCAGTTCGACTCCGTCGAATCCCCACGACTTCAGATTGTCCAGCAGCGGGTAATGTTCTTCTGTGACATCTGATGTCCACAAAAGCATGTTCATGCCATATTTCATGGGTGAATTCCTTGGGTGTTGGCGTTGGATGGATCTGGTGTTTCCGGGGCGTCTGATCGATGCAGATTTTGTGCGGGCGCACGTAGAGAGTCAACGTCGGTGACAGGTTTTTACTGTCTCCAACTGAGCAGAGGAGCCGCGACGTTCTGGCATCTATTGCAGGAAGCCCACTGCAATTGCAATGGGCTTCCTGGTGTTCAGCATGCTGCGACGTCGAGTTACTTCGAAGCTTCTGCGAAACGTCGGGCCACTTCGGTCCAGTTGACGACATTCCAGAACGCGCCAATGTAGTCAGGTCGGCGATTCTGGTAGTTCAGGTAATAGGCATGTTCCCAGACGTCCAGGCCCAGGATTGGAGTTCGGCCTTCCATCAGCGGGCTGTCCTGATTCGGGGTGCTTTCGACGACCAGCTTACCCTTATCGAATGAGAGCCAGGCCCAACCGCTGCCGAAACGGGTTGTGGCGGCGGCTGCAAACTTTTCCTTGAATGTCGCCAGCGACCCAAACGCCGCGTTGATGGCGTCGGCCAGTGCACCGGTCGGTTCGCCACCCGCGTTAGGGCCCATCACGGTCCAGAACAGCGAGTGATTGGCATGACCGCCGGCGTTGTTACGGATTACGGTGCGAATGTCTTCGGGAACCGAAGCCATGTCGGAAATCAAAGCTTCGACGGACTTTGCTGCCAGAGCCGGATGAGCTTCCAGGGCCTTGTTTGCGTTGTTGATGTAGGCCTGATGATGCTTCGTATGATGGATTTCCATCGTCTTGGCATCAATGTGAGGAACGAGGGCGTCGTACGCATACGGCAGCGGGGGCAGTGTAAAAGCCATCAGATTTCTCTCCCAGAGGGGGCGGTGAATAACAGAAATTCCGCGATCATCAAAGTTTCGCGGTTCCTGCGTATTCTAGAAAGTCAGCCGCCGCGATGCAAAGAAGTGGGGTGGATTCAGCCGTTCGAACATCAGTAACGGCCAATGCTTCTTCGAAATGGAGCCATCCGATTACCAAAAACAGTACTGCTGCGATCTTTCCGATAAAAATGAGCATTTCGAAGAAGCTTGTGGGATCAAAAGCAATGATCACACGAACGATCAGGTTGAAAAATCATTCCCCGAGTCCAGAGAGCGGTTTGGACTGAACTGGCGGGCGGGCAAAGACGTCATGTCAAATACGGATCTCCCCGAAGCCCTGCATCGCGATGCGGCCTGCTCTCGACCTCTCGACGCGCCTGCGTCCATTCAGGCGGATCGTCACCTTGACAGGGCGATCTGAATCAGGAAGCATCACCTTCGAAGATGTCGCCGAGTCAGAGAATTGAAACGGGGATGAAGCAATGGCAATTGTCGGCTCGATTCGCCCCACCTGTGAGTGCGCTTGCCCCAGGCAATCGTCCCCCCGGTACGTCATTGCCATCGTTGCTGGAATGTTCTTCTTCGCAGCGCCGACAGGCTCACCGACAGCCGAGCCTGCCTCGCTGACCCTTTCCTGGGAGTATGTGACTCCACTGCTTTTTCCTCAGGCCATTGTCGTCGATCAGAAGGGGCGTGACGTCCTCTACGTCGCACTCAAGAATGGCGGGCTCGGGATACTTGATATTTCCAAACCCGATGTTGCCCCCAGGAGCCTTGCCAGAATCGCGACAACTGAACTGGGTGGCCTGGATGTCATGCACCTGACTCAACAGGACAACCTCCTTTATCTGGCGCTGGGTGATTTCTTCGATGTGAAAGGATCCCCTGCAGGCCTTGCTGTTGTCAGCGTCGCCGACCCGCGAACTCCCAAAGTACTCGGTATGTGGAAGTCTCCAGAAATCATGCAGGGGGCCGCCTGCGTCCTGGTCAAAGATCATTACGCTTATCTCGGCGGAATGGCGCATGGGGTCTTCATTCTGGATGTTCGTAACTCCAGGAATGTCCGAAAGGTCGCAGAGATTCTTCCCGAGGTCAGTTTTCCCCGGAAGAACCCCGGCAAAGTCCAGCACCCAAACGCCCGCGGCTTCGCTTTAAAGGGCCAGCATCTGTATGTCGCTTTCGATGCTGGTGGTCTGCGTGTGATCAACGTTGCCGACCCGCTGAAACCACAGGAGATTGGCCGTTACGTAAACCGCGGGATGAAGGAAAAGCAGCAGGCGTACAACAATCTGGTGATTGATGGCACGACGGCTTACGTCGCCACAGATTACGCCGGAATGGAGGTGCTGGATATCCGCGATCCGCGAAACATCAAACCGGTCGCATGGCTGAACCTGTGGAAGGCAGATACGCTCGAAAACCTCTGGTTCAACAGTCCCGGGCATACGAACCAGATCGAATACGACGAAAAGCGACGGCTGGTTTACATGTCGGCCGGAGACAGCGAACTGCTGGTCGTGGACGTGTCAGACCGAGCGAAGCCGGCCGTTGTCGCCAGGTACGGGCCACCCAAAGACAAACTCGGAGCCTGGGGGCTGACCCTCGCCAGCGACCAAGTCTACCTCGCTTACATTACGGCAACAGTCCCTTTTCACGGAACCTGGTCCGGAATTAAAGCGGTCCGGCGTTGATGCACGCCACGGCGATGTTTTTGTGGCTCGTTACCAGGAAAGTTGGGCGCACCATTTCATGTTTAGAGTGACTTCGACAACCGCTTCTTGATGCTGTTGGCTCGCCGCTTCCATTTTGCATGGAGAGCCGAATCCTCGGCCCATGTTTCATTCATTTCTGAGTTGTCTCCCAGTACGCGATCCAACCCTGCAATTGCGGCTGGGACCAGCTTTTGAACCTTGAGTTGTTTGTAGTTAGCAAGCCATTCAACAGCCGAATCTGGCAGATCCCGCGTTGCGCCATTGAGCAATGCGTCAATCATCACTGCCGCGCACAGAATGCCTGTACAATGCATGTACTCAAACTCGTCGGTTCCTTTCAGGTTCAGGCATTCCTTCAGAAAGGCCAGCGGTCTTTCTTCCTCGACCAGATCGCACAACCAGTCAAGGCTGGAATCATCCTCAAATGTTGCAATGCCCCAGGCGCCCATTTCGTTTGCTCCGACAGTTTGCCCGATTTGAAAAGAAGATCGTTCGGGTTCACTCCACTAGATCGCATTTCAATTAAGTGTGGCGTCCCGCGGGCATCAAACGACAGCGTCTCACCCATATTTCGACGCGACACGGAAGTGCGACACGCACTAGTCTTTCAGCAATTCCCGGATCTCGACAGTACCGCCCGCAACATAGGTCGGATTTCCAGAAAGAAACTCTTTGGCTTGCTCCAAGCTGTCGGCCCGAACTCGGATGAATCCGCTCATGCCGGGTTCTGATGGCCGGTCCGGGTGATCTTTACGACACATCAGTCCGGTACCAACTGAGCTGCCTCCCTCAAAACGCCCTGACGCTCGCAGGCGAGCGAGATAACTGCTCCATTTTTCGACATCATCGGCGGCCGCCTTGTTGCTGACGTCGTCGTACATGATCAGCAGAAAGTCGTGCATAACGCTCTGTGTCACTTTGAATCTGCACTCAGATTGATTTCTCGATCGCAGCCCGTATGACAGGCTGAAGAAATGTCTGGCTGGTCACTTGCCTGAAGTGAGCGGTCTGCCGTGAACGGTGAAAGACAGTTTCTCGGCTGCGGGTACGATTGGCTTGCTGGCCAGTGTTTTTCCGCGGCAGACAACGGACACACTTTTCGGCTGACTGGATTCAGGGATGTTGACGTGGAATTTGTTCATGACTTTAGCACTGAGTCGATGGCTGGCCAGGCGGAAACGCAGCGGGCCGTCACGAGTCTCAACCAGCAGGTGACAGTCCTGTTCGCTCGCTTGACCGCGATCATCTCCATACGTGAATCCGTATGCTCCATGCAGCGCCGGATAGATATAGGTCTTCAATTCACCTTGCGGATCGTAGTAACCGATGAGCGTCGTCACGGGCACGCCGAACGCCTGAGGTTTGCGCTCCACCGTCAGATCTGCCCCTGTCCCTTCCTTCCACTTCTTTCCATCAGAGACGTAGCTCTTTTTGAAACCGCGGGGGACAGCAATCTGACCGCCATTGAGGAAAAGTGTGCTGGCGTAGCTGGCTCCATGATCGATGGCGACGGTGCGTCCACGATTAGCGGCCGAAGCAGCCGGCACTGGAATATTTTTGGTCCAGTTGCCGTCTCCCATGGAAACGTTGACGCGATCATATTCGGACAGCAGCGAGGCGATCTTTTGTTCGCTGAGATCGTTCACGGGAGCAGTGATCTGTGAACCGACGTCAATCTTGTGGCTATACGGCTCCATTTTTGCTTTGGTGTCATTCCATTTGCTGAAACCGGTCGGCGAGTGGGAATCGAAGACCGCTTTCCCTTCCAGAAAACGCTGGATGATGGCTGAGGTGTTTGGCGTATAAAGTGTAAATCGGTTGAAGCTCGACATCGGCGAACCGCCCGCCATCGCGTCCAGACCGAACGAACGCCCGTCAAATGGTTCCTGAGACTGGTCCTCCAGTCGAGTCTCCTTGCCGCTGCGTACCGGTGCGAAATTCGGGATGAAGCGGTTCTTGTCTGCATCCCAGCCCCAGGTGGAGTTGATCTGATCGGCACTGCGGTGAACTGACCCCAGAAATCCACCCACATAGTGGCCGAGTCCGTAGTTGTGTCCGACTTCGTGGCTGAATTCGTTGTGCAGCGAGTCATCAAGAGTCACGATGCCACCGCCACCGGAACCACCATGCACAACCAGACCGGACTTATAGTTGCCGACGCTGTTGTGTGCTGCCAACTGGGCTACCACATAGGGGTGACTCCCCTCCCCTTCTCCCGCAGTACTGTTGATGCCGTAATTGGCATTGTCGATTCCCAGCGAGATCAGCTCCTTGCCAATGCTCTGTCGCATGGTTCCGTTGTGCCAGTCCCCTTTGCTCGGGTCGTGATCGGTCAGCAAAGTTCCATTGGGGAGCATTACTTCGGGAAGCGAAAGCGGCGCGTATTGGCTCACGATCAACCGGCTGGTGGGGACGGTCTGGAAGTATTCCCGATGGGCCGTGGGATCGGTGGCGAAATGAAACTGATCGCGGGGTTGGGTCAGCATTCCGACGTCAATCGTATGAATCAGCAGTTCCGTGGGCGCCCCGATTTTGAGGTTGGTCAATGTGCCACTCTGGTTCCCCTGTCGAATTTGCAGATTCAGGCCAGGGACAATCCAGTCCGCTGGCAGCACACCGCTCCAAGTGTCGTTGGCGTACCTGATCCCCTGGTTCTCCAGGTCACTTTCCAGGATCCAATGTCCACGCACAGATTTGAAGAGCAGCGTCTGACCACGTGAGATCGCAACGGAACGGCCGCTGTAGTGGACGGTTGATCCGTAACCGGCATTCGAGCGGACGCGCAGAAACTTGCCGTCGAGTTCAGCCCCGCTCGGAACATAAATGTCACGGACCCATTGACCGTCGGCGGTCTGAATCTCGACCAGAGCGTTCTGTCGCAGTCGACCTTGAAGGAAGGTCTCTTCCGGTTCGCTCAATTTCTCCAGATCGCGTCGATTGTTGATGACGCTGCCAGCAGTACCGGGCGCCGTGAAATCAACTTTTTCGTCGGGGATGCCGTCCAGATCATAGGCAGTTTTGGGCAGCTTCGCAGGCGGATCGAGGCTCAGTTCGCCAAGCACCTTTCCCCCTTTGTCACGAACGGTGACAAGCATGGGCGTCGAACTGTCCGGCTTGAGCGGCTGCACCAGCAATAAAGTCTTGCGTAGACTGATCAGATGCGGCTGATTGTCCCCTTTGCGAGGATGAACTGGAATGATCTGACTCTGAGCGAATCGAACTTGCGCGGAGAACGATCCCTGCAAATCATTCGTCGGCGCGGTCGTATTGAACACGAGCGGCTTCGCTGTCGTCTCTGCCGCGAGCAGACAATCGCATATCAACGCCGACGCAAGCAACCCTGCAAAGGTTGTTACAAAGATTCTCATGTTGACTCTCGTTCCAGATGGCGCGACCGCAGGTCACAGTTCGGATTTGCGGTATACGTTTGACTGTCCTGTGGGCAAACCTGCCAGGTCTGTTTGCCAGTTTCAGTCATGATGACCGCCGGACCAAAGTATCGCAACCGGCTGCGCTCTGCATCCACACTTCACCTGAAGACGCGTTTCTCCCTGTCAAGAATCGTGCCCGGAGTTCTGAGAATCTATGCTCGAAACAGAAATTCAAAGAGAGCGTCGGCCCAGGCGTGTCAGCAGTTCACCCAGCGAGTGCCCTGGCTGGGTGAAGTCCATTCAGTTCGAGGCAATCAACCCCAGCGTCGCGCGAGGCCAAAATGGAACTTGCTCTATTGCGTGTCGCACTTCCGTGTCGCGTCGAAATATGGGTGAGACGCTGTCGTTTGATGCCCGCGGGACGCCACACTTAAATGAAATTCGCTCTAAAAGTCGCCGACAATTTCCCCGCCACTGCGTGTGCCAATCGCTCGCCACAGATTGAGGTCGATATTGCTGGAGATTGACCGAACCGCACCGTCCGTCAGCAACGACTGAACAACACCCGTGTGAAAGCTGCGTGTTGTCAGGGCGCCATAGGTGGAGTCCGTTGCGCTGACTCCTTCACGAGAATTGACAAAGTCGACGTCGTACGTCGTTCCCGATACCACATGGGGACATTTTGTGTTGGGGGGGAACGTCGTCGTAAAACCCATTTGATTCGCCCGAGCGTCAACCCATTCCGCATGTCCCGAATCTTTCAGCGTGCCTCCCAGTGTCGTGAGACTTCCTGGGGTGGGTGTTGGAGGGCTCGAAAGCCCCCCCACATCGCGCAGGTAGTATTGAAATGCTTTCACTTCGGAAAAGGCGACCGTGTTGCTTGTCCCGTCGACGAAATCGCGTGTTCCTGTACGGGAATTCGGTCCGAAAGCCCCTGTACCGAATTGACCGCTGACCGGATTCCAAATGAACCATTCACCGTAATTCGCAGCGTAGTTGCACGGATAATGCGTCAGGGCGCCGTCAGGATAGGGGCGGTCATTGACCTCGCTCGGGCACATGAAGGCCGGTATCCGAACCTTGGTGACGTTGGGCTGCACGCCGTACCCCTGGCTGAAGTCGATCAGGTTCTGCAGGTTGGCTTGATCGAGAAACGGCAACAGGCGGGCCTGTACGGACCAGCCTGCTGATTGAATGATCGCAGCGCGGTATGTCCCTGCTGGTGGAAACACCGTGTAGACATCATGGTAATTGTGCAGTGCCAGTCCCAGCTGTTTCAGATTGTTCTTGCATTGGGTACGGCGGGCCGCTTCGCGGGCCTGCTGCACTGCGGGGAGCAGCAGTGCAATTAAAACCGCGATGATGGCGATCACCACCAGGAGTTCAATCAGCGTGAATCCCCGGCGACGCTGAACAGACTTTCTCAACATGGCACCCCTCTTGATGAACCAACACAGAACGTCGATCACCGGAAAGTCGGTAATCGTCGCCGGACGTCGAACTGGCTGTTTCCGGGAGAAGCGGAATTCTGGCTGGCGGGGACGACGGCGAGGGACATACAACTCGAGTTGACACTGAGTCTCAATATCAGCATCGTAGCCAGCCGGAGGGCAACGAACAAGCCATTCGCTCAAAAATCCGCAGATAGTCCGCCCCGACACCATTACAGATGAGTGGCCGGTGCTGGACTGAGGCTTGACGAAGGAAGCCCCCCGGTCTTCGCATGGATCGCACGTTCCGGGACTTCGCGAAGACGCTCCAGTCCCGGCCACCCGTCCTGGGCCAATGCCTTTTTGAGGCTGGGGAGGATGTAGGGTGGGACAAGTGGCGCTGCGCCGGCCCACCATCATTTGTCGACATTTGCTTTTTGGTGGGCCGGCGCTCGAAGCGAGCTGGGCCCACCCTGCATTGAAAAAGGCGCTTGCCCTGGCCACCCGTCCGAGTAGGTTACTGCCGGCGCCGTCGCAGATGGCCCTTCAAGAGTCATGGCCGTCGGCAATGCCTAACGGGTCCACATTAACTGCAGCGTTGTCGCAATGCCGGGATCGATCGACAGTCCTTCCCGACGGCTTCCAGAGAACTGTTCTGCCTGGAAAAACCGGCGGTCAAAAACGTAGGCAGTCGAGAAATCCAGGCTCCACCCGCGGCCCAGTTCGCGTTGGACACCCACGGACACGCGTTGATCGAACAGGTAAGTCCGTTCGCGATTATTCACACGATCAGCGAGCAGAAAAGTTTCACTTACGGTTCGGTAGCCACCATACAGACTCCACGATTTCCCCAGTGATTGCCGCATCATCACCTGCACATTGTTCAGCGGCATATAACTGGCGGTGAATATTGCGGTCTCGGTCGGTTTGTACTCCAGGGAAAAAGGGACCCCCAGATTGGCTTGAAACCGGTCGTTCGGTCGCCAGACATACGCGATGCCCGGTATCGGGTAAATGATCTGCCCTGTCGGGGAGTAAAAGAGACTGAAGCTCCAGGAATCCTGCTCACGTGCTGGGACTGTCAGAAAGCCGAGGAAGGTGACCGTCATATCACGCCAGGCTGCAAACGGCTGATCACTTGGCGAACCGATCCGCACCATTCCGCCAGCTTGCCGCCCGTCACCGAGATCGCGGATATGCATCAGTCCCGCTTCGATATCCCAGAGCTGACTCGGAACTGGTAAACCCGAATCCGGCAGAACGGCCGAACCGTTGATGTCCAATCGCTGCACTCCCCCCAGTGCCAGCCAGATCCCATTCTCGTCGATACGCAGGGGAAAACTCAGGTCAAATTCTTCACCGTTTATCCCGAGTTTTCCGGGTTGCCCTTGAACGGACTGAGCTGGCATCCAAAACAGCCGTGACTTGAACGGAGCGCGGTCATTGCCCGGCGGGCCACCACTCATCGGACGGCGGCGGGGAATCTGACCGCTCGAGGCAACTCCAACGGCAAACTCATCTTCAGGAGCGGGCAGTCGCTGAAGCAACGGTTCTTCCAGCGCGGGATACTGCAATGGTTCCGTAACGACCGCATCGCTCGCGGCGGGTTCTTGAAAGACTTCATCGGGGTGACCCAGACGAGTAAAAACCGGCTGAGCGTGCACCTGGTGACTCGCCCCCAGCCAGATGGCGAGCAGGCCAATCGTCAACCCAGGCGACCAGGTACGGGACACACAGAAACCTTCCGATGATGAACGATCCTACGAATGGCTTCTAGTGGAATCGATACGGACTGCCAAGATCAGTACCGCTTTTGAGTTGTCTTTCAGCAATTCAAGGCCCCAATCCATAACGCCCGGTTGATTCGACTGAAACAGAGATGATTCGGCAGGACAGTTCGGAGAGATGATGTTGAACCACCGCGAAAGTCACCGAAAACCGCACGTTCGTTGACACATTTGCCATTCTTTTGTGGAGCCACTACGAACAGATGAGCGAGGACTTGTCACTCGCAGGAATGTCCGAACGGACTCACGAAGGCGATTTGAGGGCCGTCAGGAAGTTGGCCGCCTTCTGCCAGCGATCTCCCGATCAGATCACAGAAAGTCAGTTGCGAAAGTACTTCCTGCACCTGAAGAACGACC